>DASTAY010000049.1:0-41773 GCA_035712345.1 Solirubrobacterales bacterium
TCGTGGGCTGTATCAGGGTCGGCTCGAGGGTCTGGCTCAGCAGGCCGTCCACCAGCTTGGCCCACGGGATCCCGTCCGGCGCCTCGAGGCCGGCGGCGCGCATGGCGGCCCGCAGGCCCGCCTCGTCGTCGTGCTCGCGGACGTCGATGCCGCTCGCCTCCCGCAGCGCGTCGCGGAAGTCGATCCGTCGCCAGGGCGGCGTCCAGTCGATCTCGTCGCCCTTCCACGGGGTGCGGGTGCCCCCGGTCGCCTCGGCCGCCACGGTCGACACGAGCAGCTCCAGCATCTCCATCACGTCGCGGTAGTCCGCGAACGCCTCGTAGGTCTCGAGCATCGTGAACTCGGGGTTGTGCTTGTGGCTGACTCCCTCGTTGCGGAAGTCCTTGCCGAGCTCGTAGACCTTGTCGATGCCCCCGACGACCAGCCGCTTGAGGTAGAGCTCGGTCGCGATCCGCAGGTAGAAGTCGCGGTCCAGGGCGTTGTGGTGGGTCACGAACGGTCGTGCCAGGGCGCCGCCGTAGAGCGGCTGCAGGACCGGCGTCTCGACCTCGACGAAGCCGTGCCCGTCGAGCCAGCGGCGGGTCTCGGCGATCGCCCTGGTGCGGGTCAGGAAGGCGCGGCGGCTCTCCTCGTTGGCGAGCAGGTCGAGCTCGCGGCGCCGGTAGCGGGTTTCGACGTCCTCGAGGCCGTGGAACTTGTCCGGCGGCGGCCGCAGGCTCTTCGCCAGCAGCCGCCAGTGGTCGATCGCCAGCGAGAGCTCGCCGCCGCGGCGCGTCGCCAGCGCCGTCCCCTCGACCCCGACGAAATCGCCGAGGTCGAGCTCGACCAGCAGCTCGAAGGCCTCCTCGCCGAGCCTGTCCGCCGTCGCGTGCAGCTGGATCTGGCCGCTACCATCGCGCAGATCGAGAAAGGCGGCCTTGCCATGGCCCCGGCGAGCGACGATCCGCCCGGCCACCCGGTGCCGCGAGTCGGTCTCCATCCCCGCCGCGAGCCCTTCGTGCGCGGCACGTACCTCGCCGATCTCCTCGCGTTCCTCGAACTCGTGCGGGAACGGCTCGATCCCCGCCTCCCGCAACCTCTCCAGCTTCTCCCGCCGATCGCGCAGGACGTCGGAAAGCTTGGGCTCCTCTGGCTCGCTCATCGAGGCGCGAGCCTATCGGGCGCTACGCCGACTCGATCTTGGTGATTTTGAGTTTCTTCTTCGGCCCACGCGGCACGTCGACCGTGACCACGTCGTTGCGCTTGTGGCCGAGCAGCGCCTTGCCGATCGGCGACTCGTTGGAGAGCTTGTGCTCGGCCGGGTTGGCCTCAGTCGAGCCGACGATCTGGAATTTCTGCGAGTCGCCGCTTTTCTGGTCCTTGACATGGACGACCGAGCCGAAGCTGACCTCGTCCGTGTCGACGTCCTTCTCGTCGATCACCGTGGCGCGGCGGAGGCGCTCTTCGAGCTGGGCGATCCTTCCCTCGAGCAGCGCCTGTTCGTTCTTGGCGTCGTCGTACTCGGCGTTCTCGGAGATGTCGCCGAACTCGCGAGCCTCCTTTATCCGCTCAGCGACCTCGCGCCGTTTGGCGGTCGACAGGTGCTCGATTTCCGCTTTGAGCTTCTCGAGCCCTTCCGGGGTGATTACGGCTTGACGAGTCACTTTGCGCTGACCTCGCTTCGATTTTGCTGGACGTTGTGTGTCGCGGCCCTGAGACCAAAAATGCCCGGGCGCGACGTATGCTGCACGCCACACCAGGGCCGGAAGTCGCGGGATTATAGCGAGGGTGCCAGCCCGGCACTCAAGGGATTTTGGGCGGCGACCAGCTCCCTCGCGCGCGGCAGGTCGGCACTGCGCTGCAACTCCTCCGCGACCTCGGCCGGCGCACCGAGCGCTTCGACGTACCAGGGGTAGAACTTGCGCAGGTAGCGAGTCGCGCGCTCGGCCCCCAGGTGGTCCTCTGCCCGGTCCATGACCCAGAGCAGCTCGGCGACGACCTCCTCGCGCGAGGGCGGCTCGCTGCGCCGCCCGGTCAGTTCCTCGAACAGCCACGGATTGCCGAGCGAGCCGCGGGCGAGCATCACCGCGGCGGCCGCGGACTCGCGATACGCGCGGCGCACCGAGTCGGCGTCGTCGAGGCCGCCGGAGACGATCACCGGCACCGCGATCCGCTCGACCAGCTCGCGGGTCAGCGCGTAGTCCGGGCTGCCCTTGTGCTTGACCGTCGCCGCGCGCGGGTGAAAGCCGATCGCCGCGGCGCCGCCCTGCTCGGCGAGCCGGACGGCGAGCTCGAAGCCGGAGCGGTCGCCCGGGCGCAGGCCCGATCGCAGCTTCACGGTCACCGGCAGGCCGCTGCCCTCGACCGCGGCGCGCAGGAGGGCGAGCGCCAGGCCGTGGTCGGCGAGCAGCTCGACTCCCGCGCCGGTCTTGCGCACCTTGCGCACGGGGCAGCCCATGTTGATGTCGATCAGGTCGGCGCCGGCCTCGGCCGCCACCGCGGCGCCGGAGCGCATCACCTCCGGGTCGTGGCCGAAGAGCTGCACCGAGACGGGGTGCTCGTCGGGGTGGATCCGCATCAGCTCGCGCATCGTGCGCTCGTTGCGGTAGTGCAGGCCGAAGCTGGAGATCATCTCCGAGACCGCGAGCCCCGCCCCGTGCCGCTTCGCCTGCAGGCGGACGAACCAGTTGCCGATCCCGGCCAGCGGCGCCAGCAGGACCCTGTTGGCGATCCGGACATCGCCAATGTCAAACGGGGACGTCAAGGGTGGTTGCGCCATCCCCGGACGCGGGAGCGAGGGCCTGTCCATATCTGATTCTTCAGGCCCTCGCGGGAGCAGAGGAGATGGCGCTTTTTTATTTGTTCCTCTCATGGATGAGGCGCAGACCCTTCAGGGTAAGCATCTCGTCGACCTCCTCGATCGTCTCGGTGAACGGGACGACCACGCCGGCGAGGCCGCCGGTGGCGAGCACCTCGGCTTCGCCGAGCTCGTCTTCGAAGCGCCGCACGACGCCGTCGATCATGCCGGCGAAGCCGAAGACGAAGCCCGACTGGATCGCGGCGCGGCTCGAGCGGCCGATCGCCGTCTCCGGCTCTTCGAGATCGATGCGGCCGATGCGCGCGGCGCGCTCGACCAGCGCGGTGAGCGAGATCTCCAGGCCGGGCCCGATCGCGCCGCCGAGGTATTCGCCGGCGCCCGAGACCGCGTCGATGTTGATCCCGGTGCCGAAGTCGACGACGACGCAGGCGCGCTTGAAGCGCTCGTACGCGGCGATCGAGTTGACCAGCCGGTCGGCGCCGACCTCGAGCGGGTTGTCGATGCGGATCGGCATCCCGGTCTTCACCCCCGGCCCGATCGTCAGGCACTCGGCCTCGAGGTAGCGCGCGGTCATCCGCTCGTACTGGGTCCCGAGCGGCGGCACGACCGAGGACACGCAGACCGCGCTCAGCTCGTCGAGGCTCATGTCGCAGAGGCCGAAGAGGCCCGCGATCCGCTCGGCCAGCTCGTCCCCGGTCGCACCGGAGCGGGTCTGGAAGCGCCAATGCTCGACCAGGCGCTCGCCGTCGAAGACGCCGAGGTGGGTCTGGGTGTTGCCGACGTCGACCGCGAGCAGCATGAGTCAGGGTTCGCGCTTCGCTCGCTCGCGAAGAATCAGATATGGACGCCACGCTCGCTCCGCGCTCATGGGAGCGAGTCTATGATGGCTCGCGATGGAGGCGCGGCTCTACGTGTTCCCGGGTTCGCACGCGGCGATGATCGGCCGGCTGCTCCTGGAGCACAAGGGCATCGACTACAGCCGCGTCGATCTGATGCCGGTCTTCGCCAAGCCGATCGTTCGCGCCCTCGGCTTTCCCGGCACGACCGTCCCGGCGCTGAAGCTCGACGGACGGCGCGTGCAGGGGACGCGGTCGATCTCCCGCGAGCTCGACCGGATCCAACCCGACCCGCCGCTCTTCCCCGCCGACCCCGAGGCCCGCGGCGCGGTCGAGGAGGCCGAGCGCTTCGGCGACGAGGAGCTGCAGCCGCTCTTCCGCCAGATCCCGTACTGGGCCTATCGCCAGGATCTCTCGCCGCTGCGCAGCTACGCCGAGGGAGCGAAGCTCGGGATCCCGATCGGCCTTGCCATCCGCACCGCCCGGCCGATCATCTGGCTGGCGTCGCGCCTCAACGACGCCGGCGACGAGAACGTCCGCCGCGACCTCGCGGCGCTGCCGGGGCTGCTGCAGCGCGTCGACGAGCTGATCGCCGCCGGTGTCCTCGACGGCGAGCAGCTGAACGCCGCCGATCTGCAGATCGCCGCGACCGTACGGCTCGCGATGACCTTCGACGACCTGCGGCCGGCGATCGAGGGGCGGCCCGCCGGTCGACTGGCCATGCGCGTCGCTCCCCACTACCCCGGGCACACGCCGCCGGTCCTACCGCCCGCCTGGCTTCAGCCGCTGCGCTCGACCGCCGCCGCGGCCTGACGCATCCGACATTCACCCCACTCTGGTGGGGTCAAAGTCGGATCGGCGAGCGATCGACCCGTTCGCCGGGGCCGAGCGCCGCAAGCGCGTCGGCTAGACGCGTCCCGTCGGGCAGCGCCAGGTCGGGGTCCAGCTCGAGCAGCGGGATCAGGACGAACCGACGGCCGGTGACCTCGGGGTGCGGCAGGGCGAGGCGCGCGGTCGAGAGCTCGACGTCGCCGAGCAGGAGCAGGTCGACGTCGAGCGGCCGCGGACTGTGGCGCGGCGCGTCGAGAGCGCGCCCGCGCTCGGCCTCGATCTGCTTGCAGGCGTCGAGCAGCGCCTCCGGCTCCAGCTCGGTGCGAATGCGGATCGCCGCGTTGAGGAAGTCCGCTTGGTCGAGCACCTCGCCGACAGGCTCCGTCTCGTAAGCCGAAGAGACCGCCTCGACCTCCGTATCGCGCTCAGCCAGCATCCGGATCGCCGCCCGCAGGTGCCCCGCCCGGTCCCCCACGTTGGACCCCAGCCCGAGGTAGCCGATCAAGTGCCCTCGGCCTCTGCGTCGTCCTCCTCGCCGTTGCGCTCCTGGGTGACCTCGACGCCGACCTCCTGGATCGAGAGCGGCAACGGGGGCTCGGGCTTGGAGGCGCGGACGCGAACGGATTCGCAGCCATAGCGCTCGATCAGGCGCTCGCCGACGACCTGGGCCAGGCGCTCCAACGTGCGGTAGCTGCGCTCGGTGGCGGCGAGGACGACGATGTCGCAGACCTCGCTGTAGTCGACGGTGTCCTCGATCCGGTCGGTGAGCACGGCGTCGCAGTCGGGGACATCGAAGGAGACGTCGAACTCGAGCCGCTGCCCGATCTCCTGCTCGGCGTCGCTGACGCCGTGATGGGTGTAGATCGAGATTCCACGCAGGTCGACCTCGACCCGCGATTCGATCCCGTTGCCGCTCGGCTCATCCATGGGCCCCAACCTACCTATCCGAGGATCGCGCTCGCGACCTTCGCCGCCTGCGCGACCTCGGCGACGTCGTGGACGCGCAGCACGTCGGCGCCCTCGGCGGCGGCCAGGATCGAGGAGGCGATCGTGCCGCCGAGTCGCTGCTCGACCGGCGAGCCGTCGACCTTGCCGATGAAGCTCTTGCGCGAGGCGCCGATCACCAACGGCCGCCCCAGCTCGCGCAGCTCGCCGAGCCGCCGCAGCAGCTCGAGGTTGTGGTCGAGGCTCTTGCCGAAGCCGATGCCGGGGTCGAGCCAGATCCGCTCCTCGTCGACTCCGGCGGCCACCGCCGCCTCCGTGCGCTCGGCGAGGAACGCCTTGACGTCGTCGACCACGTCGTCGTATGACGGGTTGCGCTGCATCGTCCGCGGATCCCCCTGCATGTGCATCAGCACCAGGCCGACGTCCCGCTCGGCGCAGAGCGAGGCGATTTCGGGAGCGTGCCGTAGCGCGGTGACGTCGTTGACGATCGTCGCCCCCGCGTCCAGCGCCGCCCGCGCCACCTCCGCCTTCGAGGTGTCGATCGAAACCCTCGCATCCCCGGCCAACCCCTCGATCACCGGCAAGACCCGCCGCATCTCCTCCTCGGCGCTCACTTCCTCCGCCCCGGGCCGAGTCGATTCCCCGCCGACGTCGAGAATGTCCGCCCCTTGGCCCAGAAGCTCTTGGCCATGCGCAATGGCGGCATCCGCGTCGAGGAACAGCCCGCCGTCCGAGAACGAGTCCGGGGTCACGTTCACGACCCCCATCAGCTTCGGGCTCATGGGGGGAGTATCTCGCGAGACAGCTCGCGCGGGTGGTGTCGGGCAGGGGGTGTCCGGGCGGCAGCGGCGTCCGTTTTTCGCCCAAAGACCATCTCGGACGGCCGCAAGCTCTCCCGGCGAAAAACCCAGCAACGCCCGGACACCCCCTGCCCGGCGACAGGACCCGCGCGCCGGGACCCGCGCGCCACGGCCGTAGAGGTTTGGGCCGCTATGCGAACCAAAGCTCTACGGCGCTGGGCTGAGTGGGATCGCTCTACGGCGCTGGGGCAGAGTCGGCTCAGCTCGCGTCGCCGCCGGCGAAGCCCGGGCGCGGCCGGGGGTTCGGCCTGGCGCCCTCGCGGGCAGCGCGTTCGGGCTCGGGCGCCGGCTCGGCGGGAGGAGTGGGCTCCTCGTCGTCGACGAAGACCTCGCCCTCCGGCTTGCCGTTGAGCAGCGCGACGAACTGCTCGGCGTCGATCGTCTCGCGCTCGAGCAGGATCTTGGAGATCGTGTCGAGCTCGCCGCGCTTGTCGTTGAGCAGGTCCTTGGCGGTCTGGTGGGCCGCCTCGACGATGCGGCGGATCTCGTCGTCGATCTCGCGCGCGATCTCGTCGGAGTAGTCGGGTTCGGTGCTGAATTCGCGGCCGAGAAACGGCTGGGCGCGATCGTGGCCGAAGACGCGTGGGCCGAGCCGCTCGGACATGCCGAAGCGCATCACCATCTGCTTCGCCGTCTCGGTCACCTTTTCGAGGTCGTTGGAGGCGCCGGTGGTGATCTCGCCGAAGACGATCTCCTCGGCGGCGCGGCCGCCCAGGGTCATCGCCATCGTGTCGGTCAGCTCGGCGCGGCTGGTCAGGAACTTGTCCTCGGTCGGCAGGCTGATCGTGTAGCCGAGCGCCTGGCCGCGGCTGATGATCGAGATCTTGTGGACCGGGTCGCAGTTGGGCAGCAGATGGCCGACGATCGCGTGGCCGAGCTCGTGGTAGGCGGTGATCAGCCGCTCCTTCTCGCTCATCACCCGGGTCTTCTTCTCCGGGCCGGCGATCACGCGCATGATCCCCTCCTCGAGCTCCTTCATCGAGATCTCGCGGTTGCCGGTGCGGGCGGTGAGCAGCGCCGCCTCGTTGATCAGGTTGGCGAGGTCGGCGCCGGTGAAGCCGGGCGTCTGGCCGGCGAGCGTGTCGAGGTCGATCTGCTTGCCGAGCGGCTTGCCGCGGGTGTGGACCTCGAGGATCTTCTTGCGGCCCTTGCGGTCAGGGCGGTCGACGACGACCTGGCGGTCGAAGCGGCCGGGCCGCAGCAGCGCCGGGTCGAGGATGTCCGGGCGGTTGGTCGCGGCGATCAAGATGATGTTGTCTTTCATCTCGAATCCGTCCATCTCGACCAGCAGCTGGTTCAGCGTCTGCTCGCGCTCGTCGTGGCCGCCGCCCATGCCGGCGCCGCGGTGGCGGCCGACGGCGTCGATCTCGTCCATGAAGATGATGCAGGGGGAGTTCTGCTTGGCCTGCTCGAAGAGGTCGCGGACGCGGCTGGCGCCGACGCCGACGAACATCTCGACGAAGTCCGAGCCGGAGATCGAGAAGAAGGGGACGCCGGCCTCGCCGGCGACGGCGCGGGCGAGCAGCGTCTTGCCGGTGCCGGGCGGGCCGTAGAGCAGGACGCCCTTGGGGATGCGGGCGCCGAGCGACTGGAATTTCTTCGGGTTCTCGAGGAATTCCTTGATCTCCTGCAGCTCCTGCACCGCCTCGTCGACCCCGGCGACGTCGCGAAAGGTGATTTTCGGCGCGTCGACCGACATCCGCTTCGCTTTCGATTTGCCGAAGTTCATCACCCGCGAGCCACCGCCCTGCATCTGGTTCATCAGGAAGATCCAGAAGCCGAAGAAGAGGACGAAGGGCAGGATGTAGGTGAGCAGCGAGAGCAGGCTGGAGCCGCCGGTGCCGTGGACGTCGGTCTTGACGCCGTTGGCCTTCAACTGGTTGATCAGGCTTTCTTCGCCATCGGGCGGATAGCCGGTCGAGAAGCTTTCGCCGCTGTCGCCGTTTTCGCCGACTTTCTTGACGTCGAGCGTGTTGTCCTTGGTGTTGACGTCGACTTCTTCGATCTTGCCCGTGGCGATCAGGCCGCCCTGCGCCTTGCTGGCGACCAGTTCGTTGTAGGACGGGGATTCCGTGCTCGGGCCCGGACTGATCACGCGCTGGGCGACGAAGGCGAGAATGACCACCAGCAGGATCGGAAACGCCGCGCTTTTGAAGAAACGCCTCACAGGGAAAATTCAGCGTACCAGGGCGGTTTAAGCGGTCCTGTGGCGGTTCGTGCGGTAAGCATCAATCGTTCAACGCGGCAACGTAGTCGAGGTTGCGGTGGCGCTGGGCGTGGTCGAGCCCGTAGCCGATCGCGAAGCGATCGGGGATGCGAAAGCCGACGTAGCGCGGCTCGAGGTCGACCCGCAACCGATCCGGCTTGGTCAGCAGCGCGCAGGCCTCCAGCGAGGCCGGAGAGCGGGCGTTGAGGTTGCGCATCAGGTATTGCAGGGTGAGGCCGGAGTCGATGATGTCCTCGACGATCAGGACGTCGCGGCCTTCGATCGGCGCGTCGAGATCCTTGAGGATGCGCACGACCCCCGAGGAATCGGTCTGCGAGCCGTAGCTGGAGACGGCCATGAAGTCGATCTCGCAGGCGACGTCGAGATGGCGCATCAGGTCGGCGAGGAAGATCACCGCGCCCTTCAGCACCCCGACCATGAAGAGGTCGCGGCCTGCGTAGTCCTCGCTGATCTGCTTGCCCAGCTCCGCCACGCGCCGCTGCAGGTCCTCGCCGGAGACGAGAACCTCGCCGACCGCCGACTCGCTCATGTCCCGCGCTCGGGGTGGATCACGCGCGCAGTCTACGTTCAGCGCTCGGCTCGCAGGGTGCCGCGCTCGGCGATCGCGCGGACGCCGCCGCCGAGGTCGAGCATCGCCCGGCCCGTCCGTCGCAGTGCCGCAACCTCCTCGGCATGGCGCGCGGCGCCGGCGACCGGGCGGCCGGCGGCGCGGTCGGCGAGCTGCTGGACGACCAGGCGGCGCAGAGCGGGCGCCAGCTCGGCCAGGCGCTCGAGCTCGATCGTGTTCCGCGGCGAGCCGTCGGCGCCGTCGAGCTCGGCGGCGACGAGCGCGTCGAGGACCTCGGCCTCGGCGCGCAGCAGATCGGCCGTGCGCAGGACGTTCTTCGCCGCCGCGGGATGGACCTCGGCCAGCGCCGCGGCGAGGCCGTGGCGAACCCGGTTGCGGGCATAGGCGGACTCGTCGTTGCTGGGATCGTCGCGCCAGGCCAGCTCGCGCGCCTCGCAGTAGGCAGTCGTCTCGGCACGGGTGAAGCCGAGCAGCGGCCTCACGAGCTTGCCGTCGTGCGCGCGCATCCCCAGCAGCGCCCGGCGACTGGGCGAGGAGGCGAGTCGGTAGAGGATGGTCTCGACCTGGTCGTCGGCGGTGTGGCCGGTGGCGATCAGGCCGTCCGTCCTCAGCGCCAGTTGCGCGGCGGCCGCATAGCGGGTGTCGCGCGCCCAGGCCTGCAGGTTGCCAGGCCCCTCCGGCCGCAGCGGGCGCTCGACCTCGATGCGCACGCCGAGTCGCTCGCAGAGCGCCGCGCAGTGCGCCTCGTCGGCGTCGGAGTCGTCGCGCAGCCCGTAGTTGACATGCAGCGCCGTGATCGCCCCGGCGCCGAGCAGCCGCTGCGCGAGGTCGAGCAGGCAGACCGAGTCCCTGCCGCCCGAGAGCATCGCCACCAGCGGCGTCCCGGGTGGCAGCATGCCGCCGTCGCGGACCGCGTCCAGCATCGCCTCGGGCTCCATATATGAAGTGTTACGCGCGGCGGACGAGGTAGAGCGGCGTCGCCACCGGGAAACCCTTCAGGTTGACCTCCCCGATCGGCTCGCAGGCGAGGCCGCGTTCCTCGAGCGAGCCGGTGACGCTGTCGGTGACGAGGACCTCGCCCGCCTGGGCGCGGCCGACGACGCGATGGGCGAGGTTTACGTGGGTGCCGAAATAGTCTCCGTCGCGATAGACCGCGTCGCCGTGGTGGATCCCGACCCGCGGCCGCGGCCGCTGGGGGAAGCGGTCGAGCAGGCCGATCGCCCACTCGGTCAGCGAGGTCGAGTCGGGCGAGACGACCATCACCTCGTCGCCGATCGTCTTCACCACCGTCGCCTCGGGCGGCAGCGTCGCCTCGACCGTCTCGACGAAGTTCTCGATCACGTCGAGCGCCTCCTGGTCGCCCTCCTCCTCGGTGTAGCGGGTGAAACCGGTGAGGTCGATGAAGCAGAGCGTCACCGGGACCTGGCCGAGGTCCGTGATCGGCGCATCGAGATCGGTCTCCATATGGCCGACCACGTCCTGTTCCATGAAGTAGCGCAGGTAGCGGGTGTGCAGGTACTCGGTCAGCGGCGCCGCCAGCGGCAGGATGTCCGCGGCGAGCTCGCCCATCTCCTCGGCGATCTCCAGCTCCGGCAGGGCGTCGCGGATCAGCGGTTCGTGCACGTAGAGGTGGAAGAGGCGCACCTCGGCGTCGGCGATGCGCCGCAGCGACTGCACGTAGACGCGGACGATCTGCAGGAAGGCGACGAGCGGGAAGCCCGCCGCCAGCATCCGGGCGCAGTGGCGCAGCGCCTTCACGTCGTCCGGGTCGAGCTTGCGTTCGTGGCCCAGCGGCGTGCCGAGGATGACGAGGATGCGCTCGATCAGCTCCGGCTCGAGGCCGGTCTCCTGCGCGACCTCCTCGACCGTGACCTGCTCTTCCGGGCTGGGGAAGAGGTCCTCGACGAAGCCGAAGGCGAGCCGCCCCTCGCGTCCCGCCCGCTTCAGCTCCTCGAGCGAATGCCCGCGCTCGCGCATTCGCGCCACCACGCGGGCCTGGGCCGCGGCCGCGCCGGTCCAGCGGCCCCGCCGCACCGGCAGGACCTTCTCCTTCGCCCAGCGCTTGAGCGTGCTCGCCGGAACGCCGGAGCGGCGCGAGGCCTCGCTCAGGGAGATGCGTTCGTCGGCCATTCGCCGGATCGAGGCTAGCTTGAAGCAACAGTGAGAGGATGCGCCGCCGATGCCGGCGCGACTTCGACCCACGGCTCCCCTCGCCCCCGCCGCGATCCTCGTCGGCGACCCCGGGCGCGCCCTGCTGCTGGCTCAGGAGCTGCTCGAGGCGCCGAAGATGAGCAACCACGCCCGCGGCCTCTGGGGCTACAGCGGCCGCACAGCCGCGGGCGAGGAGCTGACGATTCAGGCCACGGGGATGGGCGGGCCCAGCGCGGCGATGGTGCTGGCCGACCTGGCCGAGCTCGGAGTCGGGCGCGTGGTGCGGGTCGGCACCTGCGTCGCCTTTGGGCCCGATGCGCGTCCGGGGGGGATCCTAATCGCCGAGGCGGTGCTCGCCGTCGGCGCCAGCGCGGCGTCCTTTGGCGTCGCGGCCGGGGACGCGGTGGCGCCGGACGCCCGATTGACCCGGCGGGTCACCGACGAGTTGGGTGAGGACGCGCGCACCGCCACGGTGGCGAGCCTGGATGTGATGCCCGCGAAGTCCGAGGCCGCCGGCGGGGCCGCGGCGGCAGACATGCAGACGCTAGCCGTGCTTGCCGCGGCCCGCAGGCTCCGGGTCGCTGCGGCGGCGATCCTGATCGCGACGGAGACGGAGCGCGGCGAGCGCCTCGACGACGAGCAGTTGGAGCGAGCTGCGGCGCGCGCGGGGAGGGCGGCCGGGGACGCGCTAACTAACCCTCAAGTCGAAGGTTAGACTTAGTCCTCGACCGGCGCATCCTCGGTCGCGCGGCGGCGCTCGGCGGCCAGCTCGCGGCGCAGCCCGCCGACGTCCCGGGAAACGCGGTCCAGCTCGTCCTCGACCTCGTCGAGGCGCTGCGAGAGCGAGCGCAGACGGCGCTCGAGCCGCTCGACGTCGCCGGCCGAGGGCAGGTTGAGCGCCGCCATCGCGGCATGCTGCGCCTCGAGCGCCTTCTCGCGGGCGCCGAAGGCGGCGGCGACCGCGTTCTCGAGCACGTTGCTGTCGAGCAGGGCCTGGGCGAGCTCGCCGATCGCCTGCTCGCTGCGCGCCCGCAGGCCGTCCTGGTCGTCCCGATAGTCGCTTTCGAGGCTCACCCACGACACCTTAGAGATTCGGCTCTGCCCCTGGGCGACGGCGCTGCGCAACGACTTCTTCACCGGCCCATCCGGAGCGGCTGAGATGCTGCGGAGCCACAGGCATGGGACAGCCGTTGATTAAGGGCATGTTGGGGGGCGGCGCGGCGCATTGCGTGGCTCCGCGCGACTCAGTAGCTTGGGCTTGCTGCATGCTTGGGGAGAGGGTGCATACGGGCAGGGGTTTTGCTCGTGCACGCAGGGAATAAAGGCACGAACGCTGTCGCATGAGACAAAAGCTCGCACTGATCATTGCTCTGGCCGGCTTCGCGGCACTCACCGCGCTCGGCGTCGGCATGGCCGGCGCGGATCCCTCGACCGGCCTCGGCGACAGCCAGGCGGCAAGCGGGCTGACCACCACGCCCGCCCTCCCCTCCCCCTCCGGCGAAGCGCCGGCCTGCTCCAACGGAGCCGACGACGACGGCGACGGGCTGGTCGACCTCGAAGACCCCGGCTGCGAATCGGCCTCCGACACGAGCGAGGAAGGCGAAGAAACCGCGCCCAGCGAAACGACGCCGCCGACCAGCAGCGAAAGCGAAACGCCGCCGGTCGAAGGGACCGCCAAGGTCCAGGGCATCCAGAGCGGTAGCGGGCTCAACGCCTCCGAAGCACCCGACGAAGCAGGCGGGGGCGTGCAGCACAACCAGAGCCTCGGCGGCGGCACGGCAAGCGGCGGCGTCAAGGCGCCGAGCGCCACCGCCGGCGTGCAGCCGCCCGCGGAAGGGGCGGACGGCGGCTCGCAGTTCGACCAGGGCGGCGCCCCCACCGGCGCCAACGCGAGCGCGACGATCGCCCCCTTCGGCCCGACCCCGATCGGCGTTCCCAACTTCGTCATCGACTCCTTCGAGATCCCGCCCTTCCTGTTGCCGATCTACCAGGCCTGCGGCACCGAGTACGGGATCCCCTGGGAGGTGCTCGCGGCGATCAACAAAATCGAGACCGCCTTCGGCACCAACCTCAACGTCTCCAGCGCCGGCGCGGTCGGCTGGATGCAGTTCCTGCCCTCGACCTGGGAGACCTACGGCGTCGACGCCAACGGCGACGGTCGCAAGGACCCCTACAACCCGGTCGACGCGATCTGCGCCGCGGCCAACTACCTGAAGGCGAGCGGCGGTTCGAGCGACCTCTACAACGCGATCCTCTCCTACAACCATGCCGACTGGTATGCGCAGGAGGTGCTGCTCTACGCCCGCGCCTACGGCAAACTGCCGACCGACCTGGTCGGCTCGCTGACCGGCCTGACCGAGGGGGCCCACTTCCCGGTCGCCGCCGACGCTCGCTACGCGGACGAAATCTCCACCCGGGCGGCGCTGAGCAAAGCGACGCCGCAGGTGCGCGACGAATACGGCAACGCCGCCGACGTGATCTCCTCCTCGCCGACCCGCCGCGGGATCAACATCTTCGCCCGCGAAGGCGCGCCGGTGGTCGCCGTCAACGACGGGGTGATCGTCAAGAGGGGCCACACCAAGCGCCTCGGCCGCTACGTGATCCTGCGCGACGCCTTCGGCAACCGCTACATCTACGCCGAGCTCGGCGCGATCGTGCGCAAGCACCGCAAGGTGGTGATGCCGACCGGCAAGGAGAAGCGGGTCCCGGTCGACAGTCAGAACATCCGCCCGCGGCTCTACGCCCTCCCCGGCCGGACCAAGGGCGAGCGATCCCAGGCGAGCGAGAGCGTCGACGGCGCCGCCGCCAAGGGCGCGGACGGAACCCTGAGGGTCGGGTCGAAGGTTATAGCCGGGACCGTGCTGGGGACCATCGGCGGCGAAGAGGACGGCGTCGACCCTCACATCAACTTCGCGATCCGCCCGGCCGGCAAAGGCGCCCCGCGGATCGACCCGAAGCCGATCCTGGACGGATGGAAGCTGCTCGAAGCGACGGCGATCTACCGCGCCAAGGGCAAGAACCCGTTCACCGACAAGCTCAGCGGCGCCGGGGTGCTGCTGCTCTCCAAGGAGGCGCTCGAGCGCCGCGTCCTGGCCGACCCGGAGCTCGAAATCTACCCCTGCGGACGCACCGACATCGCCACCGGCAAGATCGACCGCCGTGTCCTGGCGATGCTCGAGTACCTCGTCTCCAAAGGCTTCACGATGACGATCACCGCGCTCGAGTGCGGCCACAGCTACCTGACCACCTCGGGCAACGTGTCCGAGCACTCGACCGGCGACGCCGTCGACATCGCGACGATCAACGGCGTGCCGGTCACCGGCCACCAGGGCCCCGGCACGCTCACCGACGAGCTGATCCGGACCGTCCTGCAGCTGCAGGGGACGATGCACCCCCACCAGGTGATCTCGCTGGAGGACCTGCCGGGCGAAACCAGCTTCGCCCTGCCCGATCACTACGACCACGTGCACGTCGGCTACAGGCCGCTTGCCGGCGGCTTCGGCGAAGAAGAATTCGACGCCCTGCTCAAGCCGAGGCAGTGGCTGCGGCTCACCCACCGGCTCGAGGGCATCCAAAACCCGAAGGTGCCGACCGGACCGTCGCGCTTCGCCCTGCCCGACAAGCGCAAGGGCAACTGAGTCAGTTCTTCGGATTCGTGCAGTTCGAGCTCCCCGGGGAGCTCGGAGTTCCCGATGGCCGCTACCTGGCCCGCGACGAGATCGGCGAGCGCGTGCTGGTGATCGAGACGATCGGCGCTCCCCCACCCCCGCGGCGACGGCGACGGCGTCCCAAACAAGCGGACGCAAGGGCCGACCCCGCGCCGCTGCCATTGACGCGGGTCACGGCAATCCGCGCGCACGAGCCCTTCGAGTCGAGCGAGGACGCCGAGCGCTGGCTCGGCGAGACCCTCGCCGCCGAGGAGGCGAGCGACACGGCCGTCGGCGAGGCGCTCGCCCTGCTCAACCGGATGCTGCACGCGCATGCCGTGGCGAGCGCCGATCCGTTCGGCTCCGAACTGCGGGTAGAGCGAGCTGCGGCCGTGCGGATCGGCCACGGCAGCGGCAAGGAGGTGGCCGCCGGTCGCTTCACCGCGGCGAAGGAGATCGACGCGCGCGGCTCAGCCGCCTCGCAGCGACGCCGGCGCGACGAAGAGCTGCGCCCCCAGGAGAGGCTGGCCGCGGTGATCGGGGGACGCGAGGACCTCGACGCCTGCGAGACGCTGATCCTGCGCGCCCGCGCCGACCTCGACGCCGGTCGCAGGCGCGAGGCCGCCCTGCAGCTCCGCGTCGGACTCGAGGCGATGCTCGTCGAGCTCGCGAACGCGCTCGCCGACTCCGGCCACGAGCAGGACATGGCGGAGCTGCAGAGCCGCCGGGGAGAGGCCGGCGAGGCGGCGAACACGGCCCTGCGCGGCGACCTCTCCCTCGACGAGGAGCGCAGCGTCGCCGAGCTGGCGGAGATTTGCGAGCGGGTGCTGCGCCGTCGCCGCGTCTTGCGTGGCTAGAGCGCCAGGCGGCGGTTGACGACGTCGTCGAGCAGCGACTCGGCGATGTGGTGGGCTTCGTCGAGCGCGATGCCCTCCAACGAGGGGACGCCGATCACGGTGAGGCCGGCGGCACGGGCGGCGGCGACTCCCGTCGGCGAGTCCTCCAGGGCGACCACGTCGGGGCCGGGATCGACCCCGAGCCGGCGGCAGGCCTCGAGGTAGGGATCCGGGGAGGGCTTGGGGGCGGCGACTTCGTGGGCGCTGAGGACGACGTCGAAGCGGTCGTCGAAGCCGACGATCTCCAGCGAGCGCTGTACGAAGGCGAGCGGGGAGTTGGAGACGAGGCCGAGCGGAGTTCCGCGCAGCTTCAGCGAGTGCAGCAGCTCGCGCGCGCCGACCATCGCCTCCACCCCGTGCTCGAGCTCGGCGACGACGAGCTCGTTCAGCTCCTCGATCAACGCCGCGCCCCGCCCGGGCTCGCCGAGGCGGCGCTCGAGGATGCCGCCGGCGATCTCGGCCGAGGTGCCGACCAGCTCGCGCTTGTCGGCGGGGGTGAAGTCGATTCCCCGCCGATCGAAGAGGTCGCGCTCGGCGCGGGTCCAGACGGACTCGGTGTCGAGCAGCAGGCCGTCGTTGTCGAAGACGACGGCTGTCGGCGGGGCGAGGCTCACGCCGGGATCATCGCGGAAGCGCGCCCGGATAGGGTTGGCGGATGCCGTTCCACGTCCAGGTCGCCGGCTCGCTCAACCACGCGCGTGCGTTCAACCTGAGCCTGGAGGAGCTGAGGCGGCAGGTGCTAGAGCCCTGGCTGACCGGGAGGACGCTCGAGCTGGGCGAACAGGAATGGGACCCGCGCGAGAGCTCGCTGAAGATCCTCGAAGGCAAGCACCTCGATCCTGCCGACCTCTCCTTCGGCCAGGGCTGGGCGAACGCCGAGCGCTCGGCGCAGGACGTCACTAAGCGCATCCTCGAGACGACCGAGACGCCGAAGCTGCCCGACGCCTTCATCGTCGAGGCCGAGCTGCCAGAGGCGACCGTGGCCGAAATGCTGAGCGGCCAGACCGTCCTCCCGATACCGCTCGGCGATGCCGAGAAGAAGATCACCGGCCGCGACCCGGAGGTCGCGGCAGTGATCTTGGTGACGAAGAAGAGCCCTGGTTAGGCGCTGAAGGAGGGCTCCGTCGGCTCCCCGGACTGCGGCGCCTGCGGCTCCGGCGCGGATGCGGCGGCGTCGAAGCCGATCGTGACGCCGCGGGGGACGACCAGCACCGGGTAGGTCGCGGCCTCGACCGCATAGTCGCTGGACGCGCTGAGCGTCACCTTGCCCTGCGGCGACTCGGGGCGCGAACCGACGACGAGCAGGTCGACGGGCGAGCCCTTGAAATCGGCGACGCCGGCGCCGAGCGCCTTGGCGAGGCTCTCGGCGGTGGCGCGGGCGGCGTCGTCGCCCTCGTCGAGGATGCCGATCGTCTGGACTCCCGCCGAGGGGCGATCGCGCAGGCCGGCAGGGGCGACGGCGATCGCGGCGGGGCCGCCGAGCAGCAGCTTGTGCGCCGAGATCCCCGGCTTGACCAGGCCGTCTGCGGTCCGGTACTCGGAGCCGAAGACGATCACATCGGCGCCTTCCCGCTCCGCCAGTTCGGCGAGGCCGACGCTGGTGCCGGGATTGACGATGACGTGGCGGGCCATGTCGGGGGCGCCGACCGCCTCGGCGCCGCGTTCGAGCAGCTCCTCGGCTTCCTTCTGCTCGAGCGCCCCACCCTGCGAGTGGCGGACGTAGGCGAGCGAGAGATCGGCGCCGGAGAAGGCGAGCAGCCGGCCCAGCGCCAGCGCGTCGCGGTCGTTGTCGGTGTCGTCGTAGGAAACGATGATCCTTGGAGCCATTGCGATTTCTCCTTTGAAGCACGGGGGCCGAAACTAAGTCGAGCCGAGGGTGGCATGGCCCTCGCATCAGCGCAACTGTTCTTACCTGTTCATTGAATAAGCTTTGCTTATGCTGAATTCCGCCCGCCTCCTGGCGCTGCGCGAGGTCGTCGAGCAAGGTTCGTTCTCAGCCGCGGCTGACACCCTCTCCTACTCGCAGTCGGCGGTCTCGCAGGCGATCGCGACGCTCGAGCGCGAGCTGGGGGCGCGGCTCATCGAGCGCGACCGCCGCGGGGTGCGACCGACTCCCGCCGGCGCGGCCCTCGCCCGTCATGCCGAGGGGATCCTCGCCCGCATGGCCGACGCCGAGGCGGAGGTGGCGGCGATCGCCGGTGGCCGCGGCGGCCGGCTGCGCATCGCCTCCTTCCCGACCGCAGGGGCGACGCTCGTGCCGCAAGCGGTAGCCAGATTCCAGGCCGCCCATCCGGGGGTCGAAGTCAGCCTCGCCGAGGGCGAAGCGGAGGAGATCGCGCCGCGGCTGCGCGCCGGCGACTTCGAGATCGTCCTCCTCTTCGAGTTCGCCGGGATCGGTGAGCGGCTCGGCGCCGGGATGCGCCGCTTCGAGCTGCTCGACGATCCGCTCCACCTGGCGCTGCCGGCGGAGCACCGCCTGGCGCGCCGCCGCAAGCTGGGGCTCGAGGACCTGCGCGACGAGGCCTGGGTGCAGACCTCGGCCGCCAGCCCCTGCGCCCGCCACGTCGTCCGCTCCTGCCACGCCGCCGGCTTCGAGCCGCGGGTCTCGTTCGAGAGCGACGACTACCAGACGGTACAGGGCCTGGTCGCGGCCGGAGTCGGCGTAGCGCTGATCCCCCAGCTGGCGCTCTCCACCGTGCTACCCGACATCCGCATCCGTGCGCTGGACCCGCAGAGCCCGGTGCGCAAGGTCTTCGCCGCCACGCCGCGCGCCGCCGCGGTCACGCCCGCCGTGGCGACGATGCTCGACGTCCTGCGCGAGGTCGCCCGACATCGAGCCGCCCCCGGGGAGAGCACCGGGGGCGGCTCGCTCGGAGGGAGCCCTTAGCCCGCTCCCCCTGGCGTGGGCGCCGGCGCCGGCCGCTGCGCCGGGACGCCGTCCGGGTACCCCAGGGAGGGCACGTCGGAGGGGTACACCTCGTGCCCGTGGACCGCGAGGTCGCCCGTCTCCATGTCCTCCTCGGTCATCCGCAGAGGCACGAAGATGCTGACGATCTTCAGCAGGATGTAGGTCCCGACCGCCGAGAAGACGATCACCCAGAGCGCGGTGTACGCCTGGACACCGAGCAGGTGCAATCCACCGCCTGAGATCAGGCCTTCGTGTTCGCCGGCCATCAGCTTGTTGGCGAAGATGCCGACGAGCAGGCCGCCGGCGACGCCGGCGAAGCCGTGCGTGTAGACGACCCCGAGCGTGTCGTCGACGTTGCGGAAGGGCCGCATCCGGCTCAGGTAGTTGAGCGCCAGGTAGACGAGCGCCGAGGAGATGACGCCGATGATGATCGCGCCCCAGCCATTGACGAAGCCGGCGCCGGGGGTGATCGCGACGAGGCCGACGATCATCCCGTTGACGGATCCGATCAGGCTCGGCTTGCGACCGGTCATGTAGTCGAGGGCGACCCAGACGAGGAAGGCGACCGCGGTGCAGAGGTTGGTGTTGAGCACGGACGCCGAGGCGATCGTGCCGGCGCTGTACCAGTCGCCGCCGTTGAAGCCGTTCCAGCCCATCCACAGCAATCCGGCGCCGACGGCGACCATCGCCAGGTTGTTCGGCGCGTCGACCTCGCGGTCGCGCTGCAGGCGCGGCCCGATCACCGCGGCGGCGACGAAGCCCGAGACGCCTGCTGCGAGATGGATCACGTAACCGCCGGAGTAGTCGACGGCGCCCTGCTGGGCGAAGAACCCACCGCCCCAGATCAGGAAGGCGTTGATCGTGTAGACGAACAGCGTCCAGAGCGCGACGAACGGGATCCACGCCTTGAAGTTGATCCGGCCGAGCACGGAGCCCAGCATCAGAATTGGCGTGATCGCCGCGAAGACGATCTGGAAGTAGGCGAGCGTCGATTGCGGGAAGAGGAATTCTTCTTCCGGCAGCTCTGGGATGTGGGCCTGCTTCAGCAGGTCCGCGCTGTTCAGGATCGATCCAGGCTTCCCCCAGAAATTCCCGAAGAAGCCGCTATTGGCGAGGTGGATCGGTTCTCCGAAGCCCATCTTGAAGCCGACGAGCACCCAGAGGACGAGCACGATCGCGAAGGCGACGAACGACATCATCATCGAGTTCACCGACCAGCGTTTCTGCATCACCCCGCCGTAGAGCACGACCAGGCCGGGCACGCTCATCAGGCCCACCAGGGTCGCGGCGGTGAGCTGCCATGAGTTGGCACCTTCGCTCAACCATTCCATAGAAGGTTCTTTCCTTTCTCGACTGAATGCTTCGGACCCCTGAACCATCCCGCCGAGGCTTCGCCACCACTACGTACACGTGTCTAAAGATCGGGGACGATTCTTCTCCCGGCTGGCGCGGTGCGGCGCCCACGAGGGCCTATAACCTGGCGTCATGCCACTTGAAGGTCACTACGAGCGGCAGACGACGCCGCTGTACAAATTGAGCCCGCGCGAGATCAAAGCGGGTGCGATCACCCTCCTGGTGACCGTCGTCGCGATGCTCGCGGTCGTCCTCGCCACCGTCGGCGACAGCAACCCGCCGACCCCCCGGGGCTGCATCCATGCCACCGTCGCGGGGATCGTCGGAGCGGAAACGATCAGCGGCTGCGGCGCCGAAGCGGTAGCAAAATGCGCCCACGCCGCCCAGTTCGACGGCCCGCGCTCGGAAACGGTCGTCGCCGAGTGCGAACGGCAGGGCGTCGAGTTCTGAGCTGCGGCTGGCGAGGCTCCAGCTAGGCCAGCGCCGCGACCAGGGCGCTCAGCTCCGCGTCGACCTCGCTGACCAGCTTCAGCACCGCGTCGCCGTCGTAGGGCGTCGCGCCCTTGGTGACGATTGCGAGCTTGCCGCCGGCCGCCATGGTCACTTGGGGCAGCGCGGCCACGGGGTGCACGATCAGCGAGCTGCCGATGCACAGCATCAGGTCCGCTTCGGCGGCGAGGCCCTGCGCCCGGCGCATCGCCCCTTCCGGCAGCATCTCGCCGAAGAGGACCACGTCGGGTTTGACCGCGCCGTCGCAGGAGACGCAGATCGCGACGCCGTCGCCGTCGAAGAGGTCGTCGACCTCGCCCAGGCCGTAGGAGGCGCCGCAGGCGCGGCAGGTCGAGGTTTCTATCGAGCCGTGAACCTCGACCACGTTGCGCGAGCCGGCGGCTCGGTGCAGGCGGTCGATGTTCTGCGTGATCACGCCGCTCAGCAGGCCGCGCAGCTCAAGCTCGGCCAGCGCCTCGTGGGCGCGGTTGGGACGTTTGTCGCCGAGCGAGTGGAAGCGCGGCCGGTAGTAGGACCAGAAGCGCTGCGGGTCACGCTCGAAGACGTCGATGTGGGCGACCTCGATCGGGTCGACGTCCGCCCACAGCCCACTCTCCGGCGTGCGGAAGTCCGGAATCCCGGAGGGCACCGAGACCCCGGCCCCGGTCAGCGCCACGGTGCATCCCGACCCGCGGATGAGCTCCGCGAGCCGGGCCAGCGAGCTTTCCGTCGCTGTGCCTACTTGCCGCTCCACTTGGGGGCTCGCTTGCCGAGGAAAGCCGAGATGCCCTCCCTGGCGTCCTCGCTGCCGAAGGCGGTGGCGAAGGCCTGCTTCTCGGCCTCGATGCCCTCGTCGAGGTCGCCCTTGTGCGAGGCGGACTTGATCTGCGCGCGGGCGATCGGGGCCTGAGCGGCCAGCTTGCGCGCCCACATCAGCGCCGTCTCGAACAGCTCGTGGTCGGGGATCACCCGGTTGACGAGGCCCGAGTCGAGCGCCTCGCCGGCGAGCACCGCGTCGCCGATCAGGTTCATCTCCAGCGCCTTGTTGGGGCCGACCAGGCGCGGCAGCCGCTGGGTGCCGCCGAAGCCGGGCACGATCCCCAGCTTGATCTCCGGCTGGCCGAAGACCGCCGCCTCGGCGGCGATCCGCACGTCGCAGGCCATCGCCAGCTCGCAGCCGCCGCCGAAGGCGATCGAGTTGACCGCGGCGATCGTCGCCGTGCTGTCGGTGCCGAGCTCGCGCAGCAGCGCGTGCGCGGTGTGCAACAGCTCCTCGCCGCCGCCTTCGTCCATCCGGGTGAACGCCTTGATGTCGGCGCCGGCCGAGAAGACGACCGGGATCGAGGAGGCGACGACCATCGCGCCGATCTCATCGGAGCCCTTGACCTTCTCCCAAACCTTGCCGAGGTCGCGGATCACGTCGGGCGAGATCGCGTTCATCGGCGCGTTGGCGAGCCAGGCGATCGCGACGTCGCCACGGGTCTCCAGCTTGACCGTCTCGGGCTGATCGCCCTCGTCGGGCTGCGGGTAGGGGTAGAAGCCCTGACCCGATTTGAGCCCGAGCCGGCCCTGGGCGACGAGGCGCTTCAGCGTCACCGGCGCGGCGAAGCGCTCGCCGTGCTTCTCCTCGAGCTGCTCGATCCGCTCGAGGATCGTGTCGAGACCCTCCAGATCGGCTTTCCAGAACGGCGGGAAGAGGCCTTTGCGAGGGTCCAGGCCCGCCCCGGCCATCATCCCGAGGTCGATGTCGCGGACCGAGCAGACGCCCTCCTCGACCAGCTGGCAGGCCTCGATCAGGGCGCGGCCGGTGAACATCGCGACCAGCTCCTCGGCGTCGGGCTCGGCCTCCCCCGGCACGTTCTGCTCGCCCTCCTTGAAGAAGCCCTCGCCGCCGCTCTTGGCGCCGAGCTTGCCGTCGGCGACGAGGCCCCGCAGGCCCTCGTGGACGTAGAAGCTCTCGCCGTAGGACTCGTTCAGGTGCTCGGCGACGTGCAGCACCGTGTCGAGCCCGAGCAGGTCGGTGAGGAAGAAGGGGCCCATCGGCGCCGCCTTTGCGGCCGCGATCGCCTCGTCGATCGCCTTCAGCGAGAGGCCCTGCTCCTCCTGTGCGCGCCAGATCTCCCCCATCGTCGCCATCAGCACCCGGTTGACGACGAAGCCCGGCACCTCGCCGCAGACGATCGGCTGCTTCTTGATCGCCTGGGCGAAGTTGTAGGCGGCGGTGACCGCCTCCTCGGAGCTGTCCTCGCTGGCGATGATCTCGACCAGCGGCATCACCGAGGCCGGGTAGAAGAAGTGGAAGCCGACGACCTTGTCGGGCCGCAGCGTCGCTTCGCCGATCTCGGTGATCGAGAGCGAGGAGGTGTTGGAGGAGAGGATCGCGTGGCCCGGCGTCGCCGCGTCGAGCTCGCGGAAGACCGCCTGCTTGATCTCCATCTTCTCCGGGACCGCCTCGACGACGAAGTCGACGTCGCCGAAATCGGCGTAGCTGGTCGTCCCGGTGATCAGCCCCATCACCTCGGCAAGGCGCGCGTCGGCCTGCTCCTGGGTCAGCTTCTCCTTCTTGACCAGGCGGGCGAGCTGTCCCTCGGTGACGGCGCGGGCTTTCTCGACCGCGGCGTCGACGAACTTCTGGTCGATGTCCTTGACGACGACGGGGATGTCGGAAGCGGCGATCGCCTGCGCGATCTCGCCCCCCATGGTGCCGCCGCCGACGACGGCGGCCTTCGAGACGAACATTCGGGTCGGTCCTCCGGATTCTGGCTTGGGATGCGGGGCGGGGAGGCTATTCGATCCCGTCCACGCCCCGCTCTAGCCTCGTTCGTCGATGAGCGAGATCGTCGAGGGCCTGGGCGGCGGCGAGCGCGAGCGGATCGCCTCGCTGCGCGCGCAGGGGCGCTTCTTCTGGATCGACCTCTGCGTCGGCGATACGCCGCGCGAAGCGCTGGACGAGACGCTCGACATCGGCGCTCACGCCCTCCGCCCGCTGCTCGAATTCGAACGCGGCGGGCCGCCGTCGCGCCGCTTTCACGCCGATGGCCGGCACGTCGTCTTCCCCTTCAACTGCTACCTAGAGGGCAAGCGCCGCGATGGCGAGAACGCCGATCGCATCGGCGCGATCGAGGTCAACGTGCTGGTCCACGGCGACTACCTGCTCACCGTCCATCGCGAGCGCGTCTCCCTGCCGGAGATCCTGCCCGGCTACAGCGAGGAGGGCCGCAGCGAGCAGTACGTCGTCTACGCCGTCCTCGACGCGATGGTCGCGACGGCCTTCGACGCGCTCAACGACACCGAGCTGGCGCTGGAGGGGATGCAGATCCTCGCCGGCGACACCGGCAACGCACGGGTGCGGATGGCGACGCTGCGGGCGATCAGCCTGCGGCTGACGACGATGCGCCGGCAGCTCGGCCCGCAGCGGGGGATCTTCGAGCGGATCGGCGAGGAGATCGGCCAGGTCGAGGGCCTGGAGTCCGACAGCGAACGCTACTTCGAACGCATCTACGGGCAGCTCAACCGGATGGTCGACGGGATCGACGCCGCCGCCGACTCGATGGCGAAGCTGATGGACCTGCGCCTGAACGAGACGATGTACTGGCTGACCGTGGTGGCGACGATCTTCCTGCCGCTCACCTTCCTCACCGGCTTCTTCGGCATGAACTTCGCCTGGCTGGTCGGCCGGATCGACACCGAGGCCGCCTTCCTGGTGCTTGGGATCGGCGGCTCGGCCCTGGCCACGGCGCTGACCTGGTTCGCGGTGAGGCGCCGCGGCACCCCGGTTCAGCCCGACCCCGACGCAGTCGAGCGAATCGTCGCCACCTTGCGGCGCCCGCTGCGCTGAGTCCCCGGCCATCGCGCTCGACCGATGGACAAGGCCGCGCGGCGATCGTTGTACCGCGGTACAAAGGCATCTGCGGCGCGCTCCCATTACTCTCCGTTGGCTCTTCATAAGGGAGTTAGACCGGTAACCGAACGCGCTCGCGAGACGGGCGCGCCGCAAGCGAGGGACTGACACAGCGATGACTCGTATCCGCCAGCAGAACGTGACCGCCGCGCAGTGGAGCTCCAACGGGGAGGCACTCGGCGCGCTCGACCTGACCCTGCCCGAGAACGATCCCTTCGGCGCCAACGTGTTCTCGGTCGCCGTGCAGCGCGAAAGGCTGCCCGGCGACGTCTTCGAGAAGCTGCAGGCCTCCCTGGCGGAGGGCAAGGCGCTCGACCCGGGCCTCGCCGACGCCGTCGCCGAGGCGATGAAGGAATGGGCGCTGGAGAACGGCGCCACCCACTTCACCCACATGTTCCAGCCGCTGACCGGCTCCACCGCCGAGAAGCACGACTCCTTCTTCGATCCCGCCGAGGAGGGCACGGCCCTCGCCGGCTTCTCCGGCAAGGAGCTGATCCAGGGCGAGCCCGACGCCTCCTCGTTCCCGACCGGCGGCGTCCGCGCCACCTTCGAGGCGCGCGGCTACACCGCCTGGGACCCGACCTCCCCGGCCTTCATCCTCGAGAACCCGAACGGCGCACTGCTCTGCATCCCGACCGCCTTCGCCTCCTGGACCGGCGAGGCGCTCGACGGCAAGATCCCGCTGCTGCGCTCGATGGACGCTCTCTCCCGCTCCGCGATCAAGGCGCTGCGGCTGCTCGGCGACGAGGACAGCCAGCGCGTCTTCACCACCGTCGGCGCCGAGCAGGAGTACTTCCTGATCGACGAGCAGTACTACTTCGAGCGCCCCGACCTGATCTCCACCGGCCGCACCCTGTTCGGCGCCAAGCCGCCCAAGGGGCACGAGCTGGACGACCACTACTTCGGCTCGATCCCCGAGCGCGTCCTCGCCTGCATGCTCGAGGCCGAGCTGGAGATGCGCAAGCTCGGCATCCCGGTCAAGACCCGCCACAACGAGGTCGCACCGGCGCAGTACGAGATCGCGCCGGTGTTCGAGAACTCGAACGTCGGCTCCGACCACCAGCAGCTGATGATGCAGGTGCTGGAAGGAGTCGCCCGCCGCTACGGCCTGGTCTGCCTGCTGCACGAGAAGCCGTTCGCCGGCGTCAACGGCTCCGGCAAGCACAACAACTGGTCGATGGGGACCGACACCGGCTCCAACCTGCTCGACCCGGGCGAGACCCCGGCCGACAACATCCACTTCCTCTTCTTCTGCGCCGCGGTGATCCAGGCGGTCTACAAGCACCAGGGGCTGTTGCGCGCCTCGGTCGCCAACATCGGCCAGGACCACCGCCTCGGCGCCAACGAGGCGCCGCCGGCGATCATCTCGATCTTCCTCGGCGGCGAGCTGGAGAAGGTCTTCGAGGCGATCGCCACCGGCGAAGGCGACCCGAGCACGCCCGCGTCCTTCCTCGAGCTGGGCGCGACGGTGCTGCCGAAACTGCCGATGCACGGCGGCGACCGCAACCGCACCTCGCCCTTCGCCTTCACCGGCAACAAATTCGAGTTCCGGGCGCTGGGGTCGAGCATGTCGCTCGCCTTCCCGAACACCGTGCTCAACACGATCGCCGCCGAGGCGATCGACGAGCTCGCCGGCAAGCTGGAGGAGAAGATCTCCGCCGGCGCGCAGATGCCGGAGGCCGTGATCGAGCTGGTCAAGGACTCCTACACCGCCAACAAGCAGGTCTGCTTCGGCGGCGACAACTACTCCGAGGAGTGGCACGCGGAGGCAGAGCGGCGCGGGCTGAAGAACCTGCGCACGACGCCGGACGCCCTGCCCGAGGTGCTGACCGAGGCCACGGTGGCCGCCTTCGAGAACTACGACGTGCTCTCCAAGCGTGAGCTCGAGTCGCGCTACGAGGTCTGGGTCGAGCAGTACTGGATCCGCGCCAACATCGAGGCCGAGACGACCTTCTCGATGGCGAAGACGATGATCCTGCCGGCGGCGCTGCGCCACCTGGCGCTGATCTCCGAGTCAGGCGTCTCGGCGCTGGAGGGCGAGACGCGTGGCCTGGTCGACGAGCTGATCGCCGCGCTCGGCGAGCTCGACGCCGCCAACGCCGACCCCGGCCTCGAGGGCATGGAGATGGCGATCCACGCCCGCGACAAGCAGCTCGCTGCGATGGACAGCGTCCGCGCGGCGGCCGACAAGCTGGAGAAGGTCGTCACCGACGACCTCTGGCCGCTGCCGAAGTACGAGGAGATGCTCTTCATCAAGTAGCCCGACGTGGTCCCAAGGTCGGATCCGCCCGGCCCGCGGGTCCTGTCGGGGCAGGGGCGCGGAGGCGTCCCGGGCCGCGGGTCCTGTCGTCATAGGGGACCCACCGCCCCCTACGGTCGCTAAAGCGTCCTCGGGGGCGGTCCCCCCTATGCCGCCACCCGCGGCAGGGATGGGATCAGCTGACTCCCAACCGTGTCTCGGGCTGTTCTGATTGGCGGTAGCTGTGATTCCTCACTTGCTCAGCCGGCGTCGGCGCAGATTGCGTAGACCTGGAGGTCGATCGTGGTGTCGGTCGTGGTCGAGCTGTTGAAGAGCTGCACCGACCAGCCGGTGCCTGGGCCGTTGGGGGCGTTGAGCGAGACCGTCACCAGGCGCTGCTGTTCGCTCTGCGCCGGGTTCGTGCCGAGGTCGGTCCCACCGCCGATCACGCGCTTGCCGGCCGGGCAGCTGACGGTCTTGACTTCGCTGAGGCCGCGTTTCCCGCCGCCGCTGTTTTCGACAGGCACGGCCATGAAGGTCTGGTTGACGACCTCGTAGCCGGAGACTCCGGCGGCTCCTTTGGCCCCGGTGGCGCCTTTGTCGCCTTTCGCACCCTTGGACCCCTTCGGCCCTCGCGGGCCCTGCGGTCCCCGCGGGCCCTGCGGCCCTGCCGGTCCGTGCGGCAGGTGCCCGAAGAGGCGGCAGGTGACTTTTCTGCCCCTGGTGACGGTCCGCGGGCACTTGACCCTGACCCGTGGCGCCCGCGAGTCGGTCGCGGCGACGGCCATCGCGGCGACGGCCGCGATGACGACGGCCACGGCTGCGGCAACCAGCGGAATACGGGTCGATTTGGACGGTTTGCGCATCCTGCCTCCTTCGATCGGGGTTCAGACTGATTCGCATACCCGCTTGCGGGCCGATCCCACCTCCGCGCGGCGCTACTCGTCGTCTTCGTCGTTGTCGCGCACGGCGCGGACGATCAGCCAACCGATCGCGACGAGGCCGACGATCGGGATCAGGCCGCCGAAGACGGCGGGCCAGGCCTCGGCCGCGAAGGGCATCACACGCTGGGCAGGCCGGCGCCGCCGGCGAGCGGGTTGAGGTCGGCGAGCAGCTCGAGCAGGCGGGGCTGGGGCTCTTCGTCGTCGATGACGACGGCGGTGCCCGGCCAGGCGTAGCGCAGGTAGCGGGCGTAGGCCTGGCGTGAGCCGAGGTCGGGCTCGTAGATCCACGAGCCGGTGTTCCAGTAGCGGGTGCGCGAGTCGGCGCCCGAGTTGACGCAGGCAAGCGGCTGGTGAGTATGGGCGAAGACGATCTTGTCGCTCCGCCCGGCCCAGCCGAGGTTGGCGACGACCTTGGCGAAGGCCTCGAGCGCGCGCTCGGAGGGATCGCTGGGCGAGATCACGCTGGCCGCCGGGTACAGCGGATGCGGCTCGTCTTCTGCGGAGATCGGCCGTTCGCCGCGGAGGCGGCGCAGGCCACGCTGCGGCAGCTTGAGCGCCGCCTCGAACCGGCCCGCTCGCTGGGCCGCCCGGAACACGTTCTGCTGGGCGTGGGTGCCGTGCGGCATCTGGGCGGCGATGTAGAGCCACTCGGTGAGCAGGGTGATCACCGACTCGTAGTCCTCGACCGTCTTCGGCTGCTCGGGCCCGCCGGTCGCGATTCCCCACAGCGCGCGGGTCAGCAAGCGGTCGCCGCGCGAGCCGGCGAGGCGAGCGTGCGGATCGAGGTAGTGGCCGTGGGTGCAGAGGACGCCGGCGAAGCTGTAGGTCGGGTAGGCGATCTCGACCTCGACTCCGGGCAGCCGCCTGGTGAGGAAGGAGCGGAAGAAGCCGGGACCGGGGCGGGCTTCCTCGTCGTTGGAGAGGCGGTGGGCCTCGGCGAGGTCGGGCGGCGAGAAGCCGGCGGCGAGCTGCGCCTCGAGCCGGTTCTCGGCGTCGCGGTGGACGAGATGGTGATCGTGGTTGCCGGCGAGGAAGACGAGCCGCTTGCCGGGCAGCGCCTCGGCAATCAGCCGCAGCAGCCCGTCGGAGGCGTCGACCGCCTCGCCGACCGATCCGAAGAGGAAGTCGAAGAGGTCGCCGAGGAAGATCAGCTCGTCGATCCCCTCCAGCGCCGGCGCCAGCCTTTCGAGGAAGAAGTCCTCACGCAGCAGGTCGCGGCCGGTCCAGGCGCCGAAGTGGGTGTCGGAGATGACCAGCGCGCGCATCGTCTCGCCCCTACCGGGATGGCCCCTTGTCGAGCAGAAGCGCGCACGCCAGTCCTCCAGCCAGAGCTGCAAAGGCGAGGATGGTGAAGGCGGTGGCGTACGGGCCGGCGGTCGGGGTGGATTCGCTGCCGGAGTGGATCACCACGCCGAGGACCATGGCGCCGGCGGCGGCGCCGATCCAGCGGACGGTGAGGACGAGGGCGTTGGCGTCGCCGCGCTCGCCGGCCTCGACCGCGTTGGCGAGGCCGGTCAGGAGCGAGGTGAACATCGGCGCGATCGAGGCGCTGAGCAGGATCAGGCCCGGCAGCAGCAGCGCGTAGCTCTCGTGGTCGGCGAAGATCGCCAGCCAGGCCATGCAGACGGCGGTGAGGGCGTAGCCGAAGAGCGCCGGCGTGCGGGCGCCGATGCGGTCGGTGGCGCGCCCGGCGAGGATGTTGAAGAGCGGCTCGGCGAGCATCGAGGGGACGATCGCCAGCGCTGCGAGCAACGGCCCGTAGCCGAGCACGTGCTGGAAGTAGGTGGCGATGTAGATGATGTAGCCGTTGACGATGAACTGGGCGGCGAACATCGCCAGCACGATGCCGCGCAGGGTGCGCTTGCGCAACAGGCCGAGGTCGAGCAGCGGGTAGCGCCTGCGCAGCTCGTAGCCGGCGAAGGCGGCGAGGACGGCCAGGCCGACGCCGAAGAGGGTCAGCGTCGCACCCGAGTCCCAGCCCCAGGTGAGCGCCTGCATCAGCGAGACGAGCAGCGCCGCGAGGCCGGCCATCAACACCACCAGGCCGGTCGCGTCGAACGGCTCGGGCTCACCCACCGGCCTGTTGTCGACCCGCAGCCGGCCGAGCGCGACGAGGCCGGCCGCGACCAGGACCTGGAGGCCGAAGAGGGCGCGCCAGCTGACCGCCTCGGTCAGCAGCCCGGCCATCACCGGGCCGATCGTGAAGACGGTGATCCCGATCGCCGAGTACTTGCCGAGCGCGTCGCCGCGGTGCGCCTCCGAGACCCGGTTGGCGATCATCGCCGCGCTCGAGGGATAGAGCGTCGATGCGCCCATCCCGGCGACGGCGATGCTGAGCACGAGCCAGACGAACCCCTGCGAGACGGCGGCCGAGAGCGAGCCGAGGGCGAAGATCGAAAGCGCCACCAGCAGCACCTGGCGATGCCCGTAGTAATCGCCCAAGCGGCCACCGGGGGCGGCGAACAGCGCCAGCGTGAGGAAGAAGGCGTTGACGACCCACTGCGCCTCGGCCTCGCTGAGGCGCAGGTCGGCGGCGATCGTCGGCTGGATCACGCCGAGGACGGTCTGCCCGAGGTAGCAGGTGAAGAAGGCGAGACCGCCGAACCACAGCGTCCAGCGGCTGAGTTGCGGCCCCGGCGCCTCGGTCACGCCCGGGACAGTACCCGCATCCGCAGACCGCCACGAGGCGAGAGGGTCGGCATCTGCCGCACGGTCACCGTGCGGCCCGGCAACGCGTCGAGGCGCAGCCGTTGCAGCAGCATCGTCGCCACCAGCTTCACCTCGGTCTGCCCGAAGCGTTTGCCGATGCAGACCCGCCGCCCGCCGCCGAAGGGGACGTAGGCGCCGCGCGGCAGCGCCGCCTTGCGCTGCGGCGCGAAGCGCTCGGGAATGAAGGCCTCCGGCTCGGGGAAGACCTCGGGGATGCGGTGGCTGGCCCAGGAGCAGTAGTTGACGTAGGCGTCTCGGGGCACCGAGCAGCCACCGAACTCGAACTCGCGCACGGCGCGGCGGGGGCCGATCCAGGCGGGCGGGTAGAGGCGCAACACCTCGTCGAGGACCATCTCGAGGTAGGGCATCGTCTCCAGCGAGTCGACGTCGGGCGCGGCGCCGCCGAGCACCTCGTCCTGCTCGGCGCAGAGCTTTGCGACCACGTCCGGGTGGCGCGCCAGCTCGTGCATCATGAAGCTCAGGGTCGAGGTCGAGGTGTCGTGACCGGCGAACATCAGGGTCATCACCTGGTCGCGCACCTCGCGGTCGGTGAACGCCTCGCCGGCCTCGCCGCGGGCGCCGAGCAGCAGGCTGAGGATGTCCTGACGCTCGTCGTCGGGGGCCTCCCGCCGCTTCTCGATCTCGCCGAAGACGATCTCGTCGAGCACCCGTCGCGAGGCGACGAGCTTGCGCCATGGCGAACGGGGGCCGCGCAGCAGGCGCAGCGGGTAGTCGATCCCGTAGAAGCCGAGCGCCCGCTCGAAGTGGTGCGCGGCGGCGGCGCCCTTGCCCGCCTCGTCGGGGTCGAGGCCGAGCAGAGCCCGCATCGCGATCCGCATCGCCAGGTTGCGCATCCAGTCGTACACGTCGACGACGCTGCCGGGGCGCAGGGCGGCGATTCCCGCCTCGGCCTCGCTGACCATCGCCTCGACCGACGCGGTCAGCTGGCGCCGGTGGAAGGCCGGCATCATGATCGCCCGGGCACGATCGTGGTAGCCGTCGTCGATCGTCAGCAGGCCGTCGCCGAGCAGCGGGATCAGGTCGCCGAAGCTCGACTCGCGCCAGTGGAAGTTCTCCGGGTGGGCGACGGTGATGAAGTTGTTCGCCTCCGGCCCGAGCATGAAGATCACCTTGGTGTGCAGCAGGCGCATGCTGAAGATCGGCCCGTGCTCTTCGTAGCTGGCGAGCAGCAGGGGCAGCGGGTCGTGGGCGATCCGGTGGGTGCGGGCGAGGCTGAAGTCGCCCGGCCCGGGCGGGAACTTCCCCCTCCCCCGCCACTCCGCCCGCAGGTCTTCGGCCACCCGGCGGACCGGGTTGTCCGACATCTGCGGCGGCCTGGCGACCGGTGCTGCGGTGTCGACGGACATCGCCAGCGATCCTAGCTGGCTGACCGACCAAGGGTCGCCGTAGAGGTTTGGTCCGCTATCCGGACCAAACCTCTACGGCGCTGGGCGGGGTCAGGGCGACGCCGCCGCGGCGAGTTGGCCGCAGGCGGCGTCGATGTCGCGGCCGCGGGTGAGGCGCACGGTGGCGCCGAGGCCGTGCTCGGCGAGAATCGCGCGGAAGCGCTCGATCCGCTCCGGCGAGGAACCGTCGTATGCGCCGGTCGGGTTATAGGGGATCAGGTTGACCTTGTAGGCGCGGCGGTCGAGCAGGGCGGCCAGCTCGCGGGCGTGCTCGGGGAGGTCGTTGACGCCGTCGAGCATCACGTACTCGACGAAGACCTTGCGCCGCCTGCGGCCCCGGTAGCGCTCGCAGGCGGCCAGCACCTCGTGCAGCGGATAGCGGTCGTTGACCGGCATCAGCTGCGAGCGCAGGCCGTCGTTGGGCGCGTGCAGCGAGAGGGCGAGGGCGATCGGCATCGCGGTTTCGGCCAGGCGGTCGATCCCCGGCACCCAGCCGACGGTCGAGATCGCCGTGCGGCGGTGGGTGACGCCGAGGTCGGGCAGCCGTTCGCAGGCGGCGAGCACGGCGTCGAGGTTCATCGTCGGCTCGCCCATGCCCATGAAGACGACATGGTCGATCGCTTCGGTGCGGCGGAAGTGCAGCGCCTGGTCGAGGATCTCGTCGGCGCTCAGGTTGCGCCCGAACCTCATCTGCCCGGTGGCGCAGAACGTGCAGGTCAGCGGGCAGCCCGACTGCGAGGAGAGGCAGACCGAGCGGCGGCCGTCGCGGTAGCGCATCAGCACCGCCTCGATCGGGCGCCCGTCGGCGGTGTGGAAGAGCGCCTTGACCGTGCCGTCGTCGGACTTCGCCTCGGCGCGCAGCTCGAGCATCGAGAGCGGCGCCGCTGCCTCCAGCCGCTCGCGCAACGCGGCCGGCAGGTTGGTCATCTCCGCGTAGGAGCGCGCCCCACGCGCCACCCACTCCCAGACCTGGGAGGCGCGATAGGAGGGCTCGCCCGCATCGGCGAGCGTCTGCTTCAGCAGGGCGCGGTCCACGCCCCCGAGCGTAGCGTGGCTACTGGGTGGCGGGCGGAGTCTGCTCCTCGGGTGGCAGCGGCGGCGGCATGTCCGGCGAGGGGGCCGGGGGCGCCTCCTGTCCCGGCAGCGCTTCGGCTTCCTGGCGCCAGATGTCGTTGAGCGAGACCTGGATGTAGGCCCAGAGCGCCGGCGCCAGCAGCAGGTAGAGGATGATCGCGATCCAGCCGTTGAGCGGCTCCCTCCCGGCCAGCCCCGATGCGTGCATGACCCGCTTGGTGCCGCGCCAGTAGGTGATCAGCGCGGGGACGACGATCAGCCCGCCGGGGAAGAGCGCCAGCAACGAGTTGGTCGGGTTCTGGCCGAGGTCATAGCCCTTGGCCTTACCGTAGTCGCTCAGCTCGCGGTTGATCCTGTACCACCAGACGAGGTGGTAGATGCCGAGCGTGATCAGCGGCAACAGGGCGGCCGCCCAGGGGCTGCGGACCTTGACCTCGGACTCGGTGCCGCGGATCTTCATCTCATAGGCCATGCGAAGAGGCTCCGTTCTGGGGGAGGAGACAGGGGCAGGCCGACCCTAGCCCAGATAGAGGCCTCAAACCACGCGGTTTTCCCGCAGACCTCGGCAGCGGGCGGGCGGTGGCCGTCAGCGATGGATCTTCTCGCCGCGTTCGAGCATCCCGACGAACTTCCTCAGCCGCCGCTCGCGGGTCTCCGGCCTCTTTGCCTCCTCCAGCCGATAGACGATCGCGTAGCGGTTGGCGCCGTCGAGGCCGGCGAAGAACTCGCGCGCGGCGGGGCGCGAGTCGAGCTCGCGCCGCAGATCCGCCGGCACCTCGGCCCTGCGCTGCCCCTCATACGCGGCCTCCCAGCGCCCGTCGCCTTTGGCCGCTTCGACCTCGGCCAGACCCGCCGGTCGCATCCTGCCGCTCGCGATCAACCCCTCGGCCCTCTCGCGGTTGATCCGCGACCAGCGACCGCGCGGTCGTCGCGGCGTGAAGCGCTGCAGGAAGTGCTTCTCGTCGTAGCCGCGCTTTTGGCTGTCGATCCAGCCGAAGCAGAGCGCGACCTCGAGCGCCTCGGCGTAGGTGACGCTCTTCGCCCCGGAGCCCTTCTTGGCGATCTTCAGCCAGACACCCTCCGAGGTGGCGCCCTCGAGCCACGCCTCGAACTCGGCCTGCTCGGCAAACAGCATGGTCGGAAGCTCGTCGGGCATGGCTCGGAATTGTGCCCGGTCAGGACGGATGTATACGGGCCAGCCGGGCTCTACTCGACTAGAGCCCGACGGCGTCGGCAAGCAGGTCGACCTGCTGCGCGTCGGCGGAGCTGGGACAGAAGACCAGCTCGTCGCACCCGCCATCCTCGTATGCCGCCATGTACTGCCCGACCGTGTCGGCGTCCTTGGCGGCGCCGTCGACGATCATGCCCGCCACCTCCTCACCGAGCCAGGCGTAGTAGTGGGCGAGGTTGGCCTGGGCGTCCTCCTCGGCGCGCTCGCCGAGCGAGAAGTAGGCGAGAGCCATCAGGTGAGGATCCCCGTCCTTGCCGGATTCCGCCCAGGCCTGCTTGACCTTGGCGGCGACGTCGGCGAATTCCTCCGGTCCCGAGCCGCCGGCTATCCAGCCGTCGCCGAAGCGGACCGCGCGGGCGACCGACGCATCGGCGTGGCCGCCGACGATCAGCTGCGGGGACGCCCCGTTGGCGGGGCCGACCTCGTCCCCCGACCAGGTCTCCCTGATCGTCGCGAGCATCTCGTCGAGGCGCTTGCCCCGCCCGCTCGTCTCGAGGCCGCTGGCGGCGTAGTCGTCGTCCCGGCCTCCGAGGCCCACACCGAGCACAACCCGACCGTCCGACAGCGCCTGCAGGCTCGCGGCCTGCTTCGCCAGCTCGACCGCGTTCTGACGCAGCGGGGCGAGCAGGACCGTGGTCGCCAAGCGGATGCGCTCGGTGACCGCGGCCGCCCCCGCGAGCGCGACCAGCGGCTCGTAGTTGTCGTAGACGATGCGATCGATCGTCCCGAGGCTCGAGAAGCCGCGCGACTCGGCGCGCCGCGCCCACTCGAGCAGCTGCCCGCCGGTCGCCCCGCGGATCGTGTTGGGGAGGGCGATGCCTACTTCCATTGACGGCTCCCTACCCTGGGGCGAGGTCCGTCAATCCCGCCGCCGAAGGTCGCCGACGAGAGGGCTCAGCCGTAGCGCTCGCCGATGACCGTGCGCAGCTTCGCCCGGTCGTGGCGGGCGTGGACGCGGCGCACCGTCCCCGAGCGCGAGCGCATCACCAGCGATTCGGTGCTGGCGCCCGCGCCGCGGTAGCGAACGCCCTGCAGGACGTCGCCGTCGGTGACGCCGCTGGCGGAGAAGAAGACGTCGTCGCCGGAGCAGAGGTCGTCGGCCGTGAGGACGCGGTCGAGGTCGTAGCCGGCGTCGACGGCGGCGCTGCGCTCCTCGTCGTCGCGCGGCCAGAGCCGGCCCAGGAGCTGGCCCCCCATCGACTTCAGCGCGGCGGCCGAGAGCACGCCCTCCGGCGTGCCGCCGATCCCCCAGAGCAGGTCGACCGGCGAGCGGTCGCTGACCGCCAGCAGGGCGGCGGAGACGTCGCCGTCGGTGATCAGGCGGATGCGCCCGCCCGCCTCGCGCACATCCCGCATCGCCTCCTCGTGGCGCGGCCGGTCGAGCATCACGACGGTCACGTCGCCGACGCTCCCCCCCTTGCGCTCGGCGATCAGCTTCAGCGTCTCCGGCAGCGGCCGGTCGAGGTCGAGCAGGTCGGCGATCTCCTCGCCGCCGGCCATCTTCTCCATGTAGACGCAGGGGCCGGGGTCGAACATCGTGCCGCGCTCGGCGAGCGCGATCACCGCGAGCGCGCTGGGCATGCCGAGCGCGCAGAGCCGCGTCCCCTCGAGCGGGTCGACTGCGATGTCGACCACGGGCGGGCTGCCGTCGCCGATCTGCTCGCCGTTGTAGAGCATCGGGGCCTCGTCCTTCTCGCCCTCGCCGATCACGACGACGCCGTCCATCGAGACCGAGTCGAGGACGAAGCGCATCGCGTCGACGGCGGCCTGGTCGGCGGCGATCTTGTCGCCGCGCCCGACCCAGCGCGCAGCGGCCAGAGCAGCGGCCTCGGTCACGCGCACGAGCTCCAGCGCGAGGTTGCGATCCGGCTTCTGCGGCGAGGTCTCGCTCATCGAGCCAGCACCCTATAAGGTCGCCGCATGGCTCAAAGGTGGGGACTCACGCTGCCGCTGCCGGGCACGCGCCTGGCGGATCACGAGGAGCATGTGAAGCGGGCCGAGGCGGCCGGCTACACCGACCTCTGGAGCGGCGAGACCAACGGGCCCGATGGCTTCACGCCGCTGGCGCTCGGCGCCGCCTGGACCGAGCGGGCGCGGCTCGGGACCGGCATCGTCGGGGTCTTCCAGCGCGGTCCGGCGCTGCTGGCGCAGGAGGCCGCGGCGCTCGCCGACGCCTCGGACGGACGCTTCGTGCTCGGCATCGGCTCCTCCTCGGATCGCATCGTCGAAGGCTGGAACGGCATTCCCTTCGAGCGGCCGCTGAGCAAGGTGCGCGAGACGCTCGAGTTCATGCAGGCGGCGCTGGCCGGCGAGCGCACCGAAAGCGGCTTCAAGCTGGAGGCCGCGCCGGCCCAGCGGGTGCCGATCGTGCTCGCGGCGCTGCGCGGCAAGATGCTCGAGCTGGCGGTCGAGAGCGCCGACGGCGCCTTCACCAACTTCCTGCCGCTCGGCGGCCTGCCCAAGGTGACGGCGCAGCTGCAGGGCGCGCCCGAGGGCTTCGAGCTGCTCTGCCGCTTCTTCTGCCTGCCGGGCGAGCGCGAGGCGGTCGAGCCGCTGGCCCGCTTCATGTTCTCCTCCTACATCACCGTCCCCGTCTACGCCGCCTTCTACCGCTGGCTCGGCTACGGCGAGCAGATCGACGCGATGATCGCCGCCTGGGAATCCGGCGACCGCCAGGGCGCGGCCGCGGCGGCGCCGTGGGATCTGATCGAGGACATGTTCGTCTTCGGAACGCCCGAGCAGATGCGCGAGCGCCTCGACGCCTTCGTCGCCGGCGGCGTCACCCTCCCCATCCTCACCCCGATCGTCACCCCCGACAAGCTCGGCGAGACGATCGAGGCGCTGGCTCCCTAGACCGACTCTTCAGTACTCCACCTCGGCGCCCAGGCCGAAGGAGCGGTCGGCGGCGAGTTCGACGATTTTGTCGACGATCGGCTCGTGCCAGCCTTCCTTCTTGGAGCGGGTGGCGATCGTCTCCACCGCCATGCCGACGCGGGTCGCCGTCGCCGACGCCAGCCCGCGCAGCACTTCGAAGTCGAACTCGCATTCTTCGCAGACTTCGGCCAGCTCGAGCAGGTAGGACGTTTCCTGATATTCCTCGGAGATGACCATGCCGTGGTGGATCGGGTCGTCGTAGACGACGGTCGAGGTGAGGTCGGTGAGCGGCGCCAGGCGCCACTTGACCTCGGGCGCCGAGAGCGAGGTGGCCCCGCGCGAGATCAGGACGAAGTTGTTGCCGTGGGCGTCGCCGTTGCCGAGGATGTAATTGCAAAAAGCGGCGGTGAGCAGGTTGACCACTTCGTCAGGGCGGCTGACGGCGCTCAGCAGCCCGCGCGCTTCGGCCCAGCCCGGCGCTTCGCCTTTCTCGTCGCTGCCGGCGATCGGGGTGCCGGGCAGGATGCCGAGCGCCTGCGAGAAGGACTCGCAGTGCAGCCTTCGCACGTCGGTCGGCCGCTCGCCGACGACGCGGTCATAGCGCGGCGAGACCAGGCAGCGCCGCCCGCCGACCTGCTCGACCCCCGCTTTGGCCACCGGCAGCCCGACCTGGCGGAAGACGGTCATGCAGAACATCTCGTTGGCGACGTATTCGGGATATTCGCCGGTCTCGGGCTTGATCACGTGCGTACTGGGGGTAACTGCATCGGGCCAGGCCCAGCGCCCGGCCCCCTCGTCGCGAACGAGGGCGAGCTTGTGGCGCTGGCCGGGGAGGACGAAGCGGATGCGATGCTCGCCGTCCGACAGCGCCGGCGCCGGTCGCTTCACCGCTTCCGCGAGGGCGTCCTCGTCGAGCCACGCGAGCGAACCCTCCTCGCGCGGGCGCGGGCTCTGCCCGGCGGGCAGGAAGCTGACCGCTCCTGCGCAATCCTGGCCGAGCTCCTCCAGCAGCAGGTAGCCATCGGTGGCGTCGATGCCGAGCTCGCGGCCGAGCCGGGCGCGGCGCGCGCCTTCCGGAATCAGACCCTCGACATAGGCGCGGGTGGCCTCGGCGCTGTAGGGCTCCGGGCGGGCCGGAAGCGAGTTGCTGAGCAACGCCCTGCCGGGCCCCACCCTCTCCACCACCTCCGGGTCATAGGCGAGTCTGTAGTCGTTGTCACCCGCGGGGAACAGGGTGCCGACGCGCTCCCCGTACAGGTAGACGTCAAGGCTCAATTTGGTCCTCCTCGATCTTCCCCCGGGTATCCACGATCCAAGACTTTAAACCGAAGCTAAGCTGAGCGCATAGTCTCCGGCGGGGTCGGTGAACCACCCGTCGGGCCGCAGTCCGGCCTCGCGGTAGACGGCGTCGAGCCGCTCACGGGTGAACTTGGACGAGATCTCGGTGCGCATCTCCTCGCCGGCGCCGAAGCGCACCGTCAGGTCGAGCCCGTCGAGCCGCACCTCCTGCTCGGCAAGCGAGCGCAGGCGGATGTCCATGCGCGCCGCGTCGGGGTCGTAGCGGGCGACGTGGGCGAAGGCGTCGAGGTCGAAGTCGCCGCCGTACTCGCGGTTGAGCACGCCGAGGACGTTCTTGTTGAATTCGGCCGTGACGCCTCGAGAGTCGTCGTAGGCGGCCTCGAGGCGGTCCGCGGCCTTGACCAGGTCCGTCCCGAGCAGGATCCGGTCGCCGGGCTCGAGCAGGGCGGCGATGCGGGCAAGGAAGTCGCGGCGGGCCTCGGGGTAGAGATTGCCGATCGTGCCGCCCAGGAAGGCGACCAGCCGCCCGTCGCCGCCGTCGGGGATCCGCTCGAGGTCGTGCTCGAAGTCGCAGACGAGGCCCCGGATCGTCAGGCCCGGGTACTCCCCGACCAGCGCCTCCGCCGTTTCGCGGGTGATCTCCTCGGAGATGTCCACGGGGACGTAGGTGGCGAGACAGCCGGCGTCGCGCATCGCGCTCAGCAGGTGGCGCGTCTTGGCGGCCGAGCCGGAGCCGAGCTCGACCAGGGTGCCGGGCTCGCCCGCCGCGGCGACGATCTCCGCCGAGCGGTGGGCGAGAATCTCGCGCTCGGCGCGCGTCGGGTAGTACTCCTCCAGTTCGGTGATGCGCTCGAAGAGACGGGAGCCGCGCTCGTCGTAGAAGTACTTGGGCGCGAGCTCCTTCGGCTTGGCGGTCAACCCGAGACGGATGTCGCGCGCCATCGTCAGGCCGCCGTCGGCCCGCAGGCGGACCTCGATCTCGATCGCCTCGGCGGCGGCCCCGGGCGTCATCGGACGTCCCTGGCGCAGCGAAAGCCGGAGAAGATCTGGCGGCGCTGCGGCAGGTCCCAGTTGCGGAAGCTCGGCCGCATCAGGTCGGGGTGGGTCGCCCAGGAGCCGCCGCGCAGCACCTTGTACTCGTCGCCGAAGAAGGCCTCCGAGTACTCGCGGTAGGGGAAGGCCTCGAAGCCGGGATAGGCGATGAAGTCGGAGGACGTCCACTCCCAGACCTGGCCGACGGCGTCCAGCTCGGGCCGGGCAGCCTCCCACTCATGCTCGGTGGGCAACCGCTTTCCAGCCCAGCGGGCGTAGGCGTCGGCCTCGTGCCAGGAGACGTGGACGACGGGCAGCTCGAGATCGATCGGGGCCCTCCCGCCCATCGCCGTGCTCACCCAGCCGCCGTCCCCGTCGCGCTCCCAGTAGAGAGGTGGCTCGGCCCCCGTCGCCTCCATGTAGGAGATGTACGCACCGTTGGTCACCGGAGTTCGATCGATCTGGAAGGCGTCAAGCTCGACGACGTGTCGAGGCCGCTCGTTGTCGTAGGCGAATCCGCGGTCGGGCGCACCGATCTCGTAGGCAGCGCGGGGCACCTCTCGAACGGGCGGATACTCAAAACGCCGGGCCAATTGGCCCGGCGTTTGTCCGGGCGAGAGGTGCCCCGCGCTCCCGAACGCAGCCGGCAACTCGTACCCGTCGACCATCTGCAGCAGCTGCAGCATCGTCTCGTTGTGCTGCTGCTCGTGCGCGATCAGCATCTCGTAGACGAAGCCTTCGTGCAGCAGCGGGTCCCCGGCGTCGGCGGAGACGTCGACCTCGGCGAGCACCTCGAGCGTGCGCTCGCGCACGTCGGCGAGGTAGGAGCGCAGCTCGGCGTCGCGCAGGATGGGGAGCTCGTTGCGCTCCCTGCGCGGATTCTCGATCGCGTCGTAGAAGCGGCCGAGCTCGCCGCGCAGGGGCTCGCGCTCGCCGATCGTCTGCACCAGCCAGAGCTCCTCGAAGTTGGCGATGTGGCCGAGGTCCCAGGCCAGGGGGCTGAGCAGCGGCGAGTAGACGTGGTTGAGCTGAGCGTCGTCGAGCGGCTCGATCAGCTCGTAGGTGCGCCTCCGCGCCTCGGAGAGCCGGTCCGCGATCGCGTCCTTGGACTGGGACTGTGCCGTGACCTCGGTGGCGATGCGAAAACCCTAGCGGTTAAGTTACGGCCACCGTGAATATCTCGGGGGCAGGGGCGCTTGTCGCGGGCGGGGCTTCCGGCCTCGGCGAGGCGACCGCGCGGGCTCTGGCGACCGCCGGGGCCAGGGTGGTCATCGCCGATCTCAACGCCGCGAAGGGCGAGGCGCTGGCGGCCGAGCTGGGCGAGGCGGCGAGCTTCTCGGAGGTCGACGTGACCGACGAGTCGGCTGTGGCGGCGGCGGTCGAGCGGGCGGCGACCGCGGGTGAGGACGGGCTGCGTGTCTCGGTCTGCTGCGCCGGGATCGGCTGGGCGGAGCGGGTCGCCCACAAGGGCGGCCCGCACGACCTCGAGCTCTTCTCCAACGTGGTCAAGGTCAACCTGATCGGCAGCTTCAACGTGCTGCGCCTCGCCGCGGCGGCGATGAGCGAGAACGAGCCGGACGCCGAAGGCGAGCGCGGCGTCTGCGTCAACACCGCCTCGATCGCCGCCTACGACGGGCAGATCGGCCAGATCGCCTACTCGGCCTCCAAGGGCGGAATCGTCGGCATGACCCTGCCGGCGGCGCGCGACATGGCCTCCCGCGGGGTGCGGGTGATGACGATCGCGCCGGGGCTCTTCGACACGCCGCTGCTGGCCGCGCTGCCCGAGGAGGCGCGCGAGGCGCTCGGCGCCGGCATCCCCTTCCCCTCGCGCCTCGGCCGCCCGGCCGAATACGCGCAGCTGGTCGAGCAGATCGTCGCCAACCCGATGCTCAACGGCGAGACGATCCGCCTCGACGGGGCGATACGTATGGCCCCACGGTAAACGCTAGTGCTTTGACTTACTACCGAGATGACGGCGTGTCTCCGGGCCGTGCTATTCGATTTGGCCGCCACATACCGAAAACGACGATTCTATGCGCGTTCGCTGCGGGTCGTATCCATATGTGCGTGGTTGTGTGGCTCTTGGAGAGGCGTGCATGAAGTTGTCGCCGTCTGATCAGCGTACGGGAGTACCGCAGTATGGACAGTGACGCCACCACAGGGCGACTTGCTGCCATGCAGCTTGCTGGCAAAGGGAACTTTTCTGGCGCCACTGCCATCCTGCGCCAGGTAGCCGCGGCGTCAGACGATCCCGAGGATCGCTTTCGTCTGGGCACGATGGCCTACCTCCTTACCGATTTCGGGGAGGCCCAGGCGCAGCTTGAGCACGCCTATCGCGACTTCCAGTCCCGCGGCCTGCCGCGTCGCGCCGCAATGGCTGCCACCATGCTCGGTCGGGTTCACTGCGATATGTTTGATGACAAGGTGGTGGGGCGCGCCTGGCTTGCCCGCGCTCTGCGTCTGCTCGAGCACGAGGAGCCCTGTGTAGAGAAAGGCTACGTGCTCGTTGGGCTGTTTGGCGCCTACGTCGAGAGTGCGGACGAGTTGGAGGTCAGC
>DASTAY010000050.1:0-67394 GCA_035712345.1 Solirubrobacterales bacterium
CCATCGTGAGCCTTCCCTTCGGACCGAAGGGGGCATTAGCGTGAATCTTCATCCGGGTCTTCTCCTTGGTGCTGGGTTGGCTTGACACCCCCAGCCTCCAAGGAGGCCCGGATGAACAACGTGGTCAGGAATTACATCTAGGTTTGGGCAGACACCAACCTCGCGGAACTGGCGTGTCTATCCGTTAAGCCGATACTGGGAACCGCTTACCGCGTCGGGCTCTTTCTGGGATCTCGGAGATCACCAAAGAAAAGAGCTTCCTGTGATGATTGGCCTGAGTGACCGGGAGGTCCGAGCCGGGACCTTGACTATCCGAACGCATCGCGACGGTTCCGCCTGCACCGTGGCTCTCGCTGGCGAGCTCGATCTGGCGAATGCCGGGAGGTTCTCAGACGAGTTGAAGCGGGCTGAGAATGACAGCAGCGCTTCTCGGGGAATTGTCGTGGATATGACCGAGTTGGAGTTCATCGACTCGACTGGCATCGCGATTCTTGTCGCTCTCCATCAGCGCTTGAACGCGGACGGCGATCACTTCAAGCTCGTGCGCAGTCAGGCGATGGCTGTCTGTCGGGTCCTTGCCCTGACCGGCTTGGATGAAGTGATCCCGTTCCAGGACCCTGAGCCGGGGGAAGGCGAAGGTGAGGCGGCAAGGTCTAGGTTCGCCCCGCTATTGGAATCGGGGCCAGGCAATTGATGCAAGAGCAAGGCTTCTGCGTAATCGTTTCCGCTTGCGCGAGCGGTTTGCGAGCAAGCACCGGCTACGGCTTCCCGCCCTAGCCTTCGATTGCGCCGGCTGTGAGATCGGCTCGACCCAGGGTCTCGGCTACTTCGAGCCGACTCTTAAAACCACGGGGGTGTTGCATACTGCCCGCTCGTGGCCAACGTCTTCCAGCCGAACTGGGATGAAGAGCAGGAGCGGCCGCCGTTCTCCTGGCGGCGAGCCCGGCTCGGCCGACAAGCGGGCTCAGATCGGCTTGGCGCATCGATGTTCGAGCTTCCGTCCGGCTCCTCGAGCTTCCCGCTCCACATCCACCATGCCAACGAGGAGCTCCTGGTGGTCGTCTCCGGTCAGCCCACGCTCCGCACGCTGGACGGTGAGCGACAGCTGGAAGAAGGCGAGTTGGTCGCCTTTCCGCCGGGCCGCAGCGGCGCCCACCGGATCGACAACCGCGGTGAGCAGCCGGTACGCGTGCTGATCGTCAGCACGATGATCGCACCGGAGGTCAACGAGTACCCCGACTCGGGCAAGGTTTGGGCGCGGACCTTCCCGCCGGGTGCTCCGCGACCCGAGGAGGCGGTGGACATCCTGGTGCGCCCGGGGGACGAGCGCGCCGACTACCTCGATGGCGAGGCATAGAGGAACTCGAGGGGCGGCCTCCCGGCCGCCGCTTTCATTTGAGTCTGGCTACTGGACGACCGGCAGCGGGATTCCGCTCACCGGCGGCGCTTCGGCGGGGGCCGGGGTGGCCTGCAGGACCGGCAGCTCCTGCGGGGTGGCGGCGACGATGCCGCGCGCGGCCTGGCGGATCGCCTGCGACGCCGGGGCGTCCGGCTCGTCGGTGACGAGCGGGGAGCCGTTGTCGGCGTGCTCGCGCAGGGCCTCCGAGAGCGGCACCTTGCCGAGCAGCGGGATGTCGAGCTCGTCGGCGAGCAGCTGACCGCCGCCCTCGCCGAAGATCGTAAAGCGCTCGCCGTCGGGAGTCGTGAAGCCGGACATGTTCTCGATTGCGCCGAGCAGCTCGAGGTCGAACTTCTTCGCCATGTCGGCGGCGCGCTTGGCGACCGTCTGAGCGGCCGGCTGCGGCGTCGTGACGATCGCGAACTTCGCCTGCGGCAGCAGTTGGGAGAGCGTCATCGCCACGTCGCCGGTGCCGGGCGGCAGGTCGAGCAGCAGGTACTCCAGCTCGCCCCAGGCAACGTCCTCGAGGAACTGCTGGATCGCCTTATGCAGCATCGGCCCGCGCCAGACGACGGCGGAGTTCTCCTCGACGAAGAAGCCGATCGACATCACCTTCACCCCGCTGGCCGACTCCAGCGGCAGGATCTTGCGCTCGGCGTTGACCTCCGGTTTGCGGTTGACGCCGAGCATGCGCGGGATCGAGTAGCCGTAGACGTCGCAATCGAGGGCGCCGGCCGCGTGGCCTTCGGCGGTCAGCGCCGCGGCGAGGTTGGCGGTCATCGTCGACTTGCCGACGCCGCCCTTGCCCGAGGCGACGCAGATCACGTTCTTGACCTGCGCCAGCGCGCCCTCCGGCAGCTTGCCGCGGCCGAGCGTCTGCTGCAGGTTGCCTTTCTCCTCGTCGGAGAGGACGTCGAAGCCGACGGCGACCTCGGTCACCCCGTCGAGCTCGGACACCTGCTGGGCGACCGCCTGTTCGAAGTGGGAGCGGATCGGGCAGCCGGCGGTCGTCAGCGAGACGACGACCTCGACCCGTCCGCTCTCCTTGATCTCGATCGAGCGGATCATTCCCAGCTCGACGATCGAGCGGCGCAGCTCGGGGTCGATGACGGTGCGCAGCTTCTCGGTCACTTGCTCCTGGCTCGGTAGTGGCATGCGGTCATTTTCGCAGAGCGGCACCGCCGTAGAGGTTTGGGCCGAATAGCGGCCCAAACCTCTACGGCGCTTGACGGGGAATTTCCCCGACATGCGTCCGCAGGGGGGAGAGATCCCGCGGCTACGCCCTTGGCCTTGCATCTGCAAAGCGAGCGAGGGGTGGTCGATGTCGGGAACGCGTGGAATCGGACGGATCGTGGCGATGGGGATCGCGCTGGCACTGGCGTTGCTGCTGCTGGCGGCGCGGGAGGCGACCGCCGGCAATTACCGGGTGGCGCAGTGCGGTTGGAACGTCGGCATCGACGCCAGCTGGGCCGACGACACGGGTGGCGCCAAGTTTCGTCAGGACGCGTCGTGTGGTTTCGGGGCGGAGCACATGAAGAGCTTCACGCAGGGCGGCTCGACCGTCTCCGGCACCCACTTTGCACGTTGGCGTTGGGAAGCCCCTGCCGGAACGGGCATCAGCCGCGTCTGGGGCATCTGGTGGCACGCGCTGCACGACGGCATGGAGCAGCGCTTCGGCGCCGGCAACGCCGGCGGCGGCTTCGACCCGACCTTGACCGCCACCGCTACCGACACGACCCAGCGCGACTTCATGACCGAATTCGGCATCCCGGCGCCGGCGATCGAGGACCGGCTGCTCTGCGCGCGCACCGCGGACCGCTGGTGCTCGATCGAACCGGAATCGTGGTCGGCGGTGCGCTCGCTGACGATCGACGTCTTCGACGGCTACGCGCCGGTCCCCGGCGGCGCCGGCGCCGACCTGGCGGCGGGCGGCTGGCGCCGTGGCGCGCAGCGCGTCAACTACTGGGACAGCGACCTCGGCGGCGGCGTCCGCTTCAGCGAAACGCTGCTCGACGGCAATCGCGTGGGCCTCACCGAGTACCCCTGCGCGAAGGCGATGATCGACGGCGAGTGGCGGGCGACGCAGATGCGGCCATGCCCGCTCGGCGCGGCCGACGAGATCACCGTTCAGACGACGAGCTTCAGCGACGGCCCCCACGCGCTGACCCGCTGCGCGACCGACTTCGCCGGCAACAGCGCCTGCCTCTTCCCGACCACCGTGCTGATCGACAACAACCCGCCGGCGCACCCGCGCAGCCTCGCCATCGCCGGCGGCGACGGTTGGCACCGGGTCGACGACTTCGACCTCTCCTGGGTCAACCCCGGCCAGGGGCCGGCGAGCCCGATCGGCGGCGCCTACTGGCGCATCGTCGGGCCGTCCGGCTACGACACCGGGGTCAGCCTCGCCTCAGGGCACGAAATCGCCGCGTTGGCCGACCGCAAGCTGCCGCGGCCGGGTATCTACTCCTTTCGCGTCTGGCTGCGCGACGAGGCCGGCAACGCCGACGCGGCGACGGCGATCGAAGTCCCGCTGCGGCTCGACGACGTGCCGCCCGGGGTGGTGTTCGAGTCGGTTGCCGAGCAGACCTCCGCCGAGCTGCCGCAGATCGTGCGTGCCGAAGTGAGCGACGAGCACTCCGGCCCCGCCGGAGGCGCGATCGCCTACCGGCGGGTGAATGCCGAGCAGTGGACCGACCTGCCGACGACGATGGAGAACGGCGGTGCGACGGGCGAGAAGCAGCTCGTCGCGACGGTTCCAAACGATCTCGAGCCCGGCACCTACCTCTTCCGCGCCGAAGCGACCGACGGCGCCGGCAACGTCTCGACGACAACCCGTCGCGTCGACGGGACCGAGATGGCGCTGCGCAAGCTCCCGCCCCCGGTCGCTCCGGCCCGGCCCGCGACCCCTGGGGAGGTGCACAGCGAGGGTGGCCATGGCGGCGCGGAACCCGCTTCGCGGGCCGGCGCGAAGACCCGGCTCTTCGCCGAGCTGCGCTGGCGCCACCGCCGTGGGGCTCGCGTGACCGTGCCCTTCGGCGCCGGCGCCGCACTTTCGGGACGGCTGCTCAACGCCGAGGGGGCGGGCCTCGCCGGGCGTCGCCTCCGCATCGTCTCGCGCCCGTCCCGGGGGGCGTTGATGGGGCGCCGGGTCGCGACCGTCCGCACCGGTCCTCACGGCGGCTTCCGCCTGGCGCTGCCGGCCGGGCCCTCGCGCCGCATCACCGTCGTCTTCTCCGGCGAGCCCGGCCTGTCTCGCGCGCGCCGTCCGGCGCTTGCGTTGCGCGTGCGCGGCGCAGCGACTCTCAGCGCCGCGCCGCACGCCCTGCGCACGGGAGATTCGGTTCGCCTGTGGGGCCGCGTCCGCGCCCGCGGGGCGTCGCTGCCACGGCGGGGCAAGTTGGTCGCGATCCAGTACTACGAGGACGAGGCGCGCCTCTGGCGTCCCGTTCTCGTCACCCGCAGCGACCACAGCGGTCGTTTTCACGCCCGCTACCGCTTCCGCTATATCGAAGGCACGGCGAAGATCCGCCTGCGCGCCGTCGCCCTCGCCGAGGAGCGCTGGCCCTACGCGCCCGGCGCCTCCCGCTCGGTGCTCGTGCGCGTCAATGGTTGAGCCTTCCGCCCTATGGACTTTTTACGCGCCATAGGTCGTCGAAAGTCCACAGCGGCGCTCGGGTAGGGTGGCGGCCATGTCACAGGCCACGCTGCACACCAATGCCGGGGAGATCGTGCTCGAACTGCACGACTCCGACGCCCCGAAGACGGTCGAGAACTTCCGCAAGCTCGCCGCCGACGGCTTCTACGACGGGCTGATCTTCCACCGGGTGATCTCCGACTTCATGATCCAGGGCGGCTGCCCGGAAGGGACCGGGACCGGCGGCCCCGGCTACACCTTCGAGGACGAGATCAACGAGCACAAGATCGTCCGCGGCGCCCTGGCGATGGCCAACGCCGGGCCGAACACCAACGGCTCGCAGTTCTTCATCGTCACGACCCAGGCCGCTCCCTGGCTGGACGGGAAGCACACCGTCTTCGGCAGCGTCACCGCGGGCATGGAGACCGTCGGCGCGATCGAGAAGACCGCGACCGACGGCTCCGACCGGCCGCTCGAGGAGCAGAAGATCGAGCGAGTCGAGCTCTCCGACTAGGGGGCTTCTCCGCTCCGCTTGGCGCGGCGCCGCAACAGGCCTTCGCCCGGCCTCCAGAGGCTGACCAGCCCTGCCACCAGGGTCACCAGGAAGATCTGCCCGAGCATCATCTCGAGGCCCGAGACCATGCGGCCGACCTGCCCCGCCGGGACCAGGTCTCCGTAGCCGGTCGTGGTCAGCGTGGTGTAGCTGAAGAAGAGGAGGTCGCTGCCCTTGGTCGCGACCCCGGAGCCGAAGAAGCCGCCGCCTTCGATCCGGTCGATCAGGCCGTAGGCCCAGGTGAAGAGGATGCCGAGCGAGGTGTAGACGCTGATCGCGCCGAGGATCGTGCGCGAGGAGACCCTGTCGGAGGTGACGACGCGTCGCAGCACCGCCCCCATCGCCACGGCAAGCAGGCAGATGTCGACGAAGTTCGCGGCGCTCAGCCAGGGTCGCCCACCGCTGGCGGCCGAGATCACAGCGAAGAGGACGGCGAGGGCGGCGAGCAGGAGAGCCCTGCGGACGAAGAGCGGCCTGACGTGGGAGCTGGCCAGCGCGACGACCGAGGTGGCCCCCACGACCGCGGTCAGCAGCACCGCCGCCCAGCTGCGGTTGGAGACCACCGAGGCGAGCACGTAGGTGGTCAGGACGAGCAGCAGCACCAGCCCGAAGGCGTCGCTGGCGCTCTGCGCACGCTGCCGCCACCGCTCGCGGTTCATCCCCGCTAGTTCGGTCAGTCGGACACCGATCCTGCGCGGAGATAACCTAGTCTTCGCTAGGTGCGCGACAAGGATCTCTACGCCTCGCCCTTCGGCGTCGCTTATAGCGCCTATATGGAGCGACCCTGGCTGAGCCGCCGGGTCAGCCGAACCGTCTGGGGCGGGGATACGCAGCCCTACTACGCGCTGATGGAGGCGGCAGGCGAGGTTCCCACCGGGGGCGCCATCGTCGATTGTCCCTGCGGGGCGGGCCCGGCGCTGCGCGCGATCCCGCCCGCCGTCGCCTATGTCGGAGTGGACCTCTCCGCGGCGATGCTGGGCCGCGCCCGGAAACGCGCCGCTGTCCGCGGCCTGGCAGCGGCCGAGTTCGTCGAGGCCCGGGCGGAGGCCATGCCGCTGCCCACTGAACATGCCGACCTCTTCTTCTCCTTCTGGGGCCTGCACTGCTTCGCGGATCCCGCCGCCGCGCTGCGCGAGGCGGCCCGCGTCCTCAAGCCCGGCGGGCGGTTGGTCGGCGCCTCCTTCCTCCGCGGCCGCGAGACCCTCCGCCAGCGCTTCCTGATCCGGCCCGGCGTTGGTGGCTTCGGCCCCATGGGCACCCAGTCGGAGATCGAATCCTGGCTCGCCGATGCCGGCCTGGAGCTGGTCGTCGCCACCCGCTCCGGCCCATTCCTCTTCTTCGACGCAAGCAAGCCGATCCTCGGGCGAGGTGTCGGCGAAGGGGGGTGAACTACACGTCGGCCGTCGGGACGCCCGCCTCGGCGGGCTTCGGCGACTCTCCGGCCGGAGGTCCGTAATAGCCGCCGTAGCGCCCGTAGCCGTCGACGCGCTTCCGCTTGATGCCGTTGGCGACTATCCCGAGCACCGGGGCGTCGAGTCGGTCGAGCTGTTCGCGCAGCCAGACGGCGCCGTCTCGGGTGCTCTTTCCCATCCGGGTCACCACGATCACCCCGTCGGCGGCGCGCAGCAGCGGGAAGGCGTCGGAGACGACGCCGAGGGGGGCAGTGTCGATCACCACCAGCTCGTAGCGCTCGGTGAGTTGCGAGAGCACGTCGCGCATCGTCTGGCTTTCGATCAGCTCGGCGGGATTGGGAGGGATCGCGCCGCAGACCATCACGTCGAGCCCCCGCTCGCCGTCGCTCGTCCCATTTGCAGGTGAGGGAAGAGGCTTGGTTTGAATTGCGGCGTCGAGCTTGACCTGATGGGTGAGCAGCTGCGCCAGGCCGGGGCCGGGGGCCAGGCCGTGCTGCCGGCCGAGGCTGGGGTTCCGCAGGTCCGTCTCGACGATGATCACCTTCGAGGAGGATGCCGCGACGCGGGCCAGGTTCCAGGCGACCGTGCTCTTCCCGTCCGAGACGCCGTGGGAGGTGACCATGACCGAGCGCATGTCGCGGTCGACGTTGAAATAGCGGAGCGAGGCGCGCATCATCCGGAACGCTTCGTTCTCCCCGAAGGGAAGCTCGGTGGCCACGGGGCCCTCGTTCGAGGCGACGATCGCCTTGCTCTCCGGCACGGTGCCGAGCACCGGCAGCTCGAACGCCTTCCGGGCCTCTTCCGGATCCCGCAGGCGCCGGTTCAGGCGCTCGAACAGGAAGGCGAGCGCGGCCCCGAGCACCAGGCCGATGATCGCGCCGATGATCCCGTTCCTGACCGGCTTCGGGGACGAGGGCGAGGTCGGCAGCTCGGCAGGCTGAACCAGCTCGGCGTTGCCGGTCTGCAGCGAGGCGAGGATTCCGAGCCTCTCGGCGCCGCGGCTCAGAGCCTGGCCGCGAGCGCCGACCTCTTCTTCCGGCGTCAGCCTTTCCAGCTCCCGTTCGGCCAGCCGCTTCGCCTTCAGCAGCTTCGACCTGTCCGTTCCCGCTCTGAACGCGATGAACTGACGGGCGAAGACGTTGGCGACGCGCTTGGCGAGCGTCGGGTTCCCATTCGTCGCCGTCACCGACACCACGTCGGCTTCGCCCTCCCCGGAGACGCTGACCATGTCCGACACCTCTTCGGCGTCAAGCCCCCTCAGGTGGCGGGCGGCGCGCTGTCCGACCGCGTCGAGGCCGACCAGGGTTCGATTCGTCGCCGCTTCCCGGACGGGATCGGTGCTCGGCGGGGTCGCACTGGTGCCGAACAGATCTTCCGCGAAGCCTGGGTTCCGGAAGAGGAGCGTGGCGGAAGCGGAGTACTGCTTGTGCTGGATCAGCGACAACCCGAAAGCAGCGGCCGCCGTAACGAAGACGCACAGAAGGATCAGCGTCGCGCGGCGGCGGGCGATCGCGATGGCCTGTTCCAGGTCGAGCGGCGCCCGCGACGACCCTTGATCTTCCCGCCCATGCATGAGCCGCAAACTTAACCGACGGCAGAGACGTACAAGCGATGGCCTCGTATGGGTATACGGGAATGGCTAGCCCTCTCGCCGCCCGGGCGGCTAGCCTGCGCGGCCGATGCTCGCGATGTCTCCCATCCGGAGGCTGTCAGCTGCCCCGGTCGAGCTGCTGGCCGGCGCGGCCTGCGCGTTGGCGCTGGGCGCCGCCGTCGCCGCCGGCACGGGAACGGCGCTCGCGCTCGTGGGCCTCGTTGCCGCGCTCGTACTCTACGTGTCGCTCGCCAACCGGGTCGGCATCGTCCTCGCCCTTCTCCTGCCCGCCTCGCTCGCCGGCCTGCTGGTTCCGTACGCCGTATCCGTGGCAGTGCAGGCCGGTTTGGCGCTGGTGGTGATCGGCTCCACGGCTTGGGCGTTCGCGAAGCGCGAGCCGACCGCCTGGGGGGCGCTTGCGCTTCTCGCCGTGGTCGGGCTGTGGGTGCTGCTTGCCTTCCACCCGAACGTCCCCTCGCTTTCGGTCGGCCTGCTGGGTGTCAGGAAGACGACCTTCTTCCTGCTGGGGTTGGCGCTGGGCCTGGTGTGGCCGGGGAGATCGGCTGAAGGCGGCGAGAGGGCGTTGATCAAGCTCCTCTTGCTCGTGGCTCTGGCGACGGTTGCCGTACATGCGTTCTTGCCGGATCTCGAATCCTCTTTCGAACGCGGCGCGAGCGTCTACACGGAAGAGTTCGCCGGCCACGCCAGGGTGTCGGGCTTCTTCTCCGGGCCGTTCCACGTCTCGCTCCTCGGCACCTTCCTCGTGCTTTGGGCCTGGCACGGGTACCTGTCGAAGGCGGAGTCGGGCCGGGTTCTTGCGGCATGCCTCGCCGCCGGCCTGCTGCTCGTGGATCTCTCAGGTGTGAGGACCGGGTACGCCACGATCGGCCTCGGGGTCGCCCTCACCCTGCTGCTGCGTCCGAGCACCCGTGCCTCGAAGCTGCGGGTCGTCGCCCTGACGGGCCTGCTCGCGATCGCGGTCGGCGTGCTCTTGTCGACCTCGCTCGTCCGCGACCCGGCGCTCTCTTCGCTCGGCCACCTGAGCGGAGACTCGAGAGTCGCGAGCAGGCTGGAGACGATCAGCGAATCGGAGCGGATGATCGGCGAATCGCCCTTGATCGGCTGGGGTGCGGGGTCAGCCGGGTCGACGCTTGGCGCCGATTTCTTCCTCGGCCGGCACGTCACCTCTCATGACATGGCGCTCGGCTTCCTCGTCGAGGGCGGTTTCCTCGGCCTGGCGCTGGTGGGTGTCGCCCTCTTCGTCGCGCTGTGGGGATCGAGGGGCCTTCTGTCGCTCAGGCACCCCGCCGCCGCGGCCGCCCTTTCCCTGATCGGATTCGCCATCGCGGGCGACGTGAGCGAGGCGCTGCCGGTGAGCTTCTTCCTCATGGCCTTTATCGGGCTACGCGCGCGGAGCCTCCGGCTTGTCGGGCCGGCCGGGACATGAGCGAATCCGCGAGCCTGCTCGCCATCCCCATGCACGGGGAGGCGAAGCTGAGACGCGAGGGCCTGCGGACCCGCGACGGCCACCTCCTCGACTGGATCTCGAAATTGAGGCCCGAGCTGACGATCCGTCTCCACAGCCGCGCCGAGCCATGGCCCCGAGTGAGCTTGGCGCGCTGGAGGGGCCAGGAGCTTCCCGCCAGCTGGCGGTGCCGCTCGCCGCAGCCCCTGACCCTCCCGCCGGTGCGGATGCGGCGACGCTGGTGGGTGCGGGCGACGAGGCACGCGCCGCCATGGCCGCGCAACGTCGATGGCGCGATCGTCTGGAACCCCGTCGAACGACGCCCCGACGGGGCGCACGGGCCGATCCTCTTCGACCTCCTCGACGACTGGTTGATTCACCCGATGTTCGAGGTGATCCGGGACGAGGCGCGGAAGGGTTACGCGGAATGGCTCCAGCGGGCGGCGGTGGTGACGGCGAACAGCGAGGGGACGCTGGAGCTTGCGCACCGCTTTGGCCGAAGCGATGCGATTCTCATTCCGAACGGCTGCGACCCCGAGCGCTTTTCGACCGACCATCTGCCGCAGGCGCTGTTCACCGTCGGGTACGGCGGGAAGATCAGCGAGCGGCTCGACGCCGACCTGGTCAGGGAGTGCGCGCGGGCGCTTCCTGGAGTGCGCTTCGAGTTCGCCGGCCCGATCCTGACCCGGAGCGTCGGCGCCGAACTGAGGCGCGAGCCGAACGTCCATCTCCTTGGAGACGTCCCCTATCCCCGCTATCCGAGCGCGCTGACTCGCTGGGACCTGGCGTGGGCGCCTCATCGGATCGGTCCGGGTGAGGTAGGCGGAGACGCGATCAAGATCTATGAGTATCGAGCCGCCGGACTGCCGACCGTGGCGACGAAGATCATCGGCTGGCGGCGCATGCCCGACGGGGTTCGCGTCCTCGACCGGAGCGAGGTCCCTGCCGCGATCGCCGAGCTCAGCAACGGCGGTGCCGGTTCGCTCGGGCGGGACGCGCCGGCGCTCTCCGCCGAACACACCTGGCGCACCAAGGCCGAAAGAATCCTGAACTTGCTGGGGCTGTGAACCCGAGGGAGGTGTCGATCCTCGTCGTCGCGCCGACGACGTCCTCGAACGCGCTTGGCAGAGCCCTCTCTGTCGCGGACCTCGCGGGACGCCTGGGCGGAGAGACGCGCGTCTACGGCCCCGGCGACGGGCGGCTTTGGAGGGGGGCCGGCCAGCACGACATGGAGGTTCGTAGGTTCTCGAGCACGCGGGCGGTGCTCGCCGACGCGGCTTCTCTCGCGCCGCCCCTGGTCGTCTGGGTCGTCAAGCCCCTGCGCCCCTCTTGGCGGGTCGGCGAGCTGCTGGCGAGGAAGCGTCCGGTGGTCACCGTGCTGGACCTCGACGATCACGACGAGGCGCTGTCGAGGGAGTTTCGGCAGCGATCGTTGGCCAATCGGCTTCGCCTGCATCCGCTGCGGATGCTGCACCCGAGTCGGGTACGGCAAACCCGGTCGGCGGCCGTCCGGGCCGCGGACGCCTTCACCTGCTCCTCGGACGCGCTTGCGCGGGAGCTGTGCCTGCCGGCCTCCAGGCCCCGCCTGCGCGTCCCTCATCCACGACCCGCCGGGGGCGGCGCGCCCCATGTCGAAGCTCCGGATCGGCGCATCCACGCCGGCTGCCTGGGAACCCTGCGGGAGCACAAGGGCCTGGCCGTGCTGGGCAGGCTGCTCGAGCGGGACAGCTCGCTCGTGTTGCATGCGTTCGATCCCGCGCCGTCGGAGTTGCTCCGTTACGGCGATCAAGTGGTCGCGCACGCCCCGGCGACCCCGCTGTCGCGGATATACGCCCAGCTCGACGTCGCCCTGCTCCCACAGGGCGACGGTCTCGGAGCCCGGCTTCAGGTTCCGGCGAAGCTTCTCGACTCGCTTCGCTTCGGCGTGCCCGCCCTGGCCAGCCCGACCCCTGCGATCGACGAGATCGCCGGCGACGCCTACTGCGCCGTGCCGGAGTGGGGAGACTTGGACGTCGTTCTCGATCGGATCAGGTCGTGCGCCGGCGAACGGGAGAGGCTCGGCGCAAAGGGTCGGGCACGGTTCCTGCGGGACCTCTCGATCGAGGCTCAGATCCAACCGTTCGAGGCGTTCATCGCCGAGACGACCCGTCTCGCCTTGAGCGGCCCAGGCGTTCCAGCACCGTGAGGTAGCCGCGACACACGTCCTCCCACGCGTAGCGCTCCTCCACCTCGCGACGCCCGGATCCAGCCAGCTCTGCCCGCAGCTCCTCGGAACGCAGCACCTCCGCGATCCTCCCGGCCAAGGCCTCCGGGCTGAGGTCGTACAGATGGCGCCGGTCGCGGAGGACCTCGGCGTTGAACGGAGTGTCCAGGGCAAGAGTGGGGGCGCCGGCGCCGAGGGCTTGCAGCAGAGATGGATTCGTGCCCCCGACCGAGTGCCCGTGCACGTACACCGAGCAGTTGCCCCAGAGCTGGTCGAGCAGCTCCTGGTCATCGACGTGGCCCAGCCAGAGGACGCGTCCACGCGCCTGCAACTCGCGGAGGCGGGCTTCCACCGCCGGTTCTCCCACCCCGCTCCCGACTATGACCGCAACCGGCCGCTCGCCATCCATCAGGTCGAGCGCGTCAAGGGTCAGATCGACGTTGTTCTCGGGTACGAGTCGCGCGACGGAGAGGAGAAACGGTCGATCGGCGAGGCCGAGTCTCTGCAGCTCATGGTCATCGACCTTCGGCAGGACCGGCGCCCCGTAGGGAATGAAGGTCGAAGCCCTGCCGAACTTGGCTCGCCAGATGTCGCCCATGGCGGTGGAGTCCGCGATCACCTCGGTGGCATGGGTTGCGGTGAGCCTTGCCGCGGCGAGGAACGCGGCTTTGGCGACACGGTTCCACTTGCCCCGCTGCCACTCCAGCCCATCCGTGTTCACCGCGGTCGGGACTCCCGCGACTCGCAGGAGCGGCAGCCAGAAGCCGTTGGCGATGTTCAGCACCAGAACGGCATCGAAGCCTCGGAAGAGAGCGTCCAGGGTGCTGGAGAGTCCAAACGACAGAGTCGAGAGCGACTTCGTATCGAGGCCAGGAGTGGCGATGCACCTCGCCCCTTCCTGCATCCATGCCGCCCGGCCTCGGTTCCGTCTCCGTCCATAAACGGTGACGTCATGTCCCGCGCCAACGAGATAAGGGGCGAGGTGACGGACGAGGGTCTCGTAGCCGGAGTAGGTGCTGTCGAGCCCGCGGCTGCCGAGGATCGCGAACTTCATCCCCCCGCCGGTCAGAGCTGAGCCTCCAGGAGCTCGTCGGCCATCTCCCTGCTTCCGGAGGCCGCAGCAGCTTCCGCTTTCGCCGGCGGCGCCTCTTCGCGGCGGAGCAAGAGCGAGATGCCGATCAGCCATATGAGATAGCCGAGGAGGGTGAGCGCGGCGGCGGCGCCGGTGCCAAACCGAGGGGCGAGGGCCAGGTTGCCCCCGATGTTCACGGCCGCCGCCAGGACCGCGACCTTTGCGGCTTCGGATGCTCGTCCGGCGCTGATCAGCTTCACGAAGCCCGGAACAGCGGCGAGCATCGCCACCATGCCGGCGCTCAGCGCGACGCTCATCGCCCACGGCGGGTGGTACCTGCCTCCTGAGGCGGCAGCGACGATCGTCGGCGCGACCGCGGCGCAAGCCGCGCCCAGGAGGAGCAGCCAGAGGGCTCTGCCGCGCGAGCCGGACCCCTCGCTGCCGGAGGCCTGCCCCCGTGCGGCGAACGCCTCGGGCAACCTCAGCTGCACATCGGCGTTCGCGATGCCCCGGAAGACCCTGTCGAGGAGGCCGTAGAGCGCGGCATAGGTGGCGAGGGCCACGAGCGCGAAGTGGGCCAGTATCAACCTGTCGGCGGAGGCAAGGAGCCATAGCGCGAGGTTCGCAATCCCCACCCCCGAGACCGCCCCGCCCTCCCCCTGCCCGCCTGCGGTGGTGATGCTGATCCCACCTCGAGCCGCAACGTAGATGACCGGCACCAGGGTTCCCAGCAGGCTCGCAGCCAACGCACCCGACAGCCGCTCATCTTCCGGGAGCAGCAGCATGAGCGCGAGGGTGCTCCCCGCCCACAGCACGGTGCGAGCACATGCGAGGCCGAAGAAGAGCCAGTAGCGGCGCTGCCCGAGGACGTATGAATATCCGACCTCGGCGAAGATGAACCCCGCCATCCCAGCCGCGGCCCAAGCGGCCGCCGAACCGTTTGACCCGATGCCGGCCGCAGTGGCGCCGGCCGCCACGACGCAGAGGACGACGGGGAGGAGGTCCCGCCGGAGAACCAGCTCGGCCCGGTCCGCTTCGCCGGTGCTGACCGCCTCGATCACCCGGGTGCCGATCGTGGTGGCCACCAGCGCGTTGCCGAAGGCGTAGGTCGCGAAGATGGCGGCGTAGGTTCCGTACGACGCGCTGCTCATGCTCCTCGTCAGCATCGAGATCAGTGCCAGAGCGCCGATCGCAGTCACTCCCTGGGCAAGCAGGGTCGGTCGATCCGCAACTCTTGCGATCCCTCGTCTCATATCGGTCCCACCACGCCGCGGCCTCCGGTCGTCCACCGTGCCCGCCGCTCGGCACGTTATCTACGCCGGAGGAGGACGGAGCGGTTGTCTGCCGACGAGCGCCGCTGACGTCGATACGCTGGCTCGGTGGACGGGGGGCGGATAAAGGCGGTCCTGGCCGCTGCGGCCGTCCTCACCCTGACCATGCAATTCGCGGGGTCGGCGGCTGGCGCAGATGCTTCCGCGGGAGGGCGCCTGCCCCCGCTGGTGACGGGCGTCTCGTACGTGCGCGACGACGATCCCGTCAATTTCTCTCACGTGAAAACCGCCGGCGCACTGCTGGTCCACCGCTGGATCAACTGGGCACAGGTCGCCCCCGCCAGCCAACCCTCGCAGTGGGATCCAACCGATCCGGCCGATCCCCACTACGACTGGCATGTGATCGACAGCTGGGTGGCCGGAGCCGTGCGGGCGGGGCTGGTCCCGATGCTCCAGGTTTTCGGGGCGCCGGCCTGGGCGCAGGGGTGCCTACCCCCCGGCCCCCTCGAGGAAGCCCCGTGCTCGGTCGACCCGAGCGCGCTCGCGGCGTTCGCCCAGGCGGCCGCACGCCGCTATAGCGGGACCTTCGGAGGCCTGCCCCGCGTCCGCTTCTGGCAGGCCGAGAACGAGCCCAACATGGGCCTCTTCTTCCAGCCGCAGTTCAAAGGGCGAAGACTCGTCTCACCTGGCGAATACCGGCGCCTCCTCAACGCGTTCTCGACCGCCGTGAAGGCCGTCGACCCGACGGATTTCGTAGTGGCGGCCGGCCTCGCTCCGGTCGGCGGTCGCGCCGCCGCGGTCGCGCCGCTGCGGTTCGCCCGCCAGCTGCTCTGCATGGCGGGCCGGCGCGATCCGCATCCAACGCAGGGAAGCTGCGAAGGGGGGCTGCGCTTCGACGCCTTCGACATCCATCCGTACACGACCGGCGGCCCGAGGCACAAGGGACCGGGAGACGACGTGGAGCTCGGGGATCTCGATGAGCTGCAGGAACTGCTGCACGCAGCCGACCAGGCGGGGCGAATCCATGGGCTCGAGCCCCAGACGCCGCTCTGGATTACGGAGTTCTCGTGGGATTCGAAGCCGCCGGACCCTGGCGGCTTGCCGCTTCGGATCGGCGGTCGGTGGGTGGCCGAGGCTCTCTACATGGCTTGGAAGGCGGGGGTCACCCGGTTCTTCTGGTTCACGATCAGAGACGACGTGTCGACCCCGGCGCAGCCCTTCAGCGCCACCTATCAGTCGGGCCTCTACTTCCGGGGCGCCGAACCGGCCGACGACCGGCCGAAGCGGGTGATGTACGCGTTCAGGTTCCCCTTCGTCGCCTACTCCAGGGGCAGCGGCTTCTTCTTCTGGGGGCGGACGCCGACCAGCGACGGCGGGTCGGTCGCGATCGAAACGAAGCAGCGGGAAGGGTGGCAGCGCAGCTTCGTCGCTCATGCCGATCGGCACGGGATCTTCACCGGGGTCGTTCACGGCCTGTATGGCCAGCGGGAAAAGGGCGCGGTCAGGGCGCGGTACCGAGGCGAAGCCTCCCTTGCCTTCTCGCTGAAGAGAGTCCGCGAATTCCACCAGCCGCCCTTTGGCTAGCCCGTCCCCTCCAGCTCCACGCCGATTCCACGATGGCTGATCCGCAGGCAAGGAGGCTGACCGCCTATACGGGAGACCGTCCCGACGTGGCTGCCCTGGTTCCGGACGGAGTCTCCCGGGCGCTCGACGTCGGATGCTCCGACGGCTCTCTCGGGGCGACTCTCCGAGAACGAGGCATCGAGGTTCACGGCATCGAGCGAGACCCGGACCTGGCCGATCGAGCGCGGTCCAGGCTCGACGTGGTTCTCGAAGGCGACGCGATAGAAATGCTGTCCCAGCTTGCCGACGGGCACTTCGACCTGGTCGTGTGCGCGGACCTGCTCGAGCACCTGGCCGACCCGTGGAGTGCGATGCGACACGTTCGGAGGGTTCTCGACGCCTCCGGCGAGTGCATCGTCAGCTTGCCCAACGTCCGGTTCTGGACGACCTTCACGCAGCTCGGGCTGCACGGGAGGTGGCCGCGGCACTCCCGGGGGGTCCACGATCGAACGCACCTCTCCTGGTTCACCGACGCCGATGCCCGCCGGCTTTTCGACGACACGGGGTTCGAAGTCCGCCGTCACGCAGCCAACTATCGGCTCTGGGACGAGCCCTGGCGGCGGGGCAATCGGATCGCCAGGCACCTCGCGATGGGCCCCCTCGAGGGCTTTCTGGCCTATCAGCACCTCTACCTGCTGAGCCTCGGTGACGAAGCCGGCTCCCGAGTCGACGATTCGGCCACTGAAGTCGATGATTCGGCCACTGATAGCGACGGCGTCTGAAGACCTATCTAGAGTCTCGCAGAGTGGTTTCCGCGCGCCAAGCGCCATCGCGATCCTTCTAGGAGCAGGGGATTTACCAACTGAAAAACGTCGAGGCGGCTGGTGCGGGCACCGTCCCCGGCGCGGTGCCCGAGCCCTTGCCGCGACGGGTCGTGCAAGTGCGATATCGGGACCGCGACTTCGCACTGCGGAGGGCCCTCCTGGTTGCCGACATGCTCGGCCTCTGCCTCGCGCTCGGGCTCGCCCTGCTCAGCGCCGGGAAGCGCGCGACGCCGGAGCAGGACCTGCTGTGGATCCTGCCGACGCTGCCGCTCTGGGCGCTGCTGTTTTGGATGTACGGCCTCTACGGAAGGCCGGTGCGGCGCCTCGAGCCGACGCATCTCGACGACTTGCCGTCGCTCTTCCATGCTCTGGTGATCGGCACGCTCGGACTGTGGCTCTTCTACAAGCTCGCGCCCGTCCGCAAGCTCGAGTTCGAGGAAGTGATCGTGTTCGGCCTCGTCGCGTTGCCCCTGATCGCCGGCCTCCGAGTTGCGCTGCGGGCGGTCATCCTGCGCACGCAAGGGCCCGAACGGGTCTTCGCAGTCGCGCCCGCCGCTGACGTACGGCTCCTGCGACGCAAGCTGACGAACCATCCCGAGTACGGAATGGAGCTGGTCGGCGCCGTCGACGAAGAGGAGTCCGACGAGCCGGGCCTGTCGATCGACGCGAGCCTCATGGGAATCGAGGAGCTGCTCGCCACCCGCCAGATCGACCACCTGCTCGTCCGTATGGACGCGGGCTACCTGCCGCAGAGGCAGCTGGCCGAGCTGATGTGCCTCTGCCACCGCGAGGGGATCCGGTTCGGCTGCTTCTCGGGAGAGCGGGGCCTGCTGTCACCCAGCGCGGAGATAAACCACCTCGAGGGGATGGGGATCATGATCTCCAACCCGCCCGTCCTGCGCGGGGCCGCGAGACTCGTCAAGCGCGCCATGGACATCGTCCTGTCCGCCGCGCTGCTGACGGCGCTCGCTCCGCTCCTGGCGGCGATAGCGGTGCTGGTCAGGTTGGATTCGGCCGGTCACGTCCTCTACCGGCAGATTCGCGTCGGCAAGGACGGGAAGCGATTCGAGCTGCTCAAGTTCCGGACGATGGTGGTCGGCGCCGAGCAGCAGGTCGCCGAGCTGATGAAGGAAAGCGTCGATCCCCACTGGCTCGTGCTCGACGGGGATCCGCGGGTGACCAGGATCGGGCGCTGGCTTCGGCGCAACAGCCTCGACGAGCTCCCCCAGCTGTGGAACGTGTTGAGGGGAGACATGAGCATGGTCGGCCCGCGTCCGCTGCCGGAGCGCGACGACGAGAACGTGCGGGGTTGGGCGCGCCACCGACTCGACCTCATCCCTGGGATAACCGGCTACTGGCAGGTCCTGGGTGGAAACAGCATTCCGTTCAGCGAGATGCTGGAGGTCGACTATGCCTACGTGGCCGGCTGGTCGCTCTTGCAGGACCTCAAACTCCTCGTGCAAACGGTGCCCGCGGTGGTCCGTCGGCGCGGCATCAACTGACGGGGCCCCAGGCCCTCATCGCCTGAAGAGCGAGTAGCGGGGATTGAGCGAACGCGCCTTTCGGTAGCAGCGGACGGCCGGTCCCGCGAGGCCGCGCTCGGCTTCGATCCGGGACCGCACCATCCAGGTGCGCCAGTTCGTCGGCTCGCGTTCGGTCGCGGCCCGCGCCGCGAGCGAAGCGGCCCGAAGATCGCCCTGCTCCTCGAGCACGAGCGCCTGCTGGAGTCGCGGGCTCGCTGCTCCGGGCTGGATCCGCTGCGCCGTCCGCGCCGCTCCGAGGGCTGCCGGCAAATCGCCGCTGCGCGCATCCGCCTCACTCTGGCGAAGGGCGGTCGCGGAGGCCAGGGGGATCGCGATCGCGACGATCGCCACCAGTGCCACTCCCGCGAGGGGGACTCGCAGGGGCCATGCCAGGCTGACGCGCCGGCGCCCGGCGCCCGGCCCGGCGCTCACCAGCACGGCCGCCAGCAATAACGTCGCCACCGGCAGCACGGGTATCTGCCACATCCAGTCGAAAGAGGCGGTGACGCAGAAGGCGACGCAGCCCGCTGCCGCCGCGGCGAGCTGCCCACGCCTGCTGCGCACGGCGCGGACCGTCGCCCGCCCGCCGCCGATCACCACCGAGAGCAGGAAGCCGGCGAGGAGCGCGAGGCCGACGAGCCCCAGCTCCCCCAGCGTCTGCATGTACAGCGAGTGGGTGTCGCGAATGGTCCCGGGTCGATTGCCGTTCCGGTCCCACCAGAATTCGAACGTGCCCGAGCCGGTTCCCGTCAGCGGACGCGTTCGGCTCTCTTCGACGGCCGAGCGCCAGTACTGATAGCGGCCCTCGCCCGAAACGCTGTTCAGGCGGGCCGTCCCCTGGCCGGGGCTGCCATCGCCCTTGAAATCGCTCCAGGCGTTGGAGACGCGCCCGGGGGCGCCCGCCACGATCAGCATGATCGCCAAAGCCGCTGCCGCGCCCGACGCGACCGTCGCCGACGTCCGGCGCGAGGGCACGGTCCACGCCGGCCGGCGCTTCTCCCCAATCCAGAGCGAGAGGGCCGCCTCCCCCAGCGCGACGCCGATGCAGACCACGGCAACGATCGCCAGCATCTCGCTGCCCTGCGCCCTGGCCGTCGACGTCAGCAATCCTTCCCGCAGAGCATCCCGCTGGTCGGCGGCGGCGATCAAGATAGCGGCGCCGGCGCCGCTCACCGCCACCGTGAGCAGCTTCGGAAGGCGGTCGGGGGCAAGGACGAGATAGACGGCAAGCGCGATCGCCGCCGCCGCGATTCCCCCGCGGGAGAGGGTCAGGAAGGCGGTTAGCGCCATCGCGGGTATCGCCGCGGCGGCGACCGACCTCAGTACGACCGCGCGGGCCTCCGTCGCCTGCTGCAGGATCAGCGGCAGGCCGATCGCCACGAGGGCGGCGAGGGCGTTCCAGTAGTTCAGCGGGTAGGCGAGCCGTTCGCGGGTGCTCGGGAGGAAGCGCGCCGTCTGCTCACCTTCGGGGAACCAGGACGGGTGGAGGCGGGAAAGCAGGCCCACGATCGCTACGACCGCTATCCCGGCGCCGACGGCGGCGACCGTGCGCCGCGCTCCGCGCGAGCCTCGACTGAGAAGCGCGAGAGCGAAGACGCCGAGGTAACCGGCCACGCGCGCGAGGTCGGCGGAGGTGCGCTCGACGCTCTCGGTCCAACTCAGGCTGAGCGCGGTCCAGCCGACGAACGCCGCGAGGAGGCCTAGCGCCAGCCAAGCGAGGGGGCTGAGGCGCCGGCGCGGCAGCGCGCCGGCGAACGTGGCTGCCAGCAGGACCCACCAGACCGCGATGCCGACCTGGTCGTGCACGAGCGGGTCGTATCCGCCACCTTTCAGCCCCAGATAGACGACCAAGCCGAAGCTGAGCGCCCAGGTCCACACGGCGCTCCACTCGACGCGCCGCCCCCGCTCCAGGGCGCGATGGCGAAAAAGGGTGAAAGAGTCCATTCGACGTGGTACGAAGGAGAGCAATCGAGGCTGACGTAGTCAGGGAAAAGGCATCCAACTCGTAAGGGGATGACATGAGGACGCTTCGTCTGAGCATGGGCTTGGGCTGCTTCGCTCTCGCGCTCGCGGGGCCGGTCGCGCCGGTCCGGGCTCAGGTGGTGCCTCCGGGCAACCCGGCGGCCACCCAGTACACCGAGACGTATCCCAGCGCGGGTGGAAATGCCTCCACCGGCAAGGGTCGCTCGCCGGCGCAGGCCCTCGGGCGGCGCGAGGCACGTCGGCTGGAAGGGATGGGCCCGCAGGGGAGAGCGGCAGCCGAGGCGGCAGCGGCAACCGCGCCGGCATCCGTCGGCACGAGTGCGCGGGACGGCGCCGCGAGGGCAGCCTCGCACGGTGGCGTGACCCGCGTGCGAACGCCGGGCGCTGTCGATCACCGCGAGGGCGCGGGAAGCGGCTCGTCCGGCGTCGATCAGGTGATCGGCCAGGCGACCGGCGCCTCGTCGGGAGACATGGGAGCCCTGCTGCCGCTGATCACGCTCGGGGCCATCGGGTGGGCCGGCGCCTACGCATGGCGCCGGCGCCGCGGAGCCACCTCGAGGCGGGGGGCTAAGTAGGCGCCCGTTCCTCGAGAGCTGCCCGGAGCCGGCGCAGCGAGCGCGAGAGGATCTGCTGCACGTTTGCCAGCGTGAGAGTCGTTGCCTCCGCTATCTCGGGCCCGGTCAGATCTGCGCCGAAGCGCAGCGCTATCACCCCGCGATCCCTCGCCGAGAGGTCGCCCAGCGCCCTGGCCAGGTCCGGGTCGAGGCCCAGGCGCTCCTGCGGCCACTCGACTCCCAGCCGCTCCTCGCCCACGATGTCGAGCGACTTCCGGCGCGATCCGCCGCGTGCGCGGTAATGGTCCACCAGGAGGTTGCGGGCGATCGCCATCAGCCAAGTTCCCACCGGGGCGCGGGTCTCGTCGTACCGTGACCATGCCCGCAGCGCGCGCTCGAACGTCTGCTGGGTCAGATCCTCGGCGTCATCCCGGGCGCTGAGGCGGTACGCGAAGAAGGCGTAGACGGCTCCGACCTGCTCGACATAGGTGGAGCCGAAGTCCCTGCCCATTCGTCGTGAATGGTATTCGGCACAACCCATTCGTCGCCGCCAGCCACGATCGTGCCGGTCTGGTGCAGCCTCGGCGGCAGCAGAAGTCGCTCTGCCAAACCGGATCCGGCTCCAAGCGGAGGGGGTGGGATTCGAACCCACGAGACGCCTTACGACGCCTAACGGCTTTCAAGGCCGCCGCATTCAACCGCTCTGCCACCCCTCCGGGGGTCCAGACGATATGTCGATGCTAGCTGTCGGTTTATAGACGGGAAGGCGTGGAGTAAAAAGGCAAGGCGGTGATTGGATAGAGGTTATGCGCCGGCTGCTCGTCCTCGCCTCGGCGATGGTCTTCTTCGATGTCGCGTTCTACGCGGCAATTGCACCGTTGCTGCCGGACTACGTGGCTGAGTTCGGCCTGAGCAAGGCGCAGGCGGGGATTCTCGCTGCGTCCTATGCGGTTGGGACGTTGCTCGCCTCCCTGCCCGCCGGTCTCGTCGCGACGCGACTGGGACCGCGCCGCACGGTGATCTGCGGGCTGTTGCTGCTCGGTCTCTCCAGCCTCGTCTTTGGTCTCGCCGGCAACATCGTCCTGCTCGATGCTGCGCGCTTCGTCCAGGGCGTCTCGGGCGCGCTGACCTGGTCCGGCGCGCTGACCTGGTTGATCACGACCGCTCCCCCCGAGCGCCGCGGCTCGGTGATCGGGACAGCGCTGGGCACGGCCGTGGCCGGCGCGCTGGTGGGTCCGATCATCGGCGCCGTCGCTGCCGAAGTCGGCACCGGCGTCGTATTCGGCGCCGTGCTCGGCATTGCCCTAGCGCTTGCCGCCGCTGCGTCCAGCCTCCCCCAGCCAGAGCCGCCCGCGGCGCAGCCTCTGCGCGACGTGGGAGCGCGGATGGTCAGCCGGCCGGTGCTCATCGCGACGGCGTTCGTGACCGTGCCCTCGTTGATGTTCGGCGCGGTCGAGGTGTTGGTGCCGCTGCGGATAGCCGAACTGGGCGGCGGCCATGCCGTCATCGCCGTGGGCTTCATCGCCGCCGCCGCGCTCGAGGCGGTTCTCGCTCCGGCCGCCGGTCGCTACTCGGATCGCGTCGGGCGCCGCATGCCGTTCGTGATCGGCATCGGCATCTGCGCCTTCTCGATGGTCGGGATCGCGGCGGCTCACGCGCTCGGCCCGGTGCTCGCGGCGCTGATACTCGGCGCGCTCGGCGCCGGGATCTGCTTTGCGCCGGCGCTGACCACGCTCTCGGAGACAGCCGACCTGAGCGGCCTCCACCAGGGCTTCGCAGCCGGGCTTTCGAACATGGCCTGGGCGGCGGGCCAGGCCGTCGGCGCCATCGCCGGCGGTGGCCTGGCCAGCGCCACCGGCTACGGGGCGCCGAGCCTCGCTGTCGCCGCGCTCCTCCTGCTCACCTCTGCTTACGCGTATCGCTCGCTCGTGCCGCCCCTGGCTCGGCCGGTGGAGACCTGAGCGGCCGGCACGCTCTAGCTTTAGGGCGTGGCCGCGACCTGGCGCAACTGGACGGGGGACCAGCAGTGCGCGCCGGCCGAGACCGTGCGCCCCCGCAGCCGCGACGAGCTGGTGGCCGCGGTGGTCTCGGCCGCCGAGGCGGGACGCACGGTGAGCGTCCGCGGCAGCGGCCACTCCTTCACCGAGGCGGCATTGACCGATGGCACGATGCTCGACGTGGGTGCCCTCAGCGGTGTGATCGAGGCCGACCGCGCTTCCGGCCTGGTCAAGGTCGGCGGCGGAACCGTGCTCGCCTCGCTCAACGGGGAGTTGCACGCGCTCGGGCTGGCGATGGAGAACCTCGGCGACATCGATCGCCAGACGGTCGCCGGCGCGATCTCGACCGGTACCCACGGCACCGGCGCCAAGCTGCGCAACCTCTCCGCTCAGGTCGAGGCCATCGAGCTCGTCCTCGGCGACGGGACGGTGCGCGAGCTGGACGGCTCGGAGCCCGATCTGCTGCGCGCCGCTCGCGTCGGCATCGGCGCCCTCGGCGCGATCTCGGCGGTGACGCTGCGCTGCGTTCCCGCCTTCGTGCTCGAGCGGATCGACTCTCCGCAGCCGCGCGAAGAGGTGCTCGACAGCTTCGACGAGCGCGCCGAGGCCAATCACCATTTCGAGCTCTTCACCTTTCCCTATGCCGATGCCGCGCTGGTCCTGGAGCGCAACCGGGTCGAGGGCGCGCCCCGCCCGCGCGGCAGGGCCGCCGCCTACCTGAACGACATCGTGCTCGAGAACTGGGCGCTGGAGGCCTTCTCCGCCGCCGGGCGGCTGCTGCCGAGGTCGATTCCGACGCTCTCACGCCTGGCCGCCGCGCTCGCCACGAGCGGCAGGACCGTCGACCGCAGCGACCGCGTCTTCGCCAGCGAGCGCCGCGTCCGCTTCACCGAGATGGAGTATGGGGTGCCGCGCGAGCACGGTCCCGAGGCGGCGCGGCGGGTGATCGAGTGGGTGCGCGCCAACCGCTACCCGGTCTTCTTCCCGATCGAGATGCGCGTCGCCGCCGGCGACGACGCCCTGCTCAGCCCGTCCCACGACCGCGACACCGCTTACATCGCGGTGCACCAGTACCGCGGGATGGAATGGCGACCCTACTTCGAGGCGGTCGAGGCGATCATGCGCGACTACGGCGGCCGCCCCCACTGGGGCAAGCGCCATTTCCAGACGGCGGAGACGCTGGCGCCGCTCTACCCGGAGTGGGAGCGGTTCGGCTCGGCGCGCGACGAGCTCGACCCGGAGCGGGTCTTCACGAACGCGTACGCGGTGCGGGTGCTCGGCAAGTGACGAGTGGTCAGTTGACCACCGATAAGGGGGGTCAACTGACCACCCGATCAGAGAAAGGTCTTGCCCTCGCCCCGGTAGGTGGGGACGACGTCGACGATCTCGCCGCCCTCGACGAGGTGGAGGACGTCGAAGCGCTCGCAGAGCTCGCCCGCCTTGGCGTGGCGCATGTAGACGCGGTCGCCGATCGAGAGCTCGGCCGCGGGAGCGCCTAGCAGCGGCGTCTGCACCTCGCCGGCGCCCTCCTCGGGATCGAGGCTGAGGCCCGGTGGGAGCCACGGGGCGGGGAGTCGCGCCGGGTCGCCGGCGCCGGAGGCGAGGTAGCCGCCGCCGAGCGCGGTTGCGACGCCCGGCGCCGGCTTGCGCACGATCGGCAGGGCGAAGCCCGCCGCGGGGGTGAGTGAGAAGCGGCTGTAGTGGTCGAAGAGGGCGGGGGCGTAGAACCCCGAGCCGGCGGCCACCTCGGTGACGGCGTCCTCGCCGCCGGTCAGCTCGAGGCTGCCCGTGCCGCCGCCGTTGACGATCGGCAGCTCGGCGAGCTCGCGGATCGCGGCGACGACCGCGCCGCGCCGCTCGGCCAGCTCGGCGGCAGAGCGGCGTTGCATGAAGCGGATCGCCGCCCCGCGCAGTCGCCGCCCGGGCGGCAGGTCGCCGACACCGGCGATCTGGCCCTCATAGGCCATCAGCGCGGCCAGCCTCAGCTGCGGGCGGCGCTCGATCTCCCGCGCCAGCGCGACCGCCTGCTCGACCGTGTGGACCGGTGAGCGCTTCGGTCCTACTTTGACCCGCCCGCCGAACGCCCACCAGCTCGCGTCGAGGTCGATGCAGACCCGCACCGGCGCGGCGCCGGCGCCCAATACCGACTCGATCGCGTCGAGGTGCTCGGCGCAGTCGACCATCACGATCGGCGCGCTCTCCGGGTTGGCGACCGAGCGCAGCGCCAGTTCTCTCAGCGCTCCGATGTCGGCGGTCGGGTAGGCGAGCAGAAGGTTCTCGAACCCCTGCTCGGCGAGCCACAGCGTCTCAGGCAGGGTGAAGGTCATCAGCCCGGCGAAGCCCGGGTCGCTGCCCAGCACCCGCTCGAGCAGCGCCCGACAGCGCAGCGACTTGCTCGCCACCCGGATCGGCTTGCCGCCGGCCCGCCCCAGCATCTCCGCGGCATTGGCCGCCATCGCGTCGAGGTCGACGAAGGCGAACGGCGCCTCGACCTCGGCGAAGATCGCCTCGTAGCGCTCGTGAGTCTGGCCGGCCGCGGGATCCACGGGTTCGAGACTAACCGCGCCGCCCCCGGACGCGGGATCGACGGCAAACCACATCCCACCCCCTTCCCCTGCGGGGGCGAAGAAGGCGGCGCTAATGTTTGGCGGCCCGGAGAGGTGGCCGAGTGGCTGAAGGCACTCGCCTGCTAAGCGAGTAGGGGGCGCAAGCTCTCTCGAGGGTTCGAATCCCTCCCTCTCCGCTTGCGCGCGGCGTCAGTCGCGCTTGCCCTTCTCCAGTTCCGACCAGAAGCGGATGAACTCGCGCTCGTGGGCGATGCCCATCTCCAGGGCCAGGCGCGAGCCCTCGGGCATCTCCGGGAATTCGGCGGCGATCGCCTCGAACTCGTCCAGTTTCCGCTGGTGGGCCTCGACCTGGGCCGGCGCCAGCTGCGCCGGGTCGGCGCCGAAGAAGAGCTTCAGCACCCCCAGGTCGCGCACCTCGTACATGCGGTGGGTCGGCTCGGCGCGCCATGCGTTCAGGGCCTCGCGACCGGACGCGGTCAGCGTGTAGATGCGCCGCCGCCGACCGCTGTCCTCGCGCTTTTCCTCGAGCAGGCCGGCCCCGGCGAGGCGCTGGCATTCGGTGTAGATCTGGGTGTGGGGGATCGACCAGAAGTTGAAGACGCTGCGCTGGGCGAGCCCTTTGAGGTCGTAGGGCGTCGCGGGCTCGGCCAGCTCGAGCAGGCCGAGCACGATGTAGGAGGTCTCGGTCATGCGGGGGGTTGACATCGGCGGGCAGCGTAGCCTAAGGTTCGAATCATACGAATCGGACCATACGGGAGGAATTATGACGACCGCCGCCGCCCACTCGACCGACTACAGCCTCGGCTTCAGCTCGCTCAGCGACGAGGTCGTCCTCGAGGAGCTGCCCCTACGCGGCGCTGTGCCCGAGTGGTTGAACGGCTCCCTGCTGCGCACCGGCCCGGCCCGGTTCGAGGCCGGCAATCAGAAGATGCGCCACTGGTTCGACGGCCAGGCGATGCTGCACCGCTTCAGCATCGCCGGCGGCAAGGTCGCCTACGCGAACCGCTTCCTCGAAGGCCGCGCCTACCGGGCCGCCGAGGAGAAGGGCGAGATCGCCTACGGAGAGTTCGCCACCGATCCCTGCCGCTCGCTGTTCAAGCGCGTGCAGTCTCTCTTCGCGCCGGGGTTCTCCGACAACGCCAACGTCAACGTGACCAAGCTGGGCGAGCGCTTCGTCGCGATGACCGAGACGCCGATCCCGGTCGAGTTCGACGCCGACACCCTCGCGGCCGCCGGGGTCGCGCCGTACGAGGTCCCGGGCCATCTGACCACCGCCCATCCGCACCGGGCCCGCAGCACCGGCGCGATGCTCAACTACGCGGCGAAGCTCGGCCCGCGCAGCTCCTACCGCTTCTTCGAGGTCGGTCCGGATGCGAGCCGACCGACCGTGGTCGGCTCGGTGCCGGTGCGCGAGCCCGCCTACATGCACTCCTTCGGGCTGAGCGAGCGCTGGTTCGTCCTCGCCGAGTTCCCCTTCGTCGTCAACCCGTTGCGCCTGGCGCTGCAGAGCCGCCCCTACATCGAGAACTACCGCTGGGAGCCGCAGCGCGGCACCCGCTTCACGCTGGTCGACCGGCGAAACGGGGAGGCCGTCGGCGGCTTCGAGGCCGATGCCTGCTTCGGCTTCCACCACGTCAACGCCTTCGACGGGGACGGCGGGGTCAGCGTCGACATCTGCGTCTTCCCCGACGCGGGCGTGATCGAGGATCTCTATCTCGACCGGCTGCGGGACGGCAAGCCGGTGGCGGGCGCCGAGCTGGTTCGCTTCACGCTCGACCTCGAGCGCAGGACGGTCACCCGCCGCCCGCTCAGCGACCAACTGCTCGAGCTGCCGCGGATCGCCTACGGCCGCTGCAACGAGCTGCCGCACCGCTACGTCTGGGGCGTGGACCTCGGCGAGAGCGGCTGGGTCGAGCGGATCGTCAAGGTCGACACCGACGACGGCAGCACCCTCACCTGGGCGCGGCCCGGGTGCTCGCCGGGCGAGCCGGTGTTCGTCGCCAGGCCCGGGGCCGAGGCCGAGGACGACGGCGTGCTGCTCTCAGTCGTCCTCGACACCGAGCGCGAGACTTCCTTCCTGCTCGTCCTCGACGCCGCGAGCCTCGAGGAGGTCGCCGGCGCCGAGGCGCCGCATCACATCCCGTTCAGCTTCCACGGCCAGTTCTTCCGCGACTGAGCGGACGTGTGGTTTCAGGTGTGGCGTGAGCGGATGACGACGCGGGCGCCGCGCGAGGGGATCATCGTCACGTTGCGGTGCACGGCGTGCTCGGGCGCGGGGTCGTCGGCCTCGAGGTCGAGGCGGCGCGCCATCGCCTCCAGCACTACGCGCTGCTCGGCCATCGCCAGGGCGGCGCCGAGGCAGCGGCGGATTCCGCCGCCGAAGGGGATCCACTCATAAGTGCCCGGCTTGCGGCCCCCGAGCCAGCGCTCGGGGCGGAACTCGAACGGCTCGGGGTAGAGGTCCTCGCGATGGTGGACGAGCAGGATGCTCATCGTCACCGGGGTCTCGGCCGGCACGGCGTACTGGCCCAGGCGCCACGGCACCTTCACCCGCCGGCCGATGATCGGGATCACCGGCCGCGAGCGCATCGCCTCGACGATCGTCGCCTCGATCTGCTCCTCGGCGTCGCCCTCGCCGCGCACGGCATCGAGCAGCGCGTCGTGGGCGGCCGGGTTGCGGACCAGCCGCTCCCAGGTCCAGGCAAGCGAGTTGGCCGTGGTCTCGTGGCCGGCGAGGACCAGCGTGAGCAGCTCGTCGCGCAGTTCTTTGTCGCTCATCGCCTCGCCCTCCTCGGTGCGCGCCTGCAACAGCAGCGAGAGGATGTCGCGGCGCTCGCCGAGGTCATCGGCGCGGCGGCGCTGCTCGATGACGGCGTAGGTGGGTCGGTCGAGCAGCTCGAGGCCGACGCGCATCAGCCCGACCGGCTCCTCGCGGTTGAGGTTGATCAGTTCGCTCACCGCCGCCAGCGGCCAGGTCGATGCGGCGACGATGCTCTTGGTGGCGACGCGCAGCCAGTGCTCGGGAGTGCCGCGCTCCGGCTTGCCCTCGATGCCGAAGATGCCGGCCATGATCACGTCGAGCGTGATCGCCTGCATGTGCGGGGCCAGGGCGAAGGGGCGGCAGACCGGCCAGCGGTCGATCTCGCGCTCGGCGGCGTCGGCGATCATCTGTGTGTACTGCGCGATCGCCTCGCCGTGGAAGGGCGGCAGCAGCAGTTTGCGCTGGCGCATGTGGCGTGGGCCGACCGCCGTCAGCACGGAGTTGGGGCCGACCACCGGCCGCAGCGGCGACTCGCCGGTCAGCGATGGCGCCTGCTCGGGCTTGGCGGTGAAGAGCGAGCGCACGTGGTCGGGATGGCTGGTGATGACCGGGCCCGGGCCGGGGATGACGCCCTGCATGCGAAAGGTTTCACCGAGCTCGCGCCTGGCGCGGAAGACGAACTCGATCTGGCGTTGGTTGAAGCGCAGGGTCTGCAGCAGGTGCGGCTGCATGATCGCCGGCGGTTCCGGCAGGCTGCTCGCCTCTCCCGGCTCGATCGGACCGGCGGGCGAGGGAGGCGCCTCCCCGACCAGGTCGTCCGCAAATGCGGCTTCGAGCGGAGCGGGGGGGTCGGCCAGCTGCGTCACGCGCGCAGTGTTACATAGATCGATGTCACGTTAACGAGCCTCTACAGTCCTGTGACGTATGTACGGCAGGCGGACCAAGATCATCGCAACCGTCGGCCCGGCGAGCTGGGACGACGAGGTGCTGCTCGGCCTGATCGAGGCCGGGGCCGACGTCTTTCGTCTCAACTTCTCCCACGCCGACCGCGAGCGCCACGCGCACACGATCGTGGCTATCCGGGCGGCGGCCGAGCGGGCCGGGCGCGAGGTCGCGGTGCTCGGCGACCTGCCGGGGCCGAAGCTGCGGATCGGCGAGCTGCGCGACGACGTCGCCGAGCTGGAGACGGGCATGCACGTGAAGCTGACCCCGCAGCCGATCGAAGGCGACCGGGAGACGATCCCGGTCGATTGGCCCGGCGTCAGCTCCCTGCGCGAAGACGAGCTGGTCTACCTGGCCGACGGCTCGATCCGGTTGCGCGTCCGCGAGCCCGAAGACGGCGGCGTCGACGCCGAGGTCGAGGTGGGTGGGACGCTCTCCTCGCACAAGGGGATGAACATCCCCGGCGCCACCGTGCGCGCCGCCACCGACGGCGACCTCGGCTGGGTCGAGTTCGCGGTCGAGCAGGGCATCGACCTGATCGCGATGTCGTTCGTCTCCTCGGCGGCCGACCTCGAGCCGGTCAGCGAGCGGCTGGCCTCGCTCGGCTCAGACATCCCGCTGATCGCCAAGATCGAGAAGCAGCAGGCGGCCGAGAACGCCGAGGAGATCGTCGCCGCGGCGAGCGGCGGGATCATGGTCGCGCGCGGCGACCTCGGGATCGAGCTGCCCCTGGCGCAGGTGCCGGTCGTGCAGAAGCGCCTGATCCGCGCCGCGGGGCGCAGCTCCAAGCCGGCGATCACGGCGACCCAGATGCTCGCCTCGATGGTGACCGAGCGGCGCCCCACCCGGGCCGAGGTGACCGACGTCGCCAACGCGATCTTCGACGGCACCGACGCCGTGATGCTCTCCGAGGAGACCGCCGTCGGCCGCCACCCGGTCGAGGCGGTGCGGGTGATGGATCAGATCGCCCGCGCCACCGAGCCCGACCTCCCCTATGGGGAGTGGCTCTTCACCCGCACCGACCAGGCGACGCAGGACGTCGCCGATTCGGTCGCGCAGAGCGCCGTCGGCGCGGTCTACCGGCTAAACCTGGCGGCGCTGGTCGTGCCGACGACGAGCGGCCGCAGCGCGCGGCTCGTCTCCGCCCACCGGCCCAACGTGCCGGTGCTGGCGATCTCGCCGCGGGCTGAGACGGTGCGCCGGCTCAACCTGCTCTTCGGCGTGCGGGCGATCCACAGCGAGCACGAGACCGAGGTCCGCGGCCTGCTCGACGACTGCGCCTCGCTGGCGGTTCGCCACGGGATCGCCCGCTCCGGCGACCTGATCGCGATCGTCGCCGGCATGCCCGACCAGGAGTTGGGCACCAATTTGTTCGAGGTGCACCGGGTGCCCTGAGCGGCGCGGTAGGGTTTTCGCTCGATGACCGACTTCGACGCGATCGCGCAGGGGATGACGCAGGCGGTGCCGTTTGCCGGGCACCTGGGACTGGAGATAACCAGCGTCGCTCCGGGTGAGGCCGTCGTCGTCCTGCCCGAGGGTCACGAGCTGACGAACCACGTCGGCTCGCAGCACGCCGGGGCTCTCTTCACGGTGGCCGAGACGGCCTCGGGCGGCGCCTTCGTCGGCGCATTCGTCGAGCGGATGGGTGAAGTGACGCCGCTCGCCCGCAGCGCCGAGATCTCCTACGAGAAGATCGCCAAGGGGCCGATCGAGGCGCGGGCGAGGCTCGCCATGGCGGCGGCCGACGCGCTCGCCTCGCTGGACGCGGAGGGCAAGGTCGAGTTTCCCTGCGAGATAGAGCTCTTCGACGGCGAGGGCACGCGGGTCGCGACCGCGACGGTCAACTGGCACGTGCGGCTGAACAAGCCGGCCGGCGCTCCGGCATGAGCCTCGTCCGGCTCGAGCGCGACGACGCCGGGCTGGCGGTCGCGAGCTTCGACAGTCCGCCGCTCAATCTCTTCAATCGGGCGTTGTTCGAGGATCTGCAGGCGGCGATCGCGGCGGTCGAGGCAGATCCCCCGCGGGCGCTGCTCTTCCGCGCCGAGGGCCGGGCGGTCTCCGGCGGGGTCGACGTGCACGAGTTCGACGGGTTGACGCCGGAGCAGGGCAGCGCCCTCTGGGACGACCTGATCGGCACCGTCGAGCGGGTCGAAGCGCTGCCGCTGCCGGTCCTCTTCGCCGCGCATGCCCTGACCCTGACCGCGGCCTTCGAGCTGGCGCTGGGCTGCGACTTGATTCTCGCGGCCCGTTCGGCCCAGTTCGGCCTGGTCGAGAAAGTCGTCGGCCTGACGCCCTCGATGGGCGGCACCCAGCGCCTCGCCGAGCGCGCCGGCAGCGGCCGCGCCCGCCATTTCGTGATCAGCGGCGAGCTCTTCGGCGCCGAGGAGATGGAGCGTTGGGGCGTGGTCAACCTGCTCTGGGACGACGAGGGCTTCGACGAGCGCGCCCGCGCCTACGCCGCCGAGCTTGCGGCCGGCCCGACCAGAGCCCACGCGATGACCAAACGCATCCTTCGTCGCTTCCGCGAGGGCGGCATTCCCGCCGCCGACCAGGCCGTCCGCGACGAAGCCGCCGACCTCTTCGCCACCGAGGACCTCCAGAACGCCGTCAAGACCTTCCTCGCCCAGGGCCCCGGGCACGCCGAGTTTCACGGCCGCTGACCCCGCCACGGCCCAAAGCCCGTCCCCATACAATGCCCCCGAGAGGCCCCCGGCCTCAACCCGCGCCTGTAGCTCAGTTGGATAGAGCGTCGGTCTACGAAACCGAAGGTCACAGGTTCGAATCCTGTCAGGCGCGTTGACGTGATCCCGGTTGGGGAGCGGGTTTGCGGGGTTTCTGGCGTTGCGCGAAAACGCCGAAAATCGCCGTGGGGCAACGCCTGGGGCAACATGAGGTTGGAGTGAGGTTGGCGGTAGACCTTGAGACGGGCGTCCCGTCCACCTACGTTCGCCGCCGACAAGACCAAATAGCGGCCCCGGCGGCGCGTGAACGCCCCGGGGCCCGGCACCGAAGACGGAGCCTTCGATGCGAGAGAGACGGTACCCGCCAGGGGCGGGAGCCGGACGGCATCCTGGGCTTCCTTCGGCGCCCTGGACGAAAGGGGACCCCGTGCCCGGCAAAACCACCGCGACGATCGACCGGGAGCGTAGGGACGCGCTCTACGAGCTCGTCCTCGATCACCTCAGCGGAATAGGCGACTTCTGGATCGCGATCGAGGAGAAGGACTTCGCCAAGGCCGAGCGGCTCGGCATCGAGTTCGGCGAAGACTTCCGCCTGCTTGAAGACATCGGCTGGGAGCCAGAGCACGGTCCAGCGAACGTCGACCTGTCGATCCCGCCGCACGACCTGATCGAATTGCTGCGGCGTCTGCATGGCGAAGCCGAGAGCGTGCTGGAGGGCTCGGCCTGTGCGCGCTTGCTGGAGAAGGAAGAGGAGAGCGCCAAGCAGCGCTACCAGCGCGCCAAGAGCACTTGCGAGGAGCTGATCGAGCAACTCGATCCGCGCAAGGACTGATCGACGGGTCGGAGCGAGCGGCTTCCCGAGGGTCGAGGCGCAGGCCACAGGGAGGACGGAGGCCAGAAGCTGGGCCTTCGCCCTGCCTCGGCCCTCGGAAAGCCGCAGCCACCGATTTGTCTCATCGTCTCGATGAGTCTCCGGCCGTCCGACCAGGCGGCCGCGCGGTCCACCCAGATGGCGAAGCTCAGCAGAGCCACGGCGAGGCTGACGCAGCGGTCGGACCGCGAGCCCCAGCGATTGCGGCGAATTCGGACCGCTCCGCATCTGCATATAGATGTCAGCGAGGCTGTGCCGCCGCAACGCCAGGCTACAAGCGGTCCAGAGCGGCTATCGCTTCGTGGCCGTGTGAACCCTCAAGGGAACCCCGATGGGAGCCCCGACGCGAACTCCGATGGGAACCCCTGCTGCGACAGATAGATGTCAGGGCGGCGGCATGGTCCCAATCGCAGGTGCCAAGCGGCTTTGCGCCGCCATCTGGATCAGGCGATGCGAGCCGCAGTGCGAGCCGTAGAACGAGCTGTAGTGCGAGCCGCAGTGCGAAGTAGACAATGAGCTGCGACCGAGGCCGTGAAAGCCGCCTGCGGTCCCGATCCTCCTGTTAACGTTTTGTCCGACAACGCAAATGGGGCGGCGCCGCATACACGGCCCGCCCCCGGCTCACGAGGTGGTGCTCATGAGCATTTCCCAGGATACGTTGGCCCCCGCGGCCGATCCAGGCTGCAGCGACAAACGGCGGCTCAGGAAGACCAAGACGCCCGGCGTCTTCAAGCGCGTGGACGGCAAGGGCCGAACCATCGGCTACGTCAGCGTCTTCCGCGGCGCCGGGCGGCAGCGAAAGCGCCACGCCCGCACCTACGAGGAAGCGAAGCGGATCAAGCGCGAGAGCGAAACCGACCGCGACCGCGGCGAGCTACAGGAGCGCACGACGATCGGCTTCCTCCGCTACGTCGATGAATGGATCGAGCGCTACCGCGGCCAGGGAAGGCGCGGCTTCCGCGAGAGCACCCGCGAGGAATACCGCCGCTTGATCCGCGTCTACGCGCACCGCCACTTCCCGCGCAAGCTGAAGCTGGTCGACGTGAGCACCTACGCACTGGCCCGCTTCATGGACTGGCTCGGGGACGAGAAGGAGCAGGGCAAGCACCTCAGCGACCGCACCATCACCAACGCCGTGATCCCCCTACGCGCCGCGCTGGCAACCGCGAGGCGCGAGGGCTTGATCCGCCACAACCCGGCCCAGGGACTTGCCATGCCCCACCGGGACCAGCCGCCAAAAGAGGAGATCAGAGTCTTCAGCCGCGAGCAGCTTGCCGCGATCCTGGCGATGGCTCCAGAGCGCCACCGGCCGCTGTTCGAGCTGCTGGCGACCTGTGGCCTGCGGATCAGCGAGGTGATCGCCCTCCAGCGCCTGCACCTCCAGCTCGACCAGAGCGAGCCCGAGGTCTGCGTCCGTCGCGCCATCGTCCGCGATCGGATCGTGCCGCCGAAGAGCAAGTACGGCAACCGCGAGGTCCGCCTACCGATGCCGGTCGCGGCGAAGCTGCGCGCCCACCTCGCCACCCAGCCAGATCAGGACTCGACCGCCCTCGCCTTCCCCAGCGAAGCAGGCAGCCCGCTCAACCCCGGCAACCTCCGCCGCCGCGTCCTCAAGCCGCTCGCAGAGGAGGTCGACGCCCCCTGGGCCGGCTTCCACACGTTCCGCCACACCTTCGCCTCGCTCCACCTCAGCCAAGGCACGAATCTCCTCCAGCTCAGCCGCGCCCTCGGCCACCACTCACCCGCCTTCACGCTCACCCGCTACACGCATCTGCTGCCGGGGGACGAGGCGCCAGCCCTCAACCTCTGGTGCGAGGGAAACCCGGTACAAGAGCGGTCTCGGCCAGATGCATTCCACCTTGGCTGCAACAATGTCTAGGCGATGAAGCCCCACGCTCCAACTGCTGTCCCTGCCGAGAAAGGCAAGCTGCGCTTTGGCCTGCCTGGCAGCGCCAAGGAGCGCAGCAACAGGATTAAGGCCGCAATCAAGGCCAATCGCGAGACGCTGCGCCGACTTGCGAAGTAGCCCTTGACGATCTACCTGGAGTTGGGCGATTACTGCGAGATCGCCGCAGATCTACTGGGCACGAGCCCGGAGCAGATTGCGCGTCTGCCGAGGATCGCTCTTGCCGATTCCGCGCTCGCCACGCCGAGGGCGGGGTTTGGCGATCAGGATGCCTATCCGACCTTGATCGACAAGGCCGCCGTCTTGGTGGAGCACCTAGTCCGCAATCACCCTCTGCCCGATGGCAACAAGCGCGCCGGCTTCCTGTCGGTGTGGCTGTTCATGGAATCAAACGATCAGCCATTTTCCGGAGAAGATCCAGACACCGATGTGCCAATGATCGAGCGGATCGCTGCTGGTGAAGCTGCCCCTAACGAAATCGTGGCCTGGCTTAAAAAGCGTACGTCTGCTGGCTGATCGACGAAGCGATCCTCGCCCTAAGCAATCTCGAACGCTGGTCCTGTCTCTCCCATAGCGCTTAGGATCTGTTGGAGGACGGCTCGCATTGCTCCAGCGTTGTCCCGGCAATGGTGCATCTTTACTCCCGTAGGAGTTGCCGCCTGCACCATTGGATCACTAGGCATCTGATCCTTCGCTGCTTTGAGCAGTGTGTTGTACGACTCTGCCAGGGTCGCTGATGGATGGTCGTTCGCTTTGAACTCCTTTAGAGAGTTGGAAAGCTCCAAAATGCGTTCGGCTAGGTTCTCCATCGACTCTTGATCCTTTCAGTCGATTCGTGGCATCTGCGCCTTCAATTCCAATACCAAGACACTACGAAAGCAATTCGTTTAGTTTCTTGAACAGAGCCTCGAACCGATCAAGAGTCGCGTCATCAAGACTTTCGACGCGCTCTGGATTTGAAAGTAGGAAGCGGGCTGGCTGGAAGTGGTCATATTTCCCGATAGCCGACTCTATCCGCGGCACAATGCGGTTCCCGGGTGACAATTTCGCTTTTGTGATCTGACCAACGCCCGAATCTTTCACTAGTTTGAGGTACCAGGACTCGTCAAACATGTCCTCGATATCGGCTTCCTTGCCGCCAGTAATCGTTGCCAGAGGAACAACCGCGTTAGAGTTAATGAGACCGCGCTCGGTCATTGCATTGATCTTTTGAGACCCTCCTGCCGCGCCGTCGAGCACCACAGCAACGTTCAGATTGACCCCGAGGAGAGCAATGAAGGTCGGCAGCTTGTCTATGCCACCGACGGGAACGATGGCCCAGCGCGGGTCTAGAGCCACACGCCCGAGCGTGGCGAGCCGGGTACTCAAGGTCTGGAGATAGACGAAATCCGATGGCCCCTCGACAGCAAGGTTGTCAGGGGCGATAAACAGGGCTTGGGCCAGCTCGTAGCCGAGTGCGGCTTGAAGTGGAAAGACGGTCTCTCGCGTAGTGGCGAGCACGTCCTCCTCGACCTTGGTGCCCTCCGACTCACGATCTTCCACGGTGCGGGCTCGGTCGAGCTTGGTAGCGTCGATCAAGAATGGAGAATGCGTCGTGTATAGGACTTGGTGTGATGGGGCTAGGCGCTCCTCGATGTAGCGCAGAAGATCGGCCTGGGCAGTTGCATGTAGGCCAAGTGCTGGCTCGTCAAGAAGGAGGACGATGCCCTCTTTCTCGTGGAACTCTGAGAAGGCGGCGAGGAAGGAGAAAAACCATTGAAATCCAGCCGATCGCTCGGAAAAGTTAAGCGTGATGAAATGACGAAGGTTCTCTATCCGGATCTCTAGGACCGGTCGCTCTTGGTCACCCGTCGGTGGATCCCCCGTATCCACTGGCCAGTCAACGTCAAAATAGACGCGCAGATTCTTGTTTTGGGACCAAAACTCGAATACCTCTTGTGAAATCAGGCTGCTTGCAGCCTCCAGTGATGCCCGACGCTCCTCGTAAAGATCGCGAGTGAACTCGGTGCCTCCGTCTACCCCCGCAAGACGAAGCAGCGATTGCGCCGTAGCCTGGCCGGCGGTCAACTCCTCGTCCGGAGTCCGTTGAAGATGCGGGATCGAGATCCGACCCGGCAACTCGCTGTATTCGTCGAAATAGAAGAACTTGGGCATTCGCCGTTCGAGAACGCCTACAACCTTTCGGCGAAGTTTGGTCTCTCGAATCTCGGTAACGGTCTCCTCGGCTACGCCTCCGGTCTCAGCCAATTTGTCGGCTGCGGCAGCAAGCGTGGTGGCACCCTGTGCGAGCTTGGGGTCAATTCCATGCTTAGTAAGAAAATGCGGGACAGCCTTGGCTTCGTTGGTGCCGAAAGTGAACATGCGGTGATTGTCGTAGCTGCGGGTAACCGTGATCTCTTCGGATTCGAGAACACCTGCGCCAACTAGGTCCGCGACAGCATCTCGGTCTGCTTGCTCTAGTTCAAAGCGCGCTTCAATCGGCTTAATCGCACCAACGCTGCCCTGCTCGGCTGCGAAACGAGGTCGGGGAAAGTCCCGAAGGGGATCGAACGAATCCGGATGCCCCGTTGGAACGGGATTGAGTCGATACAGGGCCTCGAGACACGCAGTCTTGCCGCTCTCATTCTTTCCGACGAGCGCCGTGATCTCCTCATCGACACGGATCTCGCCCGAGTCAGTGACGCTCTTAAAATCCTTGACTCTGTAGGACTTGAGGATCATCGGCGGGCAAGAGTAGACATAGAAATCTCTGCATGCCTTTCAAGGAACCAGCGAATGTCGCTCATTGCGACATTTCCCTCGCTGGTGCAAAGCGCGGGTCACCGCTCCTTGGGGCAACAAATGGGGCAACATGCCCCACAGACTCCAGCCGATCCCCACGGGACTCGATCGGCCGAAAACCGCTTGAAATCGCGCTCCACGTAGCCCAGCCGATCCACCGGCTCGGGCTACGAAACCGAAGGTCACAGGTTCGAATCCTGTCAGGCGCGTTCGCTGAATCCCACTTGGGAAGCGCCCTGCCAAGGCCGATTTCGAGGAATTGAAGTCGCTTTGTGAAGGCCCTCTGAGTGGCAACCGGGCTGGCAACAGGGCAACGCCCTCGCGCTTCGTGATCAGTGCTCGAGCGCACCTCGCACGCCGGGGTCTACCGGCGAGGGCGCCGCTACGTCGCTGTTTACCGGCGGGCCGAGCGGCTGGGGACGACTCCGCCATGGATTTCGATAGGGCGCCGGCAAGCCCGGCGAGCAACGCGACCGCCGGGGTCTTGGTCGTCGCCTGATCTCCCCCGGGCCTTGACTCGGTCCCTGGATGGCCCGTAGCGCGTGTACCTCTAGTACCAGGAACCGGGCCTTGACACGCAAGCATGAGTGGGTGCTACCTTCGTTCGTTCAGCGAGGAGGGGTGGTTCGCTGTAGGTCTTCGTTGGGAACCCCGCATGGACGCGATCAGCGCCAAGGAGGTTTCCCATGCGTAGGAAGATGTTGGCTCTCACCCTCACCGCTGGGGTTCTGGCCATCCCGGCGACGCCGGTTTTCGCCAATCCAGACTTCGGCCCCGGTAACAGCAGCAAGGGGCCAAACGACCCTGGGGCCAAGTGTCATGCGCCCGGCCACGGGACTGGCCCTGGAGCCAATGAACCAGTGCCTGGCTGCAAGGGCACGTAGAAGGAAAGGGAGCCCGCCCCCGGGTGGGCTCCCGCGCCCGTTACCCGGAGGGGCCTTCTTGCTGGGGCAAAGATGCGAGCGTCCGGTGACGGTGAGACGACCGGGCAGCCGCCGCATGCCTATCGGCCGCTCAGCGTATGTGTCCCGGGGCGGGTAGCCGGGTAGCGTGAGCGAAGTGGCTGCGGCGCGTACGAGATGAGGAACGGCGAATGCCGAGGGAAGAGAGCAGAGCGGAGATCGCCCGGAGCATGTTCCTGGCTTTCGCCGCGGGCGATCGCGAGCGGATCGAGGAGCTGCTGGCTCCCGAGTTCGTCTTCTTCAGCCCTCCGGACCCGGGCCTCGACCGGACAGGCTACTTCGAGAGGTGCTGGCCCCATTCCGGGACCGGGACCAGGTTCGACTTCGTCCGCACGATCGAAGCAGGCGACGAGGTGATCGTGACCTACGAGGGAACGCGGACCGCCGGCAGCCGCTTCCGCAACACCGAGGTCTTGAGCTTCGACGGCGCGAGGATCGTCAAGGCAGAGGTGTACTTCGGCTGGGACCTCGACTGAGAGACCCGCCAAGATGTGCCCGATGCCAGGCAGCTCCGCTGCATCGAACGCCGAGCTGGTCGCCGAGCTGCACCGGCGGCAGGGGGAGATGTATGCGGGCGGGCCGACCGAGCCCGTAGCCGAACTGCTGGCGGAGGACATCGTCTGGCGGGTACCCGGGAAGAGCCCGATCGCCGGCGAGCACCGCGGCGTCGAGGCGGTCTTGAGCTACTTCCTCAGACGCCGTGAGCGGGCGGGAGCGACGATGGAGATGCACCCCGGCGAGATCCTCGCCGACGAGGAGGCTGTCGTCCAGCTGGTCGATGGCACCGCCCGTTTCGGCGACGAGAGGGTCAGGTGGCGGACGGCCGGCGTCTATCGCGTCGAAGCCGGGCTGATCCGCGAGGTCTGGCTGGTTCCGCTCGACCTCGACCGCTTCGACCGGATCTGGTCCTAGACCTCCAACCAGGCGCCGGCCGGGCCGAGGTTGCGAACCGGCGTCTCGCCGACCCGGCTCTCACAGCCCCACGACTCGTGGATGTGGCCGCAGACGGCGAGGCGCGGTCGCTTGGCCTCGATCGCCGCGAGCAGCGCCGGGCTGCCGAAGTGATCGTCGCCGCCCCCCGAGTCGCAGTGCCCCTTCGGCGGCGAGTGGAGGACGAGCACGGCGCCCTCGGGACAGGCGACGAGCTTCTCGGTCGCCGCCTCGTCGTCGAGATCGAAGCTCCAGTCCCAGGGGGTGACCGGGACGCCGGCGCCGAGGCCGTAGAACTCGACGCCGTCGATCGTCGTGCCGGCGCCGTGCAGCACCGTCGCGGCCTTCCACCCCGACGCCGCCTCGCGCAACGCGTCCTCGGTCTCGTTGTTGCCGGGGACGAGGACGGTCGGCGCCTCGATCCCCGCCAGCGCGGCGATCGTCTCCTCCAGGCCCTCGTGCACCGAGGCGAAGTCGCCGGCGCCGATCACCGCGTCGGCCTCGGCCGACATATCGACCAGCGTCGCCGCCTGGTCGAGGTCGCGGTGCAGGTCGCTGAAGGCGAGCAGCTTCACGGCCCGAAAGCTACCGGGCCGGCGCCGGCAGTTTGCGGCGGCAGTCTCATCTCCTCTCGCGGCGGGGGCGAGAGGCGGACGCATGTCGGCGGGCCGGGCGGTTCGATAGGCTGCCGCGGCCCATGCCCGACGTCTTCTGGATCGGCCTCGGAATCTCTGCCTTCTGCGTGTTGGTCGGCTTCGTCTCCGGGGTCAAATCGCACACCACGCGGACGCTGACCGCCGTCGCGATCGGCGCCTACATCGGCCTGATGGCCGGCTTCCCGCTGCTGGCGATCGGCCTCGCCACCAGCTGACGGGCCTGCCCAGGCATAATCGGAAGACCTGCCGGGTAACCGCGCAATGCGGTTGCTCAGTCCCGCATCAGGAAGGGAGCAGGAGATGACCCAGGCAACCTCCGTGCCCACGATCGCGCTCCACGACGGGGTCGAGATCCCCCAGCTCGGCTTCGGCGTCTTCCAGGTTCCCCCCGACAAGACCCAGGACACGGTCGAGCGGGCGCTGGAGGCGGGCTACCGCCACATCGATACCGCCGCGGCCTACCGCAACGAGCGCGGTGTCGGCGCGGCGATCGCCGCGTCCGGATTGCCCCGTGAGGAGATCTTCGTCACGACCAAGCTGTGGAACACCCAGCAGGGTTACGAGACGACGCTCGGCGCCTTCGAGAAGAGCATCGCCCGCCTCGGCCTCGATCACGTCGACCTCTACCTGATCCACTGGCCCGTGCCCAGCGCGGGCCGCGCGCTCGACACCTGGCGGGCCTTCGAACGGATCCACGAGGAGGGACGGGCGCGAACGATCGGCGTCTCCAACTTCCGCGTCGAGGACCTGGAGATGCTCGAGCGCGAGGCGGAGGTGCAGCCGACCGTCAATCAGATCGAGCTGCACCCTCACCTGCCGCAGGCCGAGCTGCGCGAGTGGCACGCTGAGCACGGCATCGCGACCCAGGCCTGGAGCCCGCTGGCCCAGGGCGAGCTGCTGGCCAACGAGACGATCTCCGCCGTCGCCGCCCGCCACGACCGCACCCCGGCCCAGGTCATCCTGCGCTGGCACCTGCAGCTGGGCAACGTCGTCATCCCCAAATCGGCGACCCCGGCGCGCATCCGCGAGAACTTCGAGCTCTTCGACTTCGAGCTGGGCGAGGAGGACATGACCGAGATCGCGGCCCTCGACGTCGGCAAGCGCACCGGCCCCGATCCGGGCACTTTCACCGCCCCATAAGCCGGAAGCGGCCCTCAGGCCGCCGCGGCCTCGCGGCGCAGGCGCACGCGCCCCTCGCCGTAGGTGCGCGTCTCCAGGGCGATCATCGACCAGATCAGGACGTTGACGACGGCGAGCGCGAGCAGCGCCGGGACCTCGGTCGCGACCGGGACGAGGATCAGCAGGACGATCGCCAGCCCCAGTTTGCGGCGGTTGACCGTTTGCACGTGGCGGTAGCGGAAGGCGACCAGGCCGAGCAGGTAGATCGCCACGCCGCCGAGCAGGGCGAAGGCGGGCACTGCGTGCAGGTGGTCCCCGAAGTGTCCGATCGTCGTTTTCAACCCGAGGGCGGTGAGCACGATCCCGGCGACCATGACCAGATGCAGGTAGGAGTAGGAGTCGCGCGCCAGCTCGTTCTGCGCGCGCCCCGTCTCGGCCTCGGCGAGGCGGCGCCCGGAGACGATCGCGACGACGTCGAAGTAGACCCACCACATCGCCGCGGTCAGCGCGACGCCGAGCACCGCCGCGGCGCCGATGCCGAGGCTCAGCTCGTGCGAGGCGCCCACCCCGATCGCGACGATCGACTCGCCGAGGGCGATGATCACGATCAGGCCGTGGCGCTCGGCGAAGTGGCCCGGCATCAGCTTCCAGCCCTCCGAGCCGAAGAAGTAGGGGCCGGCCATGTCGAGGAAGAGCGCCAGCGCCCAGAGCGCGCCCTGGGCGAGGCCGTCGAAGGCCGAGGCGAGCGCCAGCAGCGAGACCGCGACCAGGGTGCTGGCCGCGAGTCCCAGCACGGAGTGCCGCAGGCCGTCGTCGTCGGGGCTGGCGAGCATGAAGAGGGCGATCTGCGCGTAGCGGACGACCCCGAGGATCAGCGCGAAGGCGAGGCCGAGGCTGCCGAAGGCCTCCGGCACGCAGAGCGAGACGAGCAGTAGCGCCGCCATCGCGCCGAACATGATCAGCCGCACCGCCCCCGCCTCGGGGTCGACGGTGCTGGTCAGCCAGGCGTAGCCGGTCCAGGCCCACCAGAGCGTGCCCAGCACGAGCAGGCCCTGGGCCAGCCCCGACCAGGTCGGGTGGTGGGCCATCAGCGCCGTGCACTGGGTGATCGCGAGGACGAAGACGAGGTCGAAGAAGAGCTCCAGCGGCGTCACCCGCTCGCCTTCGCGAAGGGTCGCGCTCAGTCGCGAGCTGTGCTCGTCAGGCATCCTCGGCAGCGTAGCCCGCGAGCAGCGCCTCCTCTTCGTCCTTCTTCGGGAAGAGGAGGAAGACCAGCGCGGCGCCGAGCCCGACGGCGACGATGCCGGCGGTGTAGGCCAATTTGTCTCCCTTCAGGAAGGAGGCCTTGGCGGCGCTGACGATCTGGCTCGCGTGGCCCGGGTACTGCTGGGCCAGATCGGCGGCGCTCGAGAACGACTTGGTCAGCTCGCCTTCGACGTTTTCGCTCACCTTGTCCGCCTGCGGGGAGGAGGAGATCGCCGCGCTCGCCGCCGCCGCGTAGCCCGCCGTCAGCAGGGCTCCGAAGATCGACTGCATGATCGCCCCGCCGAGGTCGCGCTGCAGGTCGGCCGTCCCCGATGCCATCCCGGCGCGGCGCACCGGCACCGAGCCGGTCAGCGAGTGCGAGGCCGGCGTGCCGGCGAAGCCCACCCCGATCCCGATCAGGGCATAGCCGAGGCCGACCTTCCAGTAGGAGATGCCCTGCTTCCAGAGCAGCAGCATCGCGAGGAAGCCGAGCAGGCAGAAGGCGTAGCCGAGCAGCAGGGTGAAGCGGGCGCCGCGGGTCTCGATCAGCTTCGCCGAGCGGGGCGCGACGACGACCATCAGCGCTGCGGCGGGGAGGATCGCCAGCCCCGAGTCGAGCGTCGAGTAGCCGAGCACGTTCTGCAGGAACTGCTGGCCGATGAACATCGCCCCCATCAGCGAGCCGAAGACGATGATCCCCGCGCAGGCCGCCACCCAGAAGATCCGCCGCGCGGCGACCTCGAGGTCGTACAGCGGCGCGGCGACGCGGCGCTGGCGGATGACGAAGGCGGCGACCGCCGCCAGGGCGACGATCCCCAGGCCGATCGCCAGCCTGCCCTTGGCCGGCACGGGCGCCAGGTTGATCCCCAGCACCAGCGCCGCGACCAGCAGCATCGAGAGGATGCCACCGAGGTTGTCGACCGGCGCGGTGGCCTCGTTGACGTGGGCGGGCACGTAGCGCCACGCCAGGTAGAGCGCGAGGAAGGCGAGCGGCACGGTGACGAGGAAGACCGAGCCCCAGTCGAAATGCTCCAGCAGGGCGCCGGAGATCAGCGGGCCGAGCGCCGCGATCGCGCCGCCGATCGCCGACCACAGCGCGATCGCCCGCGTGCGCGAATCGCCCGACCACAGCGCCGTGATCAGCGCCAGCGTGGTCGGGAAGGCCATCCCCGCCGCCACGCCGCCGAGCAGGCGGGCGACGAAGAGGACGCCGTCCGAGGGCGCCAGGCCGGCCAGCAGCGAGGCCGGGATCGAGAGCCCCATGCCGAGCAGGAGCATCATCTTGCGTCCGTAGCGGTCGCCGAGCGCACCCAGGTAGAGGACCGAGGTGGCGAGCCCGAGCGAGTAGCCGACGGCGATCAGGTTGAGCGTCGTCTGGCCGGAGCCGAAGGCCTTGCCGATGTCCGGCAGGGCGACGTTGGCGACCGCCAGGTTGAGGTTGGCGACGGCGGCGACGAGGATCAGCGCGACGAGGACGAGGCCGGCGCGCTGTGGGCTGCTCTCCCTCATCGACGCAAACCTAGCCTGCATGACGGTCCTCACGCGGGGGCTCGTCCCCTCCTGAAAGGATTGGCGTCGATGGCGGACGCACCCAAACGCCCCGAGCAGCCGCGCGCCGAGCGGGTCCTGCCGGGCGTCTGGCGGCTGCGGCTGCCGCTGCCCTGGCCCGGCGTCCCGCACGGCAACGTCTGGGCGGTCGCCGCCGACGGCGGCATCGTCCTCTTCGACACCGGGATCGGCGGCAAGGGCGGCCTGCGCCGCTTCGACGTCGCCCTCTCCCAGGCGGGCTTCGGCCTCGAGGACGTGCGCCTCGTCGTCTGCACCCACTCCCACACCGACCACTACGGCCTGGCGGCGCCGATCGTCGAGGCCGCCGGGTGCGAGCTCTGGATGCACCCCAGATGGGAGCACGTGCGGCTCATGGCCGACGACCCCAAAGCGGCGCTCGAGCAGCGGATCGAGGTGGGGCGCCAGAGCGGCGTGCCGATCGCCTCGCTGGAGAAATTCAGAGAGCGGCGAGAAGAGGACGACGACAACGGCATCGACGCGATCGTCGAGCCGGACCGCGACCTCTTGCCCGGGGTCGAGGTGGAGACCGACCTGGGCGCCTGGCAGGTCTACGAGACGCCGGGCCATGCCCCGTCCCACGTCGTCCTGCACCAGCCAGAGCGCAATCTGCTGATCTCCGGCGACCACCTGCTCGGCCGCACGGTGCTCTTCTTCGACCATGGCCACAGCCCCGACCCGGTCGGCGAATTCCTGCGCAGCCTCGAGCAGGTCGAGCCGCTCGAGGTCGACCTCGTCCTGCCCGGCCACGGCCGCACCTTCCGCGACCCCGAGGTGAAGATCGCCGAGGCGCGGCACCAGGTCGACGAGCTGCTCGGCAAGGTGCGCGCCTCGCTTGCCGAGGGCGAGAAGACGGCCTTCGAGGTGGTCGGGGACCTGATCGGGCCGGAGGGCTCGAGGAGCATCGCCAGCGTCTGGGCCCTGCAGATCGTCCTCTCGAGCCTCGACCACCTCGCGCTCCTCGGCGAGATCGAGCCGATCGAGGGCAGCGATCCGCGGCGCTGGAAGCGCGGATAGGTAGGCTCTCGGCGTGGCCAGCTTCACTCTTGTGCGCGAGGTAAGCGCGCCGCCAGAGACCGTCTTCGACGTGCTGACCGACCATCGGCGCTACGCGGACATCTCGCGGCTGCGCAAGTCCGAGCTGGAGCGCGAGGGCGATCCGGCGCCGAACGGGGTCGGCGCGATCCGGGTGCTCACCGCCGTCGGACCGCCGATCCGCGAGGAGGTCGTCGCCTATGAGCCGCCCCGCCGCTTCTCCTACAAGGTCCTCTCCGGCCTGCCCATCCGCGACCACCTCGGCACCGTCTCGCTGGAGCCGTGCGACGGCCGCACCAGGATCACCTACGCGCTGAAGGCGATCCCCACCGTTCCCTTCGCCGGCGGCCTGGTGATGGTGGTGCTCAGGCGCGCGGTCACCGAACTGCTGGACGGCGTCGCCTCGGAGGCCGAGCGACGCGCCCCGGCCGGGGCCTAGCCGCCCGAATGGGCGGCCCGATCGACGAGCAGGAGCTACGGCAGCGGGCCCTCGCCGGCGTCCGGCACGAGGTCGAGGCGTTTGGCAGCGCCGCCCCGGATTCCCGTCTGGTCCGCGATGACGGGCTGCTTGCGGCGATCGTGCCCGCGACGCCGCTCCGCTCGGTCTTCAACTCGGTCTTCTACTCCTACCCCGCGGCCCTGGCACGCGAGCACGGGACGTTGGCCACGGCCTATGAGGCGGCGGGGGTGCGTGCCTGGACGGTCTGGGTGCCGGCCGGCGACCGAGCGAGCGCGGATCTGCTCGCCGAGCGTGGCCACGTCCTCGACGGCGTCCCGCGCGCGATGGCGCTCGACCTCGCCGAGCTCGGCCCGGGCCCGCCGCGGCCCGGGGGAGTCGAGGCTGCCCCGGTCGAGCCGCCGGCCGTCGCCGCGCTCAACGACCGCGCATACGGATTCGGCGGCGAAGAGGCCTTTCGCGCCGCCTTCGCGGGCGAGACCGCGGCCCGCTGGCACGGCGCCTGGGCCGCGGGCGAGCCGGTCGCCTGCGCCGGCACGATCGACGCGGGCGACGACTGCTGCGTGACGGGCGTGGCGACGCTGCCCGAGTTCCAGCGGCGGGGGATCGCGGGTTGGCTGCTGCGGCGCGCGCTGGCCGAGGCACGCGAGCGAGGCATGAGGACGGCGTCGCTGCGGGCGAGCAAAGCCGGCGCGCCGGCTTACGAGCGGCTCGGCTTCCTCGACCTCGGCTGCGTCGAGATGTGGGAGCTGCGCAGGTGAGCGCGGCGCGCCGGCTCTGGCGCGAGCATCGCCTGGCGACGCTGGCGTTGCTCGCCGCCGTCGCGGTCGCGCTCGCCGGCGTCGCGGGAATCGCCTACGACGCGCTAAAGCGCCCGGCCGACATCCACAACGAAGCGGTCACCTTCCATCCTCAGAAGCCCAAGGTGCAGAAGCGCCGAACGGCCAACTGGCCGCTCTACGGCTATGACCGCGCCCGCACGCGCTACCTGCCGGCGGAGGGCATCAGGCCGCCGTTCCGGAAAAAATGGCGCTACACCGAGCATCCGCTGCTCGAGTTCCCACCGACGATCGCCGGCGGCAGGCTCTTCCTCGTCAACAACAGCGGCTACGCGGTCGCCCTCGATGCCCGCACCGGCAGGCAGATCTGGAAGCGCCGCATCGGCCGCCTCAACGCCTCCTCGCCGACCTACTACAGGCACCGCCTCTACATCGTCAACCTCGAGCCCGGCCATGTGGTCAAGCTCGATGCCCGCACCGGCAAGGTGCTCTGGAAACACTCGCTGCCCGGCCGGGCCGAGTCCTCGCCGGTCGTCGTCGGCCGCAGCCTCTACTTCGGTTGCGAAGACGGCAACCTCTACTCGCTCAGCACCAAGAACGGCAACGTCCGCTGGGCGACCGCCCTCGGCGGGCCGGTCAAGGCGGCGCCGGCCTACTACGGCGGCGTCCTCTACGTCGGCGACTACGGCGGCTACATGAACGCGGTTCGGGCGAAGGACGGCAAGCTGCTGTGGCAGACCAACTCGCTCGGCCAGGGCTTCGGCACCTCCGGCGCCTTCTACTCGACCCCGGCGGTCGCCTTCGGCCGTGTCTACGCGGGAAACAACGACACCCGCGTCTACAGCTTCGACCGCCACGACGGGACGATCGCCTGGACCTACTCGACCGGTGGCTACGTCTACTCCGGCCCCGCGGTCGCCCGCACCGACAACACCGGCCCGACCGTCTACATCGGCTCCTTCGACGGCAACGTCTACGCGCTCAACGCGCGCAACGGCGTGCCGCGCTGGATCCGCTCGGCGGGAGGCTCGGTGATCGGCTCGCTGACCGCGGTCGGCAACATCGTCTACGCCGCCGAGTTCGGCGCCACCTCGACCACCGGCTTCACGATGAAGGGCGGCCACGCCGTCTTCCGCTACCCGCGCGGCACCTACACCCCGGTCGTCTCCGACGGCCGCCGCCTCTACCTGATCGGCTACTCGAGCATCACGGCCCTGGAACCAGTCAAGCTCGAAAGAGGACTCGCCGACCGGATCGTTGCCCGCTGACGTGAGGGCCATCCCGGTAGGGGTGAAACGTCTTGTACTTTTTCGTCGACTGCAATGGGCGCCAGCTAAACCCGATCCACCGGAAAAGTTAAGTGGAACCCCTACCGGGATGGCCCTTTGGGTGCGACGCCTCCAGGCGGGGGTGGCGGAGCCTTCGGCGGGTCCGGCGCGTAGGAGGGGAAGCGGCCGCTGTGGATCAGGTTGCGCAGCACGCCGAGGCTGGCGGGCCAGTTCTGGAGCCGGTAGGAGCTGGTCGAGCCGAAGTCCTGGTAGTAGACGAGCATCTTGGCCCGCGGGTGGTGCCTGACCCAGGTCATCAGCTCGCGCACGTAGGCCGAGTCGTCGCCGCTGTCGACGCTCCACTCGGTGATCGCGAAGGGCTTGTCCGAGTAGCGCCTGTAGAGGCCGTTCAGCGATTTCCAGTCCTGGTTGTCGGCGTAGAAGTCGGTACCCGCCCAGTCGACCCATTCGGAGCCCGGGTAGTAGTTGCGTGGGCGGTTGCGGGGAGTCGTCGGCGAGCCCGCCGGCAGCGGGCTCCAGATGACTTCGACCGGCGCCCTCGGCAGCCCGGCGACGTCGCTGCGCAGCGGCGGCAGCCCGGCGGCGCTGAGGCGCGCGTCGATCTGCCTGCGCTTGCCGCCGCCGTGGACGATCACGTAGATGCGGCGGAAGGCGAGCCGGTACCAGCGGGGGCTGTGGGCCGCGTCGCGCGGCTTGCCGGCGCAGTCGTAGGACGCCCAGACGTTGAGGCAGCGGTTGGGCTCGCCCAGGGGGCGGATGTAGGCGCGCATCTTCTTCGCCCAGAACAGCCTGTTGAGGCGGACGAGGTATTCGTCGCCGCCGCCGGTGGCGATCCCGCGCGGGGTGATCAGCTCGTGGCCGTCCTCGTTGTCGGCGGTGGAGATGTGCAGGATCGGTCGCGCCCGCGCGGCCTCCCAGCGTTCGATCGTGTCGGGGAAGTCCGAGCCCCAGGTGCGGAAGGACTCGATCAGCGCGGGATGCTTGTGCAGGGCGCTGGAGAACTGGCCGAAGTCGGCGGGGTTGCCGGTGTCGCTGATGCCGAAGAAGACTCTGTGTCCGCGCGGCACCAGCGAGCCGGCGGCCGGCGCCACCGCGACGAGTAAGAAGGCGAGCGCGGTGCAGATCGCGCCGGCCACGGCCCTCTTGTCGGGAAGCCCTCTCATCGAGCGAGCCGGGGATGGTGGCAAACCGCCGCGCCCGGCCATGCAATTCGTCTGTCTGGCGCCTTCTCGGCATACGCCCGGCAGGGCGCCGACCACATGGAACACTGGGTGGCGATGATCGATCCCCTCGGCCGCTAGCGCGAGCACGGCGAGAAGCCCGACTTCGCCGGTCTGCCGAGCTTCGGCGGCGTCCCCTACACCGAGGACCCCGCCGAGCTCGAGGGCGTCGACGTCGCGATCGTCGGCGCGCCGACCGACGACCTCGTCTCCGACCGCCCCGGCGCCCGCTTCGCCCCCCGCGCGATCCGCGCCGCGAGCTGCCCGCCCGGGCCTCATCTCGAGGCCGGCGTCGACGCCTTCGCCGCTCTGCGCATCGTCGACTACGGCGACGCGCCGGTTCTGCCGGCCGACCCGGTGCGCAGCCACGCCGCGACCGAGCGCACCGTCGGCGAGGTGCTCGACGCGGGTGCGATCCCGATCGTGCTCGGCGGCGACCACTCGATCGCCGAGCCCGACATCCGCGCCTGCGCCGCCCGCCACGGGCCGCTCGGGCTGGTCCACCTCGACACCCATACCGACACCGGCACCGAGGTCTTCGGGGTCGAGGTTTCGCACGGCACGCCGATGCGCCGCCTGGTCGAGCAGGGCCACATCGACCCCACGCGCTACGCCCAGATCGGCCTGCGGGGCTACTGGCCCGGCGAGAGGGAGTTCGCCTGGCAGGAGGAGCGCGGCATCGCGAGCGTCTTCATGCGCGAGGTGCGCGAGCTGGGGATCGAGGCGGCGGTCGGGCGGGCGACGGCCGCCGTCGGGGAGGGGGCGGCCTTCCTCTCGGTCGACATCGACGTCCTCGACCCCGCCTTCGCTCCCGGCACCGGCACGCCGGAGCCCGGCGGGATGACCAGCGCCGACCTGCTCTGCGCCTGCCGCCTGATCGCCTCGCAGCTCGACCTCGTCGGAGCCGAGCTGGTCGAGGTGATCCCGACCGCGGTCGGCTCGGCCGACGTCACCGCCCTCGTCGCCGAGCGGGCCGTGCGCGAGATCCTCACCGGCATCGCCATCCGCCGCGCCGGGACTTGACGCACCCGGCGCATCTGACAGGCTCAACCTCCAACTACGAGAAGGCGAGAGGTGATCCGGATGGCGCTCGACCAGAGCAAAGTGGGGCAGCACGTCGCATCGCAGATGGAAGCGATCGAAGCCGACTACGGCGACGACTGCGAAGTGGGGGACATCTGCACGATCGTCGAGGTCAGGGGGCCGCACGGCTCGCACGTGCGCATGCGCAGCACCGCCTCCTCGCCGCACTCGACCCTCGGTCTGCTCAAGCTCGCCGAGCAGGTCGCCCTGGCCAACTTCGGCCGCGACGACGTCTAGCCACGGGCCGGCCCCGCTAGCGCTTCGGCGTCGTCGAGAGCAGCTTGATCGTGTAGCGCTCGGTGTAGTGGCTGCCGCCGGCGGTGCTCGTGTCCGCTTCGCTGCGCACGCTGCGGCGCAGCAGCAGGCCATCGGAGCGGCGCCGCCATTCGCGCCGCACGGCGGACCCGGACTCGGCGCCGCCGAAGACGCTGCGCGATTCGACCGGGATCGTGTCGAAGGCGAGACCGCCGACGTAGACCTTCTCGGTCCCCCGCACATGGGTGGTGGTGGAGATCGAGGAGTCGTCGGATTCGCAGAAGCTGGTGAAGCTCGCCCCCGCCTTGGCCGAGGTGGCGCCGCTGTGGCAATGGAACGAGTCCTTCTGGCCGACGCCGAAGAATTCGTGGAATTCGGTCACCGTGCCGGTCGTCCCGCCGTGGGACGTGCACAGTTCCCCTTCGGTCCAGCGCCCGTCGAAGACCTGCCAGCGTTCGCGCTCGGCGCAGCGCCCGGTGCTGAGCACGACGGTCGAGAGGCCGTTGTAGTCGTGGGTCGTGTCGAGCACCGGGCTGTTCACGCTCTCCGAGCCGCGCGTGCCGTAGCGGTAGACGCCGAGCGCCGGTTCATCCGGCCCGTTCGCCGCCTTGCCCCCGTCGTCCTCGGCGCGGAAGGAGCGCACCGCGTCGCCGACCGTCGTCCGCGTCGGTTCGTCACGCGGCCAGGCGAGCCAGGCGACGACCGCCAGAACCGCCACGCAGGCGGCTGCGAGCAGCCCGATCTTGCGACGCCGTCCCCTTCCCTCCCCAGATACCACGGCGTTTATCTTCGCAGCGGAGCTCGCTCAGAAGTGTTGTGATTCGTTGACGATCGCCAGCACGCCGGCCGCGTGCTTGGCGACGAAGCTCGGGCCGACGCCCTTGAGCGCGAGCAGGGCGTCCTCGCTCGCGGGGCGGGTGGCGGCGATCGCCTGCAGGGTCGAGTTGTGGGCGACGGTGTAGGCCGGCTTGCCCTGGGCGGCTCCGAGTCGCCACTCCTTGAGCCGCTCGAAGAGCGAGGCGTCGGCGGAGGAGAGCTCGGCCGGCGGCGGCGCGGCCTGCTTGGCGCCGGGCCGGCGGCGGACCGCGATCGTCTCGGGGTCGGGCAGCCAGCCCTGGCGGTCGCAGACGTCGCAGCAGCGCCCGAGCGGCTGCCCCGCCTGATGATCGCCGAAGTGGGCGAGGACGCTGCGCCGGCGGCAGCCGTCGGAGTAGATGAACTCCTTGATCGTGTGGTAGTCGCGCCAGCCGCGCTCGCGGGCGATCGCCAGGTCGGGATCGCCGGCGCGCTGCTGGTTGAAGCGCACGAGGCGGCCGAGGTCGGCCTTCATCGCCAGCAGCACCGCCCTGGCGGGCAGCCCGTCGCGACCGGCGCGACCGGCCTCCTGGTAGTAGGCCTCGAGGCTGGTCGGGATCGCCATGTGCCAGACCGAGCGCACGTCGGCCTTGTCGACACCCATCCCGAAGGCGTTGGTGGCGACGATCACGTCGACCTCGCCGGTCATGAATCGCGCCTGCGCTTCGCTGCGGTCCTCGGACTCCATGCCGGCGTGGTAGGCGAGCGCGCCCTGGCCCGCTTCGCGCAGCGTCGCGGCGACCTCGTCGGTGTCGCGGCGCGTGCCGCAGTAGACGATCGCCGGGCGGTTCGCCGGGTCGGCCAGGCCCGCTTCGAGCAGCGCCGTGCGCCGCGCCTTGGAGCCCTTGCCCTCGAGCCGCACGACGTCGAATGAGAGGTTGGGCCGGTCGAAGCCGGAGCGCACCTGCAGCGGGTCCCGCATCTGGAAGCGGGCGGCGATCTCGCGCGCCACCGCCTCGGTGGCGGTCGCCGTGCAGGCCATCACCGTCGGCCGTCCGAGCCTCTCGGCGATCTCCGGCAGGCGCAGGTAATCGGGGCGGAAGTCGTGCCCCCACTCCGAGACGCAGTGCGCCTCGTCGACGGCGAGCAGGTCGATCCGCCGGCGCTCGATCGCGGCGAGGAAGACGGTCGAGGCGAAGCGCTCCGGCGAGCAGTAGACGATCCGCGCCGCGCCGCCGCGCACCTGGGCGAGCGAGTGGCGGACCGCCTCCTCGCTCATCGCCGAGGTGATCATCGCCACCGGGTGCCCGGCCGCGCTCAGCCGCCGCCACTGGTCGTTCATCAGCGCGATCAGCGGGCTGACGACGATCGTCAGATCCTCGCCCGCCAGCCCGGGGAGCTGGTAGCAGAGGCTCTTGCCGCCGCCGGTCGGCATCACGATCAGCGAGTCGCGTCCTGCGAGCGCGGCCTCGACCGCCTCGCGCTGCCCCGGTCGCCAGGTGGAGAAACCCAGCCTCCCGAGCAGCGCGTCGGCACGATCTTCGACCTGCAGCTCGGTCTGGGCGTTCACCCGAGCCAGGCTATGCGTTCCTCCGGCGGCTCGCGCGGTGGTTTCGATCCGCTTACAGCGGGGATTGGAAGAGTCTCCCAATCCAAAGGAGGAGCGATGTCCACCCTTGCAATCGTCGCCATAGTCATCGGCGCCCTGATCGTCCTTGCGATCGTCGTCTCAGCCGCTCGGCGTGCTCGCGACCGACGCGAGCTCGCCCAGGCCCAGGGCGAGGCGCAGCACGCTGACGCGCGGCACCATCGTGAGAGGGCAGAGGAGAGTCGCACCGAGGCCGCGATCGCCGCGGAGCGTGCGGAGCGGGCGAAGGTCGAGGCCGAGTTGAACGAAGAGCGCGCCGACGAGCGCGAGCGAGAGCTGGGCAGGAACAACTAGGAGGTAGAACGATGGCTCAAGCCAAACCCAAAGCCAAAGCTCCGTCGAAACGGTCCGCGGGATCGAAGGCCCCGCAGGCCCGCTCGCGCGGCTCGACCGGGAAATCGACGAATTCGAGGAAACGCGCGACTTCCCGCAAGCAGTCGAACGCCTCGAAACCGTCCCCGGTGGCCGCGATGAGCAACGCCACCGACAAGGCTGCGACCGCCGTTGGCGATACGGCCGCCAAAGCCACGAGCGCGGTCGGCGCTGCCGCGGGCAAGGCGAAGGTGCCGTTGATTGCCGGCGGGGCGGCGCTTGCCGGTGCGGCCGGAGGCGCAGCTCTGGGCGCACGCCAGGCCCGCCGCCACCGTCGTGGCCTGGCCAAGACGGCCAGAGGCGTGGGTGCGCTCGGCGTGCAGGTGGGTCACCTTGCGTCCGAGCTGCAGCGCAGTCGGGAAGCGACGAACGGTCAGCATCGCTCGCCGCTCGAGGTCGTCCTGGAGGGACTGACCGCCAGACGCTCCCGCGCCTAGGACCCTCGCCGCAGGGTCCGCCGGCCAAGGGCGGGCCCTGCGGCTGCCGCTCTCATTCGCCGGCGATCTGCGCCGGGACCTCCGACAGCGGCTCGGCAAGCGCGTCGATCCGCTGCGCGAGCCTGCGCGTGTCGGCGCGGCTCAGCTCGGTGTAGGAGACGAAGCCGCCGCCGCGCCGGTAGGGCTTCAGCGAGGCGTAGACGTCTTCAAACTGGGCTTCGATTTCCCTCGCCGGCTTCGGGCCCTGCTCGGCGACCAGTGGCTCGACCGCTTCGAAGGCTGCCTCGGCGCCTTCGACGTTGGCCTCGAAATCGACCAGGTCGACGTGCGAGTAGCGCTCCTCCTCACCGGTGATCTTCGAGGCCGAGACCTCCCCGAGCAGCTCGTTGGCGCCGTTGGCGATCTGCGCCGCCTGTAGTTCGACGCGCTTCACCCTCCGCCGCAGCTCCTCGACGTTGGCGAGCAGCCGCTTGGCGACCGGAGTCATCCCGGCCGTCGTGTCCTTTTCCCACAGCGTCTGCTCGATCTTGTGGAAGCCTTCGAATTCGCCCGCTTCGACGTCGTTGATGCGGGCGTCGATGCGCGGGTCGAGGTCGCCGAAGGACTCGGCCACCGGCTCGACCCTCTCGTACGGGATGCGGGCGGCGGGGTAGAGGCCCTTCGCCTTGGCGACGTCGCCGGCGATGACCGCGGCGACGAACGGTTCGGTCTCGGCGACCAGCTCGTCGGCGTTCCTCTCCAGGTAGTCGCGGTACCGGGCAACCGCTTCTTCGCTCGCCGGCTCGGCCTGCGCCTCGGCGCCGCCGGTCACGGTCAGCGTGCCGTTTTCGTTCGTGCCGCCGGTGCAGCGCAGCGTGTATTCGCCCTTCTCCAGCTTCAGCGAGAAACCGCCCGAGAGACCTTCGGAGAGGTTCTCGACCTCGCCCAGGATCGTTTCGCCTTCGAGCACCTCGAGCTCGGTCACGCTCGAGCTGCCGGTGTTTTCGACTTCGAAGACGAGCGGACCGGCGGGAGCCTTGGCGTCGTGCGGGTCGCATCCTTCGTCGGTCAGCTCGAAGGCCATCTTCTTCGCCCCCGGGGGAACGTCGTTGCTCGAGCCGCAGCCGGCGACCCCAAGCGCGGTCAGGCCGAGCACGGCGAGGATGGGAAGGGCGTGGGCGGGAGATCGTTGCATCTGGGGGATCGCTCCTGTCGGGTTGGCCTGGGACGAGAGTTAGGCGACCCTAACAAAAACCGACACGTCCAGTCGGAATGCGAAAGTTTGAATCGGCGCCGTAGAGGTTTGGTCCGCATAGCGGACCAAAACACTACGGCCCGCTCAGCTGAGCAGGGTCTCGCCGACGTAGCCACCCCTGCGGGCGCCGGGGGGGACGGCGAAGACGGCGCTGCCGACGTGCTTGATGTACTCGTTGAGCGCGTCTCGGGAGCCGAGGCGGCGCTGGATCGGCACGAACTGGCGTCGGGGGTCGCGCTGGAAGGCGATGAAGAAGAGACCGGCTTCGAGCTCGCCCAACCCCTCGTCGACGCCGTCGGTGAAGGAGTAGCCGCGGCGCAGGATCCGCTCGCCGGAGTTGGACGAGGGCGAGGCGAGGCGCACGTGTGAGTCCGCGGGGATGGTTGGCCGCCCGCCCGCTTCGGCGTCGAGGTCGAGCGGGTCGTCCTCGCCGCTCTCGCCGAGCGGCGCGCCGCTGTACTTGTGGCGGCCGATCGTCTGCTCTTGGTCTTCGAGGGACGAGCGGTCCCAGACCTCGAGCAGCATGCGGATGCGGCGGGTGACCACGTAGCTGCCGCCGCGCATCCAGGCCGGGCCTTCGCCGCCGCCGACCCAGACGAAGCGCCGCATCGCCTCGGTGTCCTCGGCGCGGATGTTCGCCGTGCCGTCCTTGAAGCCCAGCAGGTTGCGGGGCGTGTCCTGGCTGCGGCTGGTGGTCGAGGTGCGGCCGAAGCCGAGCTGGGACCAGCGCATGACGACTGCGCCGCGGCCGATCCGGGCGAGGTTGCGGATCGCGTGGAAGGCGACCTGGGGGTCGTCGGAGCAAGCCTGCACGCAGACGTCGCCGCCGCTTTCGGCCGGCTCGAGCTCGTCGGCGGGCAGCGGCGGGATGGGGGCCAGCGGCGCGGGCCGCTTCCGCCCGAGGCCGAGCCCGCGGCGTTCGAACAGGTTCGGCCCGAAGCCGAAGGTGACGGTGAGCCGCGAGGGGAGCAGGCCGACCGTCTCACCGGTGTCGTCGGGTGGCGCGACCTGCAGCGCGTTGACGTCGCCGACCATCCGGCCGGTGGTCATCTCCGCCGCCGCCAGTGACCATTCGCGCATCAGCTCGCGCAGCTCGGAGCGGCTGTTCGTGACCAGGTCGAAAGCGGCGAAGTGGAGGCGATCCTGGGCAGGCGTGTCGATGCCCGCCTGGTGCTCGCCGTAGAAGGGAACCGAGCCGGTTCCGTCGCCCGAGGCGTCTGCGCTCTCCTGGCCGAGCAGAAAGCCACCGGCGCCGCCGAGGGCGAGCCCGGCGCCCCCGGCGCCGGCCGAGGCCAGCAGCCGGCGGCGGGTGATCGGGCTCATCGGCGGTCGGTCAGGCAGGGCTCTCGGCCGTCGCGGCGCCGCGACGGGCCCCGCTCCGCAGGCGCCGCAGGCGCGTCCGCAGCCGGTCGGGCCAGACCACGAAGAGCGCCATCGGCACGGCGTAGGCCAGGTAGACGACGGCCTCGATCACGGTCGGCTGCGGCTGCAGGCCGAGCATCCCGGTCAGCAGCGAGCCGGACACCGTCCCCGGCTGGACCAGCCAGGTGAGATCGAGCGCCTGCCCCTGCAGGCCGTTGATCCAGCCCGCCTCGTGGGCCGTGTGCGCCGCGGTCGCCAGCAGGCCGGCGGCGACGAAGACGAGCACGAGGCCGGTGATGCGGAAGAAGCGCGTGAGGTTGATCCGCACGCCGCCGCGGTAGAGGCCGAGCCCGATCGCGATCGCGGCGGCAAGCCCGAGGATCGCGCCCGCACCGGCGGCGGTGGGGTTGGTCGAGTCCTGGAAGGCGGCGAGCAGGAAGACGGTGGTCTCGAAGCCCTCCCGCAGGACCGCGAGGAAGGCCATCCCGACCAGCGCGATGGTCGAGCCGGTGGCGAGCGCCGAGGCGGCCTCGCCTTCCAGTTCGGCTTTGATCCCGCGTGCGTTGCGGCGCATCCAGACGATCATGTAGGTGATCGTCGCGACCGCGATCAGGCTGACGATCGTCTCCAGGCCCTCCTGCTGGCGCTGCGGCAGCTCCTCGCCGACGACCCGCAGCAGCACGGCTACCGCGGTGCAGAGGACGACCGCGATGCCGACCCCGATCCACATCTGCTTGAGCGCGTCGCGTCGCCCCTCCTTGACCAGGAAGGCGGCGATGATGCCGACGATCAGCGAGGCCTCGACGCCCTCGCGCAGCGCGATTACAAAGGTGGGGATCATTCTGGATGCGGCTCCTGCCTGGCCGCCCACTAGCCGTTAGGCGACCCTAATTAGGTGGGCCAAAACCTAGCACAGGAGTTGGGATTACGCCTGCGGCAGCCAGGGCTCGTACCACTGGGTGAGTCCGCGGGTCAGCTCGTCGGCCTGCTTCGGCCCCCAGCTGCCCGGCTCGTAAGGGTGCACCGGGCCGGGCTCGTCGAGCAGGGGCTGGACGATCCGCCAGGTCTCCTCGACCGTGTCCTGGCGGGTGAAGAGCTGGTGGATGCCGTCGAGGGCGTCGTCGAGCAGGCGCTCGTAGGGCTCGGGCTCCTCGCCCGGAACCTTTTCGAAGAGGACCTCGAGGTCGGCCGGCTCGAACGCCTCCTCACCCGCCTTCTTCGCGTACATCCGCGTGCGGGCGCCCGGCGTCGGCTCGATCCGCACCGTCAGCTGGTTCGGTTCCGGACGCTTGCCGCCGCCGACGCCGAGCCGCGGCGGCCGCTTGAAGGTCACGGTCACCTCACTCGCCTTGGCCGGCATCTGCTTGCCGGCGCGGATGAAGAAGGGGACGCCGCTCCAGCGCCAGTTGTCGACCTCGAGCTCGACCGCGGCGAAGGTCTCGGTGGTCGAGTCCGGAGCGACTTCCCTGACGTCGCGGAAGCCGTCGTACTGGCCGCGCACGTAGCGCTTCGGGTCGGCGCTGCGCACGGCTTTGAAGAATTCGAGCTTCTTGTCGCGGATCGAGTCCTCCTGGTTGCCGGTCGGCGGCCCCATCCCGACCAGCGCCAGCACCTGCAGGGCGTGGTTCTGGATCACGTCGCGCATCGCCCCGACCGCGTCGTAGAAGCGGCCGCGGTCGTCGACGCCGAAGTTCTCGGCGATCGTCATCTGCACGTGGGCGACGTGCTCGCGGTTCCAGACCGGCTCGAGCAGCGAGTTGGCGAAGCGCAGGTAGGTGATGTCCATCACCGGCTCCTTGCCGAGGTAGTGGTCGATCCTCAGGATCTGCTCCTCGGAGAGCGTCTCGCACAGTTCGGCGTTGAGCTCCCGCGCCGAGGCCAGGTCGTGGCCGAACGGCTTCTCGATCACCACGTGCGCGTTCTCGGTCAGCCCGGCCCTGCCGAGACCGTTGACCACGGTGGCGAAGAGCGAGGGTGGGATCTCCAGGTAGAAGACCGGCCGCTGCGCGTCGCCGATCGCCTCCGCCACCCGTTCGAAGGTCTCGCTGTCGGCGTAATCGCCCTGCACGTAGGTGAGGCGGGCGGCGAGGCGGTCGAAGACGTCCTCGTCGGGGCTGCCGACGGTGGCGCCGATCGCGTCGTGGGCGTGCCTGCGCAGCGTCTCGTCGTCCCATTCGTCGATCGCGACGCCGACGATCGGGCAGTCGAGCTTGCCGCGCGCCTCCAGCCGGTAGAGCGCCCGGAAGGTCATTTTCTTCGCCAGGTCGCCGCTGATCCCGAAGATCGTCAGCACGTCCGCGCTGGCGCCGTCCTTGCCCTTCGCCATCGCCCGCCAGGCTATCCCAGTGAGCCGGGCGAGTCGCGTAGGGTAGGCCCGTGACGCCGAAGATCGACATTGGGAGGAGCTGCTGATGGAGCTGGGAATCGTCGGACTCGGTCGCATGGGGGCGAACATGGCCCGCCGCCTGATGCGCGACGGCCACCGGATCGTCGCCTACGACGTCAACCCCGACGCTATCTCCGAGCTGGCCGGCGAGGGCGCCGACGGCGCCTCCTCGCTGCAGGACCTGGCCGCGAAGCTGAGCGCTCCGCGCGCGGTCTGGGTGATGGTCCCCTCCGGCGATATCACCGAGCAGACGATCGACGACGTCGCCGCCGTGCTCGAGCCCGGCGATGCGATCGTCGACGGCGGCAACTCCTACTACCGCGACGACATCCGCCGGGCCGAGAAGCTGCGCGGGCAGCAGATCGATTTCGTCGATTGCGGCACGAGCGGCGGCGTCTTCGGCCTCGAGCGCGGCTACTGCCTGATGATCGGCGGGCCCGACGGCGTGGTGCAGCGGCTCGACCCGATCTTCGCGACGCTGGCGCCGGGGGTGGCGGCGGCCGAGCGCACGCCCGGTCGCAGCGGCGAGCCCTCGGCGGCGGAGAACGGCTACCTGCACTGCGGCCCCAACGGCGCCGGGCACTTCGTCAAGATGGTCCACAACGGGATCGAGTACGGCCTGATGGCCGCCTATGCCGAGGGCCTCAACATCCTCGAGAACGCCAACGCCGGCAAGGTGCAGCGCGAGCAGGACGCGGAGACGGCGCCGCTCGAGCAACCCGAGTACTACCAGTACGACCTCGACCTGCCGGAGGTGGCCGAGGTCTGGCGGCGGGGCAGCGTGATCGGCTCCTGGCTGCTCGACCTGACCGCGGCGGCGATGCAGGAATCGCCCGACCTGGGCGACTTCGCCGGTCGCGTCTCGGACTCCGGCGAGGGCCGCTGGACCTCGATCGCGGCGATCGACGAGGGTGTGCCGGCGCCGGTCCTGACCACGGCGCTGTACGAGCGCTTCGCCTCGCGCGGTCTCGACGACTTCGCCGACAAGGTGCTCTCCGCCATGCGCAAGCAGTTCGGCGGCCACGACGAGAAGGCTTCCTAGAGGTCGGAGCGGGTAGGCATTCCAAGATGGCGATCGAGACCAAGGTCTTCCCCGACGACCGCGCGGCGTCGCGCTACGCGGCCGAGCTGATTGCCTCGACAGGGCAGGAGGCGCTCGACGACAAGGGCGAATACGACCTCGCGCTGAGTGGCGGCAAGACGCCCTGGGCGATGATCGGCCTGCTCGGCGAGATGGAGGAGATGCCCTGGGAGGACGCCCACATCTTCCAGGTCGACGAGCGGGTCGCGCCGCCGGGCGACGAGGCCCGCAACCTCACCCACCTGGTGCAGATGCTCTCGATCGACCATCAGGCGGCGCTGCGGCCGATGCCGGTCACGAGCCGCGACCTCGAACTCTCGGCCGCCGAGTACGAAGTGCACGTGCCCGAGCAGCTCGACCTCATCCACCTCGGCCTCGGGCCGGACGGGCACACCGCCTCCCTGGTGCCCGGTGACTCGGTGCTCGAAGTCGAGGATCGTCGCGTGGCGATGACCTGGGACCCCTACGAAGGCCACCGTCGCATGACGCTCACCTACCCGGCGCTCACCGCGGCGCGGAAGATCCTCTGGCTGGTGCTGGGCGAGGAGGCGCGCGAGCCGCTCGCCAAGCTGCTCGCCGGCGATCGCTCGATCCCGGCCGGCCGGGTCGAGAACGACAACATGGTGCTCGTCTGCGACGAGGCGGCGATGGGCTCGGCTGCCGGATGAGCGCGGGCCCGGCCGCGGGCGAGTTCGAGACCCTGCTCTACGACGTGGCCGGCCCGGTCGCGACGATCACCCTCAACCGGCCCGAGCAGCTCAACACGATCGTGCCGCCGATGCCCGAAGAGGTCGAGACGGCGGTCGAGCTGGCGGTGCGCGACGAGGAGGTCAGGGTGATCGTCCTGCGCGGCGCCGGGCGCGCCTTCTCCGCCGGTTATGACTTCGGCGGCGGCTTCCACCACTGGGACGAGCAGATGACGACCGAGGGCGAGTGGGACCCCGGCAAGGACTTCGCCTTCTCGACCGCGCCGGCGCTGGCGCCGACGCAGAAGCTGATGAGCGTCTGGCGAGCGCCCAAGCCGGTGATCGCCCAGGTGCACGGCTGGTGCGTCGGCGGCGGCAGCGACTTCGCCCTCTGCGCCGACCTGGTGATCGCCAGCGAGGACGCCCGCATCGGCACGCCCTACTCGCGCATGTGGGGCGCCTACCTCTCCGGCATGTGGCTCTACCGGCTGGGGCTGGCCAAGGCGAAGGAGCACGCGCTGACCGGCAAGCCGCTCTCGGGCGCCGAAGCGGCCGAGGTCGAGCTGATCAACCGCGCGGTGCCCTTCGAGCGGCTGGAGGAGACGGTCGCCGAGGCGGCCCGGGAGCTTGCCTCGATCCCGGCCTCGCAGCTGGCGGCGATGAAGCTCCTCGTCAACCACGCCTACGAGAACATGGGCCTCGCCTCGACGCAGACCCTCGGCCCGATCCTCGACGGCTTGATGCGCAACACGCCCGACGCCAAGCGCTTCATCGAGCTGGCCGAGCGCGACGGCGTCTCCCGCGCGGTCGCCGAGCGCGACGGCCCCTTTGGCGACTACAGCCAGGCGGCGCCGGAGGACAAGCCGGATCCGGGCAACGTCATCGAGCCCTGAGCCACTTGTGTTAGCGATTTAGCTAACATATAGTCGATGGCGCTCGCGATGGAGATATTGATCGACAGCGGCCTCAGTCAGGCTGAGCTTGCGCGTAGGGCGGGGATGCCGCGCTCAGTCGTCAATGCCTACGTGCGTGGCAAGCGTGAGCCGGGGTCGGATGCGCTCGCGCGATTGGCGGCGGCGGCTGGATTCGATCTGACGCTCTCTCCGCGCACGCCCCCGGTCGATGCCGAGCGGGCGAGCAAGATCCTCGTCCAGGTCTTGGAGCTCGCGGAGGCGCTGCCGTATCGCCCGAAGCCCGAGCTCGATTATCCGCGGTTGCCCGATCGGATCGCGGGGGGCGCTTCCGCCCTATGAGCGAGCTGGTCGAGAAGCTGTTCGCGATCCATGACGCGCTTACCGAGGTGGGTCTCGCCCATGCGTTCGGTGGGGCGATTGCGCTCGCGTACTGCGTCGAGGAGCCTCGCGGCACGCGTGACCTCGACGTCAACGTATTCGTCGACGCTGCGGAGGCGGAATCGGTGCTTGCCGCGCTGCCGGATGGGGTACGCGTCCGAAAGCGAGACATTGCGCAGGTCCTTCGTGACGGTCAGGCTCGCCTGTGGTGGGACGGGGTCCCGGTCGATGTCTTCCTCAACAACATCCCGCTGCACGACGCCGTCGCCGCGGCAGTCGTCTGGGTCCCGCTCGAGGGTCGTGACATCCCCGTGCTCAATTGTGCGTCGTTGGCGATCTTCAAGGCTTTCTTCGATCGCCCCAAGGACTGGGCTGACCTCGATGCGATCTCGATCGCAACGCCGGAGGACATCGAAGACGCCGCCTCGACGATCGCCGATCTCGTCGGCGAGGACGACCCGGCGGTCGAGAAGCTGAAGGCGCTGGTGTCGTAGCGCTTCGGCTCAGACCTCGCCCAGGGCGACCGCGTGGTTGCCGACCACGCGGCCCTCGGGGTCCCACCTGCGCTTGATCTCGGCGAGGCGGGTGCAGACGTCGGGCGGCAGGATCGCGTCGACGTCGCAGGGGCCCTCGACGAAGTTGTAGTAGCCGCCCTGGCCGCGCCAGGGAGCCATCGCGTCCTCGATCCTCTGCAGGTGGGCGGGGATCGCCTCGCCCAGCTCCGGCGTCATCGGGATGCCGACGCTGTACATGACGAAGCCGGTGTCGAGATGGGAGAGGGCGCCGCCGTCCTCGGCGGGGCGGCCGAGGGCGCCGCCGAGGTGGCGCAGCTCGCTGAGCAGCAGGGGCGAGCCCGATTCGGGGCCGGCGACGGAGACGAAGGCGTCGATCGTCTCGTCGGAGAGCTCGCCGATCGTCATGCCGTCGCCGATGCCGGGCACGGGGTGCTCCGGGTCCATGTGGATCTTGCTCAGGCCCGCCGTCGGCATCCAGGCGAAGGTGTCCAGGATCGTCTCGCCGATCTCGCGCAGCGGCGCGATCGTCGCTTCGCCCTCGGCCTGGCCGCCGATGCAAGCGCCGTCGATCGTCAGCAGCGGGCGGCCGCGGATCGGCTCGGGCACGTCGGGGAGCGGCGGCGGGGTGAGGAAGCGGACGACCGTCGTCACCTCGTCCGGGACGCCGGCCGCCCAGTCGCGGTAGGCGCGCACGGCCTCGGCGCCGACCTCGGCCGGAAAGACGAGCGCGCCGGCGTAGATCTCGGCGATCGGCAGCAGGTTGACGCGCAGCGCCGTGACCACGGCGTAGCCGCCCCCGCCGCCGCGCATCGCCCAGAAGAGGTCGGGGTCGTTCTCGGCGTCGACGGTGCGCGCCTCGCCCTCGGCGTCGACGAGCTCGATCGCCGCGACGCGGTTGCAGGCGAAGCCGTAGCGGCGGCCGAGCCAGCTCAGCCCGCCGCCGAGCGTGTAGCCGATCACGCCGACGTCCGGCGAGGAGCCCGGCAGCGAGCACATCCCGTGCTGACCGGCGGCCTCGCCCAGCTCGAGCGAGAGCGCGCCGGCTTCGATCCGCGCGGTGCGGGCGTCGGGGTCGACCTCGATGCCGCGCATGCGCTCGGTCTTGAGCAGGATCGTCCCCTCGAGCGGCGCCAGCGGCGCGGCGCCGTGGCCGGTCCCCTGGGCGGCGATCTTGAGGTCGTTCCCAGCGGCGAAGCGAACCGTCGCGGCGATGTCGTCGGCGTTCTCGGCGAAGGCGACGGCCTCGGGGCGCTGGTCGGCGGCGAGGTTCCAGGCGGCGCGCGCCTGGTCCCAGTCGGCGTCGTCGGGGGTGGCGATGCGGCCGGCGATGGACAGTTCGTTGAAATCGGTCATTGCGCTCCTCGGCAGGGGGGTGAACGAGTGGTGATCCTTTTAGCTGCCCGCGCGCCGAATCTCAACTTCGCCGCCGCGCCCGATTGTCACTTCGCTGACCATGCTCGGCGGGAAGAGGCCATGGGAGGAGACGCCGGGGTCGGCCTCGAGCCGGGCGGCGAGCGCAGCCGGATCGCCGACCTCGCCGTGGTAGTCGGCGATCACGCCCCCGTCGGGGCTGTGGGGCACGTCGCGCAGCTCGACCTCGGGGCCGAGGCGGGCGAGGGTCGAGGCGAGGCCGAAGGCGATCAGCTCCAGCGGCACGGGCGGGGTCAGCGCCTCCACCGGCTTGCTCGAGTCGGCGATGACGACGAAGCGCGCCGCCGCCGCGGCAACGATCTTCTCGCGCTGGTGGGCGGCGCCGCCGCCCTTGATCAGCCAGCCGTCGGGGGCGATCTGGTCGGCCCCGTCGATCGCGATGTCGAGTCGCTCCAGGGAGCTGAACTCCTCGACCGGGATGCCGAGCCCGCGCGCCTGCCGCTCGGTGGCGACCGAGGTGGCGACGCAGCGGATCTCGCCGAGCCCGCGCCGGGCGACCGCCGGCAGCAGATGGGCGACGGTCGAGCCGGTGCCGAGGCCGACCGTCATCCCGTCCTCGACGAGCGAGGCCGCCGCCTCCGCCGCGATCCGCTTCTCCTCGTCAGCCCCCATGCGGCCCGCACTCTAGGGGACGGCACGCCGTCCGGCTCGCGACGATCGATCGCCCGCATCGAACCCTGACTCAATCAATAGGATCGTCCCACCGGTGACGCAGGACATCGACCAGCTCTGCATCAACACGATTCGCACGCTGTCGATCGACGCGATCCAGAAGGCGAACTCGGGTCATCCGGGCACGCCGATGGCGATGGCCCCCGTCGCCTACACGCTCTGGCAGCGCCATCTGCGCTTCGACCCGGCCGACCCGATCTGGCCGGGCCGCGACCGCTTCGTGCTCTCCGCCGGGCACGCCTCGATGCTGCTCTACGCGCTGCTCCACCTGGCGGACGTGCAGGCGGTCGAACCCGACTACGAGGTGGTCGGCCGGCCCGCCGTCTCGCTCGAGGACATCGAGAGCTTCCGCCAGCTCGACTCGCGCGCCCCCGGCCACCCCGAGTACCGCTGGACCTCGGGCGTCGAGACCACCACCGGCCCGCTCGGCCAGGGGATCGCGACCAGCGTCGGCATGGCGATCGCCTCGAAGTGGCAGGGCGCTCGCTACGGCGCCGAGCTCTTCGACTTCGACGTCTACGCGATCGCCGGCGACGGCTGCCTGATGGAGGGCGTCTCCAACGAAGCCGCCTCGATCGCGGGCCACCTGAAGCTCGACAACCTCTGCTGGATCTATGACAACAACCACATTACGATCGACGGCAAGACGCGGATCGCCTACGAGGACGACGTCGCCGCCCGCTTCATGGGCTACGGCTGGAACGTCACCCGGGTCGGCGACGCCAACGACCTCGCGCTGCTCGACAAAGCGTTCGAGGAGTTCAAAGGGGAGGACGGGAGGCCGACGCTGGTCATCATCGACTCGCACATCGGCTGGGGCTCGCCGCACAAGCAGGACACGCCAGAGGCCCACGGCGAGCCGCTCGGCGAGGAGGAGGTGCGCGAGACCAAGCGCGCCTACGGCTGGCCTGAGGACGCCCAGTTCCTCGTCCCCGACGGGGTCAGGGAGCACTTCGCCGCCGGGGTCGGCAAGCGTGGCGCCGAGGCGCGCGCCGAGTGGGAGGCCAAGCTTGCCGCCTACGCGACGAGCAATCCTGACCTCGCCGCCGAGATCGACGCCACCCAGAAGCGCTCCCTGCCGGAGGATTGGGACGCCGAGATCCCCAGCTTCGAGCCCGACGAGAAGGGCCTCGCGACGCGCAAGGCCTCGAGCCAGGTCGAGAACGCGATCGCCGCGCGCCTGCCCTGGCTGCTCGCCGGCTCCGCCGACCTGACCGACTCGACCTCGGTGCGCCTGACCTTCGACGGCGCGGTCGACTTCGAGCCGAGCGCCTATGACGGCCGCCAGCTCCACTTCGGGATCCGCGAGCACGAGTCGGCGGCGATCTCCAACGGCCTCTCGCTCGCCAAGCTGCGGCCGCTCTGGTCCACCTACCTGACCTTCTCCGACTACGCCCGCCCCGCGATCCGCCTCTCGGCGCTGATGGAGCTGCCGGTGATCCACGTCTTCACCCACGACTCGATCGGCCTGGGGGAGGACGGGCCGACCCACCAGCCGGTCGAGCAGCTCGCCTCTCTGCGCGCGATCCCCGGCCTCGACGTGATTCGCCCCGCCGACGCCAACGAGGTCGCCGAGGCCTGGCGCGTCGCGATCGACCGCACCCATCAGCCCGTCGCGCTCGTCCTCACCCGCCAGGACGTGCCGATCTTCGACCGCTCCAGGTACGGGTCGGCCGAGGGACTGCGCCGCGGCGGCTATGTGCTCGCCGAGGCCGCCGGCGACGGCGATCCGGACGTCATCCTGATCGCCACGGGTAGCGAGGTCGCCCTCGCCCTCGCCGCGCACGAGGAGCTCGCCGCCGAAGGCATCCGCTCACGCCTCGTCAGCCTGCCCTGCTGGGAGCTGTTCGACCGCCAGGACGACGCCTACCGCGATGAGGTCCTGCCGCCGGCGGTGACCGCGCGCGTCTCGGTCGAGGAGGCCTCGACGCTCGGCTGGGACCGCTTCGTCGGCCCCGACGGCGAGCGCGTCGGCATGCACACCTTCGGCAGCTCGGCGCCGCTGAAGGACGTGCAGACGAAGTTCGGCTTCACCCCGGACGAGGTCGCCGAGGCGGCGCGCCGGGCTCTGCAGCGTGCAAAGGTGAACTGAAGGCGAAAACGACCAGGAAGGGAAGAGCCGTGAAGGCGACCGCGAAACTGCACGACCTGGGCCAGAGCCTCTGGCTCGACAACATCACCCGCACGATGCTGCGGGACGGCACCCTCGCCGGCTACATCGAGGAGCTCTCGGTGACCGGCCTCACCTCCAACCCGACGATCTTCGACAAGGCGATCTCCGGTGGCGACGCCTACGACGAGCAGATCGCCGAGCTGGCCGGGACCGTCGAGGACCCGGAGGAGATCTTCTTCCAGCTGGCGCTCGCCGACCTGCGCGACGCCACGGACCTGTTCAAGGGGGTGCACGAGCGCACCGCCGGCGTCGACGGCTTCTGCTCGCTCGAGGTCTCGCCGAAGCTCGCCGACGACACGCAGGGCACGATCGAACAGGCGGCGCGCCTGCACGGCGAGGGCGATCGCCCCAACCTCTACATCAAGATCCCCGGCACGCCCGCCGGCCTGCCCGCGATCGAGGAGTCGATCTTCGCCGGCATCCCGATCAACGTCACCCTGCTGTTCTCGACCGAGCAGTACCTCGCCTCGGCCGACGCCTACCTGAAGGGGATCGAGCGGCGGATCGAGGCCGGGCTCGACCCCGACGTCGCCTCGGTCGCCTCGATCTTCATGAGCCGTTGGGACGTCGCGGTGTCCGACGAGGTCCCGGACGAGCTGCGCAACCGGCTCGGACTGGCGGTCGGCTTCCACGCCTACCGCGCCTATCGCGAGCTGCTCGACTCGCAGCGCATGCAGCGCCTGATGAACGAGGGCGCCCGCCCGCAGAGGCTGCTCTGGGCGAGCACCGGCACCAAGGACCCCGACGCCTCCGACGTCCTCTACATCGAGGGCTTCGCCTCGCCCTTCACCGTCAACACGATGCCCGAGCCGACGCTGAAGGCCTTCGCCGACCACGGCGAGGTCGGCGACCCCGTGCCCCGCGACGGCGGCGACTGCGACGAGGTGCTGGCCGAGTTCGAGGCCGCCGGGATCGGCGTTCAGGCGCTCGCCCAGCGGCTCCAGGACGAGGGGGCGGAGGCCTTCGTCAAGTCCTGGAACGAGCTGCTCAAGACGATCTCGGCGCAGCAGGGGGCGCCGGCGTGAGACTTCCTGTGTCAACCCCCTGCGGGTTCGAGCCTTCGGAAGTTCCCGTGCTTGGTGGGGTCGTAGGGCACTTCGTCGTGCCAGCAGCGCCAAAGGACGCGCAGCCAAGCGCGGCCGAGCACGCGGATCGCGTGCG
>DASTAY010000051.1:0-73180 GCA_035712345.1 Solirubrobacterales bacterium
GTCGCTGGTGTGCTGCAGCGCGGAGGATGCGGCGATCCCGAGGAACAGCAGCGCCATCCCCGCGTGCACGATGTAGCCGCCGTAGCGCCGCCGGTTGCGGCGCACGAGGTTGACGAGGGCGCGGGCCGGACCGTCGCCGGACATGGCACGCCGCGCGCGGGTGCCGCGCCACAGCTCCTGCGCGACGCCGCCCAGCACGAACGCGCAGAAGCCGAACATGACGACGGTCGGCGGCGAGGAGCCGGCGCCCAGCACGAGGCCGAGCACGATCGCGGCGACGCCGACCAGCGCGGGGAGCAGCAGGTTGCGCCGCGCACCGGCGAGCGACGCCTTGCGCCACGCGATGAGCGGCCCGATGCCGCTCAGCAGCACGAGCACGAGCGCCAGCGGCACCGTGTAGCGGTCGAACCACGGCGGCCCGACCGCGGCCTCGTTCCCGCTCAGCGCCTTGGAGATCAGCGGGAAGAACGTGCCCCAGAAGACCACGAAGCACATCGCGACCAGCACGAGGTTGTTGCCCAGGAACACCGACTCGCGCGAGAGCAGCGAGTCGAGCCGGTGCTCCGTGCGCAGGTGGGCGCTGCGCGAGACCACGAGCACGATCGACGCCGCGATCATCGCCAGGATCAGGAACAGGAAGGGGATGCCGAGCGTCGAGGCGCCGAAGGCGTGGATCGACTGCAGGAGCCCGGAGCGCACGAGGAACGTGCCGAGGATGGCGAGCACGCCCGTGGCCAGCACGAGCGAGACGTTCCACACCTTCAGCATCCCGCGCCGCTCCTGGACCATGATCGAGTGCAGGAACGCGGTCCCGGTGAGCCACGGGATCAGCGCCGCGTTCTCGACCGGGTCCCAGGCCCAGTAGCCGCCCCAGCCGAGCTCGGTGTAGGACCAGCGGGCGCCGAGCATCAGGCCGAGGCCGAGGAACGCCCAGGCGATCAGGGCGAAGCGGCGGGTGGAGCGGATCCAGGCGGCGTCGAGGCGGCGGGTGACCAGGGCGCCGATCGCGAAGGCGAAGGGGACCGTGAAGGCGACGTACCCCGAGTAGAGCATCGGCGGATGGATCATCATGCTCGGGTGCTGCAGCAGGGGGTTGAGCCCGATCCCGTCGGCCGGCGCCGGGCTCAACGTCGCGAACGGGTTGACCCCGCCGGCGAAGAGCATCAGGCCGGTGAAGAAGGCCGCGATGGCGGCCATCACCGCGGTCGCGTAGGGAACTATCTCGCGCAGCTTGCCGCGGGTCGCGTAGAGCGCCAGCGAGGAGGCGAGCGAGAGCACCCAGGCCCAGAGCAGCAGCGAGCCTTCCTGGCTCGACCACATCGCCGCGAACTTGTAGAAGGTCGGCGTCTCGATCGAGGAGTGTTCCTGCACGATCTTGAACGAGAAGTCGTTGTTGGCGAAGGCGATCTCGATCAGGACGACGCACAGCGTCAGCAGCGCGAAGAGGCCGTAGAGCGCGCGGCGTGAGATGTCGACCCAGCGGCGGTTGCCGTCGCGGCCGAGCAGCGCGGCTACGGCGGCGAAGGCGGCCGTGAGGAAGGCCAGCGCCAGGACGACGCTGCCGAGGCCGGCGCTCATTCGCCCGAGCTACCGGTGGTGAACTTCGAAGGGCACTTGGTGACCAGGGTGTCGCGTTCGCCGACGAAGACGCCGTTGCGGAGCGTGCCGCTGAGGACGATCTCGCGACCGCCGCGGAACGGATCGGGAATCGTGCCCGTGTAGGTGACCGGCAGGCTCTGGCTCGCGTCTTCGCGGTCGGCGACCCGGAAGCTGATCGCCTCGCCGTGATGACGGACCGAGCGCTTGACCACGCGACCGGTCAGCTCGTAGCTGCCGCCGGAGCCGACGCCGATCAATTGCGAGGGCTCCTTTGCTTCCGAGGAAGCGCTGAAAGACGTGTAGACGAGCGCGGCGGCAAGCAGCACGGCGACGCCGAGCGCGACCACCAGTCGAATCTTTCGCTTGCGGCTTGGGTCCACGCCGACGGATTATCGCAAGCCGTCACTCCGCACCCGCGCTCGCCGTAGAGGTTTGGTCCGCTATCCGGACCAAACCTCTACGGCGCCTGGGGGGATCGGGGGCTATCGCAGCAGCAGGCGGACGGCGCGCCAGTAGCTGCGCAGAAGGAAGCGAGCTGGAGTCGAGCGGGCGATTGGGGGGATGAAGGGGGAATCGAGGTCGGGGGTGAGCCAGGCGGCGAACTCGGCGGCGCTCACCGTGCGAGTGGCCTGGACCTGACGGCGCTCGCGCAGCAGGCGCGGCAACCAGCGGATCGCTTCCCGGTGGGCGGCGAGCTTCTGACGCCCCCACCCTCCCCGGACCGCAACCGCATACAGCGCAAGTTCGGTCGCGAGCAGCGCCGGGGCGAGGAGGATCAGCAGCGACGTGGGGTAGGCGCGAAGCAGGAAGGCATGGCGGTTGCGCTCGAGCCAGCGCCACTTGTGCTCGCGGGCGCCGAACTCGTAGTCGTGGTCGACGACGGCGCCGGGTTCGATCCCGATCGCCGCGCCGGCGAGGCGCAGGCGCAGCGAGAGGTCGACGTCCTCGTGGTAGAGGAAGTAGTGGGCCGGGAAGCCCCCCACCTCCTCCCAGGCCCGACGCGGGATCGCCAGGCAGGCGCCGGAGAGCGCCGTGACCTCGCCGGGGGGCGGCGCCTCCGCCAGCGGGCGCCCGTGCGCTCCCGCCCAGACTATGCCGGTGAAATGGACAGGGTTGCCGGCTGAGTTGATCGTCTCCTCGTCCCCCTCGGCGACCAGGGCCTGCCAGGCCACCCAGCCGAGCCGCTCCAGCCAGGGCCGACGAATCGCCTCACCCCAACCGGGCCGCGGGGCCGCGTCGGGGTTGAGCACCACGAGCAGCTCCCCGGTGGCCTGCGCAGCCCCGGCGTTGCAGCCCGCGGCGAAGCCGAGATTGCCGCCCCCGTGCACGACCCGCGCCGCCGGGGCGAGCTCCGCCACCGCCTCGGCGGTCCCGTCGCTGGAGCCGTTGTCGACGACGATCAGCTCATCGTCCGCGCCTAGCTCGGGCAGCAGGGCAGGCAGGGTCCGGCACAGCTCCTCGCGGCTGTTCCAGGCGACGATCAGGATCGAGAGCGTCGGGCGCACCGGCGCCCCAGGCTATTCGCCTAGTGGCGCTTGTGGCGGTGGTGCTTGCCGCAGGGCGCCCGCAGCCGCGGCCGCAGGTTGAGCTTCTTGCCGTTCTGGGCTTTGAGGCGGACGATCACGCGCTGCCCCTTGCGCTTCTTCTTGCCCTTGTGACCCTTGCCGTGGGCCCGGGCGCTGCTCCGGGCCTGCTTGCCGGCGCCCTTGCCCTTCCTGTGGGCGCGCTTGCGGGGGCACTGGTTGCGGGAGTTGACCAAGAGGCCTTTCTTGCCCCCGCGCAGGATGAAGATCAGCTTCGAGACCGGCACGTCGGGGGTCGCGTCGAAGATGTTGCGGATGTGGCCGTGGACGCTGTCGGTGCGGCTGTCGAGTTCGACGTCGACCTGGCCGTGCAGGTCGGCGACCAGATCGGGCAGCGGGTTGTCGGAGGAGCGCAGGTAGACGGGTCCTTCGAGCGGCTTGTCGAGCAACGGGGTGAAGGCTCGCGCGTTGCCGTAGATCGAGTTCTTCGGACATTCGTTCGCGGCGAACTGGACGCGCGTGCAGACCTTCGAGAGGTTGCTCTGATCGAGGATCAGCGAGCGCGGCAGGATCGTCGCGACGCGGGCGAAGTTGGCGTCGCCGGCGTGCGGCAGCAGCACCGCGCGCAGTTTCGGGTTCTTGGCCCGGCGGGTCGCGCCGAAGAGGCGCAGGAACAGCTTCGGCTTGAAGCCGAGGTTCTCGCAGCCGTTCGCCTGGAATCCGGCCGAGACCGGCGTCTTGGAGAAGGCGGCGGGATCGACGGGGTTCGCTCCGCCGCCGAGCAGCGAGCCGGAGAAGGCGAAGGGCGAGCAGTTGGTCGGGTTGAGCGAGAATTCCTTGCGGTCGATCTTGACCGCGACCGAGCGCACGTCGAGCGTGGCGCCCCCGTACACGTGCGGGATCGGGTCCGACTGCACGCCCACCTGGGCGGTGCGCCGGTCGACGAACAGGGCCACCCTCACCACGACGGTGCCGAGGTCGAACGGCCCGGCCGTGGCGGGGGTGACCACCGCCAGGGATAGAGGGGCGCCCTTATAGGGCCCTGCGAGGAAGACCTTGCCTTGGATGTGAATGGGCGCCGGGCCGCTGCCGGCGGCCACTTCGGCATGGCCGATCAGGCTCGAGTCCGGGCAGCTCTGATGAGCCGCCTCGTCGGCCCCGCCGCTTGCCGCCGCGGCCGCAAGCGCCGGGCCGGGGCAGTAGTGGACCCCGGCCAGCTTCGCGGTCAGGCCCGGCGGCAACGTCACGTCGACCCCTTTCAGCTCCTGGTTGCCGTCGGCGCGGGCGATGTCCATGTGCAGCGGGCTGTACGAGCCGCCCTGGGGCTTGGCCGTTCCGGCGGCGAAGCTCGGCGCGAAGGGACGATCGGCCAGCGTCTTCGGACAGCCCCCACCACCGGGGGCTGCGGTCAGCGTGAACTCGCCGGAGGGCGTCGCCGCGGGGTTGCCGCTCCACGGGGTCATGACCGTGGTGGCCTTGTTGGGACCGCAGGCGCCGGGGCTGGTGAGCACGGCGTGCTCACCGTCGTTGAAATCGAGCGTGAACGAGCTGAAGGGAACCTGGGGCAGGCCCTTCGGGATTTTCGTGCCGCCGATGCCTTCGACTTCGCGGCCTTCGAAGGTGGTCGTCAGCTGACCGGTAATCGGGTCGGCGCTCACCTTGCCTTCGAGGCGGACGAAGACCCCGTAGCGCTGCGAGAGGGCTTCGACGAAGATCCGGTACTCCTGGCCGGAGGTCGGATCGCGGCTGAGCTGCTGACCGACATAGACGGAGCCGGTGAGCGAGCCGTCGGGAAGCGGGGGCGTGTCGATCGAGACGCTGCCGATCCTCGAGCCGGGCGGGCAGCCGTTCGCTTCATTGTGCGTGCCGAGGCCGAACTGAGCATTCGTGCAGGTCTGCAGGCCACCACTGGCCGCCGACGGGTTGAGCCCCATGCCGGGCGGCAGGGTCACCTGCGCTTCGCGCACGTTGGACTGCGCCTGCTTGGTTTTTTCCTGCGCGATTTCCGTGACGCTCGGCGGTTTGAACGGCACGTCGACGGCGACCGACGGCCCGCTCGGGGAGTCGGTCTGACTCGTATTCGGATCCACCCCGATCGTGGGGTCGAACGGAATCGAGCCACATTCTTTCGGTTCGGTTTTGGGAGGGATGCGGGACTCGAAGAAAGACGAGCCGTTGGGGAAGCTCGGGTTGGGTTCCTCATAGGAGTCGGCGCGCAGCCAGGTCGAATAGAGATGCACGAATGGTGACGACGGGACCGCGGGGCCGAGGCACGTGCTCGGCGTGGTGATGAAGGTGCCGTTGCCGGAGCGGCCATTGAAGACCAGGCGGTTTTTCAGGATCAGGCCGTGTTCCCCCGTCAGCAGGCCGAGAAGTTCGCCAAGGGCTTCCGGAAGGGCTTTCGGCACTTCGATCGTGAACCCCTCATGGAAGTCGCCGTCCCAGGCCACGTTTGCCTTCAGGTAGATGAAGTTGCCGACCAGTTCAAAGCCGAAGCGCGCTGGCTCGCCGGCGGGTGGATCGATGTTGTAAACGGTTGCTTCGATCGGCGCCGATTCGATCCCCAACGGCGGTATGGATGCGGTGACCTCGCTTTTGCCGACGGACGAGCCCGCCGGACAGCTCGAGGGGTTCGCTTCGAAGGTGGCCTGCTCACACTGCGGCGTCGCCTGCGGGTTGACGCTCAGCCCGACCGGTAGGTCGACCCGCACGGTCTTCAGTTCGCCGACCGGCGTTTTGCCCGGCGGTTCGTTCTTGACGATGATCTGGGTGAAGCCGATCTGCGGATGGCCGGCCGCTTGTTCGAAGAATTGTTTGGGCGTGGCGACACTGCAGGTCGGCGTGTCTTTGTAACAAGTGCCAGCCTGCCAGCCACTATTTTCCGTCGGATTTTCGGGATCTGAGGGAGCAACGATGTCGCCAGTGTCGGCAAGCGCCATCGACGCGCCGAACGTCAAGCCCAGAGCCAAAAGCAACACCACGAAGATCAGGCCCGCTCGCGCTTCCCCATTCACCTCGATCTCCTCCCGCTCGACCATATGCCTACCGATATTACCCGATTTTGATGATATGAGCTATTATTTTTAGGTATTCCCTGGTCAACGAAAGTGAGGTAGTTGTGAATTGGGAACGCCTGGCTCGTGCCAATACCCATCCACTACGCGTCTCAATCCTGGAAGTGCTGAGCATCGACGGGGGGCGCACGCTCTCGCCCAAGGACCTCAGCGTCGAGCTGCAGGCGCCGCTGAGCACGGTCAACTACCACGTGACCGAGCTGCGGGACTCCGATCTGGTCAAGATCGTCGATGAACGACAGGTCCGCGGCGCAATCGAGCACTTCTACCGCACGGTCGACGGCTCCGGAAGCCCTGCCAGGCGGAAAGGCAGGCGCAAGGTGGCGCGGTAGCGCGGAAGAAGCGGCGGACGGGTCTCGAACCCGCGACCTCGAGCTTGGGAAGCTCGCGCTCTACCAACTGAGCTACCGCCGCGTCAGCGGCTGATTCTACGGCCAGGCCGCCGCCCTGCGACGGCTAGTGTTCGCTGGCCATGAGCGCCCGCGCCTTCCTCGCCTTCCTCGCCGTCTGCGCGGTCATCGGCCTGCTCGCCTTTGGCCTGCTCAACAAGGGCGAGGCGAAGATCGCGGTCGGCGACCCGGCGCCCGACAAGACCCTGCCGGTGCTGGGCGGAACGGGCACCGGCTCGATCGCCGACTACCGCGGCCGCTGGGTGCTGGTCAATCTCTGGGCCTCCTGGTGCATCCCCTGTCGGCAGGAGGCTCCGGTGCTGGATCGCTTCGCGCGCCGGTACGGCAAGCGCGGCGTGACGGTGCTCGGCATCAACGTGCAGGACAACAGCGACGACGCGCTCGCCTTCCTGCGCGAAAACGACGTGCGCTATCCGCAACTGCGCTCGGTCGGCGACGATCGCAGCGCCGCCTTCGGCTCGACCGGGGTTCCGGAGAACTTCCTGGTCGACCCGCGCGGGCGCCTGGCGCTGATCTGGCGCGGGCCGGTGGACGAGGAGTTCCTGCGCCGGCAGGTCGTTCCGATCGTCGAAGGACGCTCATGAGGCGTCCTGGCGAGCTTGTGTCGCGATGCGGCATGAAGTCGCCACCTGTCGTTCTCCTGGCGGCTTTGGCGATGCTCGCAATCGCTGCGCCGGCAGCGGCCGCGACGCCGCAGACGAGCATCAGCGAGATCGAAGGGGAAGTGATGTGCCCGATCTGCGGCACCCTGCTCGAACTGGCCGAATCTCCCCAGGCGCAGCGCGAGCGCGTGCTGGTCAAGCGCCTGATCGCCGAAGGGAAGAGCGAGAGCGAAGTCAAGGACGCCCTCGTCGCCCAGTACGGGCCGGCGGTGCTGGCCCTGCCCGAGGGAAAGGGCTTCGACCTCTCCGCCTACCTGGCGCCGGTGATCGCCTTCGCGGCGGCGGCGCTCGCCCTTGCCCTCGCCGTGCGGCGCTGGCGACGCTCTTCGCGCTCCTCGCGCGGCGATCCGCGAGACATCCGCGGTCCGGACGACGAGGACGCCGAGCGGCTCGAGGCCGACCTCGCCAACTACGACCTCTAGCTCACCCCGGCCACTGCCGCTAGAGGAGCGCCGTAGAGGTTTGGACCGCTATCCGGACCAAACCTCTACGGCGCTCTGCTAGGGGCCGGCTCAGTTCAGGACGATGAACCCGCCGGCGGCGATCGGCAGCTTGCGCCGCGACTCGCCGGGCCTCACGCAGACGCAGGTCGCATCGACGGCGTCGAGGATGGGTCGAAGCGCGTCGCGCTCCCCGAGGGGCGGTCCGCCGATCACGATCAGCTCGTAGGCGGCGCGCAGCCCGGCGATCGCCGCCTGGAAGCGATCCGAGGCGAGCAGCTCCGGCGGGTCGCTGCTCGGCCTGCCGGCGACCACGCAGACGAGCGGCTCGGTCGCCTCGGCGGAGCCGGGGCCGGCGAGCGCGACGGGCCTGAGGATCGACTCGACCTCGGCCGCGCCGGCCAGGTACTCGTGCAGGCCCGGCGCATTGGCGAGCCCGAGCGCATCCGCCATGCCCGGCTCGGCCAGGTCGCACTCGAGCAGCGCGGTTCGCGTTCCCCCCGCCGCCGCGGCAGCGGCCAGGCCGGCCGCCGCCTCGCGCCGGGTCGGATCCGCGCCGGTGATCAACACGCAAGTGGCGGAGCCGAGCTTCCCCAGCAACCCGCCGTAGGCCTCGAGATCGCTGCGGCGCAACGATCCTGCCCGCAGCTCCGGCGACGAGCGGGCGGGGATCTCCGCCAGGACCTTCACATCTTCTCTGGGGCCGAAATCCCGAGCAGGGCGAGCGAAGCGGCGATCGTCCGCTGCGCCAGCAGGCAGAGCCCGAGGCGCGAGCGCTCGACTCCCTCCCCCTCGGCGCCGACCACCTGGCAGTCACGATAGAAGGCGTGGAAGTCGGCGGCGACCGCGGTCGAGTAGGCACAGATGCGATGCGGGGCGCGCCGCGCGGCGGCCTCGCGCACCTCCTGGGGGAATTCGAGCAGGCGCTTGACCAGGTCGCGCTCGGCGGGCTGCAGCGGCGTCCCCGGGGTCGGGGCGCCGGCCTCGCCCGCCTCCCCCCCGGCTTTGCGCAGGATGCTGGCGATGCGGGCGTGCGCGTACTGGACGTAGTAGACGGGGTTGTCGCTGGACTCGCGCCGGGCCAGCTCGAGATCGAGGTCGACGGTGGTGTCGTGGCTGCGCCAGAGCATGAACCAGCGGGCGGCGTCGACGCCGATGTCGTCGACCAGCTCGTCGAGCGAGACGAAGTCGCCGCTGCGCTTGGACATCTGCGCCCGCTCGCCCGACTCGACGATGTGCACGAGCCGCATGATCAACGCCTCCAGCACCTCCGGATCGGTCCCCAGCGCGGCGATCGCGGCCCGCACTCGCGGCGCGTATCCGTGGTGGTCCGCGCCGAGCACGTCGATCAGGTGCTCGAAGCCCCGCTCCAGCTTGTCGCGATGGTAGGCGACGTCGGCGGCGAGATAGGTCGGCTCGCCGCCGGCGCGGATCAGCACGCGGTCCTTGTCGTCGCCGAACTCGGTGCTGCGCAGCCACAGGGCGCCGTCGCTCCTGTAGGTGTGGCCGCGGCGCTCGAGCGCCTCCAGCGCGGTCTCGACCTCGCCGCTGGCGTAGAGATCGCCCTCGGAGAACCAGGTGTCGAAGGCGACGCCAAAGCGATCGAGGGTCGCCTGCACGCCCTCGAGGATCAGCTCGATGCCGCGCCGACCGACCGCCTCGCCGTCCGCCGGATCGATGCCCTCGCTGCCGATCCGCTCGGCCAGATCCGCCACATAGGCGCCTTCGTAGCCGTCCTCGGGCGGCGGGCCGCCGGTCATCGCGGCGACGATCGAAGCGGCGAAACGCTCCACCTGCCCGCCGGCGTCGTTGACGTAGTACTCGCTCTCGACCTCGTGCCCCACCGCCCGGAGGAGGCGGACCAGAGCGTCTCCGTAGGCGGCATGGCGCCCACCGCCGACGTGCAGCGGCCCGGTCGGGTTGGCCGAGACGTACTCGACCAGGATGCGCTGCGGCGAGTCGACCGGGGCCGGGCCGAGGCGCTCGCCGACGGCGCCGAGGCGCGCCATCGCCCGCCGGTACCACTCGTCGGAGAGGAAGAGATTGACGAAGCCCGGCCCGGCCACCTCGATCCGCTCGACGCTTCCCGCGGCGCCCAGCTCGCGCTCCAGCTCAGCGCCGAGGCGAGCGGCGACGTCGCGCGGAGCTTCCCCGAGAGGCGCCGCCAGCAGCATCGCCGCATTGGAGCTGTAGTCGCCGAGCTCCGGCTTGGGCGGCCGGTCGAGAGTCGGCGCCGGACCGGTCGGCTCGCCGTCGCGCAGCGCCCGCGCCGCGCGTTCCACCGCCGCCCGCAGCTCGCTGATCGAGTCCGTTGCAGTCATCTCGCCATCGTATGTACCGCGACCCCGCGCGGGTACGCTGGCCGCCGTGCGCGTAGCGGCCCTCAGCGACATCCACGCCAATCTGCCCGCATTCGAGGCGGTCCTCGCCGCGATCGACGACGCCGGCGTGGATGAGGTCTGGTGCCTGGGCGACGTGATCGGGTACGGCGCCGAGCCCGACGAGTGCGCCGACCTGGTGCGCGAGCGCTGCGACGTCTGCCTGGTCGGCAACCATGACCTCGCGGTGCTCGGCGCCCTCGACGTCGGCGCCTTCTCCGAGGCCGCCGCCGCCGCGGTCTCCTGGACCCGCGAGCATGTCGCCGAGCGCACCGTGGAGCTGCTGCGCGAGCTCGACCCGGCCGGCGAGCGCGAGGGAATCGGGCTCTTCCATGCCTCGCCCCGCGACCCGGTCTGGGAGTACGTGCTCTCCGCCGAGCAGGCCGACGCCTGCCTCGACGCCCACCGCGAGCCCATCGCCCTGATCGGCCATTCGCACGTCTCGCTCTTCTTCGTCCGCCCCGGCGAGGGCGAGCAGGGGGACGAGGTCCGCGGCTCGCAGGCAGGCGACGACACCCTGCTCGAGTTGGGCGCCGGGCGGTGGCTGATCAACCCCGGCAGCGTCGGCCAGCCGCGCGACGGCGACCCGCGCGCCGCCTGGCTCGAACTCGACACCGGGGCCGGGACGGCGCGCTTCCACCGGGTCGGCTACGACATCGAGCGAGCCGCGGCGTCGATCGTCGCGGCCGGCCTGCCGCGACGCCTCGCGGAACGGCTCCAGGTCGGCTCATGATTCGCTCATCTACGGTCAGATGCAGGGATATTCTGCGCCATGGGCCGTTCTCTAGACTCGCCCGGATGCCTCGCCCCATCCATTCGGCTCTGGTCCTGGCGCTTGCCGGCGCGGCGGCCCTCGGCCTGGTCGCCTGCGGCGGCGAAGACGCCAAGCTGCTGCCCGGCGAGACCGCCCGGGAGATCACGGCCAACCTCGACACCGTCAAGCAGCTCGCCGGCGAACAGGACTGCATCGGCGCCGAAAGCGCCGTCCAGCAGGTGGGCGAAGAGATCGAAGCGCTGCAGGGCGTCGACCCCAAGCTCAAGCGCGCCCTGGAGGAAGGCGCCGAGCGGCTGGAAGAAGTGATCGCCGAATGCGAAGAATCGAGCAGCGAGGCGATCGCCCCGGAGGAAACCCCGAGCGAATTCGAAGAAGAAGAAACGGAGAAGGCTCCCGAGCAGAAGGAAGCGAAGGAAAAGAAGGCGAAGCCGGGCGATGAAGAGCAGGCTCCGGAAGCCCAGACGCTGCCCCCGCAGGCAAAAGGCGAAGGCAAAGGCCTCGAAAAAGGCAACGGGCCGCCGCCGCCAGAAGAACCGATCGAAGAAACCCCGGGCGGGAGCCCGTCGGGTGGGGTCGGCCCAAGCGCCCCGGCGAGCGAAGGCGAGGAATGATGGCCTCGGCGCCGCTCTCCGGCAGGTATGAGCTGGGCGACCGCCTCGGCTCGGGCGGGATGTCGAATGTCTATCGGGCGACCGACCTGACCCTCGAGCGCACGGTCGCGGTCAAGATCCTCGCCGAGCACCTCTCCGACGACGAGCGCTTCGTCGCCCGCTTCCGCCGCGAGGCGCTCGCGGTCGCCAAGCTGATCCACCCGAACATCGTCCAGGTCTACGACACCGGCATCGACGAGGGCCGCCACTACATCGTCATGGAGTACGTCGAGGGCCGCTCGGGGGCGCAGATCCTGCAGCGCCAGGGCTCGCTCTCTCCGGACATCGCGGCTGAGGCCGGCGTCCAGGCCTGCGCCGGGCTCGACTACGCGCACCGGCGCGGGATCATCCACCGCGACGTCAAGCCCGGCAACCTGATGGTGGTCGGTGGGCCGGTGGGCGGCGGGCCGATGACGGTCAAGTTGACCGACTTCGGCATCGCCCGCGCGATCGCCCAGACGCGGATCACCCAGGTGGGCTCGGTGGTGGGCACCGCCGCCTACCTGGCGCCCGAGCAGGTGCGTGGCGAGGAGGCGACGCCGGCGACCGACGTCTACGCGCTCGGCGTCGTCCTCTACCAGTTCCTCACCGGTCGCCTTCCCTACGAGGGCTCGACCCTGGCCGAGCTGGCCGTGCGCCAGCAGAACGAGCGCCCGCTGCCGCCCAGCACCTACGACGACGAAGTGCCGGAGACGCTCGGCGGCGCGGTGCTGCGCGCGCTGGAGGGCGATCCCGGGCGCCGCTACGCCAGCGCCGACGAGCTGGCCGGGGGCCTGCAGCTGGGCCTGCAGGGCGAGGACGTGACGCTGCCGATGGACGAGGGCGCGGCGCCGACCCAGGTGCTCGGCGGCGAGGAGACCACGCGCCGGCTCGACCAGACCGAGCGCACCGAGCTGCGCCCCGCTTCGCCGACGAGGCGGCCGGTCGCCCGGGCGCCGCACCCCGCCCCGGCCGCACCCCCCCAGCGGGTCGCCCCTGCGACTCCGGCAAAGCGCGGAGCCTTTTCCCGTTTCGCCCGCTTCGTCATGGCGGCGGTCGCCCTGGTGCTCATCGCAGCCGCCGTGGCCGCGGCCGTGATCATCGCCACCGACAAGGCCACCGGCGTCCACGCGACCGAAGTCGCGGGGAACTCGGTCGACAAGGTGGTCGAAGAAGTGAAGGAACTGGTCAAGAAGAACACCGAATAGGGATAGCGTGAGGAGGTCTGGGGGTGCCCTCCTGCTTGCTGGGTTTTTCGCCCCTGACGGCGCGCCCGTCCGACATACGGATCGGGGCGAAAAACTGACGCCGCTGCGCTGGAGGGCACCCCCAGACCTCCTACCCAAGCGCCTCCCAGGGTGCGGTGCCCTTCATGACCGCCGTGGTGTAAGAGCTGAGGATCCCGGCCTCTATGGCCGCGCGAGCTTGGGTCACCAACTCATGCATGTAGGTGAGGTTGTGCAGGCAGAGGAGGCGGACGGCGGTCAGCTCCTCGGCACGCGAGAGGTAGCTGAGGTAGTCGCGGTCGTGACGCCGGCAGGCCGGACAGGGGCAGCCCTCGGCGATCAGGTTGCGGTCCCCCTCCCAGCCGGCCTTGCGCAGGTCGAGGCGAAAGCGGTTGGCGGGGTCGGGGACGAGAGCGGTGCCGTGACGGGCGAGCCGGGTGGGGATCGCACAGTCGAAGACGTCGAGCCCGAGCGCGATGCCGGCGAGCACGTCGTCTATATCGCCGATGCCGAGCAGGTGCTTGGGCGCCTCGGCGGGCAGCAGTGGCGCGGTCAGCTCGAGCACACCGCGCATCTCCTCCTTGTCGCGCCCGAGCGTGCCTCCGATCGCGATCCCGTCGACGCCCGCCGCGGATACGACCGCCGCGGACTCGCGCCGCAGATCCTCGTGGACGCCGCCCTGGACGATGCCGAACACGGCCTGCCGCGCGGGCCCGTGCTCGCCGTGCCACGCCAGGCACCGGTCGAGCCAGCGGTGCGTCCGCTCCATCGAGCGCGCCGTGTAGTCGCGATCGGCGTGGTAGGGCGTGCACTCGTCGAAGGCCAGGGCGATATCGGCGCCCAGCTTCGCCTGCACCTCCATCGAGGCCTCGGGCGAGAGGAACAGCTCGCGCCCGTCCTTGTAGGACCGGAACCGCACGCCCTCCTCGTCGATCGAGACAACCGACCCCCGCTCCCCGCCGGGCCTCCCCTTTCCCTTCACCTCGTCGGCGACCCCGCCGTGTGCGAGCGAGAAGACCTGGAAGCCGCCCGAATCGGTGATCATCGCCCCCTCCCAGCCCATGAACTCGTGCAGGCCGCCCGCGGCGGCTATCCGGTCCGGCCCGGGCGAGACGAAGAGGTGGTAGGTGTTGCCGAGGATCAGCTCGTAGCCGAGGTCGGCCACCTCGCGCGACTCGAGCGAGCGCACGGTCCCCTTGGTCGCGAGCGGGATGAAGGCCGGCGTCTTCACCTCGCCGTGCGCGGTGCGGAGCACGCCGGCACGCGCCGCCCCGTCCCTGGCAACGACCTCGAACGTCAGCTTGTCCCTATCGTCCCTCATGCTCGACTGGTCAATTGACCACCGAATACGTGGGTCAATCGTTCATTCGACGAGAGAGCGACCGGTCATAGCGGACGGCTGGGGGATGCCGAGCAGCTCCAGCACGGTCGGGGCGACGTCGGCGAGGATGCCGCCGTCGCGCAGCTCGGCGCCCTCGCGGGTGACGATCAGCGGCACCGGGTTGAGCGAGTGGGCGGTGTTGGGCGAGCCGTCGGGCTCGAGCATGTGGTCGCAGTTGCCGTGGTCGGCGGTGACGATGCACGCGCCGCCCCTGGCCTCGACCGCGGCGACGACGTCGCCGAGGCAGCCGTCGACCTCCTCGACCGCCTTCACCGCCGCCGGGATCACCCCGGTGTGGCCGACCATGTCGGGGTTGGCGAAGTTGACGATGCCAAAGCGGTAATCGCCCCCCGCCCACTGCGTTACGAAGGTGTCGGCCGCGGCGCGGGCGCTCATCTGCGGCTTGTGGTCGTAGGTGGGGACGTCACGGGGCGAGTCGACCAGGCGACGCTCCTCCCCCTCCCACTCCTCCTCGCGGCCGCCGTTGAAGAAGTAGGTGACGTGCGCGTACTTCTCGGTCTCGGCGACGTGCAGCTGGCGGCCGCCGGCCGCGGAGACGACCTCGGCCAGCGTCGTGCTCGGGCGCGCCTCGGGAAAGGCGACGGGGTAGGGCCAGCCCTTGCGGTACTCGGTCATCGTCGTCAGCTCGAGCAGGGGGCCGCCGGCGCGGGAGAACTCCTCGAAGCCGGGCTCGGCCAGGGCGCGGGTCATCTCGCGGGCGCGGTCGGGGCGGAAGTTGACGAAGAAGGCGACGTCGCCCTCGGCGGCGCCGTCGTAGTCGCCGATCACGGTGGGCCGGACGAACTCGTCGGTCTCCTCGCGCTCGTAGGACTCCTCGATCGCCTCGGTGGCGCTTGCGGCTCTCAGGCCCTGGGCGTGGACGATCGCGTCGTAGGCGAGCTTGATCCGCTCCCAACGCGTGTCGCGGTCCATCGCGTAGTAGCGCCCGCTGACCGTGGCGACGCGCCCGGCCTGGCGCAGCCAGCGCTCCAGCTCGGCGAGGTACTCGCGGCCGCCGTGCGGCAGCGTGTCGCGGCCGTCGGTGAAGGCGTGGAAGACGACGTCCGGCACGCCCTCCTGGGAGGCGAGCTCGATCGTCGCCTCGATGTGCTCCCAGCCGGAATGGACGCCGCCGTCGGAGACGAGGCCGAGCAGGTGCAGGCGGCCGCGCGGGCTGCGACGGGCGGCGTCGCAGGCGGCGAGCAGCGCCTCGTTCTCGAAGAATCCGCCGTCGGCGATCGCGTCGTCGATCCGCGCCAGGTCCTGCTTGACGATCGCCCCGGCCCCGAGGTTGAGGTGACCGACCTCGGAGTTGCCCATCTGCCCGTCCGGAAGGCCCACGTCGCGCCCCTGCGCCGAGAGCTGCGTGTGCGGGTAGCGGTCCCAGAGCCGGTCGAAGACCGGCGTCTCGGCAAGGGAGATGGCGTTGCCCGGCCCGGGGGGCGCGAGGCCCCACCCGTCGAGGATCACCAGGGCAACAGACTGGGTCATGACGAGGTCCAGACGTTGCCAGGCAAGGACGCAGGGAGGCCCGACGAGGGGAGCGCACTAGTTAGTGCGTGACCCGAGGAGGCCGACCGAGGACGCCGCATGGCGACGTCTGGGGCCGTCATGCGGCCTCGACGATCGCCGCGAATTCCTCCGGGTCGAGGCTGGCGCCGCCGACCAGGGCGCCGTCGATGTCGGGCTGCCCCATCAGCTCGGCCGCGTTGGCCGGCTTGACCGAGCCGCCGTAGAGAACCCGCACCGCATCGGCTTCCGCGCCGCGCTCCCGCAGCACGTCGCGGATGAAGGCGCATGCCTCCTGCGCCTGCTCGGGACTGGCGGTGCGGCCGGTGCCGATCGCCCAGATCGGCTCGTAGGCGATCACAACGGCGGCGATCTGCTCGTCCTCCACACCGGCCAGGTCCGCCTGCAGCTGCCGCTCCAGGACGCCCTCGGTCTGGCCGGCGTCGCGCGCCTCCTCGCTCTCGCCGACGCAGAGGATCGGCTCCAGCCCGGCCGCGAGCGCGGCGGGCACTTTGCGCGCCAGCGCCTCGTCGGTCTCGTCGAAGTGCTGGCGCCGCTCGGAGTGGCCGAGGACCACCGCCTCGACGTCGAGCTCGACCAGCATCGGCGCCGAGACCTCGCCGGTGAAGGCGCCCGCCTTCTCCTCGTGCATGTTCTGCGCCGCGACCTTCACGGCGGTGCCGTAGCGCCGCTCGACAACCGCGGTCAGCGCGGTGAACGGCGGGCAGATGACGACGTCGCTCTGGGTCGCGGCGATCCGCGGCAGCAGCGCGTCGACGAAGCTAGCCGCCTCGGCGACGGTCTTGTGCATCTTCCAGTTGGCGGCGACGTAGGGGGTTCTGTCAGGCATCTCGCAGGGCCTCCACCCCGGGCAGCTTCTTTCCCTCCAACAGCTCCAAGGACGCTCCTCCTCCGGTCGAAACCCAATCCACCTGCTCGGCGAGGCCGAACTCGTTCAACGCGGCAACCGAGTCGCCGCCGCCGACGACGGTCGTGCCGGCCGCCGTGGCGACGGCCTCCGCTACCGCCTTCGTCGCGGCGGCGAACGGCTCCAGCTCGAAGGCGCCCATCGGCCCGTTCCAGAGGACGGTGCCCGCGGCGGCGATCTTCTCCGCGTAGGCGGCGGCGGTGCGCGGGCCGACGTCGAGGCCCATCCAGCCCTCGGGCACCTCGACCCCGTCGCTCTCGCGTCGCTCGGTCGCGGCGTCGAACTCCCGCCCCAGCACCAGGTCGACCGGCAGGATCAGCTCGCAGTCCGAACCCTCCGCCCGCCGCAGCGCCTGCTCGGCCAGCTTCACGCCCTCCTCCTCGACCAGCGAGTCGCCGGTGGCGATCCCCTGCGCGCGAAAGAAGCTGAAGCACATCGCGCCGCCGATCAGGATGCTGTCGGCGACCTCGAGAAAGCGGTCGATGACGCCGACCTTGTCGCTCACCTTGGCGCCGCCGAGGACGACGACCAGCGGGCGCTCGGGCAACTCGACCACGCGCGTCAGCTCGCTCACCTCGCTCTCCAGCAACAGGCCGGCATAGCCCGGCAGGCGCTCGGCGACCCCGGCCGTGCTGGCGTGGGCCCGATGCGCGGCGCCGAAGGCGTCGTTGACGTAGAGCTCGGCGAGTGCCGCCAGCGCCTCGACGAGCGCGGGGTCGTTCTCGGTCTCACCGGGCTCGAAGCGGACGTTCTCGAGCAGCAGCACGTCGCCGGGGCTCAACCCTGCCGCCATCGTCTCGACGTCCTCGCCGACGACCGCCGGCGCCTGCTTGACCTCGGCGCCGAGCAGCTCGGCCAGGCGCTCCCCCACCGGCCGCATCGAGAGCTCCGGCACGACCTCGCCCTTCGGCCGCCCCAGGTGAGAGACGAGCACCAGCGCGGCGCCGCGCTCGCGCAGCGACTCGATCGTCGGCAGCGCCGCGCGGATGCGCGTGTCGTCCGCCACCCGGCCGCCGTCCAGCGGCACGTTGAAGTCGACCCGCACCAGCACCCGCCTGCCGGCGACGTCGGCGTCGCGGACGCTCGCCTTGGAGAAGCTCACAGCGCCCCTGCCGCCCGGCTCAAAGGACCTTGCCGGCCAGCTCCACGCAGCGGTTCGAGTAGCCCCACTCGTTGTCGTACCAGGAGACCGCCTTGATCATCCTGCCGTCGCCGATCGCCATCGTCTGGCCGGCGTCGAAGATCGAGGAGTGCGGGTCGCCGACGATGTCGGTCGAGACGATCTCGTCCTCGGTGTAGCTGAGGATGCCCTTCAACGGGCCCTCGGCGGCCTCCCTGACCGCCGCGTTGACCGCGGCGGGATCGGTCGGGGTCGAGGGGGTGAAGACGAGGTCGACGACCGAGCCGGTGATCACCGGCGCCCGCACGGAGAGCCCGTTGAGCTTGCCGTTCAGCTCCGGCAGCACCAGGCCGACCGCCTTTGCCGCGCCGGTCGTCGTCGGGATCAGGTTGACCGCCGCGGCGCGCGCCCGGCGCAGGTCCTTGTGCGGCATGTCCTGCAGGCGCTGGTCGGCCGTGTAGGCGTGGATCGTCGTCATCAGGCCGTGCTCGATGCCGAACTTCTCGTGCAACACCTTGGCCATCGGCGCCAGGCAGTTGGTCGTGCAGGAGGCGTTGGAGATGATGTGGTGGTTGTCGCGGTCGTATTCGCCGTCGAAGTTGACCCCGAGGGCAACGGTCACGTCCGGTTCCTTGGCCGGAGCGGAGATGATCACCTTCTTGGCGCCGGCGCTGAGGTGCTTGCCGGCGTCCTCCCGGCCCGTGAAGAGGCCGGTCGACTCGATCACGACGTCGACGCCGAGGTCGCCCCAGGGCAGCGCCGCCGGGTCGCGCTCGGAGAGCACCTTCAGCTGCTTGCCGTCGATCGTCAGCGAGCCCTCCCCCGCCTCGACCTCACCCGGAAAGCGCCCCAGGATCGAGTCGTACTTGAGGAGGTGGGCCAGCGTGCCGGTGTCGGTGATGTCGTTGACGGCGACGAAGTCGAGGTCCGCGCCCGCGGCGTGGGCGGCGCGAAAGAGGTTGCGTCCGATCCGACCGAAGCCGTTGATGCCGACCTTCACTGCCATTGAGCCATTCCTCCTGGAGTCGATGCTTTGCCGATTCGAGGTTAGTCGCTGCCGATGGTGATCTCGATTTCGTACCCGTCCGGGTCCCGCAGGAAGGCCGAGTAGGAACCGGAGCCGTAGGAGCTGCGCTCGCCCGGCTCGCCGACCGCAATCCCGCCCGCCGAGACGCCCTGTTCCCAGGCCGCCTTCACCGCGACGATCCCCAGCCCCGAGAAGCTGAGCAGGCCGAAGCCCGGTTTGGCCGGGTGATGGGCGGAGATGAAGAAGACCGGCTTGGCGATGCCCCAGCCGACGGTTTCGTCCTGCTCGAAGTGACGCCGCCAGCCGAGCGGCGCGAGCAGCGCGTCGTAGAAGGACGAGCTCCGCTCGAGGTCGGAGACCTCTAGGAGTACGTGGTGCAACATCGGGCCGGGGAGGCTATACGGGCCGGCCCCTCAGCCGCCGCGCGGGGTCCAGCGGAAGTAGCGGATCGCGAGGAAGGCGCCGAGCACGCCCCAGATCGCGACCGCCGCGAGGTTCCCCCAGGAGACCGTCGGCCCGCCCGGGATGTAGGCGTCGAAGAAGGCCTCGAAGAAGTGGCGGATCGGGAAGGCGTCGGCGAAGTGGATGACGCCGCTGGGCAGCTGGTCGTCGGGGATGAAGACGCCGGAGAGGAAGTAGAGCGGCAGGAGCAGGGCGTTGACGATCGGGGCGGCGGCGTCCTGGGAGGGGATCGCCGCGGTCAGGGCGATGCCGAGGCAGCAGAAGGCGGCCGCGCCGACGACGAGGACGAGCAGGATCGCCGGCAGGCGGCTCCAGGGGATGCCGACGCCGTAGGCGACGTCGCCGATCGCCGCGATCAGGACCAGCATCATCACCGCGACGACGACCGAGTTGCCGATCCGCCCGGCGATGAAGACCCAGGGCGGCATCGGCGTGCCGCGACCGCGCTTGAGGCGGCCGTCCTCCCGCGCGATGACCAGCGACATCGCCAGCGACTGCATCGTCGCCGAGATCACCGAGAGGGTGATGATCGCGGGCACGTAGTAGGTGGTCGTCTTGATCCCGCCGCGCACGTCGACGGTCTGGTCGCCGAAGACGGTGGCGAAGATCAGCAGCAGGACGACCGGGAAGCCGACGGTGAAGAAGACCGAGGCCGGGTTGCGCCAGAAGACCTTCTGGTCGTAGCGGAACTGGTGCCAGACGAGGCTCATCTCTGGTCGGTCAGCTCCAAGTAGACGTCCTCGAGGCTGGGCCGGGTGACCTCGAGCCCCTCCAGGTCCCTGCCCTCCGCCAGCGCCCTGCCGGTCAGCTCGTTGAGCGTCTGCACCGGCGTCGTCGTCTCCAGCTCGACCTCGGCGCCGTTCTCGCGGTAGCTGATCCGCGCCGGGCGGCTCTCGCGGTCGCCGAGGTCCTCGGGCGTGCCACGGGCGACGATCTCCCCGCCGGAGATGATCGTCACCCGGTCGGCGAGGCGCTGCGCCTCGTCCATGTAGTGGGTGGTGAGGAAGACGGTCTTGCCCAGCTCGCGCAGGCCGGCGATCGTCTCCCAGGCCTGGCGCCGCGCCGAAGGGTCGAAGCCGGTCGTCGGCTCGTCGAGGAAGAGCAGCTCGGGGTCGCCGATCAGCGCCATCCCCACGTCGAGCCGCCGCTGCTGGCCCCCGGAGAGCGAGCGCGCGCGGGCGTCGGCTTTGTCGCCGAGGCCGACCAGCTCGATCGTCTCCTCGATCGGCCGCGGCGCCTCGTAGTAGCCGGCGTAGAGGGCGAGCGACTCGCGCACCGTCAGGTACGGGTCGAGGCGGCAGGTCTGCAGCACGATCCCGATCCGCTCGCGCCAGCGGCGGTCCGCGCGCTCCGGGTCCTCGCCCAGCACGCGCACCTCGCCGCCGCTGCGCCTGCGATAGCCCTCGAGGATCTCGACCGTGGTCGTCTTGCCGGCGCCGTTGGGGCCGAGGAAGGCGAAGACCTCGCCGCGCTGGACGTCGAGGTCGATCCCGCGCACGGCCTCGGCGTCGCCATAGCTCTTGCGCAGGCCGCGGATGGAGATGACGGGGTCAGGCATAGATGTCTCGCAAATGACGGTTCCAGGCGTTGCCAGGCAAGGACGCAGGGAGGTCGACGAGGGGAGCGCACATTAGTGCGTGACCCGAGGAGACCGACTGAGGACGCCGCATGGCGGCGCCTGGGGCCGTCATTCGAGATCGCGGTGCTTGACGCGGACCACCACGCCGTCGCGCCCCTCGAGCGCCCGGCGGATGCGGTCCGCCACGGTCACCGAGCGGTGCCGCCCGCCGGTGCAGCCGATCGCGATCGTCAGGTGGCTCTTGCCCTCGGCGACGTAGGCCGGGACGAGGAACTCGAGCAGGGGCAGCAGGCGGCCGTAGAACTCGCCGGCCTGCGTCCCCGACTCGACGTAGTCGCGCACCTCCTGGTCGAGCCCGGTCTGCGGGCGCAGCTCGTCGACGTAATGGGGATTGGGCAGGAAGCGGACGTCGAGGGTCAGGTCGGCGTCGCGGGGCGGGCCGTTCTTGAAGCCGAAGGTGAGCAGGGTCAGCGCCAGCTTGCCGCTGTCGTGCCCGTCGAGCATCTCCTCGGCGATGCGGCGGCGCAGCTGGCCGCCGCTGGAGCCGCTGGTGTCCATCACCACGTCGGCGCGGGCCCGCAGCGGCGAGAGCAGCTCGCGCTCGGCGCGGATGCCGTCGACGATCCGCCCCTCGGGAGCCAGCGGATGACGGCGACGGGTCTCCTTGTAGCGGTCGAGCAGCGTCTCCTCGTCGGCCTCGAGGAAGAGCAGCTTCGGTTCGAGCCCGTCCGCCCCCAGCTCGTCCAGCACCGCGATCAGGTCCTCGAAGTACTCGCCGCCGCGCACGTCGGAGACGACCGCGGCGCGCTCCACGCCACTGCCGTCGTGACGGAAGAGCTCGCCGAGGCTGTCGATCATCCGCGGCGGCAGGTTGTCGACGCAGAAGTAGCCGCCGTCCTCGAAGGCCGCGATCGCCTCCGACTTGCCGGCGCCGGAGTGGCCGGTGATCAGGACCAGCTCGACCTTCTTGCTCACTGCCTAGCTCCCCGTCCTGTGCAGCTGCTCGTGGATCTCGCGCGCCAGCTTGCCGGGCACGCCGGGCACCGCCTCGAGCTCCTCGCGGCTCGCGGCGAGGAAGCGCTCCGGCGTGCCGAAGTGCTTCAGGAAGGCGCGCTTGCGGGCCGGCCCGACGCCGCGCAGCTCGTCCAGCACCGAGCCGGTCATCGCCCGGTCACGACGGCCGCGATGATGGTCGATCGCGAAGCGGTGAGCCTCGTCGCGCACGCGCTGCAGCAGCTGCGAGGCCTCCGAGCCGGCGTCGAGGTCGATCGGCAGGGGCCGTCCCGGGACGAAGACCTCCTCCTCGCGCTTGGCCAGCGAGACGACGGTGACGCCGCGCTCGACGAACGGCCCGAGCGCCCCCATCGCCGCGTTCAGCTGCCCCTTGCCGCCGTCGATCATCACCAGCGAGGGCAGCGCGGCGAAGCTCTCGTCGCGCTTGCCGTCGTGCGGCGAGAGGTCCGCCTGCTCGAGATAGCGGGTCACCCGTCGTTCCAGCACCTCCTGCATGGAAGCGAAGTCGTCGGACCCGTTCGGACGCGCGCCCCGCACTTTGAAGCGCCGGTAGTCGGACTTCTTCGTCGCGCCGCCCTCGAAGACGACCATCGAGGCGACGGTGTGCTCGCCGCCGAGGTTGGAGATGTCGAAGCCCTCGATCCGGATCGGCAGCTCCTCCATGGCCAGCGCCTCGCGCAGGTCGGCGAGCGAGTCGACGCGGCGCTGACGGCGGTGCTCGCGCCGCAGCCGGTCCTGGTCGAGGGCGAGGCGGGCGTTGCGCTCGGCCAGCTCGCGCAGGCGCCGCTTGTCGCCGCGCTCGGCGACCCGCACCTCGACCGGCGAGCCGCGGCGCTCCCCCAGCGCCGCCGCGAGCAGCTCGGCGCGCTCGCGCAGGTAGGGGCCGACGACGATCGTCCGCGGCATCGCCGGCGAGGCCGAGTAGTACTGGCCGATGAACTCCTCGGCGACCTCGGCCGGCTCGCGCTCTGCCTGGTTGTCCAAGTAGAAGCTCTGACGCTCGGCGAGGATCCCGTCGCGCACCTGGAAGACCTGCGCGTTGGCGTCGGCGCCCTCGGTGGCGACGCCGATCAGGTCGGCGGTGCCGACCGAGCCGCCGGCGACGCGCTGGCGCTCGAACAGCGACTGGATCGCCTTCAGCCGGTCGCGGTGCAGGGCGGCCCGCTCGAACTCGCGCGCCGCGGCGGCCTCCTCCATCTTCGCCTGCTCGTCGGCCTCGACCCGGCGGTAGCGGCCGGAGAGGAAGTCGACGATCGCCTCGATGTTGCGCCGGTACTCCTCCCTGCTGACGTAGCCGACGCAGGGCGCCCCGCAACGCTTTATGTAGTAGTCGAGGCAGGGGCTGCCGGAGCGGCGTCCCGGCTCGGCCCCCTCGCAGGTGCGGAACTGGAACAGCTTGCCGAGCAGGTCGAGCGTCTCGCGCACCCGCTTGGCGCTGGAGAAGGGGCCGAAGTAGGCGCGGCCGGCGCGGTGCTTCTCCCGGGTGAAGTAGACGCGCGGGTAGTCCTCGTCGAGGCTGACGCAGACGTAGGGGTAGGACTTGTCGTCGCGCAGGCGGATGTTGAAGCGCGGCCGGTGGCGCTTGATGAAGCTCTGCTCGGCGAGCAGCGCCTCGGCCTCGTTGCCGGTGACGAGGAAGTCGATCCGCTCGACGCGGGAGGTGAGGCGGGGCTCACCGCCGGAGAAGTGCGACGCGACCCGCTTGCGGATCGAGATCGCCTTGCCGACGTAGAGCAGCTCGTCGCGGGCGCCGTAGAAGAGGTAGACGCCGGGCGAGTCGGGCAGTTCGCGTATTCGGTCCTGCACTCGATAAAGGGTAGGCTGCGGCCCGCATGAATCCCCCCGAGCTGAGCACGCTGCGGATCGAGGTCGACGGCGAGATCGGCACCCTGACCCTCGATCGCCCGGAGTCGTTCAACGCGATGAGCCCCGAGATGATCCTCGACCTGGGGACCGCGTTCGCCTGGTTCGCCGATCAGGCGCCGCTGCGAGGGATGGTCCTCACCGGCGCCGGCAAGGCGTTCTGCTCGGGCGGCGACATCAACGGCTTCAAAGCGGGGGTCGAAGACGACTCGATCGACCTGCCCGCGCAGGTGCGCCGCGGCGCCGAGGCGCTGCACAGCGCGATCGTCGACCTGCGCCGGATCCCCTACCCGGTGATCGCGGCGATCAACGGCCCGGCGGCCGGCGCCGGCTTCTCGCTGGCGCTCGCCTGCGACATCAGGATCGCCTCAGAGAACATCTTCCTCGCCTGTGCCTACGGGCGGATCGGCGCCTCGCCGGACGGCGGCATGACCTACTTCCTGCCCCGCGTGGTCGGGCCGAGCCGGGCGCTGGAGATCCTGCTCGAGGACCCCAACATGACCGCCGCGGAGGCGCTCGAGGAGGGGCTCGTCTCCGCCGTGGTGGCGCCCGAGGAGCTGGCCGGCGCCGCCCGCGCCAAGGCGGAGAAGCTGGCGAAGCGGGCGCCCCACTACGTGAAGATGGCCAAACGCCTTTGCGGGGTCAGCATCGAGAACGGCATCACCGAGCACCTGCAGCTGGAGCGGCACGGGATCGCCGACAGCATGGGGACCGAGGACCTGCGCGAAGGCGCAATCGCCTTCTTCAGCGGGGAGAAGCCCGAGTTCAAGGGCCGCTGAACCGGGCGGGCGGGGCTCGCCGTATCCCGCCCCGTAACCTTCTAGAGTCCCTCTGAGCATTCCCCGAGGAAAGGACCCGGTCCGATGAAGAAGCTCGTCGCCCTGTTCGTGCTCGTACTCGCATCCGTCGCGCTCGTCGCCTGTGGAAGCAGCAACTCCAACTCCGGCACCACGAACGAAAGCGGCGGAGAAGCCTCAGGGGGTGGCGGCGCCGCTGCGGAAAGCACCAAGAAGAGCGGCGGGGAAGCGGGCGGCGGCTCGACCCTGAGCTTCGAAGCCGACCCGGGCGGGGAACTGGCCTACACGACGACCGAAGCCACCGCCAAGGCCGGCAAGGTGACGGTCGACTTCAAGAACCCGCAGAGCCTCACCCACGACGTCGCGATCGAAAACTCGAGCGGCCAGACGGTCGGCCAGACCGAACTGATCGGCAACGGCGAAACCTCGACGACCGTCAACCTCAAACCGGGCACCTATCACTACTTCTGCACCGTCCCCGGACATAGGGAAGCGGGTATGGAAGGCACCCTCGTCGTCAAATAGGGGTGCGGTCGGTCCTCGCCAGGCGCTTCTTCTGGATCGGAATTGGGGTTTGGGCAGCGACGCGCGCGCTCGTCGTTGCTGACGTCTCGCATCTGCAGGACGTCGGCAACTACGAGGCGTGGTCGCATTACCTGACGGCCCACGGCACGATGCCGAGCGGGCGGTCGTGGCAGTACCCGCCGGGCGCGGCCTTCCTGATGCTCGTGCCGCGGCTCGGGCCGGGAAGCTACGGCGACTCGTTCATCGGCCTGATGCTGCTCTTCGACCTCGCCGGGCTCGGGCTCCTGGCGCTGCTCGGCCGCCGCTGCGGCAGCTACAAGGGCGTCTGGGTCTGGCTGCTCGGCATGCCGCTGCTCGGCACCTTCGCCGTGCTGCGCTTCGACCTCGTGCCGGCGACGATCGCGATCGCGGCGCTGGTCGTCATCCACCGTCGCCCGCAGTGGTTCGGCGCCCTCGCCGGCCTCGGGGCGGCGATCAAGGTCTGGCCGGTGGTGCTGCTCTTCGGCGAGTGGCGCCGGCGGCGCCTGCTCCGCGCAGGCCTTGCGGCGCTGGCGGCGCTCGCCCTCGTCTTCCTCGTATCGGCCACCGCCTTCGGCGACTCGACCTCCTTCCTCGCCGGGCAGACCGGCCGCGGCCTGCAGGAAGAAGCCGTGGCGACCCTGCCCTGGCAGGCCAAGGCCGTCGTGACCGGCGACCTGCCCCGGCGGGCGATCCGCTACGGCGCCTGGCAGCTCTCCGGCGATGGCCCCGACGCCGTCGCGAAGGCGCTCGAGTGGCTGAGCCTTGCCGTGCTCGTGGCCGCGGCGGCCTGGTGGTGGCTCCGCGCCAGGGCGATCCGCGCCGGGCGAAACCATCTGGGCGACGCGAGCGTCAGCCGTGACTTCGTCTTCGCGATCGTCCTGCTCCTGGTCGTCACGAGCCGCGTCCTCAGCCCCCAGTACATGGTCTGGCTGCTCGGCCTCTCGGCCGTCGTCCTCACCGCGGGCACGACCCGCCTGGCGCGCCCCGCCTGGCTGGTCCTCGGCGCGATGGTGCTGACCACCACCCTGTTCAAGTCCCCGGCGGCGATCCTCGTCCGTGACCTGCTCCTGCTCGCCGCCGCGGTCGACGCCTCTATTGCGATGGGGGCGCTCCTGCGAGCTCGAGACTTCCCTCCGCCAGGCGGCGTTCGAGCAGCCCCGCCGCCTCCTCCGGGTTCCGCCCTTCCAGGTCCAGCGCGTGGCGCTCTCGACTGCCCAGGTCCGCAAAGCCCCGCCAGAGCCGGCCGATGACCTCCGGGTCGGCGAGCTCCGACGCGCCTTCGCGGTCCCGGACTCGGCTCAGGCAAACCGAGAGCGGCTCGCGCAGCACCGCATAGGCCGGTCGGTGCCCGGCCCGGCGGAGCGCATCGCCGACGGGCTCGAGGAACCATTCCGGCAGGACGATCCCGTCGAGGAGGGTGAAGTAGCCCGCCTCGGCGTACGCAGCGGCAGCCTCGGCGGCGATCCCCATCACGACCTCGTTCTGGCGCCGCGACTCGCGCTTCCACGGCTCCACGTGACCGGCGCGGATGAAGCCGAAGAAGGCGTCCAGCTCCAGCTGAACCGAGCGCGCGGATCGCTCCGCGACGATCCGCGCGGTGGTCGTCTTGCCCACGCCCGGCGGCCCGGTGAGGATCAGGACAGGCTCGGCGCTCAGAGCCTTGACGAAATCGAGGAAGACGAACCGATCGGTCTGCCGCCGGCCCGTCTCTCGGTAGCCGGCGCTCTCGTAGAGCCGCCGGGCCGCGACCTGCTCCTCGGTGGTATCGAGGCTGACCGTCTGCAGGCCGCGCGCCCGCGCCCGCCCCTCCAGCTCGCCGAGTATGCGGCGACCCAGCCCCCGGCGCTGGAAGTCGGGGCGCACCCGCATGCGCCGGATCTCGCCCTCGCGGTCCGACCGGCGCCGAAGCCCGCCCATCCCGACCAGCTCGCCGTCCGCGAAAGCGACCACGAAGTCACCCCCCGGCTCGAGGTACGCGGCCCCGATGTCGCGCAGGTCGTCCTCCCACGACCCATGACCACCATGGACCCCGGCATCCAGCAAAGCGACGTCGTGCAGCCGCCAGACGGCGTCTGCGTCCTCCATCCGAAACGAGCGCAGGTCGAACACGGCCCCATTGTCACCCCTCCCATATGGCCGGGCCATGCATTCGGTTTGCCCTAGGGCGTGAGGCCAACTTGGAGCACTACGTCCCCGCCGGCGAGCACGTCGCTGCCTAGCTCTCCTTCACGGCGACCACGAGGGTCAGCTCCAACCACTTGAAGTGGCAGTCCACCTCGGTGAAGCCCGCGGCGCGTAGCCAGCCCATCTGATCCGCAAGGCCGGCGAGACGATCCGTCGGGTCATCTCGAACCCTGCCGATCTCGCGACGGAAACGCTCGTGGAGGCTTGCAGATGCCGAACTCACCAGATCGAGGTTCACAAAGACTCCTCCTCGCTCGAGGAGGGCATGGACTTCCGCGAACAGCTCCCGCTTGCGTTCATCCTCCAGATGGTGAATCGCCAGCCCGGAGACGACGGCGTCCAAGGGACCCATGTCTCCAAGCGGATGTGCCAGATCATGGGTGCTGAGCTCCACCGCAGAGTCACCGTCGAACCGCTCCGCAGCACGAGCGAGCATCGGCTCGGATATGTCGACCCCCATGGCTATCGCCTCGGGATGCTGACCGCGAACCGCTGCGAGCAGGCGGCCGTCGCCGGTGCCGAGGTCCATGAATCGATCGACCCGCGAAGGCAGCGCCTCCAGCAGCATCTGCTCGGCGATGAGCCTGTGGGGTATCTCGCGTGAGAGATACTCGGCGACGCGTGCCGGATCGCCCCACTCGTCCGACACTGCCGCCTACTCAGCGGGCGCCATCACGCGGGTGACGCTGTCGCCCACGAAGCACGGCTTCTCGTTGCCCTCGACCTCGAGGGTGAAGCGGGTGACCACCTCGTACCAGCCACCGCCCTTCTCGTCGATCGAGACAACCTCGGCCTTGCCGCGCACGCGGGCATCGACCGGGACGGGGGCCGGGAAGCGGATCTTGTTCCAGCCGTAGTTGACGCCGAGGGCGAAGCCGGTGGAGGAGATCAGCTCTTTGCGGAAGCCGTCGACCAGAGAGAGGGTCAGGTTGCCGTGGGCGATCGTCGTGCCGAAGGGGCTCTCGTTCTTCGCCCTCTCGACGTCGACGTGGATCCACTGGTCATCGCCGGAGAGGTCGGCAAAGGTATCGATGTCGTCCTGCGTGACGGTGCGCCACTCGCTGGGGCCGATCTCCTGCCCGAGCAGCGCCTGCATCCCCTCGACTCCCTGCACCTCGACAGTTGCCATCGGCCCGCAGTCTAGACAGGGCGGGTCGCCGACGCGGAGACGTGCCGTAGGGGCACAAGCAGGGCATCTGCACTTCGAAGTCGAGGATCACGAGAGCAATCAATCCAGATCGAACGCGGCCGTAATTGCGTCACTGAGAGTCGCCTCCTGACCATCGAGCAGCACTCCGATCTGGGCCCCCAAGGCATCGGCGGGGATGGTGGTGATGTTGTCGCAGCTCACGACCGAGGGCTCCGCGAGGCCGTTCGTCGCATCGACCGCCACCTCGGTTGAGAGTCCGCGGATGGTTGTGGTGATCGGTGCGACGGTGACCGTATTGAGATGCGGCCGAACGAGCTCACGGGTGAGAATCAACACGGGCCGGGCCTTGTCGAGCTGCGCGACATGGATGGCCCGCATCAGGCAAGGTCACGGGGCAGGCTGGCCGCGTGCTCGGCAAGCCCTGCGAGTTCGGGGTCGGGACCGGTGCGGGCAAGGATCCGGGCATCGCGTTCGGCGAGTGCGCGCCGACGTTCGCGCTCAAGCGCATGGGTGACGACTGCCGCCCGACTTCGTACGGCTCCGGAGTCGACGATCTCGTCGACGAAGTCGACAAGCTCATCCGAAAGCCGAACTGCGATCTGCTTGCTCATCCCAAAATGGTAGCAAACTGGTAGCACTATCTCGTGCTGACTCTTGCCGAGCACGTCGAAACGCCGCTTGATCGAAGACGTGTGCGGCCCGAGCGAGTGGCTAGACAGGGCGCATCGCCGACGCGGAGAGGAGTCGTAGAGGTGCGTGGCGCGCGATGACCTGGAAATCCGTGTCACAAGCAAGCAGTTCCGCCTCGTTGCGCATCGCGACGATCGCAATCAGGCAGTCCGTGAGCTGACGCGGTGTCTCGCCTCCTCGTCGACAGAGCCGGTATAGCTCGGCGGCGCTCTCGTAATCCGCCGGTGCATTCACTCCCAGGAAGCGATTCCCGTAGAGAAGGCGCCGCAGCCGGTCACGCTCTGCCCGATCCTTGGCCCCAGCCAGGACCTCCATCATCACAACGTCGGTAGTGGCCACCTCGGCCCGCTCGTCCAGGGCGGTCTTCATGCGTAGATGGACCGGGCTTCCCGTCGCTCGTAGCAACTCAATCCATGCCGAAGTATCGGCGAGGATCACAGCTCCGGTATCTCTTCGCGCGAGCGAATCTCGTCTAGGTCGCCACCCCAGCCGACTCCCTCCATCTCGAGCATTTCCTCGCGGTCCATAGGCTCCCCCGCGAGTTTTCGCAAAGCCAGGTCAACGGCCTCCCGCTTGCTGGGAAGGCGATAGATCTCCATTACGCGCTCGATCAGCTTGTCATCGATATCGATGTTGGTCCGCGCCACCCCCGAAGGATACACCTTGTGGTGTATGGATACACCGATAAGGTCGCCTCGGCCTGAGAGAGCTACCTGCCCCTCTCCGCGCATCACGCCACCAGCCTCACTTCGAAGCTCGGCGCCGCGATCGCGCCGGCGCCGCCGAGGAGGGCGAGGATCCGACTCACGTACGCGGTCGTCTCAGGAATGGAGGGCACGCAGTGGCAGGCTTCGACAGGGGCCGGGCCGGCGTTGTAGGCCGCGAGAGCGAGTTGGGGGGAGCCGAGCTGGCGGATCAGGTCTGACATCAGGTGGGCCTGGGCTTCCATTGCTTCCACGGGGTCGAAGGGGTTCTCCAGGCCATAGGAGGCGGCTGTGCTCGGAATGAACTGGGCGATGCCCTCCGCCCCGGCGGACGAGACGGCGAACGGGTTGAAGTTCGACTCGGCCATCAGTTGGGCCGCCAGCAGGGCCGCCGAGACGTTCCAGTGGGAGGCGGCGCGCAGCAGCGGCGCCCGAAAGCGTGCGGGTACGAACTCCGGCAATCCCGGCGCCCCGGCGAGGGCGCCATCCCCCCCGCCTGCGACCCCACTGGCGCCGAGCGCGTTGCCGGCCGCCGAGCAGGGCGCCGGCGGTCGGTCGTATCCGTAGTGCCAGGCCTCCCAGGAATAACGCTGGACGAAGCCGAAGCGCGAGGCGTTCGCGGCGAGCCAGGCGTAAGCCGCTTCCGGGCCGAGGTCGAGCTCGGTGGCGCAGCGATGCAACGAGTGGCCGGGCGGGGCGACCCACCGGGGATCCGGGTGGGCGGCAAAGAGGGCCGCCTGTTCGGCGTCGGAGCGAAAGCCCGAGTTGACGACGAGGCTCAGACCGGCGCGTGCGGCGGCAGCGGCCATCCTGTCGAACGCGGCAGCCACGTCGGGGCGCATACCCTCGCCATCGCGGTAGACGAGCGGACCGCTGTAGCCGCCGCCACTCGCCGTCGCCGCCATCCCGCTCGATTCGCCCGCCGGTGCCGCCGCCTCGGCCACAGCCGAGGCTTCGACGTCAGGGCGCTCGTGCCCGTCGCCCAGCTCGAGCCTGCCGGTCACCACGGCTCTCACCCGCACCGGCGCGAAGGAATGCAGGTCGGGGAAGGAGATCCGCAGGCGCCGCTCGTCCACGTCGTTGCCCCGGGCGATCGCTACCGCCGCCGCCCGCGCCCGCGCCAGGTACTCCGGCTTCTCCATGTGCGCCGGGTTGGGCAGGCCGTTTGGCAGCGTCGGCGGCGCCAGCAGGCGTGGCAAGTCGTCGCGCATCGAGCGCGCCGCCGAGATCGCCGCCAGATCGGCGGCGCGCTGCGCCCTCCCCTTGCCCGTCACCGCGCCGGCTATCGCGACCAGCGCCAGCGCCGCGACGATCAGCGCGAAGGCGCCGCCCAACGCCAGCAACAGCGCCTGTCCCTCCTCTCGCCGAGCTTCCATGGCGCGACCCTGGCGGGCCCAGGCGCGCGTGTGACGCGCTCAGTCAAAATTCTTTGCGATCGAACCAGCGCGGAAGTGTGTCCGGACCCAGGGACGAAGGTCTGTGTCGGCCGCCCCAGCTACCTCTCTAAAGCAAAGACATTCCCTGTGCCGGCGGACTCATTTGGCTCGCCATCCGCCGTAACCACCGGTGCCCTTCGGCAACGCACATGCGCCAGCGAGGCCACGATGATCGACTTGGTCGGCTCCCCCGACTTGGCGCAGCGGTTAGTCGATTCAACCTCGATCTCCTGAACTCGCGCCCAATGCCTCGCCTGCTCGTCGGCTATGTCCTCGCGGCCCTGAGAATCGACGTGGAACCAGCGCCATGACAACCAGACGCGGCGATCGTCAGCCAACTTCCCCGCCCACAGCGCGGCAAGCGACTCGGCCATAACCGCTTGGAGAATCACGCCAGCAAATGCCTGCCTCTCCACAGGGCGCAGCGCCTCGATTTCCTCATCACTGTAGAACGACATTGCAATCGCTCGGTAGTAGTGCTGGATCATGTTGCCGACCCGCTTGGAGTAGGCCAGTTCGATCGAGCCCTCGTCCAGCAGTTCCTTGAGGTGGTGCTTGATCTTGTCCGGCTCCTCGCCGATCAACGCGGCCAATTCGTAGCGGTTGCGCACGCCTTCGTTCAGAAGCCCCAGGATTTCCACTCGCTTCCGGTGCTTGAGCGCGTAGCCGAGGGCTTCCTCTATCCCACGCTTCCCCTGGCCCAACCTGACCGGCGGCGGAGCGCTTTCTCCCGAGCGCGGCACCGCTATTGGCGGGGGCGCAGAGAAACGGAAGCGTTCAAATCCCAGTGAGGTAACGATGATCGACCTGGTCTGCTCGCCTGACCCGGCGCAGCGTTCAAGCGATTCAACCTCAATCTCCTGAACGCGCTCCCAATGCCTCGCCTGGTCGTCCGCTATCTCCCCACGGCCCCGAGCATCGACGTTGAACCAGCGCCAGGACAGCCAAACCCGTCGATCGTTAACCATCTTCCCCGCCCAAAGAGCAGCCATCGCCTCGGACATGACCCCCTCGAAGATCACGCCTGCGATCGCCTCTCTCGCCTCTGGCGGCATCGCGGCAATCTCCTCATCGGTGTAGAAGGGAATCTCTACCGCTCGGTAGTAGTACTCGAAGGCGTTGCGCACCGATTTGACATAGGCAATCTCGATGGAACCGTCTGCAAGCATTTCCCTGAGGTGATGCGCGACGTTCTTGCTCGCGGGGGCGCGAATCAAACGCAATAGTTCCTCCCGGGAGCGCGCCCCTTCGTTGAGGATCGCCAGAATTTCCGCCCGAGCTTGATGCGTGATGGCGTAGGCGACGGCGTCGGCAACGCTGCGCTTCCCCTGCCCCAGTCTGATTTTCGTCTCCACCAAGGTAGTCGCTCCGTGCCCTTCTGATACTCAGGCGTGCCAGAGCATAAGGGCTTGCTCGGAGAAAAGGTGTCGTCAGGCCGAGCTAGGACCGATACTCGACCTTTTCTTAGCATTCATTCCTTGTTCAGCGGAACCATCCGTTGAAAGACGAGGAAGGGAGGTGACTGCGATGAAGGTCGCGCAGATCGCGCACGTCTTTTCGAGCGTGCATGTAATGAAGCACGCCTAAGTCGTGCGATGCTGGGGCCGGTCGCGGTCCGTTTGCGTAGAGCCCGTGGCCGGCTCCCCCGTCTTCGTTCCGAGGTGACATGAAGGCTCGGAAGTTTATGCAAAAACTTGTGAAGTTTCCTATGGCGGTTTCGGGCTAGAGCGCAGACGATCCCGGCCATGGCCGACTTCGGCACCAGGCTGCGGGAGGCGCGGGAACGCCTCGGGCTCACCCAGGAAGAGGTCGCGCAACGCAGCGGCGTCCATGTCACCGAGGTCAGCCGGATGGAGTCCGGAAAGCGGGATCCGAAAATCTCGACGCTGCGCCGACTCGCAAAGGCGGTCGAGGTCAAGCCCGGCCAACTCGTCGACTGACACACGCAATTGGGCCGCTATCCATTCGTGCAAGCTCGCTCATTTTACTAAGGAAAACTCTAGTAAGAGCAATAGCTCTGCCCGAGTTGTGAAACTTACTCAGAGGTCGGCAAGACTCACATCGTTCCGAGAAGTTGACACTTCTTATTTCAAATAGCACCGACCGCTAAGCCGAGCGGCGGCTGGAAGGGGCGAGAGAAATGCCAAGAGGCAAGTCAAGCAACGGGAATGGTGCGGGAGGCGGGTCTCATCTGCCCGTCCTGGTGGACCGGCGGCTCGTCAAGGCGCTGGATCACACCCTGCGTCAGCACATCCTGCTCGCCACTGTGGCGGGAGAGATCAGTCCCAACGAGCTTTCGAAGGCGCTCGACGAGGGGCTCAGTCAGATCAGCTACCACGTCAAGGTCCTGCGCGAGGACTGCGACGGGATGATCGAAGAGACGCGCACCGAGCCGCGCCGGGGGGCGGTCGAGCACTACTACCGCGCGACCCCGAAGAGCCTGTTCCCGGCGAAGGCATGGCGGCGACTCAAGAAAGGGCTGCGCGCCGTGGTCGGAGCCGGCCAGGCGAGCGACCTGTTCAACGACCTCGCAGAAGCCCTGCAAGCGGGCAAGCTGCAGGGGCCGCACGACCACATCAACCGCACGCCCCTCGTCCTCGACGCCGAGGGACAGAAAAACGTGCGGGCAATCGCGGAGCGCGCGACCAAGGAAGTCGAAAACGAGCAGCGGGCGACGGCGAAGCGCAGGGAGAAGGCCGACGGCGACGGAGAGGTCGTCGGCTACACCTTCGCCCTGCTGGCCTTCGAGGCAGCCTGGGAGCCCGCCGACGCGGATGCCCTGGTCGCAGAGGTCGAGGCGACGACGAACGGAGCAAACGGGGCCGGTCGAAACGGCGGAGGGAGCAAGAGGGGCGGCAGGCGCAAGGCAGGGACGTAGAGCCGCGCAAGGGGCGTTGGGGACGGCAGGGCCGTCCCCACGCCCCCCGGCGCCTACCGACACACCGAGCGGAGAGAACATGACCCATTGCGAGATCCCACCCAAGTACAACGTGGCGACCGTCGAAGCCGTGATCCTCGAAGTCGCGGCAGAACTGCACCCCCAGAACCCGACGGCAAATGAGGTTGCGCTGACGATCATCGGCGACCCCGACGACGCCAGGGAGGTCGAGACAGCCGCTCGGGCGATCCGGGGGCTCCGCGAGTCCGGCCTGTTCAAAGTCCGTGACGACGAGATCGTCGAGCCGACGCCGGCAGCCCTCCGCGCCGTCGCGCTCCTCACGTAGCGAAATCCCCTGCGATCGAACCAGCGCGGAAGCGTGTCCGTACCCAGGGTGAACCGGAATCCGACCGAGGAGCGCCAATGCCGCAGCCTTCCACCACCCGTCTCCCCCGCCCCACGAGCGTCGCGATCCTCGCGGCCATCGCGATCATCGCCCTAGCCGGCCTCTTCGGCTCGCTCGCATCGGCCCAGACCAGCAAGCGCGTCGTCAAGGAGGGCCACGCCGGCGGACATACCGTTCTGACCGACAAGGCCGGGCTGACCCTCTACAGCCTCAGCGTCGAGAAGCACGGCCACTTCATCTGCACCGGCTCCTGCGTCTCCACCTGGATCCCGCTGTTGGTCCGTCCCGGTGTGAAGCCCACCGGCCCGGTCAGCCTCGGCGTCGTCAAGCGACCCGACGGCAAGCGGCAGGTGACCTTCGACGGCAGGCCGCTCTACAGGTTCGACGGAGACTCGCGCAAGGGCGAAGCCAACGGCGAGGGCTTCAAGGACGTCGGCACGTGGCACTCCGCCAGGCCGTAGCGGACAAGGGCCTCGGCAGGGCCTGAGCCTCCCCGGGCAAGGCGCCGCAAAGGGCGGCGCGTTCGACCACCCAACCGAGCCGCCGCTTGAGGACAGCCACGCGGAGCCCCTGGCCGATCAGGTCGCGGACGACGAGCGCCGTCAGGGCGCGATCGTCCGCGACATCGGCCCGGAGCAGAACCGCGGTCGGTCGGATGCGCGGCGCGGCAAGCATCGCGCGGAGCAGATCCGGCGGCAGGTGGACGACCGCGGCGGACTCGCGGGCGAGCGGCAAAGCGGCGGCGAGCGCCTCGATCTCCGCGGGCTCCGGCGCGAGCGTCAGCTGACCGAACCGCCCCCGCGAGGCGACGGCGGCGTCCGGCAGGTGCGCCGCCAGGCGCTCCTCCAGGGCCCGCGCTCCGCTCGTCGCGAAGAGGGTCGAGCGGCGCCCGCCGCCATCCTCGAGGTCGATCAAGAGGGCCGCCCGGTCGGGCTCCGAAGCCGCGCAGGCGAGCGCCGCGGCCGCGCCCCGCGATCCGATGGCGGCGCCGACCCGGCAGACGAGCACGACGGCGCTCATTTCGGCCTCGCCTGGGTGGAGGAGGTGACCGCGAGGCGGTCGGCGAGGGCCGGCAGCGGCGAGGGTGGGCGCAGGCGCACGGTGACCCGCCCGCCCTCGACGGAGACGGTGACGTCGTCCTCGGCCCAACCAGGGAGCGCGTCGCGCGCCGCGGCCACAGCGGGCCGTCCCGACGCCAGCGCAAGCGCCCCGGCCTCCGCCGCCCCGTCGGCGAGCGTCAGCGCGTAGCCGGTTGCGAGCAGCTGCAGGGCGAGAAGCCCGGCCAGCGCGAGAACCGGCAGCGCGGCGGCCAGCTCGACGGTGGCCTGCCCCCTCTCCCTAGCCACCGCCCGGCTCCAGCGCCGACCTCGCCCCGACCATCACGCGCGGCATCCCCGGGATGAGCGCCGGGATCGCAACTCGGACCGAGACCGATTCGCCCTCGCTCAGCTCGGCGCCGCGCCGCAGGGCCGGCGGCAACGCGGCGCGGGCGACTGCGCTCGGGTCGCCGCCGACCAAGCTCGCTCGCGCACCGGCACGCGCCGCGATTCCCGCAGACCACAAGGCGTATCCCGCCAGGCCGAGCTGTGCCGCCACCAGGACCGCCAGCAACAGGAACGGAACCGCCGCGACCATCTCGACGGACGCGGTCCCGTCCTCCCTGTGAGTGCTGCTGGCGGCCTGGCGCGACACGAGCCGAGCCTCGCGGCCCGAGGCGCGCCGGTGGCGCGCTCAAGCAAAAAGATGTGTGACGGCTTCGGCGCGGATCAGTAGGTGTTCGCCTCGCTCCAGACCTTCCAGATGGCGCCGATCGAGGCGCCGAGCAGGAGAATCCAGGCAAGCGCGCCGCCGCCGCTGGCGAACATCTCGTCGCTGCCGGCGATCAACAGCGCGATCAGCCCGAGCGCCCCATAGAGGAGAGCGCGGCGGCCATCGCTCAAGGTCGCCAGGGTGAGCTGGTTCTGGCGGCTGAGGACGAACAGGGTCCAGGCGATGCCGGCGAGAAAGCCCATCGTGATCGCGGTCAGGATCGCGTCCGCCAAGTTGCCGCCGTTGGGGGCGAACGCCACCACCAGGGCGAGCAGGAGGACGATCGCGACATTCCGCACGGTCTGCATGGGGAAATTGTACGGCTAGTCACTTGCTCGTCATCACGACTATCCCGGCGGCCACGGCCCCCAGGGTCACCACCAGGGCCAGCCCGCAGAGCGTCGCCGCCGCGCCCGCGGCCACCGGCCGCCCGCTGCGGCTGAGGTCGACGAAGCGGGCGCCTCCCCAGATCGCCATCGAGAAGATGGCGGTGACGCCGACGCCGGCGACCAGCGAGGCGATCACCGTCTCGACCAGCTCCTTGGTCTGAACGATCTCGGCCATCGTCAGGCCGCCGGGACCGGCGCCCCACGCTGGGCGCGGCGGGCGAAGATCGCGACGATCAGGCTGAGCGACATCAGCGTGACCAGGACGGGCCCCAGGGCGCCGCTGCCGAACACGTCGGTGAGGCCATAGGCGGCGGCGCCGATCGCAGCCGCGGCGGGCAGGGTCAGCAGCCAGGCGACGACGATGTTCCCCGCCACCCCCCAGCGGACCGCGGAGAGGCGCTTGCCGGCGCCGGCGCCCATCACCCCGCCGTTGATCACGTGCGTGGTGGAGAGCGGGAAGCCGAAGTGGGTCGAGGCGAGGATCACGGCGGCGCCCGCCCCCTGCGCCGAGAAGCCCTGTGCGGCGTCCATCTTGATGATCCGGCTGCCGGTCGTGCGGATGATCCGCCAGCCGCCGATGTAGGTGCCGAGGGCGATCGCCGTCGCCGCGGAGACGATCACCCAGAGCGGCGGGTCGGAGTTGGCCGCCAGGGTGCCGTTGGCGATCAGCGCCAGGGTGATCACCCCCATCGTCTTCTGCGCGTCGTTGGTGCCATGCGCAAGCGCAAGCAGCCCGCCGGAGATCACCTGGCCGTAGCGGAAGCCGCGTGCGACCGGCCCCGGCCGCTGCCGCCCGGCGATCCGGTAGGCGAGCCCGATCGCGAGCCCGGCGGCGGCGAAGGCGACGACCGGAGCGACGACAGCCGGGATCAGGACCTTGCCGACGAGGCCCTCGGCGAGGACCGCGTCGGGCCCCGCCGCCGCCACGGCAGAACCGACGACGCCGCCGATCAGCGCGTGCGAGGAGCTCGAGGGCAGGCCGAACCACCAGGTGATCAGGTTCCAGGCGATCGCCCCGATCAGCCCCGCGAAGACGATCGTCGGCGTGATCACGCCCGAATCGACGACGTCGTTGGCGACGGTCGCGGCGACCGAGATCGAGATGAAAGCGCCGGCGAAGTTGAGCAGCGAGGCGATCCCGATCGCCACCGACGGGCGCGCCGCTCCGGTCGAGATCGAGGTGGCGACGACGTTCGCCGTGTCGTGGAACCCGTTGGTGAAGTCGAAGGCGAGCGCCGTGCCCACGACGATCACCATGATCACGTCCGAGCTCACGAGTTCTTGATGACTATTCCCTCGAGGATCTGAGCAGCGGTCTCGGTCGCGTCGATCGCGTTCTCGAGGACCGCGAACATGTCCTTCCAGCGGATCACCACCATCGGGTCGATCCCGTTGGAGAAGAGCGAGGCGACCGCGTCGCGGGAGATCCGGTCGCCGTCGTTCTCGAGCCGGTGGATCTCGATCCAGTACCGGTCCAGCCCCTTCAGCTCGCGCAGGTGCTCGAGCCCGGCGGCGAGCTGCTCGCAGGCGGCGACGAGCACCCCGGTCAGCGCCTGGGCCTGCGCCATCGGCGCTTCGATCTGGTACAGGCCGAGCAGGTCGGCGGCTTCCTCGGTGTAGTCGACGATGTCGTCCATCTGGGTCGCCAGGCTGTAGATGTCCTCGCGGTCGATCGGCGTGACGAAGGTCGAGTTGAGGCGCTTGACGATGTCGTGGGTGATCCGATCGCCCTCCTGCTCGGCCTTGAGGATCTCGCGCGGGAGGTCGGTCTCGTCGGGCCAGCTGCCCATCATCTCGTCGAGCAGGCGCGCGGCGCGAACGGCGTTCTGCCCCGCCTCGATGAAGAGGTCGAAGAAGGCGCTGTCGCGTGGCAGGAGCGAGAGACGAACCACGCGGCCCATCCTAATGATCGAATGCGACCCTTCCCGGCACGTCAGCCCGCCGTCGCGGCGAACTGTTCCGCGCTGCGCGCGGAATGGCGCTCGCGCAGCTCCTCCTGGACGCTGCGGCGCAGTCCCCCGGAGGGGGCGAGCCGTGTCCAGACGCCGTCCGCGTCGAGCTCCCAGGCGTTGGCGTTGTCGGCGAAGCAACCCTCCAGGACGTCGAGCAGCTGGACCCGCAGGCCCTCGTCCTCGATCGGGGCCACCAGCTCGACCCGGCTGTCGAGGTTGCGCGGCATCAGGTCGGCGGAGCCGGTCAGCACCCGGGTCTCCGCGCCGCGACGGAAGGCGTAGATGCGCGAATGCTCGAGGAAGCGACCGACGATCGAGACGACGCGGATGTTCTCAGAGACGCCGGGCAAACCGGGCCGCAGGCAGCAGATGCCGCGCACGTTGAGGTCGACCTGGACGCCCGCCCGCGAGGCCTCGTAGAGCGCCTGGATGCAACCCGCGTCGACCAGGGCGTTCATCTTCAGCGCGATCCGCGCCTCCTGCCCGGCGCGGTGGGCCTCGACCGTCGACTCGATCTCGGCGACGATGCGCTCGCGCATCGTGGTCGGCGAGACCAGCACCTTGCGGTACTCGGTCGGGCGGCCGTAGCCGGTGAGGAAGTTGAACATCTCGGCGACGTCGGCGCCGATCTCCGGGTCGGCGGTGAAGAGGCCGAGGTCGGTGTAGAGGCGGGCGGTGGTCGGGTTGTAGTTGCCGGTGCCGATGTGGACGTACTCGCGCACCCGGTCGCCCTCGCGGCGGGCGACGAGCACGGCCTTGACGTGCGTCTTCAGCCCGGGGATGCCGTAGACGACGTGAACGCCGGCCTCCTCCAGCGACTTGGCCCAGTGGATGTTGGCCTCCTCGTCGAAACGGGCTTTGAGCTCGACCATGCAGACCGCCTGCTTGCCGCGTTCGGAGGCGCGGATCAGCGCCGGCACCAGCGGCGAGTCGTCGCTCGTCCGGTACACCGTCTGCTTTATCGCCAGCACGTCGGGGTCGGCGACCGCCTGCACGACGAAGCGCTCGACCGAGCTGGCGAAGGAGTCGTAGGGGTGGTGGACGAGGATGTCGCCCTGGCGGATCGCGGCGAACATGTCGACGGGTTCGTCGTCCTCGCCCTGCAGGCGCGGCTGGGTGACCGGGGCCCAGGGCTCGAAGCGCAGCTCGGGATGGCTGCCGGCGGCGTCGACGACGTCGCCGAGGTCGGCGAGGTCGATCAGCCCGTCGACGTCATAGACCTCGCGGTCTTCGAGCCGCAGCGCGTCGATCAGCTGGGCGCGCAGCTTTGCGTTCATCCCCGCCGCGACCTCGAGCCGCACGACCTCGCCGAAGCGCCGCCGGCGCAGCTCGTCCTGGACCGCCTGCAACAGGTCGTCGGCCTCGTCGGAGATCGTGAAGTCGGCGTCGCGGGTGACGCGGAAGTAGCCGTGGTCGACCACCTCGGCGCCGGGAAAGAGCGCGTCGAGGTTGGCCGCGATCGCCTCCTCCAGCGGGACGAAGACCCGGTTGCGCTCGCCGACCCGCAGGAAGCGGCCGAGCAGCTCCTTCGGCACCTTGACCCGGGCGATGATCTCGGTGCCGCTTTCGGGGTCGCGCAGCAGCACGCCGAGGCTGAGCGAGAGGTTGGAGATGTAGGGGAAGGGACGGCCGAGGCCGACGACGAGCGGGGTCAGCGCCGGGAAGACCTGCTCGTGGAAGCGCGCGTCGATTTCACGCCGCTCCTGCTCGCTCGCGGTCTCCAGCGAGACGATGCGGACCCCCTGCTCCTCCAGGGCCGGGCGCAGGACGCCGGTGAAGCAGTCGTGCAGGCGGTCGTCGAGCTCGAGCACGCGGGTCTGGATCGCGTCGATCTGCTCGCTCGGCCCGAGGCCGTCGGGACCGCGGGCGTCGATCCCGGCGTCGAGCTGGTCGAAGAGGCCGGCGACGCGGACCATGAAGAACTCGTCCAGGTTGGAGGCGTAGATCGCGCAGAAGCGGACCCGCTCCAACAGCGGCACCTCCGGGTCCTCGGCCAACTCCAGCACCCGTTGGTTGAAGTCGAGCCAGGAGAGCTCGCGGTTGAAGTAGAGGGCCGGATCGTCGATCGGCCAATCGTACTGCCGCACCGCCGCCCGTCCTCAGGCCTCAGGCCGCGCGGGACGCGGCCCGTCGCGCGCCGGCGCTCTCGTCCAGCGCCCGGCGATAGCCGCCGGCGAGCTGCTCGAGCGCGCGCTCCCAGGAGCGACTCGCGGCGTGGCGGACGGCGGCCTCGCCGAGGCGCGCGCGCAGCGCCGGCGAGGAGGCGAGCTGGAGCACCGCACCGGCGATGTGGTCGGCGTCGGGACGGCAGAGGATGCCGGTGTGGCGGTTCTCGATCAGCGCCGCCGGCCCGCCCTCGCCGACCGCGACGACGGGCAGGCCGCTGGCGCCCGCCTCGAGCACGACCTGACCGTAGGTGTCGGTCCGCGAGCAGAAGAGGAAGAGATCCGCGGTGGCGTAGGCGCGAGCGAGATCGTCGCCCTCGAGCCAGCCGAGGAAGGTCGCATGCTCACCGAGGCGACCGCGCAGCTCGCCCTCCTCGGGGCCGCCGCCGGCCACCATCAGGTGCAGCCGCGGCTCGGCGGCGCGCGCCCTCAGGAAGCTCTCGGCGAGCAGGTCGACGCCCTTCTCGCGGGTCAGGCGGCCCGCGTAGAGGACCTTCAGGTCACCGGGATTGGAGCCCGGGTCGCGTCCCTCGGGCCGGAAGCGCTCGGTGTCCACGCCGCGCTCCCAACGGCCGATCCTGGCCTCCGCGACGCCGAGGCCGAGCAGCGAGCGATCCGCCGCCGGGCTTGGCGAGAGCACCCGCGAGGGCGCCTTGTAGAAGGCGCCGAGGGCCGCGGTTGAAGCCGTGGCAAGACCGCCATCGCCGCTGCGCAGCCCCGCGTAAGCAGCAAGCTCGGTGTGGTAGCTGGCCAGAAGCGGGGCGCCGGAGACGCGGGCGAGCAGCGAGGCGGCAACGCCGGCCGGCCCCGGCGCGGTCACGTGGACGAGGTCGTAGCGGCCTTCGGCCAGGGTCTCGGCGAGGTCGGGCAGGCCGGGCACCCCCAGTGCCATCCCTGCGTAGAAGGGGACCCGCAGCGAGGTAGCAGAGGGCAAGCGGCGGTCGACCCAGGCGTCGGTGCCGACGACCTCGACCTCGAAGCCGGGCACGCCGCGCTCGCGGATCTGCTCGATCGTGCGGGTGACCCCGTGCATCGCCTCGATCCCGTCCGCGATCAGGGCGACCCTGGGGCGCTCACCGCCACGGCCCGTCAGCTTCGCCTTCTCGGCGCCGAGGAAGACCGTCGGCGGCGCATAGGGGACCGCCGGCAACAGCGCGCCGAAGAGGTCGTGCGCGGCCGCCGCGATCTCGCCGCGCCCGATCGCCTCGGACGCCGTCTCGATCGCCGCGCGCAGGCGCCGGTCGTGGACGCGGCGGGCACGGCGGTAGAGGTCCGCGTGGGAGAAGTCCTCGGCCTGGAGGAAGTCGAGCAGCTTCCGTCCCCGCTCCTCGATCCCGATCGAGTCGAGCCAACCGTCGAGCAGCGCGCGGGCGTCGTCGGGCCCGAGGTCGGTCGCGATCGCACCCTCGCGGGCGCTCCCCTGGCCGACGACCCGCTGGGCGATCTTCAACACCGTCGCCGGGTCGGGCGCTGTGGACTTTTTACGCGCAGTCGCACGTAAAAAGTCCACAGGGGCATCTTCGTGGTCCTCGAGAGTCAGCGCCCGCGCAGCCAGCGCCATCGCAGCGTGGGCCCACTTGGCGGCGCTGCCCTGCTCGCCCCCGGCGGCCGCGTCGCCGCGACGCAGCGCGGCGAGAAACTCTTCCGGCGAAGACGCAGCCGGCACCTCGGTGAAGGTGCGGCCGATGTCCACGCCGGCATGGTCGTCGGAGCCCCCTATGCCGGTGCTCCCGTGGGTCTCGACGTAGACGACGGCGGGCATGTTCAGCTCCGCCGCACGCGCGCCGTTGCGCACCTCCCAGACCGGGAAGAGCTCGGCCAGGCGGCGCCGATGGCGCGCGCCGAGCGGCGCCGCGACGTTGTAGAAGGGGTGCGCGAGGGCGCAGGCGATCTCGTGCTCGTGAAGGTATGCGGCGCAGGCCTCCAGGTCGCCGGCGTGTGCCTGCAGCCACTCGTGGTCCCCGGGGCTGATCCCGTAGCAGAGGACGTGAACCGCCTGGGGCTCGCCGGCGAAACCGGCGGTCAGCTCCTCGGAGACGAAGCAGTCGGGACGGTCGGCGAGCTCGAGGCAACCGTCGATCGTGTCGTGGTCGGTGATCGTGACGAAGTCCATCCCCCGGCGCTTCGCCAGCGCGTAGACCTCCTCGGGCGGGGTCACGCACTCCGGCAATCCGAGCGCACGCTGTACGCCGAGCCGCGAGAGCTGCGAAGCGGTGGAATGGCAGTGCATGTCTACACGGGAGGTCATCGGTGCCTTCCTCTCTATTCGATCTTCTCTTCACCTCCAGATTCGCCCTTGCGCAGCGGGAACGTGTGACCATCCAGTGAAGTTCGCCGGTGGGGGTCGCGCCGGTGCCGCGAGTGGTCACTTTGCCCCCGGATTCGGTGGTAAAAGGTTCAGCCGAGCCGCTTGGGGCGCATCAGCCCTCGAGGGCGCGTTCGAGGCTCGCCCAGGTCCCTGCCTCGGCCCGCCAGAGCTCCGCGAACTCAGCGAAGTGGCGCTCGCGGCGCTCGCGCAGCAGACGGCGCACCGACTCGATCCCCCAGGCCCGGGGCAGCAGCTCGTCGCAATCGTGGATCTCGCCGAGCACGCCCTGCAGGCTCCTGGCGGCGTCGCGGGCCGCCACCGCCTCGGAGCCGAAGCACGGGGCGACGATCTCGAGCACGTAGCGCAGGCGCTTGGCGGCGATCCGCATGTCGTGCTGAGCCTTCGAGGCGGGCGGCTCGAGCGCCGGCGGGGCGAGGGAGCGCATCTCCCCCAGGCGGGTGCGGACGATGCGCGCCGCGTTGGGGCCCAATGGCGCCGCCGGATCGAGCCCCTCGACCCGCCGCGCCTTCACGTCCTCGCCGCCCTGGCCAGCTTGCGCAGGCGACGGCGCAGCTTCTTCAAACGCTTCGGCGCGACGTATGGGACGAGGTCCTCGTTCGCCGTGCTCTGCTCTGCGCGCATCCGCTCGATCAGCGCCCGCAGGGCCTCCCGGTCGGCGTCCGGGACCTCGGCCGCAAGCCCTTCCAGGAACTCGATCGCGACGTCGCGATCGCGCCGCTCCCCGAGCGCGTCGGCCAGCTCCTTGACCCGCTTCAGCGCCTTGCGGTGGCGCTTGCGCGGGAAGCAGGAGTCGAAGACCTCGAGCGCCGCGCGCAGGCGCCGCGTAGCGACGCGCATGTCGTGCAGGGGCTCGACCTCCTCGACGTCGAGCACGCCCTCCGCATGGGCGAAGACCTCGGCGGCGCGCACCTCCACGACACGGGCGGCCGCGGCCGCGAACGGCTCCTCGCAATCGAACCCCGGGACCTCGCGCGCACGCGCCACGCGCCCAGGCTAGAACAGTCCCCGCGTCAGGCGGCGATGCGCGCCGGCGAGGAGCCGTTGGCGTCGCCGTTGAGCAGGTCGAGGACAACGCCCTCGCGCAGGCCGCCCTTGCCGATCTGCAGTGGCTGGCCGAGCAGCTCGGAGAGCTTCTCCAGCAGCAGCACGCCGGTGGCGAGGATGCGGACGCGTTCGGGGTCGAGCTCGAAGCGACGCGCCACATCGGCGGCGGGGTCGCCGCAGAGCACCCGCACCCCCCGCTCCAGCGTCTCGTACTCGAGCACGGCGCCAACCAGGCGGCGCAGCGAGGTGGCGCTGCCGCCGACGGCGACGACCTGAGCGGGCTGGTCGAGCTCGACGCCGGCGAAGAGGTCGTCGATGCGGTCGCGGATCTTGCGGATCTCCGCCGCCGAGGGCGGGTCGGAGGAGATCAGCTCGTCGGCGAGCACACCGGAGCCGACCCGCCAGGAGCGCACCTCCCGCACGCCGCCGGGCACGGTGCCGAGGATGATCTCGGTCGAGCCGCCGCCGACGTCGACGACGCCGACCCGGCCCTCGACCGGATGGCCCAGGGTCTTGGTCGCGCCGATGAAGGAGAGCCGGCCCTCCTCCTCATCGGAGAGGATCTCGACCGGGACGCCGGCCTCCTTGGAGATCTGCTCGGCGACCGCGGCGCCGTTGCTGGCCTCGCGGATCGCGGCGGTCGCCACGGCGCGGATCGTCTCGGCGCCGAGCTCCTGCGCCAGCCGCACCTGCGTGGCCACCACCTCCGCCACCTCGGCGGCCTTCTTCTCCGGAATCTCCCCCGAATCGCGGATCGCCTTGTTGATCCGGGTGTAGGCGCGCTGCTCCATCGTCTTCTTCAACTGCCCATCCGCAGGCTCCGCCACGAGCAATCGCGTCGTATTGGACCCAATATCTATGGCGGCGCAGAGCATCCCGGACTCGCTCGTCATGTTCCCAGAAGCCCCGGATCTCAACCCAGCCGGAAGTCTCCAGGCGAACTACCAGGAAATGAGGCTGTCGCGATCGCTTGATCGAGCCTGAGGCGGCATAAAGGCCAAAACGGAGTCCGAGCGTGGGATCCAACCTTCAGGCGTACGCGCGATGAGGCCCATTCTCTCCAACGCATTCAGATCTCTCGTCAGGGACCTCTCCGTCTTTTCGGCATAGGCCTCTGCAAGCTCGGGGGACAGACGCCTGATCTCCGCACGAGGCTTCGGCCGGAGATTCGGAACCGGATGGTTGGGCGTCGCTTCGATACTGGCCTTTGAGAGGTCCTTGACGAGCCGCAACTGCCGTCGACGGGCGTCCGTGTTCGTCTCACCGAAGCGCTGGTGGACGTACTGCTCCCAGCGATCTAGATACTGCATGGACCAAATCCGATCGAGCTGCGCCCTCAATTCATCCACGAACCCCTGGACGGCATAGAGAAGAAAGCCGTTGGGTCCTTGAGTAGTCGTCCGATCCAGCTGTCTGTAGTACTCGCTGCGCGTGTGGTTGTAGTGGTTCGACAGCAACTGGGTAACTGGCTGCGGAAAACCGGACGCGAGCAGGATGTGCAGCTCCAGCAGGCGGGCGGTTCGGCCGTTTCCGTCCCCGAAGGGATGAATCCAAGTGAGATACAGATGCGCCAACACCGCTCGCAAGATTGCCAGCGGCGGCGCCAGCTCCGGCTCGTCCGGTGGCGCCCTGAACGCCTCGGAGTTCAGCCACTCACAGAGGCGCTCCAAGAGATATTCGCAATCCTGGGCGGGAGCCCCCCGGTAACGGCCGACCACCACGGAGTGCTTTCGGATCTCCCCAGGCTCGACCCCATCGTCACCCTCGAGACCGTCCAGAACAAGGCGGTTGTAGAGCTTGATCTTCTCGACGGTGAGGTCGGCATTGGAGGCGTCGGGCAGGATCTCATCACGAATGCGATTGAACGCTCCGATTATGTTTTTGATCTCTTTGGCCAGGTACTCCTTGGATGGTGGCAATTTCAACTCGTTCTCAAAGATCTGCCGGGCCTCTTCCTCGGAGAGAGTGTTCCCCTCGATCGCGGTGGTGGCCAGAGCCCCTTTGACGAGGAATACGGTGAGCATCTCGGCGGCAACTTCGGGACGCAGCAAAGCTCGCCTGACATGGTCGCTCTTGGAGGTCGCCTCCCCGAGCAGAAGCCAAAGCCGAAAATCCGCCACCTGCAGGTCGACCCTGAAGGTAAGCCAAGGATGCGTCTCTTCGTATTCCCGATTGTCCTGCTTAGCCGCCATCATCTTTGTCCAGTCTAGTGTCCACTCATTTGAGGGTCATTTTCGGCTACACAAAGGGGAAACTTGAAAGTTATGGACCCAGCCTGTCCTAACGGGGTGTCCATCTCTTTTAAGGCAACGCAACAGCTCTTGTCCAAGATACCACCGCAGACGGGTGTCCGCGAAGGAGAGAGGCGCCTACTCGTTGGGATGCGAGGCGTCCTCGAACTCGCGAAAGAGCCCGGTGACGACGAAGGCGACCTGCTCGCCGATGTCGACCGCGTTGTCGGCGATCCGCTCGATCGCCCGCGCCCCCAGCAGCATCGTCATCGCCCACTCGCGCCGGTCCGGATCGTCGCCGATCGCCAGCGCCAGGCCGAAGCACTCGCGGTTGAGGTTGTCGACGACGTCGTCTTGGCGGACGAGGTCGCGCGCCAAATCGACATCGCGCTCCTCGAAGGCCCGCTTGGACTGGCTGATCAGCGTGCGCGTCTGCCTGCCCATGGTCAGGATCAGCCTCACCATCTGCTCGTCGGCCGGAGGCTCGTTGCCCGTCAGGGGGATCATCTTGCAGACGTTCACGCATTGGTCTCCCATCCGCTCGACGTTCTTCAGCACGTGCAGCAGGGCCGAGATCAGCCGCAGGTCGGTCGCCACCGGCGACTGCGTGGCGAGCAGGGTGATCAGGCTCTGGTGAACCTCCAGGTAGCGGCCGTCGATGCGGTCGTCGTCGGCGATCACCAGCCGCGCCAGCTCGACGTCCTGGTGCTCGACCGCCTCCAGGGTCCGCTCCAGCGCCGAGCTGACCAGCTCCAGCCCGCCGAGCCCGCTGGCCTCGAGGCGCTCCAGTTCCTCCTGATATTCGACCCGTGCTTCGGGCATCAGCCGAACCGGCCGCTGACGTAGTCCTCGGTGGCTTTCTCGGTCGGGCCGGTGAAGATCGTCTCGGTCGGGCCGATCTCCACCAGCCGCCCCGGCCTGCCGGTCTCCTCGAGGTTGAAGAAGGCGGTGACGTCGCTCGCCCGCGCGGCCTGCTGCATGTTGTGGGTGACGATCGCGATCGTGTAGGAGCTCTTCAGCTCGCCGATCAGATCCTCGATCGCCAGCGTCGCAACCGGGTCCAGCGCCGAGCAGGGCTCGTCCATCAGCAGCACCTCCGGCTCGACCGCGATCGCGCGGGCGATGCAGAGGCGCTGCTGCTGCCCGCCCGAGAGGCTGGCGCCCGGCTTGTCGAGCCGGTCCTTGACCTCGTTCCAGAGGTGCGCCCCGCGCAGCGAGCGCTCGACGACCTCATCCTTCTCGGCCTTCTTGACCCGCCCCCCGTTGAGGGTGAGCCCGGCGGCGACGTTCTCGTAGACCGACATCGTCGGAAACGGGTTGGGGGACTGGAAGACCATGCCGACGAGGCGGCGGACCTGCACCGGATCGACCCCCCTGCCGTAGATGTCGTGGCCGTCGAGCGTTATCCGCCCCTCGACGCGGGCCCCGGCGGTCAGCTCGTGCATGCGGTTGAGCGAGCGCAGGAAGGTCGTCTTGCCGCAGCCCGAGGAGCCGATCAACGCCGTCACCTTGTTCGGCTCGATCGTCACGCTGACGTCCTGCACGGCGTGGAAGTCGCCGTAGAAGAGGTTGACCCGATCGGTCTCGATCGTCTTCGCGCGCCGGCCGTCGTCCGGTTGCGCCGCCGCGGCCATACCCGCATCGGACGGTTGCGCGATCGGCTGGGCAGCGCTCGCGGCAGCCTCCGCCCGGGTTGCGCCTGCGGTTCCTTGCATCGCTCGTCTTCTCCTCATCTCCACGGTTGAAGGACGCTCACTGTCGGATCTCGGCTCTGTAACGGCGGTAGACGAAACGGGCCGCGAGGTTGAGGACCATGACGATGGCGATCAGGGTCAGCGCCGCCGCCCAGGCCCGGTCGTATGAGGCCTGTTTCATCACCCCCGGGGTCCGGTACTCGCTGTATGCGTAGACCGCGAGGTTCTGCATGCGGCCTTCGAAGGGGTTCGTGTTGATCGAGTCGACGATCCCGGTCGTGACCAGGAGCGGCGCGGTCTCGCCGACGATGCGGGCGACCGCGATCATCGTCCCGGTGACCAGCCCGGCGAACGCGGTCGGCAGGACGACCTTCACGATCGTCCGCCACTTCGGCGTGCCCAGCGCGTAGGACGCTTCGCGCAGATGGCTGGGGACGATCTTCAGCACCTCCTCCGAGGAGCGGATCACGATCGGGATCATCAGCACCGAGAGCGCCACCGCGCCCATCAGGCCGAGGCGGATGCCGGGGCCGAGGAAGATCGCGAAGAGCGCGTAGGCGAAGAGGCCGGCGACGATCGAGGGGATGCCGGTCATCACGTCGACGAAGAAGGTCAGGGCGCGGCGCAGGCGACCGCCGCCGTACTCGGTCAGGTAGATCGCGGCCATGATCCCGATCGGCACCGAGATCGCCGCCGTCACCGCCGTGATCACCACCGTGCCGACGATCGCGTGCGCGGCGCCCCCGCCGCCGATCACCCCCCGCGACGACGTGGTGAAGAATTCCCAGCTGATCCCGGGCAGCCCGCGCTTGACCACCTGGAAGAGCAGCGAGAAGAGCGGGATCAGGGCGACGACGAAGGCGGCGACGATGAGACCGGTCATCAACCGGTCGAACGCCTTGCGACGCCAGAGCGGCCCACCCCTTGGAGCGGCCAGGAGCGCCGGGGTCTCGGCTGAGGCCTGCATCATTGGACGTTCCGACGGGCGACGATCGCCCGCGCGGCGAGGTTGGTGACCAGGGTTATCGCGAAGAGGACGAGCCCGGACGCGATCAGCGTGTTGACGGCGAGGCCGGAGGACTCAGGGAAGTCGAGGGCGATGTTGGCGGCGATCGTCGACGGGTTCGCCTGGCTGATCAGGTTGAAGGTGACGATGCCGGAGACCGAGAGGATGATCGTCACCGCCATCGTCTCCCCCAGCGCCCGGCCGAGGCCGAGCATCGCGCCGCTGACGATCGAGGACCTGCCAAAGGGGAGAACGGTCATGCGGATCATCTCCCACCGGGTCGCGCCCAGCGCCAGCGCCCCTTCCTGCAGCTTGCGCGGCGTCTGCGAGAAGACCTCGCGGGCGACGGCGGAGACGATCGGCAGGATCATCACGGTGAGCACGAGGCCGGCGACGAACATCGTCCGCCCGGTCACCGAGGCGGGGCCCTCGAAGAAGGGGATGAAGCCGAGGTGCTCTTCCAGCCAGCGCATCACCGGGACCGCGGCGGGACCGAGCACGAAGATCCCCCAGAGGCCGTAGACGATGCTGGGGATCGCCGCCAACAGGTCGACCAGGAAGCCGAGCGCGAGGACGATGCGGCGCGGGGCGATGTGGCTGATGAAGAGCGCCACCGCGATCGCCAGCGGCACGGCGAGAACGACGGCAAGCGCCGCCGCCAGCACCGTGCCGAAGGCGAGCGGTGCGATGTATTCGACGAGGCTCTTGCCTTCCGGCAGCTCGGCGGGCGAGGCGCTGACCGCGGGCAGCGCTTCGATCAGGAGGAAGAGCGCCACCCCGGCGAGCAGGACGAGGATCGTCACCCCCGCGGCGAGCGCCAGCTTGGAGAAGACGCGGTCCCCCCAACGACGCCGGGGCCCGGCCGCTTGCAGCGGCGAGACCCCGGCTGCTACCTCCACTGACTCCAACTTGCCTTCCTAACCGGCTTCGATCGCTTCGATCGCGGGCATGATCTTCTTCGTCAGCGAGGCGGAGAGCGGCGCGGAACCGGCGTTTTCGGCTGCCGCCTTCTGCCCTTCGGCGCTGATCGCGTATTCGAGGTAGGCCTTGACGATTTCCGCTTCGCCGGCGGAGCCGTACTTGGTGCAGGCGATCATCGAGGAGACGAGGACGATCGGGTAGGTGCCCTGCGATTCGGTCTTGCGATCGAGTTCGAAGGCGAAGACGTCCTTGCCCTTGCTCAGTTCCTTGTCTTCGGGCGACTCCTCGAGGATCTTGGCCGCGGCTTCCGCGGTCGGTTCGACGTATTCCTTGCCGACCTTGATCTTGGCGACGCCCAGTTCGCCCGCCTGGCTGGCGTCGGCGTAGCCGATCGCTCCTTCGCCGGCGTTGACCGCTTCGACCACGCCGGAGGTGCCCTCGGCGGCCTCGCCGCCCTTGACCGGCCAGTCGCCGCTCACTTCGTGCGTCCAGACTTCAGGCGCGACCTTGGAGAGGTAGTCGGTGAAGTTTTCCGTCGTCCCCGACTCGTCGGAGCGGTTGACCGGGACGATCCTGGTGCTCGGCAGTTCGACGCCCGGGTTGTCGGCGGCGATCGCCTTGTCGTCCCACGTGGTGATTTCCTGGTTGAAGATCTTCGCCAGGGTGTCTGGGTCGAGCTGCAGCGATTTGACTTCCGGCAGGTTGTAGACGATCGCGATCGGCGAGATGTAGGCCGGGATCTCGACCAGTTCGCCCGGCTTGCAGCGTTCCGTCGCGCCCTTCAGCTCGCCTTCGTCTTCGGAGAGCGGGGTGTCGCTGCCGCCGTAGGCGGTGCCGCCGGCGATGAACTGTTCGCGACCGCCGCCGGAGCCGACCGGGTCATAGGAGATGGTCACGCCTGAGTTTTCGTTCTCGAAGTTCGCGATCCAGGCTTCCTGGGCGGCCTGCTGGGCGCTCGAGCCGGCGCCGGCAATCTGCCCGGAGAGCTCGCTCGACGAGCCGCTGCTGCTGCTGCCACAGGCGGCGACGCCGACTGCCAGCACCGCCAGGGCGACGATGACCGTCAACCATCTCGAGGGACTCACATGCACTCCTTCTGTCGTTTGGCACGAAAGGGCGGGCCTGGATGGCCGCGCGTGAGCCAGGCTGTCAGCGACTGAGGGAGAGCTTGTTACGTGCTTGTGTCGGAGATGTGAAAGAGCTGTGAAGAGGCTGCTTGGAGTCGAGCGATTCCGGGTCGAAGCGGTAGCCGACCCCGAAGTGGGTGTGGATGTAGCTCCAGCCGGGCGAGAGCTTCTCCAGCTTCTGGCGCAGCTTGCGGATGAAGACGTCGACCGAGCGGTCGCCGTGCGCCATCGCGTAGCCCCAGACCCGTTGGTAGATCCCCTCGCGCTCGAGCACCTGCCCCTGCGAGTCGGCGAGCAGCTGCAGCAGCTCGAACTCGCGCCGGGTCAGGTCGAGGCTGACCTCGCCGACGAAGGCCTGGAAGCGGTCGGCGCGGATCTCCAGCTCGCCCGCGACGACGGGCCCGGCTTCCACCCGGGGGCGGGCGCGACGGCGGCGGCGGGAGACGGCTTCGAGGCGTGCGATCGCCTCTTCGGGATGGCAGGGCTTGGTGATCCAGTCGTCGATCCCGAGGCGCAGGCCGCGGACCCGCTGGGCCACGGTCGAGCGCTCGGTGCAGACGACGACGCCGAGGTCGGGCAGCATCCCGCAGACCCGCTCGAGGTAGAGCCAGGCGTCCTCGCCGAGCACCGTCGGGTCGACGAGCAACGCGTTCAGCTTCATCGCCACCAGCTCCTCGGGCGGAATCGCCCCCGAGGAGGTGCGCTGCTGCCAGCCGGCGGCTTCGGTGCGCTTGGCCAGGACGGTGACGAAACCGCTGTCGTCGTCGATAACCGCAAGCCTGATGGTCTGCTGCTGGTTCACCGGCAGCAGGGATTGTATGCATCATCCCAGGCGACCCGCTGGGTGAAATGCCTGCTTTCACAGGATTTTCACAGGTCGATACCCGTAATTTGCGGAACCACGCCTGGGGGTGGGGGGACGATCGGACCTTTTATCGGAATGTTCACCCGCCGCCGCGATGCCGCAGCCAAGATCGGGGCCACGAGACTCCTCTCTCGTCGCGAGCGGCCCGCCTGCCCCGGGCCGTTCGCATTTTTTGCAGCCTTGTCCCCAGTCCCGGGGGGCAAGGCTGCAATCCCCGTCAGAAGGTCGCCGGGCGCAGACCGGTGGCGATGATCAAGAGGACGATCACGCCGACGGCGTAGCGGTAGTAGACGAAGGGCGCGTAGGAGGACGTGCGCAGCAGGCGCAGGAGGAAGGCGATCGCGAGATAGCCGGAGACGGCCGCGGCGATCGTGCCGACGATCATCGGCCCGGCGACGCCGCTCGGCAGGCCTTCGTGGACGGCGCTGGCCCCCTTGTAGATGGCGGCGCCGGTGACCACCGGGATCAGCAGCAGGAAGGAGAAGCGGGCGGCGGCGTCGCGGTCGAGGCCCAGGTAACGGGCGGCGGTGATCGTGATCCCCGAGCGCGAGGTGCCGGGGGCGAGCGCGAGGATCTGGGCCAGGCCGATGTAGAGGCCGTCCTTGACCGAGGACTCCTCCAGCGATTTGCGCTGCGGCAGGCGGTCGGCCCAGAGCAGCAGCGCGCCGAAGACGATCAGCTGGATCGCGATCATCCACGGCTCCCCCAACGTTTCTTCGAAGAAGCTGGCGCCGATCCCGCCGGCGAGCGCGGCCGGGATCGTGCCCACGGCGATCGCGATCGAGAGGCGCTGCAGCGGCGTCTCGATCGAACGCTGCCTGACGGCTTCGAGGAAGGCGCGGATCAGCGCGACGACCTCGTGCCGGAAATAGCCGATCGCGGCGATCAGGGTGCCGACGTGGAGGGCGACGTCGAAGGTCTTGTTGAAGTGTTCGTGGTCGAGCAGAAAGGTGTAGTTCTGCAGCCACGGGACGAGGATCAGGTGGCCCGAGGAGGAGATCGGCAGGAACTCGGTGAGCCCCTGGACGATGCCCAGCAGCAAGGCCTCTAGCTCGGACATTGGCGCGGCATCCTAGGGCAACGGCCAGAGGCGGGGCGCACGGGATGCCCGATGGCCTTTCTACGATGCCCCTGTGACCGACGACGCCGTCCCCGCGCCCGATCCCCAGGGCCCGAGCCGAAAGCCGCCCGAGGAGGCGATTGCCGAGGCGCGGGTGCGGGCGCCCACACGGGGGAACCGCAAGCTGGAGCAATTCCTGGAGGCGATGAACGGGGACGAGCAGGTGCGGGCCTGGTGGTACATGGCGCAGGTCCACGCCCAACGGCTGGGGATGTCGGACCACTCCTGGGTGCACACGCAGATCGTCTTGAACATCGCCCTGCGATTGCTGCGGCTGCTGGTCAAGGCCGGGGTCGAGCCCGCGGTGGTCGCCGATCACGGGATGTCGCCGCGCGACGCCGAGGTGGTCGTGGCCGGCGGGGCGCTGCTGCACGACGTCGGCATGTCGATCCACCGCGCCGACCACGAGGAGTACAGCCTCTTCCTCGCCAACGGCGCGCTCGAGCGGCTGCTCTCAGGTCCCTACAAGGAGCCGAAGCGGACGATCGTCGCCGCCGAGATCCTGCACGCGATCATCGGCCACCGCCGCCGCGGCGCCCCCTACACGCTGGAGGCCGGCGTGGTCCGCGTCGCCGATGCGCTGGACATGGCCCAGGGGCGGACCCGGATCCCGCTCGAGGCAGGGCAGGAGGGGATCCACTCGATTTCGGCGGCGGCGATCGACGAGGTGCGGATCGAGGCCGGCGCGGAGCGGCCCGTGCGGATCGAGATCGAGCTCAACAACTCGGCCGGGATCTTCCAGGTCGACGACCTGCTCGCGACCAAGATCCGCGATACGCCGCTGGCGGGCCAGGTGGAAGTGGTCGCCGAGATCGAGGGCGAGACCGAGAAACGCCTGCTGTCCGGCTTCAGGCTGGACTAACCGAGTCGCTGCAGGGTCTGCTTGCGCATTTCCTTGCGCTTCTCGAGCCGGCCCTGGATCAGCGAGAGGACGATGACCAGGATGGCGAAGAAGGCGATCACGCCGAAGCAGAAGAAGGTCACCGTCTTATCGGTCGTCGGCCCGGCGAGGCCGGTGCCGTTCTCTGCAAGGGCAACCGGCGCGGCGAGCAGCAGCATCGTCAGCGCGGCCAGCAGGGCTGCGGCGATGCGCTGTCCACGTGCGAGCCTCATCACGGTTGAAAATCTATCGCAGCCTCCGGAAGAGGGCGGGCGTCCCCCTGCGAAAACCCGCATAGATACGGCCTGACGGGTGCTTGCCGGGAAGGGCTCCAATGTTTTCTCCGGGGGACGCCCACCCTCTTAACTGAAGCTCCGGCCTCAACCGCAGATGGGCCAGGGACTGGAGCCCGCCTCGGCATAGAGAAGAGCTGCGCGGTAGTCCTGTTCCTGTTCCGAAGCTGCGGCGGGGTCGCCGGTTCCGCCGACGGATTCCCAGGTGCCGTAGTCGAACTGGTACTTGCCGCGGTAGGTGCCGTCGGAGCTGACCGCGGTCGGGTCGCCGCCGGACTCGCAGGCGCCGATCGCGTCCAGGGTCGCCTGCGAGACGCCGCCGGGCAGGGTCGCGAACGCTTCTTCCCGCCGGCGCCGCGCGCGGACGATCCGGCGGTGGCGCGCCGCGCGGATGCGCTGGACGCCGATCCGGATCGCCTGGTGGAAGCTCTGCACCGGTCCCGTCAGCGGGGTGAGCGCGGGCCGCGCCGGGGCAAGCCCGATCGGCTCGTTCGCGGCACCGCCGCCCGGTGCGGCGAGAGCCACGGCAGGCAGAGCGAGGACGACGACGAGGATGGATATGAGGTATGTGCGAGTGGAATATGTGTATTTCGTAAGCAAGCGCGGGACCGTTGCGGGATTCCGCACTCGAAACCGTGACCGTCCGCACAGACCTCACAAATACGTGCGCATCCCCACGAGCTCAGGCACGGGGCTCCTCCTCGTCCCCGGCGATGAACCCGATCCTGCGCCAGCGCCCACGGGGCGCCGTAGAGGTTTGGTCCGCCATGCGGACCAAACCTCTACGGCGCTGCGGCGCTGGGGCCACTGCGCTGCGGCGCTGCGGGCGATCGCCTGAACCGGGATCATCCTCGGCATCGACGGACCGCCCCCCACCTCCCGCCTGCTGCTCGCCTGCCCCGACCGACCCGGACTGATCGCCGCTGTCAGCGGCTTCCTCGCCGCGGCCGGGCGCAACATCGTCGACGCGGACCAGCACTCGAGCCGCGAGGGGCGCTTCTTCATGCGGATGGCCTTCGACCCCGCCCCGGAGGACGAGCGCGAGGAGCTCCACGCCCGCTTCGAGCGGGAGATCGCCACCCCGCTCGGGATGGAGCACCGCTTCGCCGAGTCGAGCGAGCGCAAGCGGGTCGCGATCATGGCCTCGCGCGAAGACCACTGTCTCTCCGACCTGCTCTGGCGCTGGCGCAGCGGCGAGCTCGGCGCAGAGGTCGTCGCCGTCGTCTCCAACCATCCCGACCACGCCGATCAGGTCGTCCCGCTCGGCCTCCCCTACCACCACGTGCCGGTCGACGGCAACCGCGAGGAGGCCGAGGCGCGGATCCTCGAGCTGCTGGGCGAGGAGATCGACCTGCTCGTCCTCGCCCGCTACATGCAGATCCTCTCGGCCGATTTCCTCCGCCGCCTCGACACCCCGGCGATCAACATCCACCACAGCTTCCTGCCGGCCTTCGTCGGCGCCGATCCCTACGCCCGCGCGCACGAGCGCGGCGTCAAGCTGATCGGCGCCACCGCCCATTACGTGACCGAGGAGCTCGACGCCGGTCCGATCATCGACCAGGACGTGACCCGGGTCAGCCACCGCGACGAGATCGGCGACCTGATCGGGATCGGCCGCGATGTCGAGCGGCTCGTCCTCGCCCGGGCCGTCAAGGCCCACCTCGACGACCGGGTCCTGCTGGACGGCGCGCGCACGATCGTCTTCTAGGGTCACTGGCTGGCTGGCCAGTCTCCGCGCTAAGGTCTGGGAGATGGAGCAGGCGACGCTTTCACGTCCGCACGCGGCGCGCCGAGCACAGCGCCCACCCGGCACCCGGATGCCCGCCTCGCTGCAAGTCCTCGCCTACGCGCGTGACCCGCTCGGCTTCCTCGTCGGCTTCCAACGACGCTACGGCGACGTCTTCAGGATCTCCTTTCCCTTCTACAGGGACCTCGTCTACGTCGCTGACCCGGCCTTGGTCAAAAAGCTCTTCACGGCCCCGCCCGAACTGGCGCATGCCGGCGAGGCGAACGCGACCGTGCTCGAGCCCGCGCTCGGCCCGAACTCCCTCCTCACCCTCGACGAGGACCCGCACATGCGCCAGCGCAAGCTGCTGCTGCCCCCCTTCCATGGCGAGCGGATCCAGCGCTACGGCGAGTTGATCCGCGAGGCGACCGAGCGCGAGATGGAGAGCTGGCCCGTCGGCGAGCCCTTCGCCCTGCGGCCGCACACCCAGCGCATCGCCCTGACGGTGATCCTGCGGGCGGTCTTCGGCGTCTACGACGAGCATCGACTGCATCGCTTCGAGCACCTGATCGAGCGCTTCGCCGGGCGGCTCAGCCTGGTCACCGCGCTGCCCCCGCTGCGCCGGGATTTCGGTCGCTGGAGTCCCTGGGCGCGTTTCCTCGCCGCGCGCGAGGCGCTCGACGCCTTCATCTACGAGGAGATTGCCCTGCACCGGGCCGAGAGCGGGAGCAAGGAGGGGGAGGCCGACGACGTGCTCTCGCTGCTGATGGCGGCCCGCCACGAGGACGGCAGCCCGATGAGCGACGCCGAACTGCGTGACGAGCTGGTGACGATCCTCGCCGCCGGGCATGAGACGACGGCGACCGGCCTGGCCTGGGCGATGGAGCGGCTGCTGCGCAACCCCCGTGTCCTCGCCGGCCTGCGCGCCTCGCTTGCCGCTGGCGAGGACGACTACCTCGACGCGACGATCAAGGAGACGCTGCGCGCGCGCCCGGTGATCGTCGACGTCGCGCGCAAGCTGACCGCGCCGCTGGAGATCGGCGGCTACGAGCTGGCCGCCGACACCTACCTGATGGCGGCGATCGCAGCCCTGCACTACCGCGAGGACCTCTTTCCCAACCCAGGAGAGTTCCGACCGGAGCGCTTCCTCGACGGCAAAGCCGACAGCTACGCCTGGATCCCCTTCGGAGGCGGCGTGCGCCGCTGCATCGGAGCCGCCTTCGCCGAATACGAGATGCGGATCGTGCTGCGGGCGATCCTCGAGCGGGCCGAGCTCAGCGCTCCCGATCAGAAACCGGAAAAGGTGAGAGTCCGCAACATCACCCTCGCCCCGGCGAAGGGAACGCGGGTCAGGCTCGATCGGCCGCTGGACTAGCGTCGGCGACCTCGGCTTCGGCCGCCTCCCACTGCTCGTAGAGCTCGGCGACCGCGCGCTTGGCCTCCGCATGCCGCGCTTCCGCCCGCTCGGCGCGGCCGGGGCTCGACCATGCGGCAGGGTCGGCGAGCTCCTCCTCGAGCTCGTGCAGATCCGCCTCGGCGCGCTCGACCCGCTCGGCCAGCCGGCTCGCCTTGCGCGCCGCCTTCTTCGCCGCGCGGCCGGCGTTGCGACCCGAGGCCGACGGAGGCGCCAGCCTGGCCGATGGGGTCGCCGTCTCCGCCTCGGCCTCGCGTTCGTCGCGCTCGCGCTGGTAGGCGGCCCAGCCGCTTTGATGTGAGCGCAGCTCGCCATCCTCGCAGACGATCGTGCGCGTGCCGACCGCCTCCAGCAGCGCCCGGTCGTGGGAGACGAGGACGACGGCGCCCTCGAAGGCGAGCAGCGCGTCCTCGAGCGCCTCGCGGCTCTCGATGTCGAGGTGGTTGGTCGGCTCGTCGAGGATCAGCACGTTGGCGCCCGAGGCGACGAGGATCGCCAGCGAGAGCCGCCGCTGCTCGCCGCCGGAGATGTCGCCGAGCTGCTTCTCGGCGTCGGCGCCGGAGAAGAGGAAGCCGCCGAGCAGGTCGCGCGCCTTCGGCCCGCTGAGGCCGGTCTCGCGCTGCGCCGCGTCGAGCACCGTCCCCTCCCCCGCCGCCGTGTCGGCGTGCTGGGAGAGGTAGCCGAGCTTGACGTTGTGGCCGAGCCGCACCGAGCCGGCGGCCGGCTCGCGCCGCCCCGCCAGGGTCTCGATCAGGGTCGTCTTGCCGGCGCCGTTGGGGCCGACGAGGACGACGTGCTCGCCGCGCTCGACTTCGAGCCGGGCATCGGCGAGCAGCGTGCGGCCGGGGACCTCGATCGTCGCCGCGACCAGTTTCAGCACGACCCGGCCCGGCCGCTCGGGCGCAGCGAAGGAGAAGCGCAGGCTGCGCCTGTCGCGCTGCTCGGCTTCGACCCCCTCGCGCTTGATCTTGTCGATCTGCTTCAGCCGCGACTGCGCCTGGCGCGCCTTGGTCGCCTTGTAGCGGAAGCGCTCGACGAAGCGCTCCATGCGGGCGATCTCCGCCTCCTGGCGCTCGATCGCCTTGCCGCGGGCGATCTCGCGCGCCGCCTGCTCCTTGCGCCAGGCGTGCCAGGGGCCGGCGAAGAAGCGCGCCCGCTGCGCCTCCAGCTCCAGCACCGAGGTGCCGACCGCCTCGAGGAACCAGCGGTCGTGGGCGACGAGGACGACCGCCGCGTCGAGGTCCTGCAGGTAGCGCTCGAGCCACTCCAGCGAGGGGATGTCGAGATGGTTCGTCGGCTCGTCGAGCAGCAGCAGGTCGGGGCGCGTCGCCAGCGCCCGGGCGAGCGAGGCGCGGGTCAGCTCGCCGCCGGAGAAGGTCGAGAGCGAGCGCTCGGCCTCCTCTCCGCCGAAGCCGAGGCCGCGCAGGACGGCGAGCACGCCGTCGCGCCAGCGGTAGCCACCGCCGTGCTCGAGCCGCTGCTGGGCGGCGGCGTAGGCGTTCAGCGTCTCCTCGCCGGTTTCTCCAGCCGACATCGTCGCCTCCAACCGCTCCAGCTCGGCCTCCGTCTCCAGCATCTCCGCGCGGCCGGAGAAGACGTACTCGCCAAGCGATATCTCTGTCTCGCGCGGGGGGCGCTGGTCGTGCAGGGCGACGCGCGCGCCCCTCTGCAGGACGAGGCTGCCGGCGTCGGGCGAGAGCTCGCCCGCCAGCATGCGCAGGAGGGTCGACTTGCCGGCGCCGTTGCGGCCGGAGAGCGTCATCCGCTCGCGCGGCTCGAGCTTGAAGGAGACCCCCTCGAACAGCAGCTTGCCGCCCAGGTGCATGTCGAGGCTGGTTGCGGTTGCGATCGCCACGGCGTTACGTTACGAGACACCGGGGGGATGCCGGCAGGGGTTCCACTTAACTTTTTCGGTGGCTTGGGGTCAGCTGACGCCCGTTGCGCTCAACGAAAAAGTACAAGACGTTCCACCCCTACCGGCATCCCCCTATGCCAGGAGGGCGATCGCACCGCGGGCGATCATCAACACGCCCAGAGCTGCCGCGGTGTGCACGCCCCAGGTGCGGCCGCGTTCGCGCAGCCTGGCCTTGAAGCGCTCGATCGCCTTCGGCGTCCACTCCGGAGCGAAGGTGTAGGCCAGCAGGGGAACCTCCAGCAGCATCAGCATGATCGCGTTGAAGGCCACCACGACGAGCACCGTGAGCGGGTCGGGGAGGTTCTCGTCGGAGATCCGGTAGAGGGCGGTGATGTAGGTGGCGCCCGGCAGGGTGAGGAGGGCGCCGACGACGAAGGTGGTGCGGGCCGAGCCCCGGCGGAGCGCCTGCTGCCACCGTGGCGGCCCCGCCTTGTCCTTGCCCTTCGCCGCCTTGCGCTCGCGCCGCCGCTCGACCAGCCTCCGATCGCGCCCGGAGCGAAGGACGAGGGCGATCACGAGGGCGAGGCAGCCAAGGACTATGTCCTCGCCGGGGCCGAGCGTCACCTGCGTCGTCTTCGTCAGGCCAGCGTGACGCAGGGCGAAGACGATGAGGAGGCCGAGCGTGACGCTGGTCATCGCCGCGCCGCACAGATAGCCGAGCAGCAGCCGCTTCGGATGCGGCAGCAGCAGCATCACCGTCGTCGCCGCGAGCAACGTCGGATAGAGCGCGGCGAGGAACGCAAGGAAGAAGACGTCGCCCACGCCGCGCAACCTACATCGCCGCAAACCCACACAAAGAATTTGCATTCTGCGCACCAGCTCGCCGCTTGCGCTTATCGCCCTTATCATCACGATGTGGAGCTGATGACCCGCCTCGCAAAAACGCCGCGCGGCGCATCCACCGTCGGCGCGATCGCCGCGGGGTCAGTCGCGTTGGCAGTCTTCGTCCTCGGTGCGCCAGGCTGGGTGCTCCTGCCAATCATGCTCGCGGCCATAACCGGGTACGCAGAGCTGGGATCTTGGGTCGACCGCCGTCCGAGCAGACGACACCGATCGGGTTAACCCAGGTACTTCGCCGCGATCTGGTCGATCGTGCCCTTGGTCCTGATCGTGGTCGGGCCGAGGATCACGGCCAGGGCCTCGAGGTCGAGCTCGGATTCGGAGAGACCGCCGTCGGGGAGCCAGTAGAGCTCGCGGCCCTCGATCGCGAGGCGATCTTCGTCGGTCGAAAGGGCCAGCGCCTCCTTGCCGGCCGCCGTCGTCGGCTTCTTCCCCAGTAACGCGATCTGGAGCTTGCCCTTCGAGGCAGCGACATGCTTCGCCGCGAACGGCTCGTGGGCGGCGATCGCCCGCAGCTCCGCGGCGGAACGGAGAAAGACCGGCACCGCGTAGCCGAGGCGCTCCCCCAGCCACGCTTCGAGCCGCTTGCCGAGCTTCGCCTCCGACTCGCCCTCGCTCGCGAAGATCACGTTGCCGCTGGCGCGGAACGTCGCCACCTCCGCGCAGCCAAGCGCCTCGAAGTGCGAGCGCAGATCCTCGTTGGTGATCCTGCGCCCTCCCAAGTTCATCCCGCGCAGGAAGGCGATGTAGCGGTCCATCGATGGAGGCGGCCGGAATTGAACCGGCGTCTCTGGCCGTAGCGCGAAGGCTTCTACAGGTTTAGCCGGCGCTTGATTCTCGGCTCCCGGGGTCCGCGCCGGCGGGCACTGCGGGAGACAGAGCCCTCTTCGATTTCCCCTGGCGGACGGGGCGATCCGCCCGGGTAAGCCCGCAATTGAAGCCGGGACCCCCCTCCGCGGGCGGGAGAGGGCCGACTCTCACTCACCTAGATCTAACTAGGCAGCGAGGGCGAACTCATGGTCCGCACGTATTGGTTGGTGCCGGTGTTTTACGAGGCCTCCGGCAACCTCGACCTGCGACCGTTCGCACGGACCGACCAGATCGAAGCCTGTCGCCCCCGTGCTATGTGGCTTCCGATTGTACGGTGCTGGGTAGGAATCGCGAAATGGCAGAGCGAGAATTCGACGCGATCGTGATCGGCGCCGGCGCTCCCGGCGAGGTCTGCGCGGGCCGGCTCGCCGACGGGGGGCTTTCGGTGGCGATCGTCGAGAGCCACCTGGTCGGCGGCGAGTGCTCCTACTACGCCTGCATGCCGTCGAAGGCGCTGCTGCGCCCCGGCGAGCTGCTGGCCGAGGCGCGCCGCGTCCCCGGGGTCGGCGCCGCGCTGAGCGGTGAGCTCGACCCGCAGGCGGTGCTCGACCGCCGCGACGAGGTGATCCACGACCGCGACGACTCCGGGCAGCTCCCCTGGCTGGAAGAACGCGGCATCGAGCTCTTTCGCGGCGAGGGCCGCCTCGACGGCGAGCGCCGGGTGCTCGTCGGCGACGACGTGCTCATCGCCGACCGGGCCGTGGTGGTCGCGACCGGCAGCGACGCCGCGATGCCGCCGATCGACGGGTTCGACTCGGTGCGGGCCTGGAACAACCGCGACGCGACGACGGCGAAGAGCGTGCCGGCGAGCATGATCGTCCTCGGCGGCGGTCCGGTCGGCGCCGAGCTCGCTCAAGCATGGTCCACGCTCGGCACTAAGGTGACGCTGGTCGAGGGCGAAGATCGCCTGCTGCCCCGCGAGGAGCCGTTTGCCGGCGAGCAGGTCGCGAAGTCGCTGCGCGAGGCCTACGGGGTCGACGTGCGCACCGGCGTGCTCGCCGAACGGGTCGCCCCGGCCGGCGCCGGGGTCGCCATCGAGCTGGACGACGGCAGTCGGGTCGAGGCCGCGGAGCTGCTGGTCGCGATCGGCCGGGCGCCCCGCACCGAGGGGATCGGCCTCGACTCGGCCGGGGTCGAGGCCGGCGAGCACGGCTTCCTCGAGACCGACGACCGCCTGCGGGTCGGCGGCCGCGAGTGGCTCTACGCCATCGGCGACGTCAACGGCCGCTCCCTCTTCACCCACATGGGCAAGTACCAGGCCTGGATCGCCGCCGAGAATCTGCTCGGCCGCCCGGTCGAGTCGATCGCCGAAGGCCTCGGCTCCCCCCGCGTCACCTTCACCGACCCCCAGGTCGCCGCCGTCGGCAAGACCCTCGCCCAGGCCGAAGAAGTCGGTATCGACGCGAGGGCGGTCGACGCCCCCACCGACGGCACCGCAGGCGCAAGCTTCTACGGCAAGGACACCGGCGGCACCTCCCGCCTGGTAATCGACGAGAGAAAGAAAACCATCGTCGGCGCGACCTTCACCGGCTTCGAGACCGCCGACTTCCTCCACGCCGCAACCGTGGCAATCGCCGCAGAGGTCCCGCTGAATCGACTCCGCCACGCGGTGGCCGCCTACCCGACCCGCAGCGAGATCTGGCTCAAGCTCCTCGAAGCCGCCGGGCTGTAGCGCTCAGACCCGCGAACGCCGCTTCAGGTCTTCGGCGAACTCCCGCGGCAAGCCGGGAATCTCGTCCAGCTCGTCGGTCGACTGGAACCGACCGACCCGCTCGCGGTGGGCGAGCACGCGGGTCGCCTGGGTGACGGAGAGGCCGTGACCGCGCAGCTGCTCGAAGGTGACGTTGTTGAGTTCGATCGTCTCGCCCGACTGGAGGGGAGACGGCGTCGGCGACGGATCGGACGGGGGCGGCACGGGCTCGGGCCCGGGGGCAGGCGGTGACGGCTGCGGCGGCGGGCCCGGTTGCGGCTCAGGCGCCGGAGCGGGCGGCTCCGGCATGGGTGGCTGCGGCTCCGGGGCGGGCGGCGGCGAAGGCGCGGGCGGCTGGGGCTGCGGCGACGCCCCCTGCACCGAGCCGAGCACGGCCTGCTCGGCTTCCATCGCGCGGCGCTCGGCTTCGCGGGCGCGCTCCTCGGCCTGGGCAACGCTCGCCTCGATCTCACGCAGGCGCTGCTGGCGCTCGTCCTCCTGCGATTTCAGCTGCGCGAGGCGCTCCGCTTCGGCGGCTCGCTTCTCCGCCGCCTTGGTCCGCTCCTCGATCTGCCGCAGGCGCTCCTGGGCTTCGGCCAGCGAATGCTCCTGGGCTTCGCGCTCCTGCTGGAGGCGGTGTTCGGCCGTCTGCATGTCCACGGCTGGAGCCATGCTCGGCGGCGCCTGGGCGGACGGGGGCGCCACCGCCGGCATGCTCTGCGTCGTCTGAGCCTGTGCCTGCCGCGCCTCGGCCTCGCGCTGGAGGCGCTCGGCCTCCTCGATCCGACGGTCGGCCTCGGCGCGGATGCGCTCCTCCTCCCGCTGGATTTCGGCGACCTTGTCCTGCACGCGCTGTTCGGCCGCCGCAGGGTCGTATCCACCAGGCGGCGGTGAAACCGACGCGGGCGGGGCGGCGAGCCCGGGCGTGGGAGGAGCCGGCGGGCTCGCGCCGGAGGAAGGCGGCGGAGGCGGCACCGGTGGAGGCGGGGGCGCGAACTGGGGGACGGGGGGAGCCGCCTGCGGCGCCGCCTGAGCCGGCGGCTGGCCGGGCGACGCGGCCGTCGCGCTCTCCTGCTCGAACAACGCCCGCTCCTGCGCCGCGCGCGCCGCCGCCAGCTCACGCTCGGCCTTGGCCGCTTCCTTCCTGGCCCGCCGGCCACCACGCCCACCCGCCGGCTTGGCGCGCTTCTCAGATCGTTTGCGGGCTCTCTCTTCTCGGCGTTTCTTCGCCTCTTCGCCGCGCCGCTTGCGGTGTTCGCCGCGGGCCGCGCGCTGCTGCTCGCGCGCCCGCTTGCGCTTCTCCTTGCCGCTGAGGGCCTGGGTGGCGGGCTGCGCTCCCGCGACCGGGGGCGCTGCGGGTGCGGGTTGCGCCCCGGGTGCGGGCGGCGCTCCCACGGCTGCCGGCTTCCCCTTGGCCTTTTCCTTGCTGCGCCGCTGCAGGACGCTGATCGCCAGCAGGAGAAGGAGGATCGCCACCACCAGACCGGCGACGAAATACTCGACATGGTCGCTGACGAAGTTGGCCATGATCATGCTAGATGGTCGACTCCACGACCGTGTGCGACTGGGGGCGCACGTGGCCAAGCAGATCAAGGACGCAGGGTGCAGCCTTTGCTGGTTGCAAAGGCAAACCCGAGGACGCGGAGGTGCGCCGTGCCACGGGCGTCATCCAGGCGTGCGGGGTCGTGGAGTCGACCATCTGAATCCCGACGCTACCTCATCCGGCCCTTGAATTCGCGCTCGACCTCGCGTCGCACGTCGCGGTCCGCGATCTCGCGGCGGCGGTCGCGGCCCTCCTTGCCGCGCGCGAGGGCCAGCTCCACCTTGGCGCGCGAGCCCTTGAAGTAGATCCGGGTCGGGATCAGGGTCAGGCCGCGCTCCGCCGTCTTGCCGACGAGGCGCTCGATCTCGGCGCGATGCAGGAGCAGCTTGCGTGGCCGCTCGGGCTCGTGGTTCTCGCGGCTGGCGGGCTCATAGGGCGGGATATGCAGGTTGCGCAGCCAGACCTCGCCATCGTCGACGACCGCGTAGGCATCGGTCATCTGCGCTTTTCCATTGCGCAGCGACTTGACCTCCGAGCCGCGCAGGACCATCCCGGCCTCGACCTTCTCGATCCACTCGAATTTGTGCCGGGCGCGCCGATTGGTGGCGACGTCGCCCGAGGCCGGATCGCGTTTCTTCTTGCCCTTCTTGGCCATCGATCAGCCCTCCACCGGCTCCAGGTCGGCGCGGCCGCGCGGGGCTTCGACCCCGCTCACCTGGACGGATATGGGATCCCCGAGGCGCAGCTCGCGCTTCGAATCCTGGCCGACCAGCGCCGTCTCGCTCTCGTTCAGCTCGAAGCGCTCGGCGCCACCGAGGCGACGCGCCGGCAGGAAGCCCTCGTAGACGTCGCCGAGCTCGCCGCCGAAGCCGACGAAAGCCCCCGCACGGATCAGGCCCGAGACCTCGCCCTCGAACTCGACCTCCCTCCCCCGCTCGCGCAGCTCGCGCTCGAGCAGGAAGGCCGCGCAGATGTCGTCGGCGCGGCGCTCGATCCGCATCGACTCGCGCTCGCGCTCGCTGCAGCGCCAGGCCGCCTCGCGCGCCTCGGCGGCGCTCGGCGCCGACTCGCCCTCGCCCAGCGTCGCCAACAGCGCGCGGTGGACGAGGAGGTCGGGATAGCGGCGGATCGGCGAGGTGAAGTGGCAGTAGGCGGCGCTGCCGAGGCCGGCATGGCCGCTGTTGCGCTCGCTGTATTGGGCCTGTTTCAGGGAACGCAGCACGAGCGTTGTATACGCGTTGCGGCCGTGCCCGCGCCGGCTCGCCTCGCGGGCGACCAGCCTGCTGGCCTCGGCCGCGAGCTCAGCCGCCTCGCTCGGCGCCGGCGTGCCGCGCAGCGGCGGAGTCGGCACCCCGAGAGCGTGCAGCTGCTCGATCAGCCGTTCGATCCGCGGCGGGTCCGGGCGCGGGTGGACCCGGTAGACGGCGGGCACGCGCTTGCGCTCCAGCAGCTGCGCCACCTGCTCGTTGGCGAGGATCATCAGTCGCTCGATCAACCGGTGCGCCTCGGTCTGGGCGACCCCGCGGGCGCCGAGGACGGCTCCCTTCGAGTCGAAGCGGAACTCCGGCTCGAAGGACTCGACGTCGAGGCTGGTCGCTCCGCGTCGCTCGCCCAGTGCCGCGGCGGCCTCGCGGGCGACGGCCAGCGACTCCGCCACCGCCTGCGGCGCTTCGGCGCCGCCGGAGAAGATCACGTCGAGCTGGTCGTAGTCGAGCCGGGCGTCCGAGCGGATGCGGCTGCGGTAGAAGGCGGCCCTGCCCGGCTTGCCGCCCGCGTCGAGCTCGACCTCCGCGGTAACCGCGAGGCGCTCGACCCCCGGCGCCAGGCTGCAGGCCTCCTCGCTGAGCGCGTGCGGCAGCATCGGCTCGACCGTCCCCGGCGCGTAGGTGCTGTTTCCACGGCGCAGGGCCTCGCGGTCGAGCGGCGAGCCCGGCGGGACGTGCGCGGCGACGTCGGCGATGTGGATCCAGAGCCGGACCGACTCGCCCTCGCGCCGCGCCGAAACCGCATCGTCGAAGTCGCGCGCGGTCGCCGGGTCGACGGTGAAGGTAGGCAGCTCGATCAGGTCGCGGCGGGACACGCCGCGCGACTCGGCCACGGCCCCCGCCCGCCCCGCTTCGACCTCCAGCGCGGCGGCGAAGCCGCGCCCGCCCAGCTCCTCGTGCAGCAGGGCCTCTACCGCGTCGCGCGCCGTCTTCGGCGCCTCGCGCCGTCCGCGCCCCCGCTGCCGCTCCCGGTAGTAGCGCCAGTCCCGCTTAGCCACGGGCCGCCAGCACCGCCAAGGCCCTTTCGAGTCCCTCGTCGCGCTTCGTCGCGGGCAGGTCGGGCGCCTTCACATCGGGATGGATTCCCTTGCCGGCGAGGTTTTCGCCATTCGGCGTGAAGTACTCGCCCACGGTCAGCTTCAACGCGCCGCCGTTGGAGAGCCCGATCTCCTGCTGGAAGACGCCCTTCCCGTAGGAGCGCGTGCCGACGGTCTTGGCTCCGGCGTCGTCGGCCAGGGCCGCGGTGAGGATCTCGGCCGCCGAAGCGGTGTTGCGGTCGATCAGGACGACGATCGGCAGTGGCGGCAGGTTGCCGCCCTTGGTCTTGTAGACGGCGTGGCCCTCGGTGCGCGAGTCGGTCGTGACGACGACTTCGCCCTCGGGCAGGAAGATGCTTGCGCTCAGCACGGCCTCCTCGAGCAGGCCGCCGCCGTTGCCGCGCAGGTCGAGCACCAGCGCCCGGGCGCCTTGAGCCTGCAGCTTGCGCACCGCGCGCCGCAGCGCCACGTCGGCGCCTTCGCTGAACGTCGCCAGGCGGGCGTAGCCGACCTTCTCCCCCTTTGCCGTCAACATCTTGCTGCTGAGGACCGGCAACGCGATCTGGGCGCGGGTGAGGCGCACCCGCCGGGCCTTGCCGCCGTTGGCGGGCCGTACCCCGAGCGTCACCGCGGTTCCTTCCGGGCCCTTGATCAGTTCGGTCGCCGCGGTCGAGCCGAGGCCGGCGATCGGCTTGCCGTCGACGGAGACGATCGTCGCGCCGACTTCGATCCCGCCCTGCTCGGCGGGGGAGCCCCTGAAGACCTTGACGACGTGCAGGCCGCCCTTGGCTTCGGTCACGCTGAGCCCCACCCCGGAGAAGCGCCCTTCGATCTCCTCGTCGAAACGGGCCAGCAGCTTTGGCGAGAAGTAGTCCGAGAAGCGGTCGTGGTAGCGCAGTCGCAGCCCGCGGACCATGCCGTTCAACGAGGAATCGATCAGGTTGCCCTGCGAGACCTCGCGGAAGTAGTTGTCTTCGATCAGCTCACTCGCTTCGGCCGTCAGCCCTGCCGATTCGTCGACGAAGACGTCGCGCAGGAAGGGCGGCATCTTCGCCGGGTGCCCGCCGATCCAGAGGCCGGCGGCGAGCATGGCCAGCAGCGCGGCCGCGAGGCCCAGCGTGCGCGCGGCCCTCACGCCGGATCCGGCCCTAGACCTTGAGGAAGCGGCGCAGGGTGACGCCGGAGCCGACCGCCGACACGAGCACCGCGGCGCCGAAGAGGATCGCGACCAGGGCCGGGAAGGAGAGCGTGGTGCTGTTCTGGGCGGCGAGGAAGCCGATGCTGTTGCTCAACGGGTCGACGATCGTCAGCTTGCCCAGCCACAGGATAAGTATGGCCACCAGGCCGCCGAAGAAGCCGACCACGACCCCCTCGATCATGAACGGCCAGCGGATGAACCAGCGGGTGGCGCCGACCAGGCGCATCACCTCGACCTCGCGACGGCGGGTGTAGATCGAGAGCCTGATCGTGTTGCCGACCAGCATCAGCGAGGCGACGATCAGAAGCGCGGTGATCACCGTGAGGACGATCTTCAGCGCGCTCGTCACCTGCTCGATCTTCTTCGAGTCTTCCTGGCGGTTGAACTGATCCTGGATGATCGGCGAGATCGGCTGCGGCTTGCCGTTCGGCCCAGGCGGCGTGATCGCGTCTTCCACCGCGGAGAGGTTGCCGGCGTCGTCGGCCTTGACCGAGAAGTTCGCCGGCAACGGGTTGGAGTGCAGCTGGGTGAGCAGTTCGCTGCTCTTGTCCTTGCCCAGGTCCTGCTTGAGTTCGTTCAGCGCCTCCGCCTTGGTGATCAGCCTGACCGAGGCGACGTGCGGGATCGCCAGCAGCTGGTCTTCGAGCTTGGCGATTTCGGCTTTCGTCGCGTCGTCGAAGATCGCCACCCGGGTTTCGAGGCTGTCGCGCACCTGGTTGCTCTTCGCCTGCGTGGTCTGGAAGATCGGGATCAGGACGCCGAGCAGGATCACGGTGACGACCGTGGTGACGACCGCCGCCATGCTCGGCGCGCCGTTGCGGCGCAGCGCGCGGAAGGCCTCCTGGGTGAAGAAGAGAAGTCGCGACATCGTCTAGAAGAGCGACTCGCTGTGGCCGTTGGTCTGACCCTCGGGGGCGACCCCCATCTCGGCGCGCATGCGCAGGCCGAACTCCGAGGTCGACTCCTCGGTGTACCCGCCGGAGACCTCGTCGCGGACGACGCGGCCCTCGTAGAGCTCGATCACGCGCCGGCGCATGTTGTCCACCATCTCGCGGTCGTGGGTGACGACGACGACGGTCGTGCCGGTCTTATTGATCCGGTAGAGCAGCTGCATCACGCCGATCGAGGTGACCGGGTCGAGGTTGCCGCTGGGCTCGTCGGCGAGCAGCAGCGGCGGGTGGTTGACGAAGGCGCGGGCGATCGAGACGCGCTGCTGCTCGCCGCCGGAAAGCTCGTCCGGGTAGCTGTGCAGCTTGGTCGAGAGGCCGACCAGGCGGAGGATCTCCGGCACCTGACGGCGGATTTCGCCGCGGTGGGCGCCGAGCACCTGCAGCGCGTAGGCGACGTTGTCGTAGACGGTCCGGTCGGGCAGCAGCTTGAAGTCCTGGAAGACGGTGCCGATGTTGCGCCGCAGCTGCGGGATCTTCTTCTCCGGCATCGCGCCGATGTCGCGACCGGCGATGCGCACGCTGCCGTCGGTGGCGGCGAGCTCGCGGATCAGCATCTTGATCAGGGTCGACTTGCCGCAGCCGGTCGGGCCGACGAGGAAGACGAACTCGCCGCGGTCGATCGCCAGCGAGACCCGGTCGAGCGCCATGTGGCCGCCCGGGTAGACCTTGGTCACGTCGCGCATCTCGATGATCGGCGCGCCGCCCTTGCGGTTGCGCCGCTGCTGCGGCTCGCCGCCCGTCTGCTTGCTCTTCTTTCTGCCCAGGGCCATACGTCGGGGGTCCTTCTGCAATCACAGGGTGACTCCTGCGCGCCCGATCGCGCGCAATACCCCGCCCACATTCGATGTGCGGAAGACTAGCGTATTGCGAGCAGCCGCTCATATTCTCCTCGCCGTCTCGCTGCTGGTAAAACAGTGCGGTGAAGCTGCCGCAGCTACGACGGAATTGAGAGGGGCGGGCGATGCAGAACTGGGATCTGAAGGGCATCGAGGCGGAGCCGCACCAGCCGCGGATCCTCGCCTCTGCCGACGACGCGCGGACGATCGTGCTCCTCCTCCCGGCCGGCGAGGAGCTGCAGGAGCACGAGGTGCACGAGCGGGCGCGGCTCGTCGTCGTCGAGGGGGACGTCGAGGTGACGGCGCCCGGCGGAGAGAGCGTCACGGCGAGCGCCGGGCACCTCTTCGAGTTCGAGCCGGGCGAGCGCCACACCGTCGCCGCGCGATCCGACGCCCGCCTCTTGCTGGTCCTCTCCCCGTGGCCGGGCGACGGACACCCGGGCGCGTTGACGCTCGAGCAGAAGGCGGACGTCCGCGAGCGCGCCGCCCGCCGCCCTCAGGCCTGAGCGAAGACGTCGATCGCTCGACGCTCTCCAGCGCCTACAGCGCCCGTTCCGCCGCAGCGACGATGCTCGCCGCGTCGATCCCGGCGGCGGCGAGGAGCGCCTCGGGAGGCCCGCTGGTGGGACGCTCGCTGACCGCGAGGCGCACGAGCGGGGTGCCGACTGCCGCTTCGGCGAGCACTCCGGCGACGGTCTCGCCGATGCCGCCCTCGGGCCAGTGGTCCTCGACCGTGATCAGGGCCCTGGTCTCGCTCGCGGCGGCGAGGATCGCGTCGCGGTCGACCGGCTTGACCGAGTAGAGGTCGATCACCCGGGCGGCGATGCCCTTGCCGGCGAGCTCGTCGGCGGCGGCGAGCGATTCGTGCAGGGTGATGCCGGCGGCGATCAGGGCGACCTGGTCCTCCCCGCCGGAGCGCACCGTGCGGCTGCCGCCGATCTCGAAGCTCTCCCCCGCCTCGTAGAGGACCGGAGTGGCGCCGCGCGTGGTCCGCATGTAGCTGATCCCGCGGTGCTCGCGCATCGCGTCGAGCAGCGCCACCGCCTGGTTGGCGTCGCTCGGGTAGAGGACGACGCTGCCGAAGACCGCGCGCAGCGAAGCGATGTCTTCCAGCGCCATCTGCGAGGGCCCGTCGGGGCCGATCGAGACGCCGACGTGGGAGCCGCAGAGCTTCAGGTCGGCTTCCGAGATCGCCCCCATGCGGACGAAGTCGTAGGCACGGCTGAGAAAGGCGCCGAAGGAGGAAGCGAACGGCTTCCAGCCGCGCGTCTGCAGGCCGACCCCGGCGGCGACCATCTGCTGCTCGGCGATGTACATCTCGAAGAAGCGGTCCGGGTGCTTGGCGGCGAAGCGTTCGGCGTAGGTCGAGTTGCCGACCTCGCCGTCGAGCGCGACGACCTTCTCGTCGATCGAGCCGAGCCAGGCGAGCGCGTCGCCGTAGGCGCCACGGGTGGCGACCTTCTCGCCGACCTCGTAGGAGGGCCGCTCGACCGTGGCGGTGGTGATCTCATACGGCTTCGGCTCTGGTGGCGCCTGCACCTCGACACGGTTCGAGCGCTCGCCGCCGAGCTCTGCGACCGCCGCCTCGGGGTCTTCGAGCGGCTTGCCGTGCTGACCGTCCTTGTCCTCGACCGCAGCGACGCCCGAGCCCTTCTTGGTGCGGGCGAAGATCGCCGCCGGCTTGCCGGCCGCGAGCGCCCGCGCGTAGGCGGCGTCGATCGCCTCGAGGTCGTGCCCGTCGATCTCCTGCACGTCCCAGCCGCAGGCCGCGGCGCGCGCCGCCCAGGAGGCGGTGTCCCACTCGTGCATCGTCGGCCCGCGCTGGCCGAGCCGGTTGACGTCGACGATCGCGACCATGTTGTCGAGGCCCGCCTCGCCGGCGTGCTCGAAGGCCTCCCACATCGAGCCCTCGGCGAGCTCGGAGTCGCCGCAGAGCACCCAGACGCGAAAGTCGGCGTTCTCGAGTCGCTTGCCCGCCAGCGCGATCCCGACCGAGATCGGCAGACCCTGGCCGAGCGAGCCGGTCGCCACGTCGACCCAGGGGATTTCCGGGGTCGGGTGGCCCTGCAGGCGCGAGCCGAACTCGCGGAAGGTCAGCAGCTCCTCGTCGTCGATCGCGCCCGCCAGCTTGTAGAGGCTGTAGAGCAGCGGCGAGGCGTGGCCCTTGGAGAAGACCAGGTGGTCGTTGGCGCGGTTCTCGGGGGCGTCGAAGTCGTAGCGCAGGTGGCGGGTCAGGAGCACCGCCATCAGGTCGGCGGCGGACATCGAGGAGGTCGGGTGGCCCGAGTTGGCCGCCGCGGCGGAGCGCACCGAATCGACCCGCAGCTGTTGAGCCAGCTCGTGCAGCTGCTCGCGGTCGATCGCGCTCTCCGAGGTCGCCTGCTCCATGCCCGTGACTTTATCTACCGCTATCCGATCGCGACCATGCGCTCGATCGGCACCCGCGCCCGCGCGGCGATCTCGGCCGGGACGCTGACCTCGAACTTCATCTCGCGCAGCGCGTCGCGCAGCTTCGGCAGCGTGATCATCTTCATGTACTTGCAGTAGGCCATCCTGTTGGCCTCGATCAGGCTCGCCCCCGGCGCCGCCATCTGCAGCGGGTGCAGCATGCCGTTCTCGGTGGCGACGATGTACTCGCCGTCGGGCCGGCGCTGGATGTGGTCGAGCATCTGGCCGGTCGAGAGCATGTGCACGCCCTCCTCCTCGACTTCGCCGGCGGCGACGAACTCCATCACCTGGGTGACGCAGCCGCACTCGGGGTGGACGAGGAACTCGGCGTCGGGATGGGCGTCACGGCGCGCCTTGATGTCGTCGGGACGGATCCCCGCGTGGACGTGGCACTCGCCGGGCCAGACGTGCATCGAGCGGCCGGTCTCGCGCTCGACGTAGGAGCCGAGCCACATGTCGGGCCCGAAGAGGATCTCGGTCTCCGGCCCGTGCTCGCGCCGAATGTGCTCGACCACCTTGACGGCGTTGGAGGAGGTGCAGCAGTAGTCGGTCTCCGCCTTGACCTCGGCCGAGGTGTTGACGTACATGACGACGACCGCGTCGGGGCTGTGCCGCGCCTTCCAGTCGCGCAGCTCGTCTGCCGTGATCGCGTCGGCCAGCGAGCAGCCGGCGTCGAGGTCGGGGATCAGGACGGTCTTGTCGGGCGAGAGGATCGAAGCCGTCTCGGCCATGAAGTGGACGCCGCAGAAGACGATCGTCGAGGCGCCGGCCGCAGCGGCCTGGCGCGAGAGGCCGAGCGAGTCGCCGGTGTAGTCGGCGACGTCCTGCACCTCGGGCACCTGATAGTTGTGGGCGAGGATCACGGCGTCGCGCTCGCGCGCCAGCTCGCGCACCTCGTGCGCCATCTCCTCGACCTCCTGCGGAGACAGGTCGAGCATCGGGACCGGCTCGTTGATCGTCGGCAGCTCTCTCATTCGCGGTTGCCTCGAAGAGTCCCCATAACGTCGAAGGGGACCCTTGCTGGTCGTATGTTCGCTGGCATGGCCTTGGCCTGAGTCCAGTCGAATGAACTGACGACAAGTCTACTCTCTCCTCACTGTCAAAGTCGGCCTCAGGGTCGACGGTTGGCGTCCGACCTGGCCGGTTGGTTCTCGGGACGGCGACGGGCTGACTCATACGCTCTCTGTCGACCCGAAGGTCTGACTTCCATGCGTTGTGTCGCCCGCCGCCACC
>DASTAY010000052.1:0-19952 GCA_035712345.1 Solirubrobacterales bacterium
CAGCGGCTCCAGCTCGGCCCAAAGGCCGTCGTCTACCTCAAAGCGCGATGGCACCTCCGACACCTCCGAGAGTCGACCACATGTGCCGGAGGTGTTCACCGCTCAGGCGGCAGGTCCTTCTTTCTGAAACCGGTTCTAAGCGAGACCTCAATGCGCCCGAGAAGAATCGAACTCTCGCGTTCTTCGGGTTGAAAAGACGAGGATCGTCCGCATGGGGAGCGGGATTGCGAGGGCTATGTGCCAGGGATGCGACCCGCAGATGCGGACAGGTCGGGCCGCTCGCCTGTCGGACCTAAAAGCTGCCCTCAATCTGGAGCTCATAGCGAACGATCTCCTGACCGTGAAGGGACCCGACGTCATCGGTCAGGCTGTAGCCGCAGCCCTCGTATAGCCGTCGGGCTCTTACGTTGTTCGAGCGTGTCCAGAGGGATGAGTGCCTCCAGTCGCGCGCTCGCATCTCTCGGTGCATGGCATCCAACAGCCGGCTGCCGATGCCACGACCCCAGCGTTCCGGATCGACAAACACCATTGATACGTGTCCCGCGTGGGGGCGGACCGCACCGGCGCCATGGCGCTCGCGGTAAGGCTCGGACAACGCCATCGCGATCACGAGTTCGCCATCGCAGCCGACCAAGAGGGACGCAGCCGTATCGGCCAGCTTTCTCCTGACCCGGTCGATGCGGGCCTTGGATGGTGGGTTCCCATCCGCCGTCCGTGACGCGCGCCAGACACGAAGGGCGTCCTTTCGCTGACCGGAAGTTGCGCTGGCGAAGACGATCATCGGGCCTGGAGTTGGTCCCCGGTCAGCTGGATGCGTCTGCCTCAGCCAAGTGCCCGACAATTGTCGCGAACTCACGGAGGTCATCGAGGAAAGCCAACGAGGCAAACACTGCCTTGTCATCGATCTCCATATAGAGATGCAAGCAAATTGCGCTGCCTTGCGGCGTTGCCAAGCCGCTCGAGGCGGTTCTCGACCTGCTCAGCGTCGACCAAAGCGACCTTCACCTATCCGCCGGCGTACTCCGCGACCAAGCTCCGCGCGCAGCGGAGCGGTGTCGAGGTAGTCGAGAATCGCCCGCGTCTCCAGCCGGACTCGCTCGTCCTGGTCGCGCTCGACGAGGCGCTTGCCCTCGCGAATGGCGCGGTGCCGCATTAGCGGAGGGGCGTGGTTCAGCATCACGACATCGATCTCGTCAGTCCCCAAAGCACGGCCTGCATCACCGGCAAGGCCTAACTGAAGATCGAAACGACCGCGAGAGTCGAGGTCGGGGTCGTGCCAGACCGCAACGTCTACGTCCGACAGCGGGCCAGGATTCCCACGCGCCTGCGATCCGATCAACATCGCCGCAACCACGCCCTCGCGATCGAGCGCATGGCCGAGCTGCTCTAGGGCAACCTCATCGAGCGGCGCCACTCGTGATTTCTCGTCAATGACGACCATGACTTACATCGTCCCCGATCGACCGGATCGAGTCCAGTCGATGGCTCGCTCCTCGAGGTCTCCAATTTCAACAGCCCGCAGCACAGGACCCCATGCCAAAGCCGATCTCCGCCAGATTGAAAGGACGGCTGCCCTCCGCGCAAGGAGCGGAATCGCGGCGTTGATGCGGCCGGAATGCGGCCGTCGGTAGCCAGCCTCCCTACCATCGAGCCCATGGCGATCAAGAAGATGGAACACGTCGGGATCGTGGTCGACGACCTGGAGGCCGCAATCGAGTTCTTCGTCGAGCTGGGACTGGAGCCGGGAGGCAAGGGCCAAGTCGAAGGCAGCTGGGTAGACCGCATCATCGCGCTCGAAGGGACCAAGGCCGAGTTGAGGATGCTGCGCACCCCGGACGGCGACGTAGAAATCGAGCTGGTGAAGTTCCACGCACCGTCGACCCAGGGCGGCGACCCGCAGGCACCCTCGAACACCCCAGGCCTCCGCCACCTCGCCTTTCTCGTCGAGGACATCGACACCCTGGTCGCCGGCCTAGAAGCCCGCGGCACCGAGCTCGTCGGCGAGTTGGTGCGCTACGAGAACAGCTACCGGCTCTGCTACGTCCGCGGCCCCGAGGGAATCATCATCGAGCTGGCCGAGAAGATCAGCTGACGAAGGGGCCGACATTTGCCGGCACTCTCCCCCATGCGCCCGACGAGAATCGAACTCGCGACCTTCGGCTTGAAAGACCGACGCTCTTTGGTCCCCGTGAAGGGACCGTTGACCACTGAGCTACGGGCGCCCTGCTTGGGTACTTTATCGGCGTGAAGCCGTTCGAGCGTTGTTGGCGGCCATGGACTTAGGGCTCGACGGGCGCGTCGCGCTGGTGATGGGCGCCAGCCGTGGGCTCGGTAAGGCGATCGCCGCTGCGCTGGCGCGTGAGGGCGCCGGGGTGGCGCTGGCCAGCCGCTCGCAGGACGCGATCGAGGCGGCGGCCGCGGAGATCGGCGGGGGCGCTGTCGGGCTCGTCGCCGACGCCACGGACCTCGACCGACTCGCCGAGCTGCCCGCCGAGGTCGAGGCAAAGCTCGGCCCGATTGGCATCCTCGTCGCCAACTCCGGCGGCCCGCCGCTCGGCGGCACTCTCGACCAGGAACTCGAGGAGTGGGAGCGCGCCTACCGGGGGCTCGTCCTCGCTCCCCGCGTCCTCGCCGCCGCGGTCGTGCCCGGCATGCGCGAGCGCGGGTGGGGGCGGATCGTCAACGTCGGCTCGACCTCGACCCGCGAGCCGATCCCGGCCTCAACCTCTCCAACTCCCACCGCATGGCCGCGGTCGGCTTCCTCAAGACGCTCGCCCGCGACGTCGCCGCCGACGGGATCACCGTCAACACCGTCGCCACCGGCACCTTCGCCACCGACCGCCTCGCCGACCCCGGCGGCTCGCTCGAGCCCGCCGAAGCCGCCGCCCGCGAGCGCGTCCCCGCCCAGCGCCTCGGCCGCCCGGAGGAGTACGGCGACCTCGTCGCCTTCCTCTGCTCCGAGCGCGCCGCCTACATCACCGGGACGACGATCCCGATCGACGGCGGCATGCTCCACTCGGCATTCTGAGCGCCCGCCCGCCTCTTACGATAGGTCGGCGATGAGTCACTCCCACGCCGGCTACAGCCACGCGGGGCACACGCACAGCGCCAGCGCCGACGCCGATCGCGGCAAGCTGGCGATCGCCCTGGCCCTGATCCTCGCCTTCATGGCGGCCGAGGTGGTGACCGGGATCCTCGCCAACTCGCTGGCGCTGCTCTCCGACGCCGCCCACATGCTCACCGACGCCGCCGCGATCGGCTTCTCGCTCGTCGCGATCGAGCTCGCCAAGCGACCCGCCGCCGGGCAGATGACCTTCGGCCTCAAACGGGCCGAGATCCTCTCCGCGCAGGCGAACGGGATCACCCTGCTCGTCCTCGCCGCGATCATCGCGATCGAGGCCGTGCGCCGGCTCTTCGACCCGCCCACCGTCGACGGGATTCTGATCCTCGTCGTCGCCCTCGCCGGGATCGCCGTCAACGTCGCCGCCACCGCAACCCTGGCCCGGGCCAACCGCCAGAGCCTCAACATCGAGGGCAGCTTTCAGCACCTGCTGACCGACCTCTACGCCTTCATCGGCACGGCGGTCGCGGCCGCGGTGATCCTGCTCACCGGCTTCGACCGCGCCGACGCGATCGCCTCGCTGCTCGTCGCCGCGCTGATGCTGCGCTCCGCGATCGGCCTGCTGCGCGACTCCGGCCGGATCTTCCTCGAGGCCGCGCCGAAGGAGATCGACCCCGAGCAAATCGGCCGCGTGATGGCCGCCCAGGCCAGGGTAGTCGAGGTCCACGACCTGCACGTCTGGGAGGTGACCTCCGAGTTCCCCGCCCTCTCGGCTCACGTCACGGTCGAGGCGGACGCCGACTGCCACCGCGCCCGGCTCGAGCTAAGTGAGCTGATAGAGCGCCAGTTCGGGATCCACCACACCACCTTGCAAGTTGAGCACCAGCCGACGCAGCTGGTCCAGCTCGACCGCCACGCCAACGGGCCATCCCGGTAGGGGTGAAACGTCTTGTACTTTTTCGTCGAGCGCGGCGGGCGACAGCTAAACCCGACCCACCGAAAAAGTTAAGTGAAACCCCTGCCGGGATGGCCCGCTGGCGCCTGAGGCGATCAGGACTCCGGCTGCGCCTCGCGCATCGACGGGAAGAGGATCACGTCGCGCAGGGTCTTCGCGCCGCTGAGGATCATCATCAGGCGGTCGACGCCGAGCCCGGAGCCGCTCGCCGTCAGCATCCCGTATTCGAGCGCCCGCACGAACTCCTCGTCGTGCTCGTGCGGGGTCTCCTCCGCGCCGGACTCCTGCCGTTCGCGCTGTTCGACGAAGTGCCGGCGCTGTTCGATCGGGTCGTTGACGTCGGTGCCGCCGCCGGTGATCTCCATCCCGGCGACGATCCCGTCGAAGGCCGCCGCGAGCAGCTGCGGATGCTCGGGCACAGGCTTGACCAGCGGCCAGATCGCCAGCGGCAGGTCGATGACGAAGGTCGGCTGGATCAGCTTCGGCTCGACCAGCTTGCCCTGCAGCGTGTCGACCAGGGCGGCCCAGTCGTCGTCGGGCCCGGCGTCCTCGCCGGCGATCTCGGCCAGCTCGTCGCGGCTCGCCTTGGTGATGTCGACCCCGGTCTCTTCCTTCAGCAGGTCCTGCAGCCGCAGCCGCGGCCAGGGCGGCGCCAGGTCGATCGTCTCGCCGTCGCGCTCGACCTTGGTCGTGCCGAGAACCCGTTCGGCGACATCGGAGACGATGCCCTCCGCCACGTCCATCACGCCGTGGTAATCGACCCCGCTGACGAACCACTCGAGCATCGTGAACTCCGGGTTGTGCTGCGGCGACATGCCCTCGTTGCGGAAGAACTTGCCCAGCTCGTAGACGTTCTCGAAGCCGCCGACGATCGCCCGCTTCAGGTACAGCTCGGTCGCGATCCGCAGGTAGAGGTGGCGGTCGAGCGCGTTGTGGTGCGTCTTGAACGGGCGCGCCGCGGCGCCGCCGGTCATCCGCTGCAGGATCGGCGTTTCCAGCTCGACGTAGTGGCGTTCGTCGAGATGGTCGCGGATCGCCTTCACGACCTTGGCGCGCAGCGCGAAGATCTCGCGCGAGCGCTCGTTCGCCATGAGGTCCAGCTCGCGCTGGCGGTAGCGCACCTCCGGGTCGGAGATGCCGTGGAAGAGGTCGGGCGGGTCGCGCAGCGCCTTGGCGAGGAGCGTGCACTTCGCCACTGCCACCGCCAGCTGGCCGCGCTTGGTCACGTGCAGGTGACCGTTGACGCCGACCAGGTCACCGATGTCAAGGTCCTCGATTCGGTCGAACGCCTCCTGGCCGAGCGCGTCGACCCGCGCGTAGGCCTGGATCGTCCCGGTCAGGTCGCGGACGTCGAAGAAGAGCGTCTTGCCGTGGCCACGCTCACCGACGACGCGCCCGGCGATCCGGCAGGCGTGCTCCGGGTGCTCGCCCTCGCCCAGCTCGGCGGGGTCGTGCGCGGTGAGAACGTCCTCGATCCGGTCGCGATCCGGAAACGAGAAGGGGTAGGGGTCGATCCCTTCCGCCCGCAGGCGTTCGGCCTTTGCGAGGCGCTGGGCCTCGGTGTCGCCGGCCGCGGGCTCCGCGCGCGTGGTCGAGTCGGCCATGGCCCAACCGTATTAGCTGATCGCGAAAGTCGCGCTTAGGGCCTATCCCGATAGGGATAGGCCCTCAGGGAGCGCTGCCGACGGTGACGCGCTCGTCGCCCATGTAGTCGGTCAGCGTCCGCGCGTCGCGCAGCATCTCCCGCATCGCCGGACCGTGGTGCGTGTCGTGCTCCATCGCCAGCTTCCAGCCGCTCGGCGTTTCCTCGATCAGGCCGCGGATAACGCCCAACCCGTCGGCGCCGCAGGCGCCGGTGACGGCGATCCGCGGCTCGCGCTTGATCTCCGGCGAGCGCTCGTCGATCGTCTCGTCGGTCACGTAGGGAAGATTGGCGATGACGAGGTCGACGCCCTCGAGGCCGTCCGGCAGCCCCTCGGCGACCGTCACCTCGAGCCCCAGGCCAAGCCGCTCAGCGTTCTCGCGCGCCGCTTCCGCCGCTTCGGGCGAGAGGTCCGACGCGGTGATGCGCAGATCGGGACGCTCGGACATCAGCGCCAGCGCGATCGCGCCCGAGCCGGTGCCGACCTCGTGCACCCGCGCACCCTCGGGAAGCTCGGTCCCGACCTCGACCAGCAGCTCGGTCTCGCGGCGCGGCCAGAGCACGCGCGGGTCGACGTGGATCTCGAGCTGGCGGAAGGGGGCGCGTTCGAGCACGTAGGCGAGCGGCTCGTGGTCGGCGCGGCGCGCCACCGCGGCCTCGATCGCGGCGACGAGCTCGGGCGAGGCCTCCCCCGCGCCGTCGCGCGAGAGCTCCTCGACGCTGACGCCGAGGGCGTTGGCGACGAGCGCCTCTGCGTCGCTCCGCGGCTCCTCGCACCCCGCCGCCGCGATCGTCTCCGTCGCGGTGTCGAGCAGCTCAGCGACGGTCGCGGCGGACAAACCTCCCCCGCTGCCGGTCTCAACTGCTCCCACTCCGCTCGCCTCCTCGTTTAGCTCAAAAGATTTTGGGCAACCTTACCAGCGGCTTCGCGAGACAAGCTCCCGTGCCGCCGCCGCACCACGTACATCCAGCCGATGCCGACGACCATCATTGCAAGGCTCTCCAACTGGGCCGCGGTAAGCCCCAGCGCGACATGGTCGTTCCGGCGGATGAACTCGACGAGGAAGCGCTCGGCGCCGGCGTAGACCAGGTAGATCGCGAAGAGCACGCCGGTGCGGAAACGGTCGCGCAGCTGCCAGAGCATCCACGCCCCCAGGCCCATCGCCAGGGTCTCGTAGATCGGCGTCGGGTGAACGGTGCGGTCGGTGGGCACGGTGCCGTTCGGGTATGACATCGCCCACGGCCCGTTCCAGGGCTTGCCGTAGTCGCCGTCGCCGGAGAGCTGGCAGCCGATCCGCCCGATCGCGTAGCCCAGCGCAAGCGCCGGCGCGGCCAGGTCCAGCAGCGCCAGCCGCAGGAAGTCCCGGTACCAGGCCCAGGCGAGGACGGCCAGCGCGCCGCCGATCGCGCCGCCGTACCAGACCAGCCCGGAGCCGCCGAAGAGGTTGGCCAGCAGGTCTTCCTTGACGCTGTCGTAGTTCTGGACGACGAAGTAGACGCGCGAGCCGACGACGCCGCCGAGCAGCGCCGCGAAGCCGATCTCATAGGCCCAGTCGACCGGCTTGCCGAGCTCCTTCAGCCGCTTGCCCACCAGTGCCCCGGCGGCGAGGAAGGCAAGGGCGAACATCAGGCCGAAGGTCTGCAGCGTCAGCGGGCCGAGGTGGAGTTCCGGGTACATGCCTACTCGACCAGCAGCGTACGCAGCAGCGCCTTCTGCGTGTGCAGTCGGTTCTCCGCCTGGTCCCAGACGGCGGACCGGGGGCCGTAGAGGACGTCGGCGGCGATCTCTTCGCCCGGGTGGGCGGGCAGGCAGTGCAGGACGATCGCGTCCTCGGCGGCCGCGCCGAGCAGGTCGGCGTCGACCCGGAACGGCGTCAGGTCCGCGCGGCGCCGCTCGGCCTCCCCCTCGTCGCCCATGCTTACCCAGACGTCGGTGTAGATCGCGTCGGCGCCGGAGACCGCCATGCGCGGGTCATCCGTGAGCTTCACCCCGTGGCCCGGCTCGAGTTGATAGCCGTCGGGCGCGGCGACGACCAGCTCGACGTCGGCGAGCTCGCAGGCGATCGCCAGCGAACGGGCGACGTTGTTGCCGTCGCCGACGTAGGCGAGGCGCAGGCCCCGCAGATCGCCGCATCGCTCGCGCAGGGTGAGCAGGTCGGCCAGCGCCTGACAGGGGTGATGGACCGGCGTCAGCGCGTTGACGACCGGCACTTCGGCCGCCGCGGCCAGCTCGGCCACCGCCTCGTGCGAGCCGGAGCGGATCGCGATCGCGTCAAGAAAGCGCGAGAGCACGCGGCCGGTGTCCGCGATCGACTCGCCGCGCGCGAGCTGCAGCTCGTCGCCGCGCAGGACGATCGGGGTCGCCCCCAGCTCCGCGACGCCGACCTCGAAGGAGATCCGCGTCCGCGTCGAGGGCTTTTCGAAGACGAGCCCGATGCTGCGCCCCGCGAGGTCGCCGCGGCCGGCGCCGTCGCCGCGGCCGGCTTTCAGCTCGGCGGCCAGGTCGAGCAGCTGCGAGAGCTCGAAAGCCCCAAGCTCTTCGCCGGTGAGGAAGTCGCGCTTCTCCAACGTCAATTGTTCACGTTCCGTTCAGTCACGAAGAATCAGATATGGACGTTCCTTTGCTCCACGTTCACGGCGCGGATACTACGGCCGTGCAGCTCACCGCTCTCTCCTGGAACCTCTTCCACGGTCGCGACTTCCCGCCCGACCCGGCGCTCTTCAGCCGGCGCTCGCGCCTGCTGCGTACGAGCGAGCGCAACGCCACGCACGTGCAGGTCAACCGCGACCTGCTGCCCGAGTTCTCCCGCCTGCTCGCCGAGGCGGGGTGGGACGTGGCGCTGTTGCAGGAGTGTCCGCCCCGCTGGTGGGCGCCGCTGGCCGAGGCATGCGACGCCGAGGCCCACGGTGTCCTCACCTCGCGCAACTCGCTCGCCGCCCTGCGCGCCTTCGTCGCCCGGCGCAACCCCGACCTGATCGCCTCCGGCGAGGGCGGCTCGAACCTGACCCTCGTCCGTGGTTCCTTTTTCGCCGATAGCGTCCATAAAGAACCACGCGAGGGGCTGGGGTGGACAATCGTCGAGCGGCGCGAGCTGACGATCCACACCGGGCGGCCGGAGCGGCGCGCGATGGCCTTCACGCGCCTCGCCCGCGAAGGGAACGGGGCGCAGCTCTGCGTCGCCAACCTGCACGCGACCAACGACCGGCCCGAGCTGGCCGTCGCCGACGTCCTGCACGCCGCCGCGGCGGCGACCCAGTGGGCGGACGACGCGCCGCTGATCTTCGGCGGCGACCTCAACCTGCGCCCCGCCGAGGACCCGGCCGTCTTCGACGATCTGTGCGAGCGCTTCGGCCTCGCCGCGCCGACCGGCCCGCGGGCAATCGACCACCTGCTCGTCCGCGGGCTCGAAACGGTCGAGCCAGCGCAACCGTGGCCCGCCGAGCGGCGCGAGCTGCCCGAACGCGGCCTCGCCCTGCGGCTCTCCGATCACGCCCCGGTCGAGGCACGTTTCGCGACTTTTGCCTCCAGGTAATGAGATAGTCACCAGCAGCGAAGCTGCGTTCGCCGTCGAATGGCGACGCCCGACGCAGCCTCGACGTCCAAACCAGTTGCGAGACAGGAGGCAACCGAGAACATGGCCGCGAAACCAACCTCGACCGGCAAAGCGACGAAAAAAGCGAAAGCCGGGACGCGCGCCAAAAAAGCGTCCGCTCGCAAACCGGCTTCGACTTCGCAATCGAAAGCGAAAAGCAAAGCGAAAGCCAAAGCCAAACCGAAAGCGGCGAAAAAATCGTCGAGTCGCGGTGCGACGGGGGGCCTCGACAAGAGCGTCGAGCAGTTCCGCGAGAGCCTCGAACAGAGCGTCACGCTGAGCCGCGACCGCCTGCAAGAGGTCGTCGACGACGCGGTCAAGCGCGGGCGGATGACCCACGGCGACGCCGAGAAGATGGTCTCCGACCTGATCAAGCGCGGGCGGCGGCAGACCGACGGGCTGTTGAAGGAGCTCGAACGACTGGTCATACAGGCGCGCAAAGAGGTCGGCGGCCGCACCGCGCCGGTGCGCAAACAGGCCACGCAGGCCGCACGGCGCGCGCGCCAGAAACTCGGCTAGCGGTGCGGGGGCGCCTTTGTCAGGAATAACCCGACAAACGCGCCCGAACGCGCCCGGTCGTCCCCGCAAAGGCGAGTCGATCGAGGCCGAGGTCGACTCGCTCGCCTTCGGCGGGCGCGGTGTCGCCCGGGTCGGCGGCTATGTCGTCTTTGTGTCGGGCGGGCTGCCCGGCGATCTCGTCCGGGCCGAGGTCACCAAGCCGAAGAAGCGCTTCGCCGAGGCGCGCGCGGTCGAGCTGCTGCGGCCCGGCGCCGACCGCGTCCCGAACAGCTGCGAGCACGAAGGCGAGCCCTGTCCGGGCGCCCCGTGGCAGGGCCTCGACTACGAGCGGCAGCTGGTCGAGAAGCGCAACCAGGTCGACGAGGCGCTGCGGCGGATCGGCAGCCTCGACGGCTTCGAGCTGGAAGCGATCGAGCCGGCGCAGGAACAGTGGCGCTACCGCAACAAGCTCGAATATTCCTTCGGCCCCGGCGAGGACGGCGCCGTGCTCGGCTTCCACGCCAGCGGCCGCTGGGACCTCGTGATCGGCGTCGAGGACTGCCTGCTCGCCTCTGAGCGCGGCAACGCCGCCCGCAACGAGGTGCGCGAATGGGCGCGGGCCGAAGCCGTCACCCCGTACGACCGCCGCGCCGGCACGGGAGTGCTCTGCAACCTCGCCGTCCGCGAAGGGCGCCGCACGGGTCAGATCCAGACCCGCCTCATCACCACACAGAAACCGTTCCCGAAGCCCCCCGTCGACCTGCACACGGTGGTCGAGGACGGCTCGGGCAACGGGGACGGGCCGACAGGAGCGCTGGGTGAGGAACTGCTGCACGAGCGGCTCTGCGGCCTCGACTTCGAGATGTCCCACAACGCCTTCTTCCAGACCAACACCGAGATGGCCGAGCGGCTTTACGCGATCGCCGCCGAGTACGCGGGCCTGAGCGGCGGCGAGCGGGTCTTCGATCTCTACTGCGGGATCGGCACGATCGGACTGACGATGGCGGCGCGGGCAGGCGAGGTCTGGGGGGTTGAGCTGGTCCTCGAGGCGATCGCCGACGCGGAGCGCAATGCCGAGCGCAACGGGATCGAGAACGCCCACTTCCGCGCGGGCAGCGCACGGACCGGCGTGCGGCCGCTGCTCGAGGAGGCGGGCAAGCCCGACGTCGTCCTGCTCGACCCACCCCGCGCCGGCCTCTCGCAGAAGATCGTCCGCCGCGTGCTCGAGTGCGAGGCGAAGCGGATCGTCTACGTCTCCTGCAACCCGACCACGCTGGCGCCCAATGCGGCGCAGCTGGTCGAGGCGGGCTATACCCTGCGCCGCGTGAAGCCGGTCGACATGTTTCCCCAGACGCCGCACATCGAGTGCGTCGCGCTCTTCGACAAAGCCGCCCCCGGACGCGGAAGCCAGGGCCTGTCCATATCTGATCCTCCAGGCTCTGGCGAGAGCAGAGGAGGCGGCGCCTCATGAGGGGCTTCGGCGTTGCCGCCGGGCTCGACCCCGAGGTGGCGCGACCGCTTGCCGCTCGCTGCGCCGAGCTCGGCTACGACTCGGCCTGGTCCAACGACCACCCCGGCGCCAAGGGGCTGGAGACGCTGGTCGAGTTCGCCGCCGCGGCGCCGGAGCTCGAGCTCGGGGTCGCGGTGATCGCCCTCGACCGCCAGTCGCCCGCCGAGATCGCCGCCGACGTCGAGCGCCTCGGCCTCGATCGCTCGAAGCTCTGGCTCGGCGTCGGCGCGGGCTTCTCGGAGAAGCCGCTGACGCAGATGCGCGAGGCGCTGCCGGAGCTGCGCGAGGCGCTGCCCGGCGTCCACCTCGTCCTCGCCGCGATGGGGCCGAAGATGTGCGCCCTCGCCGGAGCCGAGTTCGACGGCGCCTTCTTCAACTGGATGACCCCCGAGTTCGCCGCCCGCGCGAGGCTTCAGGTCGAAGCGGGCGCCGAGGAGGCCGGCCGCGAGCCCCCTCCGGTCTTCGGCTACGTCCGTACCGCGGTCGGCCCCGACGCGGCCGAGCGCCTCGCCAAGGAGGAGTCCTTCTACCGCGATCTCCACGCCGGCTACCGCAACCACTTCGACCGCCTCGGCGAGCCCGAGGGCACCGTCGGCGTGGCCGCCGCGGACAGCGACACAGCCGAGAAGCGCCTGGCCGCCTACACCGCCCTCGACACCGTCGTCGTCCGCGGGTTGGCCTCAGCCAAGGTCGACGCGATGACCGCGGTCGCCGAAGCCGCCGCGCCCTAATACGGGGGCAGGTCCTCGTACCACTCGCCGAGGGTGCGGAAAGCGGCCCAGAAGCGCTGCTTGGCGCCCTCTTCGTCGAGCGAGTCGTCGATGTCGGGCGTGTAGAGGGCGTCCATCGTCGGGGTGAAGGCCTGGATCTCGCCGGCACGCGGCTCGACCTCGCGGGCAAGCGGGATGCGCAGGCCGTTGAGGACGCGCAGCGCCGGCTCGCCCATCACGACGACGATCTTCGGCTGCACGATCGCCAGCTCGGTGACCAGGCGCCGCACGCACTCCTCGGCGGCGAGGTCGGGCTCGGCGATCGGGCACTTGACGCAGAGCGTGCCGTAGACGACGAGCGGGTCGATCCCCAGCCGCTTGAAGCTTTTCATCAGCGCGTTGCCGGCCCGGCCGTAGAAGGCGACGCCCTCTTCGATCTCGGCGACTCCGGGGGCGTGCTTGACCATGAAGACGTCGGCCTGCGGGTGGCCCGAGCCGAGCACCGGCATCAGCTTGCCGCGCGGGCAGTGCGGGCAGTCCTGCAGCTCGTGGGTCAGCTGGTTGAGCTCGCGGATCGCGCGCTCCAGGTACTTCTCTCTTATCTCGTCGTCGGTCGCCGGCACGGTCGCCGATCTCTTTGACGGGCCGGCCGCGCTTCCTTTCGCGCGCGTCTCATGCACCAGCTCTTGCCTCCTGCATCAGCTCTTGCTCGCCCGCCCGCCCACCGAGCGCCGTTTCTTGCGCGGCCGCCCGCCCCGCACCGGCTTGGCGTCGGGCACGCTGCGCTTTGCCGCCTTCGGCCGCCCGGTCGTCTGCAACAGCTTCAGCGCCTGCACGTAGACGAGGTTCTTGTGCTTGCGGACGATGTCGGCGTCGCGCATCGCCTCGAGGAACTCGGCCGGCCCGTCGAATTCGTGGATCCGCACCCGCACGCTGCCCAAGCCCTGGGCGACGTGGCTGTCCGAGCCGGCGCCGGGGACGATCCGGTACTTGCGGGCGAAGCGCTCGGCCTCCTCGTTGAAGGCGGTCAGCGCCACGCGCGGGTTGAAGACCTCGAGGATGTCGACCTCCTCGACGATGTCGAGCAGGTGCTCGTAGTCGGGCACCGAGTGGAAGCGGTCGAAGGGATGCGGGACGTAGACGAGCCCGTCCTGCGCGCGGATCGCGGCGATCGTCTCCGCCATCGTCATCCCCTTGGGGATCTTCTCCTCGAGGAAGAGGCCGATCACCTCGCCCTGCTCGGCGGTCTTCACCTCCTCGGCGACGATCACCTCGATGTCGCCCATCCGCTCGGCGATCCGGCGCGCCTCCAGCGCCCCGGAGACCTCGTTGTGGTCGGTGATCGCGATCGCGCCGAGGCCGCGGTCGCGCGCCGTCTCGAGCAGCACCTCGACCGGCGTCGCGCAGTCGGGCGAGTGGTCGGTGTGCATGTGCAGGTCGACCTCGATCAGCGGCCGCTCCGCGATCCGCGCCCGCACGTCGGGGTTGCCCGCCGGATCGTGCCGGCGCGCCAGCAGGCGGCGGTAGGTGGCTTCCAGCTCGGCGGCGACCGCCGCCCAGTCGCGACCCTCCCCGCCCGGCTCGACCAATTCGTACGGTCCCGGGAAGTAGCGCTCGAGCAGCGCGCTGGTCGCCGGCGAGGTCACGGTGCGGGCGTCGAGCCGGCCGAAGAAGATCTCGACCAGCGGTCGCGCCACCTGGGTCGAGAGCACCCGCTCCTGCGGCCTGTGGAAGGTGGCGACGTTGAGCGAGTAGGAATGACGCAGCGCCGCCGAGGAGACGCTCGGCGCGAACGGCTCGTGGACGTGGACGACGTCGAGCGAGCCGTCCCCGACGAGCCGCTTCACCGGGTCGCCCGAGGCGACCCGCAGCACACGGTGCCCGCGCCGCTCCAACTCGGTCGAGACGCGCTCGACGAACTCGTTGACCGGGTTGCGGGTGGCCCGCCGGTGGGGCGAGACCTGAGCTATCGAGAGCGGCGCGTCGGGCACTGGCGCAAGCATAAGAGCCCGCCGGTGGCGGGCTCTGGCTAAGCCTTCGCCTCGGCCGGCGCCGCCGGCTTGGCCACGCCCTTGCCGCGCGCGTGCTCGGCGATGAACTCCTCGGTCTGCTCGCGCGCCTCGTCGTCGGGCCGCTGGCTGTGCGGCGACTTCATCAGGTAGCTGGACGGGCCGTCGAGCTGCCCGGCGATGCCGTTGTTCAGCGCCAGCTTGATGATCCGCACGGCGTCGATCACGACGCCGGCCGAGTTGGGCGAGTCCCAGACCTCGAGCTTGAGCTCGACGTTGAGCGGCACGTCGCCGAACGATTTTCCCTCGAGGCGGATGTGCGCCCACTTGCGGTCGGTCAGCCAGGGGACGTAGTCGGAGGGGCCGACGTGGACGTCCTCGGCGGGCAGGTCGTGGCCCATGATCGAGGTGACCGCGTTGGTCTTCGAGATCTTCTTCGAGTCGAGCCGCTCGCGCTCGAGCATGTTGTAGAAGTCCATGTTGCCGCCGACGTTGAGCTGCGAGGTGCGCTCGACGCGCACGCCGCGATCGTGGAAGAGGCGGGCGAGCTGGCGGTGGACGATCGTTGCGCCGACCTGGGACTTGATGTCGTCTCCGATGATCGGCAGGCCGGCCTCTTCGAAGCGCTTGCCCCAGTAGTCCTCGCGGGCGATGAAGACCGGCAGGCAGTTGACGAAGCCGACGCCGGCGGCGAGCGCCTGCTCGACGTACCACTTGACCGCGTCCTCGGAGCCGACCGGCAGGTAGCAGACCAGCACGTCCGCCTTGCTCTGCTTGAGGATGCCGACGATGTCGGCGGTCTCGCCCGGCGCTTTGACGATCTTCTCCTTGAGGTACTTGCCGAGCCCGTCGTGGGTCATCCCGCGCTCGACCTTGACGCCCAGCTCGGGGACGTCGGCGAACTTGATCGTGTTGTTCTGCCCCGACCAGATCGCCTCGGAGAGGTCCTTGCCGACCTTCTCGGAGTCGATGTCGAAGGCGGCGACGAACTCGACGTCGCGGACGTGGTAGCCGCCGAGGTCGACGTGCATCAGGCCCGGGACTTCGTCGGCGGGGTCGGCGTCCTTGTAGTACTGGACACCCTGGATGAAGGAGTTGGCGCAGTTGCCGACGCCGACAATCGCGACGCGCACCTTCTCGTCCGTGCGGGCGGCGCCGTTGCCGCTTGCTCCGTTGGTCTCACTCATCAAGCTCTAGGTTCCTTCCTCGATCTGGCTGACTGGCAAAGCAAACCTGCGAGCGCGAGTGGTTACAGGCCCGGGGGCTCTGCGACGTCCTTGGAGAGCTGTCTCTTGACGTGCCATACGCGCTGGATCGTCGTGACGATGGTCAGCGCCGCGATCACGTAGACCGCCGGGGCCAGGAGCTCGAAATCGGCGATCCCGGCGCCCTTGGCGAAGACCAAGCCGATGGAGAGTATGACTACCCGCACGGGACGCGTGGCCAACCCCACCTTGCACTCGACCCCGAGCGCCTCGGCGCGCGCCCGCGTGTAGGAGACCATCAGCGAGCCGAGCACGGCGACGACGCACATCGCGGCGGCGAAGTCGTGGCCGGTCGCGGCGAAGTAGCCGGCCACCGCGGCGAGCACGATCCCCTCCTCGATCCGGTCCAGGGTCGAGTCGAGGAAGGCGCCGAAGAGGGTCCCCTTGCCCGACATGCGCGAGTAGCGCCCGTCGAGCGTGTCCATCACCGAGCCGAGGACGAAGGCGACGCCGGCGAGAAAGAAGAGGCGCTGGGTGACCAGCGCGGCGGCGATCAGGTTGCCGATCAGGCCGGCGATCGAGATCGCGTTCGGCGTCAGCCGGGACTCGATCAGACGGTCGCGCGCGTAGGCGCGGAGCTCCTGCCCGTTGCGGGCCTGGCGCCCATTGCGGCGGCTGCTCGGGGCGCTCGGCGGCGCCGGCGAATCCATTGACGTGAGGCTAGCGGGAAACGAGGCGGCGGGCTAAGCCTCGATCTCCTGCGGCGAGAAGCGGCTTCGCCACGCCCAGGCCTCCGGGCGGGCGCGGGCCAGCAGCGATTGGGCGATCAGCGCCGAGGCGACCGCGACCATCCAGCCGAGGCCGACGTCGAACCAGTAGTGGTTGCCGGTGACGATCACTACCCAGCCGATCAGCAGCGGCCAGGCGACCCAGAAGGCTTTCGGGATCCAGCTGCGGCAGACCTTGAAGCCGCTGCCGCCGATCATCAGGGCGAAGGCGCAGTGCATGCTCGGCACCGCAGCGTAGGGGTTGATGAAGATCTTCGCCAGGCTGGAGTCGTGGTTGACGTTGGAGAAGTCGACGATCGTGTCGACGAAGCCGTGTTCGGGGAACATCCGCGGCGGCGCGGTCGGGTAGAGCGTGTAGCCGAGCAGGGCGATCCCCATCGAGACGACGAACATGTTGCGGACGAAGTAGTAGGACTCGTTGCGGAAGAGGTAGAGCCAGACCAGGAAGCCGAGCGCGATCGAGAACTGGGCGTTGAGGTAGAGCTGGTTGGCGAGGTCGATCGTCCAGTGGGCGGGCAGGAAGAAGGCCTGCAGGCTGGGCTCGAACAGGGTGTGGATCGAGTTCTCCATGTCGATCACCTGCTGGCCGTGGGCGATCGCCTCCGAGCGCTGGCCGTCGGCGATCCCGCGGACGAGCTCGTAGGCGACGTCGACGCCGACCAGGATCGCCAGCTGCCGCCCCGCGTCGCCCCAGCCCTGGGGCAAGCGCGACCCGATCGCTGAAAGGGCACGAGACATCGTCCAATTGTAGTCGGGCGGTTAACGCCCCGAAACGGGCGGTTAGGGTCCCCGCCGATGAGCTGGAAGCGGCCACGCAGACAACGGGTTCTGGCGATCAGGGACCGGCTGCGGGAGATGTACGGGCAGCCGGTCAACGATCCCCATGGCCATCCGATCGCCGAGCTGGTCAAGACGGTGCTCTCCCAGCACACCAACGACCGCAACCGGGATCGCTCCTTCGCGCGGCTGCGCGAGCGCTATCCGTCCTGGGAGGCCGTGCGCGACGCGCCGGTGGAGGAGCTCGAGGAGGCGATCCGCCCGGGCGGGCTGGCGAAGCAGAAGGCGCCGCGGATCCAGGCGATCCTCGAGTGCCTCGGCGAGCACCCGGACCTCGACTGGACGAAGGACGCGCCGCGCGAGGAGTCGCTTGAGTTCCTGCTCTCGCTGCCCGGCGTCGGGCGCAAAACGGCGGCCTGCGTGCTGATCTTCACCTGGGACATCCCCGAGATCCCGGTCGACGTCCACATCCACCGGGTCGGCGGCCGCCTCGGGCTCTTCCCCGAGAAGGCCTCCTTCGAGCGCGCCCACGACGAGATGCTGGCGGTCGTGCCGCCCGAGGACGCCTACGAGCTGCACATGAACCTGATCCGGCACGGCCGCGAGATCTGCCGTCCCAAGCCCCGTTGCGGGGAGTGCGCGCTGCGTCGCATGTGTCCTTGGTACCGTGCGCGCGGCAAATGAGCGCGAAGCGGGCAAACCGATGAGCAGGAAAACCTTCGTCGTCTTCGGGCTGGTGGTCGTCGTCCTGGCCGCCGTGATCCCCTGGCTCGTCTTCCGCGCGGACGGCGACGCGGCGAACGCCCGGCCGGTGGCAAGCGACCTGAAGGAAGGCCAGAGCCTCTTTCAGACCAACTGCGGCACCTGCCACACGCTCTACGCCGCGGGAACCGACGGCAACTACGCACCGAACCTCGACGAACTTCTCGCCCCCTCGGGGGCGCCGGAAGGCCCCAACGCCGCCGACACGATCAAGGCGACCGAAGGCCGTGTCCTCAACGCGGTCGAAAACGGCGTCGACAGCAGCACCACCCCGGGCCGCATGCCCGCCGGCATCCTCAACTCGACGCAGGCCAAGCAGGTCGCCGCCTTCGTCGCCGCCACCGCCGGCGAGGGCTAACGAAAAGCCATCCCGGTAGGGGTTCCACTTAACTTTTTCGAAGATTTGGTTTGGGCTATCGCCCGAAGCAATCGACGAAAAAGTACAAGACGTTCCACCCCTACCGGGATGGCTTTTCGTGTGAGCTGGCTAATGCACTCGGAACCTCAGGGCGCTGAAGAGGCCTGCGTGGTCTGAGTCCCAGAAGCCGTTTACCGGCTGCAGGCCGGTCACGGAGGAGTTGCGCAGCAGGACTTCTTCGGGGTTGCGGGTCATGATGTGGTCGACCTGGTGGTCGAAGTCGGCTTCGCTGCCACCGGCTCCTTCGGCCAGGAGGCTGGAATTCAGGCAACAGCCGAGCGGATCGTTCGTGCTGCGCTCGACCATGCCCGCTGCGAGCAGCGTTTCGTAAGCCAGCCGGTCCCCATCGGTGACCGTGTCGTCATCCGAGTTGAGGTCCCCGACCAGGATCACCGGCAGATCGCTCGTCGCCGGGCCTCCCGGCGCCACCAGCTGCGCTGCCTGCGCCGCGCGGATCATGCCGACCGCCGACGGCGGCACCAAGCCCGCGGAGTCAAACGCCTCGAGGTGGGTGTTGACGAAGCGGAACGGGTGGCTGCCGCGCACCTTGGCGTCGGTGGCCGTCCAGCCGCGCGTCACCGGCACCGATCTGCCCAGGATCGGCACTTCCAGCAAGGTGGCGAAGTGACCGGCCTGGGCGTTCCAGGTCCGCACCCCCGCCCCGTGACGAGCGAGGATCACATCGCGCATCGTCAGCCGGCCGTTGACGTCGGCGCCAAAGGGCCCGGTCGCCGGATTGCCGTCTTCGTCGGCGGGCGCCTCGAAGTCGAACTCGGGCTGGGAGATCACGGCTTCGTAGTTGGTCTTGCCTTTGTTGAGCTGGGCGAGCAGTTCCTGCAGGTAGTCGTAGCGGACCGTGGTCGCGCTCGGCCCCTTTTCGAGCACTTCGAAATTGACCGGCCCGGTGCGCCAGAGCGCCACCTCCTGCAGGCCGATCAGGTCGGGCTTCTTTTCGAGGATCTCGTGCGCCAGCCCCTCGGCCCGGACCGGAAAGTCGTTGGCGGTGACTTCGCGCAGGATCTGGCCGTTGGCGGCAACGAACGCTTCCAGGCTGGGGGCGCCGATCGCCGGCGCCAGGTCAGCGCCAAGGTAGAGGTTGCGGGTCATCGTGTCGAACGCCTTGCCCCGCCCGTGGAAGTCGCCGTGGCCGTGGTCCTTCCCGTGGCCTTGGTCTCTCCCGTGGGGGCCGAAGTCGTGGCCGTGGGCCGATGCCATTACGGGTAACAGCGCGAGGGCCAGGATTGCCGCGATCGCCGCGAGGAAGGTGCGGCGAGCCGGCGCGTGAGCGTGACTCAAGGGATTCCTCCTCTTTCCGTGATTGGTCGAGACGCCTCCCCTGTGCCCGCCGTCACGGTGCGCAAAACCAATATACGCAGATCGATTTGACATCCTCTGGAAATCTGCCACACTGCCACTTAGATTTTAGGAGTCCGCACGGCGGCTCTCAACCAGTTGTCGCAAAATCCCTGGACCTGGAGGTACTCGCGAAGTGGCAAAGACGATCGGCATCGACCTGGGCACGACCAACTCCTGCGTAGCCGTGATGGAGGGCGGCGAGCCGACCGTCCTCGAGAACTCAGAGGGCGGCCGCACGACCCCGTCTGTCGTCGCCTTCGCCGACTCCGGCGATCGCCTCGTCGGCACGGTCGCCAAACGGCAGGCGGTGATGAACCCCGAGAACACGATCTTCTCGATCAAGCGCTTCATGGGTCGCAAGGAGGCCGAAGTCAAAGAGGAGGAGACGATCGTTCCCTACAAGGTCGAGGCCGGGCCCAACGGCGACGTGCGCGTCGACGTGCGCGGCAAGCAGTACAGCCCGCCCGAGATCAGCGCGATGATCCTGCAGAAGCTGAAGACCGACGCCGAAGCGAAGCTCGGCGAAGCGGTCGACAGCGCCGTGATCACCGTCCCCGCCTACTTCAACGACGACCAGCGCCAGGCGACCAAGGACGCCGGCAAGATCGCCGGGCTCGACGTCAAGCGGATCATCAACGAGCCGACCGCCGCCTCGCTCGCCTACGGGC
>DASTAY010000053.1:0-52479 GCA_035712345.1 Solirubrobacterales bacterium
TCCGCACCGAGCCGGGGCCGACGGCGCTGCCGATCGACTGGGAGGCGATCGCCTGGCTCTGGTCGCTCGACGGCTACCCGTCCGACCCCGAGCACGCCCAGTTCGCGGGGAAATCGCTGCGGGGGATCCGGATCTGGCGGGTCGGGGGCGGTGCCTACGACCCGGCGGCCGCCGCGGCCGCCGCCCGCCGCCAGGCGGGGGAGTTCCTCGCTGCCACCGCGCAGCGGCTCCGCACCTACGCCGAGCAGCGCCGCCGCCGCGGCCTCCTCGTCTTCGCCATCGACACCGAGCTGCTCGGCCACTGGTGGTCGGAGGGGGCGATCTGGCTGCGCGAGGTGCTTGCCGGGGCCGCCGCCGCGGGGGTCCGCCTGCTCACCGTGCCGCAGGCGCTGGCCGAGCACGAGCCGGTCGAACGCCCCCTCGTTGCCTCGACCTGGGGCGAGGACAAGGATTTGCGCACCTGGGACTCACCGCCCGTCGCCGACCTTGCATGGGGGGCCCGCCGGCTCGAGCTGCGCCTGCTGCGCGCCCTGGGGCAGGGGTTGCCACAGCCGGCCGCCGCACGGGCCGCGCGCGAGCTGCTCGCCGCCCAGTCGAGCGACTGGGCGTTCCTCGACAAGCGCGGCCAAGCGGGCGACTACGCCTTCCGGCGCGCGACCGGCCACGCCGAGGCGATGCTCGAGGCCATAGACTCCAGCGCCAGCAGCGACCCGAGTATGCGTGCCCTAGCCCCGGACATGAGCCTCGCGCCTCTGTTGGAGCCCTGAACAGAGGCTCCGACCACGTCGATGACCCGTGTCCTGATCCTCTCCTGGGAGTACCCGCCGCTGATCGAGGGTGGCCTGGCGCGACACGTGCGCAAGCTCTCCGAGGCGCTGGTGGAGCGCGACGTCGAGGTCCACGTCCTCACCCGCGGCGGCGAGGAGTCGCCCGCCGAAGAGCGCCGCGGCGGCGTCCACATCCATCGCATCCGCGAGCCGCGCCGCCCGACCGAGCTGAGCGAGTTCGTCGCCTGGGTCGAGCGGATGAACTCCGACATGCTCGCCGCCGGCGTCGAACTCGGCGACCGCTACGGCTTCGACCTCGTCCACGGCCACGACTGGCTGGTCGCCAACGCCGGCGACCACCTCGCGAAGCGCTTCGACGCCCCGCTGGTGACGACGATCCACGCCACCGAGCACGGCCGCCATCAGGGCTGGGTCGACAAGCACCCGCAGAGCTACATCCACGGGGTCGAGCGCTGGATCACCAACCGCTCCGAGCGGACGATCGCCTGCTCTCACTACATGCGCGAGCAGATCGTCGACATCTTCGGCGTCGAGGAAGAGCGGATCGACGTGATCCCCAACGGGATCGACCCCGACGACCTGCCCGCCCAGGACCCCGCGGAGCTGAAGCGCCTGCGCTCGGAGTTCGCCAGGCCGGAGGAGAAGCTGGTCCTGCTGATCGGCCGCCTCGTCTACGAGAAGGGCTTCCAGCTGGCGCTGGAGGCGATGCCGCGGGTGATCGCCGAGGCGCCGGGGACGCGCTTCCTCGTCGCCGGCTCCGGCACCCATGAGGAGGAGCTGCGCCGCCAGGCGCGCGAGCTGGGGCTGATGGAGCACGGCACATTCCTGGGCTGGATCGGCGACGACGTGCTGCACTCGCTCTACCGGATCGCCGACCTGACGGTCGTGCCCTCGATCTACGAGCCCTTCGGCCTCGTCGCGCTGGAGGCGATGGCCTCCGAATGCCCGTGCATCGTCGCCGACACCGGCGGCCTGCGCGAGGTCGTGCCGCACGAGGATGTCGGTCTGCGCTTCCGCTCGCACGACCCCGAAGCGCTGGCCGAGGTGGCGATCCGCGTGCTGCGCGACGACGAGCTCGGGCGGCGCCTGGTCGCCGAAGCCTATGAGCACCTGCGCCGCTTCGACTGGGGCGACGTCGCCGAGCAGACCGCCGCGGTCTACGCCGAGCTCGCCGGCGACCCCAGCCCGGCCTGAGCGTCTAGTTCGATCGCGACTCGGCGGCGTCGCCGAGCGAGAAGCTGCCGCGGCTGGTGCTTCCCGGCGACCAGTCGATGCCCTCGATCAGCTCGCTGGGCGGGACGGAGAGGGCGCCGGCGAGCTTGATCACGGTGTCGATGCGGGGCAGCCGTTCTCCTCGCTCCAGCAGGCCGATCTCGGTCCGGTGCAACGAGGCGCGAATGGCGAGCTCTTCCTGGGAGAGGCCGGTGCGTTTGCGGCACCGGTTGAGGTTCTTCCCGAAGGCGGTGGCGATGTCCACCAGCAGCATTCTTCTGTCGGCCACCATGTTTCTCAACAGATTTGAGCCTCCCTAGCCCCGTTGAACCGACCGACTCCCGTTGGCTTCGAGTCGAACCGACTTGGCGCTGTTAATTCCTTGTCTAACAGACAATACCGTGCTATCATGACGGAACTACTGCAGACAACGAGCCACTGGTGTAATCGGCGTACGATTACACCATGGCGCTGAACATCAAGGATCGAGAGACCGAGAAATTGGCCGCAGAAGTGGCAGAGCTCACCGGCGAGAGCAAGACCGGGGCTGTGCGGGAGGCACTGCGCGAACGGCGCGATCGCCTCGAGCTCAAACGAGGGGGCAAGGAGAAAAGGCGGCGAGACCTACGGAGGTTCTTGGAAACGGAGATCTGGCCCCAGATCCCTGAGGAGCTCCGTGGGGGACCGCCGATGACCAAGGCCGAACGAGAAGAGCTGCTCGGCTACGGCCCGGAGGGAGTTTGATTCTCGACAGCTCAGCCGTCGTCTCGGTGATCCTCGAAGAGGACGGTCACGATCGCCTTACCGACGCGATTGCCGACGCGGCGCATATTGCGATCGGCGCGCCGACCCTGTTCGAGACGGGCATGGTCTTGATCGGCTATCTGGATCTTCCCGGCCGTGGCCTGTTGTCGCAGTTCATCGAGCGCTATGAAGTCATCGTCGCGCCTTTCGATCACCGGCATTGGTCTGTGGCTGTCGAGGCCTTCATCCGCTACGGCAAGGGCCGCCATCCCGCCGCGCTCAACTACGGCGATTGCATGACCTACGCAACCGCCCACGTAGCCGACCACCCGCTGCTGTTCACCGGCGAGGACTTCGCCAAGACGGATCTCGTCGCGGCCTGACACGCCTGTCGGTGCGGCGCGAGGGTCGTTCAGACCGAGCGCTGGTACGTGCGGAAGGCGCGCATCGCAAAGGCGCCGCAGAGCAACAGGAAGGCGACGAGCAGAGCGCTCTTGCCGGCGATCGATCCCCAGTCCGGGGAGGCGCTGACCGCGTCGCGGCCGGCTTCCACCGCCCAGTTGAGCGGGTTGTAGTCGGAGACGGCCTGCATCCAGTCGGGCATCAGGCTCTTCTGCATGAAGGTGACCGACATGAAGGAGAGCGGCAGGAGGAGGAACTGGACGATCGCGATCAGCGTCTCCTCGCGGCGGATCAGCAGACCGAGCCCGATCGAGAGGCTGCCGAAGGAGGCCGCGACGAGGATCGAGACGAGGATCAGCACAGCCACGCCGAGCACGCTGTTGTCGAACGAGGCGCCCGCAACCAGCGCCAGGGCGACGATGATCAGCGACTGGATCGCAATCGTCACCGCGCTGGAGAAAAGCCGCCCTGCGATCAGCGCGGGACGTCGCACGGGGGAGACGAGGAAGCGATCGATGACGCCACGCTCGATGTCCTGGATCACCGGCATCCCGGTCCAACCGGCGCCGAAGAAGGCGGTCATCACGACCACCCCGGGGGCGAGGAACTGGATGTAGTTGTCGGAGCCAAAGCCGGGGATGTCGATCACAGAGTGGAAGAGGGCGCCGAAGAGGAGCAGCCAGATGACCGGCTGGACGAGCGAGACCGCGATCCACCAGGGTTGCCGCCAAAGCGCCATCAGATGGCGGAAGGTCATGTGCGCCGTATCGCTCAGCGTCTTCATCGGGCTCCCTCCCTGGCGCCCGCGTCCTCGGCCGTCTGCGCTTCTGCGGCGCCGAGGGTGCGCCCGGCGAAGCGCAGGTATACGTCGTCGAGCGAGGGTCGCGCGACGGTGACCGAGGCGACGTCGACTTTCGCCGACTCGAGCGCAGCCAGCACGGCCGGCACCGAGCGGGCGCCGTCCTCGGCTCGGGCGTGGAGCATGCGCTCGGCGACCAGGACCTCGTCGATGCCGGCGATCGCGGCGAGGGCGCCGCGAACCCGGTCGCCGTCGTCGGCTCCGGCGAGCTCGACGTGGATCGCGTCCCCCTTCAGCTCGCGCTTGAGCGCATCGGGAGAGCCCTCGGCGACGATCTTGCCGCGGTCGACGATCGCCAGCTGGGCTGCCAGGTGGTCGGCCTCCTCCAGGTAGTGCGTGGTCAGCAGGACGGTTAGGCCAGCGCCGGTGAGTCGCTCGAGCTCACCCCACATCTCGGCCCGCACCTCGGGGTCGAGGCCGGTGGTCGGCTCGTCCAGGAAGAGGACCTTCGGCTCGTGCACGAGGGCGACCGCGAGGTCGAGGCGGCGCTGCATCCCGCCGGAGTACCCGCGCACGAGCCTGTCGCCGGCATCGCTCAGGCCGAACTGCTCGAGCAGCTCCGAGAGTCGCCGCTCGAGGCGCGAGCCCGCCATTCCGAAGACCTGCCCCTGCAGTCGCAGGTTCTCGCGCCCGGTCGCCTCAAGGGCGAGTCCGCCGGTCTGCGAGACGACTCCGATCGCCTCGCGCACGCGGGCCGGTTCGCGCAGGACGTCGAACCCCGCGACCGAGGCGGCGCCGGCGTCCGGGAAGGCGAGCGTGGTGAGGATCTTGACAGTGGTCGACTTGCCGGCGCCGTTGGGGCCCAGCAGGCCGAACACCGTGCCCTCCTCGACGGAGAAGGAGATGCCGTCGAGCGCGGCGACGCCGCCCGGATATTCCTTGGCGAGGCCGTCGGCCTCGATCGCGATCGTCAAAGTCCCCACTCCCCGATCCCTGCGGTCTGGCTGTGGTGGGCAACCTACAGCAGCGACGTCGAGGGGGACCGTCGCGTTTATCCCGGTTGGGAGAGGGTGGTCCAGGCGGTGGGGTCGGGTTCCACCGGCTCGGGCCAGCGCAGGCGTTCGGGAGCGTCGCGCATCCGCACGATCCGCGCCGGGGCGCCGGCGACCACGGCGTTGGCGGGCACGTCCTTGGTCACGACCGCGTTGGTGCCGACGATGGCGTTGTCGCCGACGCGGACGCCGCGCAGGATGCAGGCGCCGTAGCCGATCCAGACGTTGGAGCCGACCTCGACCGGGCGCGTGTAGATGCCCTGCCGTCGGATCGGCCGCTCGACCTCGACCACCCCGTGGTCGAAGTCGATGAACATCGCCCGGTCGGCGATCACGCACTGCTGGCCGATCCGCACCCGCTCGTACGCGGAGATCGTGCACTCCTGGCCGAGCACGGTCTTGGCGCCGATCTCGACCACGCCCTCGTGGCAGCGGATCTTCGTGCCGTGGCCGATCCAGACGAAGCGGCCGAACTCGATCCTCCCCCGGCGGCCGATCTGCAGTTCGAGCCCGCTGCCGAGGAAGAGGGGGCCGTCGGTGCGCCAGCGCCGGCCGGCGGCCGTGAGCAGGCGCCGCCGCAGGTAGCGCGCCAGCAGCAGCGCGTATTTCGGCGTCAGCATGCCGTTGCGGGCGCAGAAGCGGAGGAAGTCGATCACGGCGGGCCGCACTTTAGACTGGCGCCCCCATGCCCGACGCCGCCCAGACCGGCTCCCTCGCCGAGCGCCTCGTCGCCGGCGACAAGCGCGCCCTCGCCCGCGCGATCACGCTGATCGAGTCCGACGACCCGGCGGGCTGGGAGCTCGTGCGCGAGGTCTATCCGCGCACCGGCAGCGCGCGGATCGTCGGCTTCACCGGGCCGCCCGGCGTCGGCAAGAGCACGCTGATCGGCGCGCTCACCGCCGAGCTGCGCAAGGCCGAGCGCCAGGTCGCGGTGCTCTCGATCGACCCGTCCAGCCCCTTCACCCGCGGCGCCCTGCTCGGCGATCGAATCCGCCTCTCCGACCACTTCCTCGACCCCGGCGTCTTCATCCGTTCGATGGCCTCGCGCGGCGCCCTCGGCGGCCTCTCCGAGGCCGCGCTCCAGGTCGCCCTGGCGATGGACGCCGCCGGCAAGGACGACGTCCTGATCGAGACCGTCGGCGTCGGCCAGGCCGAGATCGACATCGTCGACCACGCCGACACGATCGTGCTCGCGCTGATGCCCGGCTCGGGCGACTCGATCCAGGCGTTGAAGGCGGGGGTGATGGAGATCCCCGACGTGATCGTCGTCAACAAGGCCGACCACCCGATGACCGACACGATGGTGCGCGAGGTGCGCAGCGTGCTCGCTCTCTCGCACGAGCCCGGCCGCTGGAAGGTGCCGATCCTGCGCACCGAGGCGGCGCGTGGCGAGGGCGTCGCCGAGCTGGCGGAGAAGATCGACGAGCACCGCGCCCACATCGAGGCCGAGGGGACGCTGGGGGAGCGGCGCGCCCGCAACCTGCGCAGCGAGGTGCTGGGGATCGCCGCCTCGCGCATGCGGCGCAAGCTGGAGGCGACCGCCGAGGCCGACCCGGAGACCGCCGGGCTGCTGGAGCGTGTCGTACGGCGGGAGCTCGACCCCGCCAGCGCGGCGAGCGAGCTGATGGAACGCCAGACCGGTGAGTGACGCTGCGGCCGAAGCGCTGCCAAGCCTGGCCGAGGCACGCGCCTGGGTCGGCCTGGAGCTGGACGACGTCGACGGTCGCAGGGTCGGCCGCGTCGAAGGCCTCTACACCGACCCTGAGACCGACCGGCCGGTGTGGCTGGCCGTCGCCGTCGACGCTCAGCGCCGTGGCCGCTTCGGCTTCCGCCGGCGCGGCGCCAAGGCCGTCGCCGTCCCGCTTCGCGAGTGCGCCGCGATGCCCGGCCGCGCGTGGGCCGCGCAAGGGGTGGAGGCGATGCGCGCCGCTCCCGCCGTCGATCTGACCCGGCCGCTGCTGCGCGAGCACGAGGCGGCGATCTGCGCCCACTACGGGATCGGCGCGGCGGTCGGCCGCCACGCCGAGATCGCCACCCGCCCCGAGGGCGCCATCACCGCCCAGCCCGCCTGAGCCGGTCCTCGCTTAGCGCCGTAGAGGTTTGGTCCGGATACCGGACCAAACCTCTACGGCGATCTCTCGGCGCGGCGTCATCTCCCTGTCACATTTGCCCCCTAGCGTGCGAGTCACTGTCCTCTACGAAGGGAGAAGGAGATGCGCGCACGCAGAGCATTTGCCCTATCCGCCGTTGCGGCGCTGATCGTCGCCGGCCTGCTCGTCGCCGGTTGCGGCGGCGGCAGCGATTCATCCAGCAACGTCACGCAGCAGTCGCAGAACGCCGCCGAAACGAGCAAGAGCGACGACGCGATGAAGCACGACGACTCGATGAAGCGCGGCTCGGGCGACGATTCGATGCAGCACGAAGGCGAAGCGATGCACGACGACTCGATGAAGCACGACGAAGGATCGATGAAGCACGGGGGCTCGATGACGCACGGAGAAGGCTACTAGCCTAATCGTCATCTCCACGTAATCCCGGCCTGCCAAGGTAGATCGCGATGGCACTGCTGATCCTGTTCGGGTTCGTGGCGGGGGCGGCAACCGCGCTCTCTCCCTGCGTGCTGCCGGTGCTGCCGATCGCGCTCTCGGCGGGTGCGACCGGCGGCCGGCGGCGGCCGCTCGGGATCGTCGCCGGCCTCGCCGTCTCCTTCACCTTTGCCACCGTCGCGCTGGTCTACCTCATCTCGGCGCTCGGCCTGCCCGGCGACCTGCTCCGCAAGCTGGCGATCTTCGTCCTGATCGCCTTCGGCGTCTCGCTGATGATCCCGCCGCTGGCGGCCCGCCTGGAGGCCTACATGAGTCGCTTCGCCGGCCTGGCCGGCGGCCCGCGCAGCGGCGGCGACGGCTTCTGGTCGGGGGTCGCCGTCGGCGGCAGCCTCGGCTTCGTCTACGCGCCATGCGCCGGGCCGATCCTCGCCGGGGTGATCACGGTCTCGGCGTCGCAGTCGTTCAACGCCGGCCGGCTCGCCGTGGCGCTCAGCTACGGCCTCGGCTCGGCCGTCGTCCTCTACTTCCTGATGCTCGGCGGTCGCCGCGTGATCGCCCCGCTCGCTCGCCGCGGCAGCGGCTTCCAGATCGCGATGGGAGCGGTGATGGTCGTCGTCGCGCTGGCGATGCTCGGCAACTACGACGTCAAATTCCAGAACCAGATCGCCAGCAGCCTGCCCAGCTTCCTCGTCAACCCGTCGAAGTCGCTGGAGGACACGGGAGCCGCGCGCAGGGCTCTCGTCGAAGTGCGCGGCGGCTCCGGCGGCGCCCTGGGGGAGGCGACGGCGGAAGCGGCGGTGACCGGCAGCTCCGGGCCGAGCGAGGGCGGCGCCGGCAATCGGAAGGGATCCGGCCTCCCGGTGCTCGGCGCCGCGCCGGAATTCGTCGACACCCAGCGCTGGTTCAACACGCCCGGCGACAAGCCGATTACGCTGAGGTCGCTGCGCGGCCGGGTCGTCCTGGTCGACTTCTGGACCTACAGCTGCATCAACTGCCTGCGCACGCTGCCCTACCTGACCGCCTGGGACAAGCGCTACCGCAAGGACGGGCTGACGATCGTCGGCGTCCACTCGCCGGAGTTCCCCTTCGAGAAAGACGCCGGCAACGTCGAAGAAGCGATCGAACGCAACGGGATCGAATATCCCGTCGTCCAGGACAACGACCTCGCCAACTTCACCGCCTACGGCACCGAATACTGGCCCGCCGAGTACTTCGTCGATGCCGAGGGCCGGGTCCGCTACGTGCACTTCGGCGAGGGCGAATACGGCGAGAAAGAGCGGATCATCCGCGAGCTTCTGGCCGAATCGGGCCATGCGGTCGGGGCAGGCGACTCGGGGGCGAAGGGAATCGAAGCCTCGGCCGGGGTGACGACGCCGGAGAGCTACCTCGGCTCGCTGCGTGCCGACCGCTTCGTCAACGGCCCGATCGCCGCCGGCACGCAGGACTTCGGCGAGCCCTCCGCGCCGCCGACCGACCACCTCGCCTACAGCGGCCGCTGGAAGGTCGAGCCGGAGTCGGCCACCGCCGAGGGAGGCGCGCTCGACCTCTCCTTCGGGGCGCGCCGCGTCTACCTCGTGCTCGGCTCGCCCGGCGAGAGCCGCCGCGTGCGGGTTCTGCTCGACGGCAAGCCGATCCCCGACGACCTTGCCGGCTCCGACGTCCACGACGGCGTCCTCACCGTCACCGGGCAGCGCCTCTACGACCTGGTCGAACTGCCCAAGGTGGAAGGCCGCACCCTGCGCCTCGTCCCCGAAGCCGGAGTCATGGGCTATGCCTTCACGTTTGGTTAGCCGCCCCCGGACGCGGGAGCGGGACCCATCCATCTCTGATTCTCTGGGTCCCGCGGGAGCAGAGGAGGCGGCGCCTGTCGATGTCGTCAAGATGGACGGCGTGAGCGATTCGCCGCGCGGCACCGTGCTGGTGGTCGACGACGAGCCGACGATCGTCGAGATCGTAAGCCGCTACATCGAGCGGGCCGGCTTCGAGGTCCACTGCGCCGGCGACGGGCCCGAGGCGGTCCGCCTCGCCACCCTGCACCGTCCCGACCTGGTCGTGCTCGACGTGATGTTGCCGGGCTTCGACGGGATCGAGGCGATGCGCCGCCTGCACGAGGAGATCGACGAGCGGGCGGCTGTGATCCTGCTCACCGCCCGCGGGGAGGAGGCCGACCGCCTGGTCGGCCTGCGCCGGGGCGCCGACGACTACGTGGTCAAGCCCTTCTCCCCGGCCGAGCTGGTCGCCCGCATCGAGGCCGTGCTGCGCCGCGCCTCCCCGCCGGCCGCGGCGGCCGTGCCGGAGCCGATCGAGCACGGTCCGTTGCGGATCGATCCGCTCGGACGCATTGTGACGCTGGCGGGCGAGGAGCTCTCCCTGACCCAGCGCGAGTTCGACCTGCTCGCCTTCCTCGCCGCCAACCCCGGCCGGGTCTTCACCCGCGACCAGTTGATGGAGACGGTCTGGGAATACCCCTTCTTCACCGACACCAGCACCGTCACCGTCCACGTCCGCCGCCTGCGCGCCAAGCTCGGCGACGACCCGGCCGAGCCGCGCTTCATCGAGACGGTCTGGGGAGTCGGCTACAGGTTGCGGCCGTGAGGCGCTCGCTCGCGATAGCCGTCGCCGCCGCGCTCGCCGGCGCCGCCGCGGTCACCGTGCCGCACCGGATGGGCTGGCCGCAGATCGCCCTCGTCGTCCTCGCGGTCGGCGGCGGCGCGCTCGCCGCCTGGCTGGCGACCAGCCTGGTGATCGAGGACCGCTCGCGGCGCGAGGTCGAGGCCGCGCGGCGACGGCTCGTCGCCTCGGTCTCGCACGACCTGCGCACGCCGCTCGCCTCTCTGCGCCTGCTGGTCGAGTCGATCGACGACGGCGTGGTGACGGGGGAGACGCGCGACCGCTACCTGGGCGAGATCCGCACCCACGTCGCCGCGCTCAGCGCCCTGATCGACGACCTCTTCGAGCTCTCGCGGATCGAGGCCGGCGACATCTCCTGGACGATGAGCCGGGTCGAGCTGCGCGAGCTGGTCGGCGACACGGTCGCGGCGATGCGCGCCCCCGCCGCGGCCCGCGGCGTCACGCTTGCCGCCGAGCTGCCCGCCGGCGAGCTGGTCGCGCGCGCCAACGCCGAGAAGCTGCAGCGCGTCCTCTTCAACCTGATCCAGAACGCGATCCGTCACACGCCCGCCGACGGCAGCGTCACCGTGCGGGCGCGGACCGCGGCGGGCGGGGTGGAGGTCGAGGTCGCCGACGACGGCGACGGCATCTCGCTCACCGACGGTGGGCGGGCCTTCGACCCTTTCTACCGCGGCGCAGATGCGGCCGCCGAGGAGGACGGCGCCGGCCTCGGCCTGGCGATCTCGCGCGCCATAGTCGAGGCCCACGGCGGCCGCATCTGGCTCGAGCCCGCGACGCCCGGCACGCGCGTGCGCTTCACCCTGGAGGCGCAATAGGCTCCCGCGCGTGGACTTCGAGCTGAGCGACGAGCAGAAGCTGATCCAGGGCACCGTTCGCGACTTCGCCCGGGCCGAGGTCGCGCCCGTGGCCGAGGAGCTCGACCGGACCAAGTCCTTCCCCTACGAGATCGTCGCGAAGCTGGGCGGGCTCGGCCTGATGGGGATCCCGTTCCCGCAGGAGTACGGCGGCGGCGGCGCGGACACGCTCTCCTACGTGCTGGCGGTCGAAGAGCTGGCGCGGGTCGACTCCTCGGTCTGCATCACGATGGCGGCGCACACGTCGCTGGGCACGATGCCGATCTACCTCTGGGGGAGCGACGAGCAGAAGGACGAGTGGCTGCCGGTGCTCTGCAGCGGCCAGAAGCTCGCCTCCTTCGGGCTGACCGAGCCGGAGGCCGGGTCGGACGCCGGCAACGTGCGGACCAAGGCGAAGCTGGCGGACGGCGAGTGGACGATCGACGGCGCCAAGCAGTTCATCACCAATTCCGGCACCGACATCTCGGGCTGCGTCTCGATCACCGCGGTCACGGGCGAAAGCGACGGGCGCAAGGAGATCTCCAACCTGATCGTGCCCACCGGCACGCCCGGCTACGAGGCCGGCGAGCCGTACCGCAAGATGGGCTGGAACGCCTCCGACACGCGCCCGCTCAGCTTCGAGGGCTGCCGGGTGCCCGAGGCAAACCTGCTCGGCCGCCGCGGCGACGGCTTCAAGAACTTCCTCCACATCCTCGACGGCGGCCGGATCGGCGTCGCCGCGATGGGCGTCGGGCTCGCCCAGGGCGCCCTCGACGAGGCGATCTCCTACGCCAAGGAGCGCCAGGCCTTCGGCCAGGCGATCTCGAAATTCCAGTCGATTCAGGCGAAGATCGCCGACCTCTCGGCGCAGATCGAGGCGGCCCGCCTACTCACCTGGCGCGCCGCGCTGGAGAAGGACGCCGGCCAGTCGTTCACGCTGACCGCGGCACAGGCGAAGCTGATCACCGGCCGCCTCGCCGTGCGCGCCACCGAGGAGGCCGTGCAGATCCACGGCGGTTACGGCTACGTCGAGGAGTACCCCGTCTGCCGCTTCTACCGGGACGCGAAGATCCTCACCATCGGCGAGGGCACCGACGAGGTCCAGCAGATGGTGATCGCACGCCAGCTCGGCTGCTGAGCCGACCCCTACAGCTGCAGGCTCTTGATCTGCAGCAGCTCCTCGATCGCGTAGCGGCCGTTCTCGCGGCCGTGCCCCGACTGCTTGTAGCCACCGAACGGCGCCAGTGGGTTGAACGCCCCGCCGTTGATCTCGATCTGGCCGGTGCGGATCCGCTTGGCGACGGAGATCGCGCGCTCCCGGTCGCCCGACCAGACGCCGCCGGCGAGTCCGTAGACGGTGTCGTTGGCGATCCGCACCGCGTCGTCCTCGTCGTCGTAGGGCTGGATCACGAGCACCGGGCCGAAGATCTCCTCCTGGGCGATCGTCATCTCGGGCGTCACCTCGGAGAAGACGGTGGGGCGGACGAAGTAGCCGCTCTCCAGACCCTCGGGGGGCGCTGCTCCGCCGGTCACCAGCTTCGCCCCTTCGGCCTCGCCCTTCTCGATGTAGCCGCGGACGCGCTCGCGCTGCACCTCGGAGACCAGCGGGCCGAGCCTGGTCGAGCCCTCGAAGGGGTCTCCCGGCGTGAAGCTCTCCGCGGCCGACTTGGCGATCTCCTCGGCTTCGGCCAGCTTCTCGCGCGGCACCAGCATGCGGGTCAGGGCGCTGCAGGTCTGGCCCGAGTTGAGGTAGCACTTGGCGACGCCGTCGGGGATCGCCTGCGAGAGGTCGGCGTCGTCGAGGATCACGTTGGGCGACTTGCCGCCGAGCTCCATCGCCACCGGCTTGACGGTGGCCGAGGCGAGCTCGGAGACGCGCCGCCCGGCGCGGGTCGAGCCGGTGAAGGAGACCATGTCGACGCCGGGGTGGCCGGCGATCGCCTCGCCGACCACGGGGCCGGTGCCGGTGACGAGGTTGAAGGCGCCCGCGGGCAGGCCGGCGGCATCGATCACCTCGGCGAGGATGAAGGCGTTGAGCGGGACCACCTCGCTCGGCTTGAGCACGACGGTGCAGCCGGCGGCCAGCGCCGGCGCCACCTTCGCGGCGATCTGGTTCAGCGGGTAGTTCCAGGGGGTGATCGCGCCGAGCACGCCCACGGGCTCGCGCAGCACGCGCGAGTTGCCGATCTCCTCTTCCCAGGCGACTTCCTCCATCAGCCCCGGCATCGCCGCGAACTGGCCGATGGGAAGGCCGACCTGGATCATCTGGCTGAGCTTGATCGGCATCCCCAGCTCCTGGGAGATCGTCGCCGCGATCTCCTCGGAGCGCTCGCCGAGCCCGGCGGCGATCGCCGAGAGGTAGCCGGCGCGCTCCTCGCGCGAGGTCTGCGACCAGGAATCGAAGGCGTCGCGGGCGGCCCGCACCGCGAGGTCGGCGTCGGCCGCCGTGCAGGCCGGGATCGTCGCCATCACCTCCTCGGTGGTCGCGTTGACCACCTCGAGCGTCTCGGCGCCCTGCGGCGCGACCCATTCGCCGCCGATGAAGATCTTTTCCTTCGCCTGAACCTCAGCCGCCGTCGCCATCTCACTCCTCCTGGTCTCTGACCGAATCCGTCATGGTTGATTGAAGCATTTGGGGACCTACAGACCCCAAATCGTTCTATCGGCTGTGTGCCGCGGCGGTGAGCGCTTCGCCGCTTACGCCGGGGCCGGGCAGGGCGCGGGCGTCCCGGGCGTGCAGCCGCTCGCCGCAGCGCTCGCAAATGCCGCGGTCGCTGACCTCGCCGCCGCACTCCTTGTGGACGATCAGCAGCGGCGGGCCGTCGGGCTCCGGCGAGTGTCGGTCGCCCCAAGCCTGCAGCGCTACGAGCGCGGGCCAGAGGTCGAGGCCCTTCTCGGTGAGGAAGTACTCGTAGCGCTCGGGGCTCGACTGGTAGGGACGGCGCTCCAGGATGTCCTCCTCGACCAGCCGCTGCAGTCGCGCCGAGAGCACGTTGCGGGCGACGCCGAGGCTGCCCTGCAGCTCGCCGAAGCGACGGTGCCCGAGCATCACGTCGCGCACGATCAGCAGCGTCCAGCGCTCGCCGACCACCTCGAGCGCCTTGGCGATCGAGCAGACCTGGCCCGGATAGTCGGCACGCAACATCAAAGCGATCTTCGCACACAAGGTTGCATCAAGCAACCGAGTCGGCTAGGGTCCCTGTGACAACGGTTGCTTGAAGCAACCAAGCCGATTGGAGGCGCACGATGAGGCTGATCCACCGCCACAGGAGTCACCGGCCCAGGGCCCCACGGATCTCGATCTCGCAAGAGGAGATCGCCGCCGACCTGCACTACCCGGCGACTCAGCCGGAGAGCTCGCGGGCCAGCTCGACCAGGAGGCGGACGCCGAAGCCGCTGGCGTCGCTGCCGGTGTAGGCGCGGCCGACGTCCCAGGCGGTGCCGGCGATGTCGACGTGGGCCCAGGGGGTCTCGCCGACGAACTCCTCCAGGAAGGAGCCGGCGTAGATCGTGCCCGCCTTGCGCTTCGCCGAGGCGTTGGTGAGGTCGGCGACGGTGCCCCGCGTCAGGTCCTTGTACTCGGGATGGAGGGGAAGGCGCCAGACCAGCTCGCCGGTCGTCCTGCCCGCCCGCTCGACCTCGGCGGCGAGGTCGTCGTCGTTGGAGATCACCGCGGCGTAGGTCGAGCCGAGCGCCATCAGCACCGCGCCGGTCAGCGTCGCCAGATCGACGATCCGCTCGGCGCCGAGCTCGGCCGCATAGGCGAGGGCGTCGGCGAGGATCAGCCGGCCCTCCGCGTCGGTGTTGTTGACCTCGACCGTCTTGCCGTTGTATTGCGTGATCACGTCACCCGGCTTGATCGCCGTGCCCGACGGCATGTTCTCGGTCGAGGGGACGACGGCGACCAGGTTCAGCGCCAAGCCGAGCTCGGCGATTGCGCCGACCGCCTCGAGGACAGCCGCGGCGCCCGACATGTCCATCTTCATCTCGTGCATCGAGGCCGAGGGCTTCAGCGAGATCCCGCCCGTGTCGAAGGTGACTCCCTTGCCGACGAAGCCGAGCGTCGGGGCCTCGCCGCCGCCCTCGTAGCGCAGCACGATCAGCTTCGGCTCCTCGGCGCTGCCCTGGCTGACGGCTACGAGCCCGCCCATCGCCTTGGCCGCGATCTCCTCGCGGCCGAGCACCTCGGCGCTGACCGCGTCGTGCCGGGAGGCGAGCTCTTCGGCCCGCCGGGCGAGGAAGGACGGGGTGGCGACGTTGGACGGGAGGCTCTGCAGGTCGCGGGCGCGGTTCTGCGCCTCGGCGCAGATGCGGGCGGCCTCGGCGGCCGCGGCGATGCCGGCCTCCCCGATCAGGGCGAGCGACTCGATCCGGGGCGGGGAAGGCGCGCTCGGGTCGCTGCTGCGGAAGCGGTCGAAGCGGTAGTCGGCGAGGATCATGCCGGTGACGATCGCCGCGGCGCTTGCCGATGCATCGTCGGATTCGGGAAGCAGCCAGGCGAGCGAGGCGGTCTCGAGCTTGCCCGCCTCCTTCGCGGCGAGGGCGGCGGCGAGCCTCAGCCGCTCCGCATCGCACTTCTCGCGCTTGCCGAGTCCGACCACGAGCACTCGCGCCGGCCGTGCGGGGCGGAGCAGGGCCAGCTTTTCGAAGCCGCCCTTGGCGTCGGCGGCGCCGGCCGTGCCGGCGAGCTCGGTGGACAGCTCCCCGTCCTCGAAGAGGCCGACGACGAGCAGATCGGCATCGACTTCGCCCGGCTTGATCTGGCGGACCTCGATCTTCACGGCCGGGGAGTCTACGAGCTCGGAATCGCGCGGTTCCCGATCGCGCTTTGCGTGACCGACGGCCCACAACTCGCGCGCCGCTCCCGCTATCGTCCCTGGTAGGGCCATACGGCCCTGTCCGAGCCGAGACCCGGCACAAGAAACGACAGAAAGGCCGTCAAGATGCCCAGCACCGTCATTCTCGGAACTGCCCGCACGCCCTTCGGCAAGATGGGCGGCACCCTCTCCTCGCTCGACGCCACCGACCTCGGCGGCCACGCGATCGAGGCTGCTCTGGACCGCTCGGGAGTCGATCCGGAACAGGTCCAGCAGGTCGTCTTCGGCCAGGTCCTGCAGGCCGGCCAGGGCCAGATCCCCTCGCGCCAGGCCCAGATCAAGGGCGGCATTCCCAAGGAGGTGCCCTCGGAGACGATCAACAAGGTCTGCGCCTCGGGCATGCGCTCGCTCGGCATCGCCGACATGGCGATCCGCGCGGGCGACGCCGACGTCGCCGTCACCGGCGGCATGGAGTCGATGAGCGGCGCGCCGCACCTGCTTCCCGGCGCCCGCTTCGGCTACCGCATGGGTCACGTCGAGACGATCGACGCCATGGTCCACGACGGCCTCACCAACCCCTTCACCGAAAAGCAGATGATCAACGAGGCGAGCGAGGTCTCCAACGAGCTCGAGATCACCCGCGCCGACATGGACAAATTCGCCGAGCGCTCGCACCGGCTCGCCGCCGAGGCGACCGACGCCGGCCGGCTTGCCGACGAGATCGTCGGCGTCACCGTCAAGTCGCGCAAGGGCGAAAACACGATCGAGGCCGACGAGGCGATCCGGCCGGAGACCACCGTCGAGACGCTGGCCGGGCTGCGCGCGATCGGCGGCGAGGACGCCACCCACACCGCCGGCAACGCGCCGGGGGTCAACGACGGCGCCGGGGCGATCGTCGTCGCCTCGGACGAGTGGGCGGACAAGGAAGGCAGCACCGTGCTGGCCCGAGTCCTCTCCTACGGCACCGTCGCCGACGACTTCCCCTATCTGGCGAAGACCCCCGCCAACGCCGCCAAGCAGGCGCTCGAGAAGATCGGCAAGAGCCCCGAGGACGTCGACCTCTGGGAGATCAACGAGGCCTTCGCCTCGGTCGCGCTCAACTCGATGCGGATGCTCGGCGTCGACGAGGACAAGGTCAACGTCAACGGCGGCGCGATCGCCCTCGGCCATCCGATCGGCGCCTCCGGCGCGCGCATCGTCGGCAGCCTCGTGCACGAGCTCGGCCGCCGCGGCGGCGGCCTCGGCGTCGCGGCGATCTGCTCCGGCGGCGGCCAGGGCGACGCGATAGTCATCGAGGTCTGAGCCTTTGCAGCGCGCCGCTGCCTTCTTCGACCTGGACAAGACCCTGATGGCCGGCTCGTCGGGGATGCAGTTCGCCCGTGTCGCGGCGCGCCACGGGATCGTCGGCCGGCGCCAGCTGGCGAGCTGGGCGGTGGAGCACCTGCGCTACCGCCTGCGCGGCACGACCGACGAGCGCACCAAGGAGGTGCTGCGGGTCGCCCAGGAGTTGATCTCCGGCGTGCCGGCGCGCTCGATCGAGCGGATGAACCCCGAGGTGATGGCGGCGATCCTGCCGCGCGTCTACCCGCAGATGCTCGACGAGGTCTACGCCCACCAGGACGCCGGTCGCGCCACCTTCATCGTCAGCGCAGCGGGCAACGGCGTGGTCGAGCCGCTCGCCGCGGTGCTCGGCATGGACGGCGGCATCGGCACCCGCTACGAGGTCGACGGGGAGGGCGCCTTCACCGGCCGCTTCGACGGTCCGTTCGTCTACGGCCCGGGCAAGGTCGAGGCGATGGAGGCTTTCGCCGCCGGGCACGGCATCGATCTGGCCGAGTCCTACGCCTACTCGGACTCGCTCTCGGACCTGCCGATGCTGCGCGCGGTCGGTCACCCGGTCGCCGTCAATCCCGATCCCCCGCTGGCCGAGATCGCCCGCGAGGAAGGCTGGCAGACGATGCGCTTCGAGCGCCTCGGCCGCCGCCTCGTCGCCCTCAGCGTGACTGCCCTGGCGACTTTCGCCGGCTTCGGCGCCTCGCGCATAGCGGCGGCGAGGCGCAAACCGCCGCCTCGCCGCTTTCCGGTTCGTCGCTAGCGCGCGGCCGGTGGTCAGTGCTGGGGGGTCGCCTCGCCCTGGTGCCCGACGTGCGGCTTGTGGGCGCGCAGGAACTTGAGGATCGAGTCCGGGTCGCGGACCGAGCCGCCGGCGACGAGGACGAGGAAGCCGATTCCGCTCAGCAGCAGGGCGATGCCCACCACGATCCCGAAAAGGCCCATCTGGTCGGCCATGTAGCTGGCGTTGAGCGCGGTCGAGAGGGCGGTCTCGGTGACCCAGACTTCGCGGGCGCTGTTTTCGACCGGTTCCCCGCTTTCCGGATCGGTCGCCGCAAACTCTTCGTTGCTCGTACCGCCACCCGGCAAGAGTTCGCCCTTCGGCGTGTTCGCCTTGGCTTCGAACTGGCCCATTTCGGCGTAGGTGTAGCCGCCGGTCGCCTCCAGCGCGTGGATGCGCATGTAGTCGGCGAAGCAGCGGGCGCGGCTGCCGCTGTCGATCGGCTTTTCAGCCACGTTGCAGGTTGGCAGGGCGACGTTCTTCAGTCCCGCTTCCCTGGCCTCGCCGGCGATAGCCGACGGCGTCATGTCGGGGGTTCCGACGATGTTCTGCCGGTTCAGTTCGGTCGAGACGGTGTCCTTGCCGTTTGCCCCCAGGACGATCGCCGCGATGCCGAAGACGATCAGCACGATCGCTGCGACCACTCCACCTATCTCCAATCCTCTGCGCACTTTGACACCTCCGCGTAGTCGGTTTCAGGACCAGACGAACGGTCTCACCGCGGTGACGCCACGGCGTCCGTGCCGAGGCGCCGTCTTCGGGTGGAAAACCCGCAGCCCGTGCGTCGGCATTTCTGCGTTGGGAGCATTGCGGTCCCATATGCGCATGGCTCCCGGCGCCGAGTCCGCGGTGGAGATGCGACGCCTAGACTGTGCGCATGGCGACGGAGCCGCGGCAAAGGCCGCTGGAAGAGCGCGAGGCCGGGTTCAAGACGATGTCGGGCCACCAGATCGCGCCGCTCTACGGGCCCGAGCACGCGCCGGGCGACCCTGAGGAGACGATCGGCCGGCCGGGCGCCTACCCCTTTACCCGCGGGCCGTACGAGTCGATGTACCGGGGGCGGTTGTGGACGATGCGCCAGTTCGCGGGCTTCGGCACGGTCGAAGAGACCAACGAGCGCTTCCACTACCTGCTCGACCACGGCCAGACCGGGCTCTCGACCGCCTTCGACATGCCGACGCTGATGGGCTACGACTCCGACCACGCGCGCAGCCTCGGCGAGGTCGGGCGCGAGGGCGTCGCCGTCGACAGCCTCGACGACATGGAACAGCTCTTCGACGGCATCCCGCTCGGAGGGGTCACCACGTCGATGACGATCAACGCGCCGGCGGCGATCCTGCTCGCCTTCTACGTGCTCGTTGGCGAGCGGCAGGGGGTCTCGGCGGACAAGCTCGGCGGCACGATCCAGACCGACATCCTCAAGGAGTACATCGCGCAGAAAGAGTGGTGCTTCCCGATCGAGCCGGCGATGCGCCTGGTCACCGACATGATCGAGTGGTGCTCGCAGGAGATGCCGCGCTGGCACCCGGTCTCGATCTCCGGCTACCACATCCGCGAGGCCGGCTCGACCGCCCAGCAGGAGCTCGCCTTCACGCTCAAGGACGGCTTCACCTACGTCGAGCGGGCGCTCGAGCGCGGCCTCGACGTCGACGACTTCGCCCCGCGGCTCTCCTTCTTCTTCAACGCCCACGTCGACTTCTTCGAGGAGATCGCCAAGTACCGCGCGGCGCGCCGCATCTGGGCGCGCGAGCTGCGCGAGACCTACGGCGCCAAGCGCGAGGAGTCGATGCGGCTGCGCTTCCACGCCCAGACCGCGGGGGTCTCGCTGACCGCGCAGCAGCCGCTGAACAACGTCGTGCGCACCTCGCTGGAGGCGCTGGCGGCGGTGCTCGGCGGCACCCAGTCGCTGCACACCAACTCCTTCGACGAGGCACTCGCGCTGCCGACCGAGGAGGCGGTGCGGGTGGCGCTGCGCACCCAGCAGGTGATCGCCTTCGAATCAGGCGTCGCCAACACGCCCGACCCCCTCGGCGGCTCCTGGTTCGTCGAGAAGCTGACCGACGAGATGGAGGCGGCCGCCTACGACTACTTCGCCCGCATCGACGAGCTGGGGGGGATGGTCGAGGCGATCCGGCGCAACTTCCCCCAGCGCGAGATCGCCGACGCCGCCTTCACCTACCAGCGCGAAGTCGACGAGCGGCAGCGGATCGTCGTCGGCGTCAACGACTTCGTCCAGGAGGACGAGGCCGAGACGCCGATCCTGCGCATCGACCCGGCGCTCGAACGCAAGCAGGCCGATCGCCTCGCCACGACCCGCGCCCGCCGCGACGGCGCCGCGGTCGAGCGCGCCCTGGTCGAGCTGAAGCGCGCCGCCGCCACCGACGCGAACCTGATGCCGCCGATCATCGAGGCCGCCCGCGCCCGCGCCACCGAGGGCGAGATGGTCTCGGCGCTGCAAGAGGTCTTCGGCACCTACACCGAGTCCCCGGTCTTCTAAATCCCGCGCCGCGTCCTCTTGTGCCCGCCGTCGCCCCGCGAGTGGTCACTTTGCCCCCGGATTCGGTGGTAAAGGGTTCAGCCAAACGCTTGTCGGGTTGCTTTGGCCCGGGCAACGGCGCTGCGGAGGACGCGCCGCACGTGAGCCGATTCGCGCTTGATCTGCCAGTGGGAGAAGCGCAGAGGCCACATGCCGGCCGCGAGATGCGCCTGATCGCGTTCCAAGCCGCGCCTTTGCTGGGATGCGGTGCGGTGGTATTTCAGCCCGTCCGCCTCGACCACGATTCCTAGCTCGGGCCAGAAGAAGTCGACTTCGTATCCGTTGACCCACGCTTTCGTCTCCGGCGCCGGAAGGCCGACCGCATGTGCCAAGGGCCTCATCAGCTGCTCCAGCTTGGAGTCGCTGAGTCGGAAGGCGAGGGGGTCGAGGAGCTTTCGCAGGGGCGCCACCCCAGGTTGTCCGCGATAGGCGTCGAGCGACGCATGCAGCGCTTCCGCTCTCACCCGGTCGAGCTTGTCCGCCTCGTTGACGGCGCGCTCGAGCTGCATCGGCCTCAGTCGCGTCGCCTGATCGATCAGCGTGCGCACGGGCGAGGTGAGCGGAATCCCTTCGTGGACGGTGATGTCGCCGAGGATCGCCTCCGCACGCCGATGGACCCGGATCCCATGCGGTCGGCTACGACGCTTCCCCGACGGCACGGAGATTTCGATCCTGGAGCCCGGCTCGGCTCCAAACCCCCACAGCGCTGCCGCGCTGCCGTGGCTCAGCGCCGCATCCGGCCCGCAGGCGAGCACCGCGGCCATCCAGCGCCCACGACTATCCAGCAGGGGCCGCCCCACCGCGTATATGCCGCGCCACATGGGGTGGAGTCGTCCGGAGGCGATCCGTCGCTCGATCCGGCGCGGGGTGAGGCCCAGCTCGAGGAGCTGCCGCCGGGCGATCGCGCCGTGCTGCCGCCTCACCAGGGCCCAGATCGCCGTATCCCGTTCGCGTCCATCCCACGAGTGGTCATTTGACCCACGCATTCGGTGGTAAAGGGTTCAGCGAAGCGATTTCTCCCCCCGGTCGTCTAATCTCCCGGCCGCAATGGAGGCAGCAATCGCCCGCAAGATCCGCGTCGTCGTCGCCAAGCCCGGCCTGGACGGGCACGACCGCGGCGCCAAGATCATCGCCCGGGCGCTGCGCGACGCGGGCATGGAGGTGATCTACACCGGCCTGCACCAGACGCCGGAGCAGATCGCCGAGACCGTGATCCAGGAGGACGCCGACGCGGTCGGCCTCTCGATCCTTTCCGGCGCCCACATGACGCTGGTGCCCAAGGTTGTCGCGCTGTTGAAGGAGCAGGGGGTCGAGGACGTGCTGGTCACGGTGGGGGGGACGATCCCCGCCGAGGACATCCCCGAGCTGAAGGAGCTCGGCGTCGCCGCCGTGTTCACGCCCGGCGCGGGCACCGACGAGATCGTCGATTTCATCCGCAGCGGCGCCGAAGAGCGCCACGAGCGGGAAGAAGCTTGACCGGAAGGTCGCTCGCGGCCGTCCGAAGCGTGATCGAGGTCACGCCAAACGTCACATGTCCACGTGTATAGATAGACTGATTGACTGGTCAGTCAACAGCCTGAAGCAACAGCCAAGGAGGCTTGAAAGTTGAAGATCTGCGTCCTGGTCAAGGAGGTTCCGGACGCCGCCGTCCAGAAGCGCATCGACCCCGGAACGATGCGCTTGGACCGTAGCGGCGAGAAAAACCTCAACCCCTTCGACACCCATGCAATCGAGGCCGCCATGCAGATCAAGGAGGGCGGTGCGATCCCGGTCGAGGAGGTCGTCGCGGTGACGATGGGCCCCGACTCCGCGGTCCGCGCCCTGCACAAGGCGGTCGCGCTCGGCGCCGACCGCTCGGTGCACCTCTCCGACGACGCGCTGTCCGGCTCCGACGTCTGCGCCACCGGCTACTCGCTGGCGAAGGTGCTCGAGTCCGAGAGCCCGGACCTGGTCCTGCTCGGCCAGCAGTCCGATGACGGCGAGTGCTACACGATCGGCGCCGTCGTCGCCGACCACCTGCAGATGCCCTCGCTGACGCAGGTGATCAAGATCGACGTCGCCGATGGCAAGCTGCGCTGCGAGCGCCAGGCCGAGTACGGCTACGACACGGTCGAGGTCGAGCTGCCGGCCGTGATCAGCGTCGGCGACGCGATCAACGAGCCGCGCTACCCGAGCCTCAAAGCGATCATGGGGGCGAAGAAAAAACCGCTCGACGGCAAGGCGACCGGCGATGTCGGCATCGACGCCGGCATGGTCGGCGAGGCAGGCTCGAAGACGAGCGTGCTGGCGCTGAACCCGCCGCCCGCCAAGGAGGCCGGCGAAATCATCGAGGACGAGGACACCAACGAGACGGTCGAAAAGATCGTCGCTTGGCTCGACGAGAGGAAGCTGATCTAGATGGCAGGCATCCTGACTTACGCCCTCCACGACGACGAGGGCAACTTCAACAAGAACTCGCTCGGGGCGATCTCCGAGGCGGCCAAGCTGGCCGGCGAAGTCGGCGGCGAGGCTGCCGCGCTGGTCGTCGGCGACGTCGCCGACGACGCCTGCGCCTCGCTCGGCAACTGGGGTGCGGCCAAGGTCTACCGGGCCAAGAGCGTGCCCGAGGGCCTCGCCCAGCCGATCGTCGACGCGATGGCCAAGGTGATCCAGGACGAGGGCTTCTCCTACGCCCTCTTCGGCGGCGGCCTGCTCGGCTTCGAGATCGGCGCCGGGCTCACCGCTCGCCTGGGCGCCGGTGTGACGATGGAGGTCACGGCGGTCAAGGTGCAGGACGGCAAGCTCGTCGCCGAGCGCCCGATCCTGCAGGACTCCCAGGTGGCCGACGTCGGCTACGTCTCCGAGCCCGGCATCATCATCGGCCGGCTCAACGCCTTCGACGCCAAGGAGACCGGTGGCACGGCCGAGGTCGTCGACGTCGAGGTCGAGCTCTCGCCCTGGTCGACCAAGGCGAAGATGGTCCAGCGCGGCGAGCAGCGCGGCGCCGACGTCAACATCGAGGACGCCGAGATCCTCGTCGGCGGCGGTCGCGGGCTGGGCGCCGCGGACGGGTTCAAGCAGTGCGAGGAGCTGGCCGAGGCGATGGGCGGTGCGGTTGCCGCGACCCGCGCCGTGGTCGACGCCGGCTGGTACCCCTACGCGGCCCAGATCGGCCAGACCGGCAAGACGGTCGCGCCGAAGCTCTACCTGGCCGCCGGCATCTCCGGCGCGATCCAGCACAAGGTCGGGATGCAGAACTCGGAGAACATCCTCGCGATCAACAAGGACCAGAACGCGCCGATCTTCGAGTTCTCGGATCTCGGCGTGGTCGGCGACCTGCACAAGATCGTGCCCAAGCTGACCGAGGCGATCAAGGCGAAGAGGGGGGGCTGAGCCCCAGGCTCGGTCCCACCCTCGTCCGCGACAAAGGAGCAAGCGATGCCCGCCGTAAAGCCGATCGATTTCCCGCCGCCCTTCGACTCCGCCGACGTGATCGGCCCGCCGACCGACCCGGTCGACGACAGGATCGAGGTCGGGGTGGCGATCGTCGGCGGCGGCCCGGCGGGCCTCGCCTGCGCCAACAAACTGATGCAGCTGCTCGAGGACGAGCCGGAGCTGACCGAGAAGCTCGGCGAAGTCCCGGTGGCGGTGATCGAGAAGGGCAAAGTCTCCGGCGCCCACCTGCTCTCCGGCGCCAACGTCGACCCCTCGGCGATGACGCGGCTGTTCCCGGATATGGACCCCGGCGACTGGCCCTCCGTCTACCAGGAGGTGACCAAGGACGCGACCTACTTCCTCACCTCCAAGGCGGCGATCCCGCTGAAGCCGCCGCCGCCCAACTTCCGCAAAGAGGGGACCTACACGATGTCGGTCTCCAAACTGGGCCGCTTCCTCGCCGACAAAGCCGAAGAAGCCGGCGTCTACATCCTCTCCGAGACCGCCGCGACCAAGCTGCTGGTCGAGGACCGGATCGTCAAGGGGGTGCGCTCGGGCGACCGCGGTCGCGGCAAGGACGGCGAAGAGCTCGGCAACTTCGAGCCCGGCTCCGACGTCGTCGCCAAGGCGACGGTGCTGGCAGAGGGCACGATCGGCCACCTCACCTACTCCGCTTTCGACTACTTCGGCATGACCGAGGGCAGCGACCCGCAGGCCTGGGAGCTCGGGGTCAAGGAGGTCTGGGAGGTGCCGAAGCCGCTCGACCGCGTGATCCACACGCTCGGCTGGCCGCTGCGCTGGGGCGCGAAATACAAGGAGGCCGGCGGCAGCTTCATCTACCCGATGGGCGAGGACAAGGTCTGCTTCGGCCTCGTCGTCGGCCTCGACTACACCGACGCGACCTTCTCGGTCCACGACGAGCTGCAGCGCTTCAAGCAACACCCCTTCATCGCCAAGATCATCGAGGGCGGCAAGCGAGTCGGCTGGGGAGCGAAGACGATCCCCTCGGGCGGCTACTGGTCGCTGCCGAAGCGCTTCTCGGTGCCCGGCATGCTGGTCGCCGGCGATGCCGCCGGGATGGTCAACATCGCCGAACTCGCCGGTGTCCACTACGCGATGCACGCCGGGATGTACGCGGCGGAAGCGATCGTCGAGTCGCTGAAGAAGGACATCGACTCGGTCAACTTCGAAAGCTACGACGAGGCGATCCGCAACTCGGTGATCGAGAAGGACCTCTACAAGTCGCGCAACATGAAGCAGCCGCTGACCAAGGGGCTGATCCGCGGCGGCATCGTCGCCAACATGCTCGTCGCCAGCAAAGGCAACTTCCCGCCCGGCCATATGGTGGTCGAGGACAACGCCGAGCCGGCGATGACGATCGGCACCGCCTCCAAGCGCTATCCCAAGCCCGACAACGAGGTCACCTTCAACAAGCTCGATTCGGTCTTCCTCTCGGGCAACGCGACCCGCGACGACGCGCCCAACCACGTCCGCATCCAGACCAAGGTGCCCCGCGAGCTGGCCCAGACGTGGGTCTCGATGTGCCCCGCCCAGGTCTACGAGATCCCCGACGAGCAGCTCGAGAACGGCGCTGCCGAGGTCGACGTCCACGTCACCGCCTCCAACTGCGTCCAGTGCGGCGCGATCACCGCCAAGGGCGGCCGCCTCACCCTGCCCGAGGGCGGCGACGGGCCGCTGTACCAAGAGACGTAGCGAAGCGGTTCCACCACCGGCGCGATCCGCGCGCCACATGCGCGTCTCGTCCGCCTACGGTCGGGACATGCTCGGAAGCCATCTACTGGGCCAGTCGGCGACCCTCGTCGGCCTGTTGGCCGGGAGCATCGCCGTCGGTGGATTTCTCGGACATGCCGGACCGAGCCTCTCCGGCAAGCCGGACTCGGAGCTCAGGCGCGACACCACGCTGGGCGGGTTGATCGGGATGGGCTTGGCGATCACCGTAGTTGTGTTGTCTGTATCTGTTAACTTGTTGTCATAGCGGGGTTGGAGCCAAGATGAGCGAATCCAAAGTACAAATTCTCCTGTTCGTCGGCGCCTGCGTGGTGGGTGGCATCGCCGGTGTCGTTCTGGCGCTGACCCACGCGAGCGGAACTGCTTATGGCCTCACGATTTTCATCGGGGCGGCACTCGGTGGCTACGTCTCCTCGCTGGTTCTCATGCGCCACGCCGAGCTGGAGAAGCGCCGTAAGCGCGAAGAGCTCATCCTGTCGCGTTAGGCGCCGGAGGCGCGCAGTAGCTTCTCCGGCGTGCTGGCGCTGGGGATAGTCGCGGCGGTCGGGGCCTCGCTGCTCTACAACACCTCGATCGCGCTGCAGGCGTTGGAGGCGCGGCGGGTTCCCGAGGAGCATTCGCTGCGCTTGTCGCTGATCGGCAGGTTGGTTCGCAACCGGCGGTGGCTGGGGGCGACGGGGCTCGGGCTGCTGGGCTGGCCGCTGGAGATCGTCGCCCTGCTGCTGGCGCCGCTGACCGTGGTGCAGCCGTGTCTGGCGAGCGGGCTGATCTTGCTGCTCTGGCTCGGCGTGACCCGACTGGACGAGTCGCCGGGTGTGCGCGAGCTGGTGGCGGTGGCCGCGATCGTCCTCGGGGTCGCCGGCGTCGCCTGGGCAGCGCCGGAGCGGACGACCGACCACGCGGGCGCCACGGCGATCGCGCTGGCGCTCCTTCTGGTCGCGCTTCCCATCGCCGCGCCCTACGTGCTGCGCGCACGCATCCGACATTCACCACACCCTGGGGGGGTGAATGTCGGATGGGCGCGGGCGGTCGGGGTCGGGGCGGTGCTCAGCGCCGGCTGCGGGTATGCGTGGACGGCGATCGCCAGCAAGCTGCTCACCGACGAGCTCGCCGCCGGCGCGCTCCTCGTCGCGCTCGCCTGGTTGGCCAGCGCCGCCGCTTCGGAGGGGCTCGCCCTGCTGAGCGAGATGAGCGCCCTGCAGAGCCGTCCGGCGACGCGGGTCGCGCCGGCGATGTTCGCCGTGCAGATCGTCGTCCCGGTGCTGCTGGCGCCGCTGATCTTCGGCGAGAGCTGGGGCGGGACGCCGCTCGGCGGCGCCGCGCTGGTTGCCTCCGTGGCTCTGGCGATCGCCGGGACGGTGCTCCTCGCGGGCTCGAAGACCGTAGGCGCGGTGATCGAGAGCGCGAATCGGGATTGAGCGCAAATTTAGATAGCTGACCGGATTCGCTGGTAGCCTGCGCCGCGCCGTGCCCTCTCCAGCCAGTTCAGCGCTCGACGCGAGCCGCTTCGCGATCGGGTTCGACCACCGTGACCGTGCCCGGCTTTTCGAGCTGTGGACCGAGGTGCTCGATTCCGAGCAGTGGTCGGAGGGCAGGATGCTGGAGGCCTTCGAGCAGCGCTGGTCGCAGTGGAACGGATTGCCCGCTGTCGGGCTCTCCAGCTGGGCCGGCGGCGCGCTCGCCGCGCTCGAGTTCGCCGGCGTCCGCGGAGAGACCGTGCTCTGCCCCTCCAACACCTTCATGGCGACGCCGCTGGCGGCGATCGGCGCCGGCGCCGAGGTCGAGTTCGTCGACTGCAACCGCGCCGACCTCTGCATGTCCTTCGAGGACTTCGAGCGCAAGGCCGAGCGCCACAAGCCGAAGGCCGCGATCCTCGTCCACATCGGCGGCCACATCGCCTTCGACTCCGAGCGGATCGCCGCCTATTGCCGGGAGCGGGACATCTTCCTGCTCGAGGACTGCGCTCACGCGCACGGGGCGCAATGGGGCGATCGTCGCCCGGGCGCCTACGGCGACGCCGGCGTCTACTCGCTCTACGCGACGAAGACCGTCTCCACCGGCGAGGGCGGCGTGCTCGTCTCCGCCGACCCGGAGCTGGTCGAGTTCGCGCGCAAGTTCCGCAACTACGGCAAGTTCGAGCACGAGGTCGACGGGCTCAACTTCCGGATGAGCGAGTTCACCGCCGCGCTCGGCCTGGTCCAGGCCGAGCGCATGGAGGAGATCGTCGCCTGGAAGAACGCCTACGCGCGCGAGCACCTCGACCCGCTGCACCCGGGGCGGCTGGAGCTGCCCGAGGGGATGTCTTCCGGCCTCTACAAGTACATCGTCTTCGACGAGATCGAGAAGTCGACGGGCCGCGTCTATGAAGAGCCGTGCCACCGGATCATGGGCCGCGACGACGACCTCCCCAACACCGATTGGGTGGCACGGAATCACTGGTGCGTGCCGCTCTACTACCGACCCGAGAGCCGCGAGGACGCTCTCCCCAAGGAGGCAGCATGAGAGTCCTGGTTACCGGCGGCGGCGGCTTCATCGGCTCGCACGTGGTCGACCGCCTGATGCGCGACGGCCACACACCGCGGATCTTCGATCTCAGCGCCTCGCCCTACCACTCCCCGCTCGAAGTCGAGACCTTCACCGGCAGCATCACCGACCCGGCCAACCTCGACCTGGCGATGCGCGACTGCGACGCCGTGATCCACCTGGCCGCCGTCGCCGACGTCTCCCACGTCCTCGCCGACCCGGTCCTGGCCGAGGAGGTCAACACGCGCGGCACGCTCAACGTGCTCGAGGCGGCCTGCCGGGCGAAGGTCGGCCGCGTCGTCTACGGCTCGACCACCTGGGTCTACAGCGACTGCCCCGAGCAGGCGGTCGACGAGGAGACGCCGATCCCGGCGCCGCGCCATCTCTACACCGCGACCAAGCTGGCGGGGGAGACCTACTGCGCCGGCTACGCCGAGCTCTACGAGCTCGAGTACACCGTGCTGCGCTTCGGCATCCCCTACGGCCCGCGCGCCCGCGCCGCCGGCGTGGTCGCCAAGTTCACCGACCTCGCTTTCGAAGGCAAATCGCTGACGATCGCCGGCGACGGCAGCACGACTCGCAGCTTCATCTACGTCGAGGACCTCGCCGACGGGATCGTCGCCTCGCTGGCGCCGGCTGCCGCGGGCCGCACCTACAACCTCTCCGGCGACGAGGTCGTGACGATCCTCGAAATCGCCGAGCGGGTGCAGGAAAACACCGACAACTGCGAGATCGTCCACACCCCACCGCGCCCCGGCGACTTCCCGGGCAAGGAGATCTCCAACGAGCGGGCGCTGGCGGAGATCGGCTGGAAGGCGGAGACGAGCTTCCGCGAGGGCGTGCGCCGCTACGTCGAGTGGGTGCGCAACACGACGCGCCCCCCCGACCCGGTGCCGGGGCTCAAGCCCGTGCTCAGTCACAACGGGACCGGCAACGGAAACGGCAACGGCCGCCCCGCCGGCTCGCTGCTCGAGGGCGCCAGCGCGGATACGGGCGAGCGAGCGCCGCGGGTCCTCGTCCTCACCGCTGACATCGGCGAGGGCCACGACCTGCCCGCGCGGATGATCAGGGACGACGTCGAACGCGACATCCCCGGCGCCGAGGTCAAGATCGTCGACGGCCTCAAGGCGATGGGCAAGATCCCGTCCTCGGTCGCCCGTGACGGCTCCCGCTTCACCTTTCGCTGGATGCCCTGGCTGTTCGACCTGCAGTACTGGTTGATCACCAGGTTCGCGCCGACCCGCTGGCTGATGCACCACCTCAGCTACCTGCTCGGCGCCCGCGGGCTGATGCGGGTGATCGAAGAGCACCAGCCCGACGTCGTCGTCTCCACCTATCCCGGCGTGACCGCCGTGCTCGGCATGCTGCGCGAGAACCGCCGCCTGCTCGTCCCCGTGCACTCGGCGATCACCGACCTCGCCGGCCTGCGCTACTGGGCGCATCCCGGGGTCGACCTGCACTACGTCACGCATCCCGAGTCGATCGAGGAGGTCGAGCGCCTCGTCGGGCCCGGCAGCGTCGAATGGATGCGGCCGCCGATCGCCCGCGACTTCCTCATGCCGCGCACCCGCGTCGCCGCGCGCGAGGCACTCGACGTGCCCGCCCACGGCCGCCTCGTGCTCGTCTCCGGCGGTGGCTGGGGGATCGGCAACCTGGAAGGGGCGATCGACGCGGCCCTCTCCGACGGCGACACGCTGGTCGTCTGCATCGCCGGCCGCAACGACGCCGCGCGCGAGAAGCTCGAGCAGCGCTACGCGAGCAACGAGCAGGTTCGGGTGCTCGGCTTCACCGAGCAGATGAGCGACTGGATGGCCGCCGCCGACGCGATGGTCCACTCGACCGCCGGCCTGACCGTGCTGGAGGCGCACATCCGCGGCTGTCCCGTCGTCTCATACGGCTTCTCGGCGGGCCACCTGCGGGCCAACAACGCCGCCTTCGAGCGCTTCGGCCTGGCCGAGGTGGCGCGCTCCGAGCACGAGCTCGAGTCGGTCCTGCGCCACATGACCAGGGAGCGGCGCTCGCCGGACTCCAGCTTCGCCTCGCTGCCCTCGATCTCCTCGCGCCTGCTCACGGCGCGGCCGCGCGTCAAGCCGCAGCCGGTCTGGCGCCTGCGGGTCGAGCGCGCCGCTGCCGCTGTCAGCGTCGCGGCGCTGGCGGTCGTCCTGCTCTTCACGGTGATCGATCGCGAAGCCCCCTACAAGGTGGTCGCCAAGCCGCTCGAGGGCCGCATCCACTTCGGCAAGGACGAAGACCCGACGACGCCTGGGGTGCAGGAAGGGCGACCGGCCGCCACGAGCCTCGCCGCCGGCCACGAAGGCCATTGATCGAGGCGCCCCTGGCGCCGCATTCGCCGCGGATCGCGTCGCGGCTGGGCATCGTGCGCCGCCAGGAGGGGGTCGAGGGCGTCGCCCTCACCTTCGACGACGGCCCGCACCCGCAGGGCACGCCGCTCGTGCTCGAGATCCTGCGTGAGGCGGGTGCGCCGGCGACCTTCTTCCTCGCCGGCGAGCAGGTCGAGCGCCGGCCGGCGCTGGCGGCCGAGATCGTCGCCGCCGGTCACCGGGTCGAGCTGCACTGCCACCGGCATCGCAACGCGCTGCGGTTGAGCGGCCGCCGCTTCGCCGAGGACGCCGAGCGCGGCCGTGCCGCGATCGAGCGGGCGAGCGGCCAGGCGATCGCCGCTCATCGGCCGCCCTACGGCATCTACAGCGGGGCCGGCCTGCGCTTCGCTCGCGAGCGGAGCTGGCGGCCGGTGCTCTGGTCGCAGTGGGGGAGGGACTGGCGCGGTCGCGCAACCGGTCGCTCGATCGCCCGGCTGGCGACCGGCACGGCCCGCGACGGGGACATCGTCCTCCTACACGACGCCGACTACTACAGCGCCCCCGGTTCCTGGGCGCGCACGGTGGCGGCCCTGCCGATCATGATCGAGGAGCTCGGCAGCCGCGGGCTGAAGATCGCCTCGCTGCGTCGCTGAGACGGCGGCGCGAGCGTCCACTCCTCGCAGCCGGCGAAGGCGTCGTCGAGCCGCCGCGCCATCGCGCTCCTCCTCGGGGGCCGGTCCTGGTCGAAGATCTCTCTGGGCATGAATCCCTCTCCGTCCTGTAGGGGTGTACGGCTGACGATTTCCGATCCCTCGCGCGCGCCTGGCGGCGGCGGACCTGCGCGATGCGGCGTCCTCGGTCGCCTGAATAGCGCCGCTATTCAGGCTCCCTGTGTCCTAGCCTCGCTTGGTCCGGCGCTCGCCAGCCACGCACGCGGATATCGGAAATCGCCACCCGCACACCCTCTCTCGTCCGTCGGACGAAAAAAAGTGCAATTAGCGAAAATCGGCAATTAAGTCCGCAAGTTGGGAGGGTTGGTCCAGGGGGACGAAGGTGGCTGCGTCGGGGATCTCGACCAGGCGGGCGTTCGGGACTTCGTCCCTCAGGCGTTCGGCGTACTTCAGGGGGAAGAACTTGTCTTCCGGCGCCCAGGCGAGCAGGAGGGAAAGCTCGGAGCCGCGCAGCTTCTCCGCTGCCTTGAGCGTGTAGCGCTTGTCCATCCCCGCGGTGACCTTCTTGGCGTCGTGCTTGACGCCCGGGTCGTGCAGGGCGGGCCGCATCCAGGAGGCGACGAGGTCGGGTGGGATCGGCCTCTTCGAGAACGGCTTGAACGCCGCACGGGCGAGGGCGGGGACGCGGAACGGCGCGGACAGCAGCGTCATCCCGCCGGGGAGCTTGGCGAGCGGCGGCATCGCCTTGAAGATCCCCGGGGGGAAGTTGTCGTGGGTGTCGCAGTTGGTCAGCACGAGGCGGCCGATCCGCTCGGGATGGCGGGTGACTAGCACCTGCGACATCGCGCCGCCCGAGTCGTTGCCGACGATCGTCACGTCGCGCAGGTCGAGCGCGTCGAGGAAGGAGGCGACGATGGCGGCGACGCCGTAGGGGGAGAGGTCGGCATCGGGCCTCATCGCGATCTGCTGGGCGCCGATCGGCCAGTCGGGGGCGAGGCAGCGGCAACGGTCCGAGAGCGCGTCGACGACGCCGTCCCAGAGGCGGCCGTCGACCAGGAAGCCGTGGACGAAGACGACGGGCTTGCCGTCGCCGGCCTCGCGGTAGCGCACCGTGCCGGCGGGAAGCTCGATCTCGCGGCGCTGCTCTGACTGGCTCATCGCATCCTCCTCGGGAGCTTGTTTCCGGCCGACGGGACGGCTAAGTTACATACATACAGTATGAATGTCAAACGAACCCAGGCCGAGCGCTCCGAGGCGACGCGGTCCGCCCTGATCGAAGCGGCGCGGCCGCTCTTTGCCGCGCGCGGATACGCCGCGGTCGGCGCGGAGGAGATCGTGCGGGCCGCCGGGCTGACGCGGGGGGCGCTCTACCACCATTTCGGCGGCAAGCGCGACCTCTTCGAGGCCGTCTACGAGCGGCTCGAGGCCGAGCTGGCCCAGCGCATCGCCGCGGGAGCGCTCAGTGGCGGCTTCGCCGAGCCGCTCGCGGCGATGCGCGCCGGCGCCGAGATGTTCCTGCGGGCTTGCACCGAGCCCGAGGTGCAGCGGATCGTCCTGATCGACGGCCCGGCGGTGCTCGGCTGGGACCGCTGGCGCGAGATCGCGTCCGAGCACGGCCTCGGCTTGATCGAGGCGACGTTGCAGGCGGCGATCGAGGCGGGGGCGATCGCCGAGCAGCCCACCCGTCCGCTCGCCCACGTCCTGATGGGGGCGCTAGACGAGGCGGCGATGCTGGTCGCCAGGGCCGATGACCCGGACCTGATGCGCGTCGAGGTCGGCCGCACTCTCGATCTGCTCCTCGCCGGCCTCGGCGCCGGCTAGGCGACGCGACTCCTTCTGCGCGTACATGCGCACGTCGGCGAGCTGCATGGCCGGCTTGGGCTCGCTCTCCTCCCGCGGCGCCTCGACCGCGCCCCAGGAGGCGCCGACCTCGTAGCCGGGCCCCGTGGCGCTCAGCGCCGCGGTCGCCGCGAGGGTCAGTGCGTCGAAGCGCTCCCTCGCGCAGGTGAGCAGGACGCAGAACTCGTCGCCGCCGATGCGGTAGGCGACGCCCCCATCGCCGAGCGCGTCGCGCAGCTGCCCGCCGAGCTTGGTCAGCAGCTCGTCGCCGGCCGGATGACCGAAGGTGTCGTTGAAGTGCTTGAAGCCGTTGAGGTCGAAGAGGAGCAACAGGACCGGCTTCTCCTCGCTCGCCCGAGCGAGGTGCGCGGGTAGGTCGACCTGGAGCCTGCCCCGGTTGCCCAGACCGGTCAGCTGGTCGGTGCGGACCTCCTCGAGCAGCACCTTGTTCTCCTTGTCGCTCATCGCCAGGCGGACGATCACGGCGGTCATCGTCGCCGCCCAGAGGATGGTCGAGAGGCCGCTCGTCGCGCTGAAGTACTGCATGGCGAAGAGGCCGATCATCACGCTGGCGAAGACCGCCGGCACGACGATCTCGCGGCGCCCGCCCACCTCGACGGGGGAGGTGATGTCCGCCGCCTCGGTCGGCTGCCAGACCGAGGCGCCCAGGCAGACGGCGGCGATCAGGTAGATCGGTTCCACCCAGCTCCCTCCCGGCAGGGCTTCTTCGATCGATTGCAGGGTGTAGGCGATGTCCGCGACCACGAGCGCCGCGAGGCCCGCCAGCAGCAGGGACCAGGTCCGTCCCGGCCGCCAACCGGTCAGCGCGACGACGCCGACGACCAACGCGAGCATCCCGATGTCGCCGAGCGGGTAGGCCATCGTGGTGATCTTCTGGATCGGAGTTCCTTCGGTCTTTTCGGCGACGAAGTCGAAGACGAAGGCGGCGCCGAGCGCGGCGGTGCCGAGCGCCGCGATCACCCCGTCCATCCAGAGGCGCCAGTTGATTTCGTGGGCGCGGGCGCGCACGAGCAGCCCGATCCCGGCGTAGGCCAGCGGATAGAAGAGCAGGTAGCCGATGTCGGCGGGAGACGGGTAGGGAGCGTTCGGATTGCCTTCGATCGCGACGGTCCAGTAGACCTCGGCCGCTCCCCAGACGAGTATCGACGCACCGATCAGCAGCCAGGCGCTCCGCTCACGGCCGAACAGCGACGCACGGACGATGCAGGCGACGCCGGCGCCGAGCACGACCGCGTCGTAGACGACGTTGCCGATCGCGAAGTCGAGGTTTCTCCCGACCCCGAGCCAGTAGTGCAGAGCGACCAGCACGGTGCCGCCCAGCAGCAGGACGGCCAGGGCGCTGCGCAGCGCTCGAACGAAGGAGCTGGCGCCGACCGTCGCCTGGTTCGCGGTCATGCCCGCTTATCGGCACCGAGGCGCCTTTTCCCAAGCCACGTACAGGGTGCTTGCGGACTTCTCTAGACTTGGGGGAGATGAAGGCAGGAATTCACCCCGAGTACCAACTCGCCAACGTGCATTGCTCGTGCGGCAACCAGTTCTACACCCGTTCCACGGAGGCGGATCTGCACGTCGAGCTCTGCTCGGAGTGCCACCCGTTCTACACCGGCAAGCAGAAGCTCGTCGACACCGGCGGGCGGGTCGAGCGGTTCCAGCGGCGCGCCGCCAAGCACGCCAAGGCCACCCGCTAGGGCGATGGGCGCGGAGACAGCCTCTCCGCAGTCGACCGAGGCCGCCTCTTCCAACGGGGCCGATCCGCTGCGCATGCCCGACGGCGCGCTGGTAGCCAAACGCGACGCGCCGGTCGGCGGGCAGGCGGTGCTCGAGGGCGTGATGATGCGCGGCGTCTCGACCTGGGCGGTCGCCGTGCGCAACCCCGAGGGGCAGGTCGAGCTCAGCTCCGAAGCGCTGGTGCCGTGGGCCAAGCGGCATCGCCTCTGGCGGGCGCCGGTGATCCGCGGCGTCGTCGCGCTCGGCGAGTCGCTGAAGATCGGCTTCCGCGCCCTGGCGATCTCGGCGAACGCGCAGATGGAGCCCGACGAGGAGGGCGAGAAGGAGGAGATCGGCGGCTTCGTCTGGGGGCTGACGATCGTCCTCTCGATGGTGCTGGCGATCGGGCTCTTCTTCGTCGTCCCGGTCGGCTTGACCAGCCTGATCAAGGACCAGCTCGGCTCGCCATTGCTCTTCTGGCTGATCGAGGGTTTGCTGCGCACGGGGATCTTCATCGGCTACATCGCCGCGATCAGCCGCCTGCCCGACCTGCGCCGCGTCTTCGAGTACCACGGGGCGGAGCACAAGACGATCTCCTGCTACGAGGCCGAAGACGAGCTGGTCCCCGCGCGGGCGAAGCTCTACTCGCGCCTGCACCCGCGCTGCGGCACCAGCTTCCTGCTGATCGTGATGGTGCTGGCGATCTTCGTCTTCGCCCCGATCGGGCTGCCGGCCTGGTACTGGCTGGTGGCCTCGCGCATCCTCGGCATCCCGCTGATCGCCGGCCTCTCCTACGAGGTGATCAAGTGGGCGGGCAAGAACCGGCGCAAACGCTGGGTGCGGGCGGTGATGTGGCCGGGCCTGATGCTGCAGAACCTGACCACGCGCGAGCCCGACGAGGAACAGCTCGCGGTGGCGATCGCCTCGCTGGAGAAGGTGCTGGCGGAGGAGAAGCCGGCCGAGGCCGGCGAGTCGCCGATCGAGATCGTCGCTTAGCCTCGCCGTAAGCTGACGGCATGATCGACGCACTTGTCGAGCAGATCGAAGCGCGCTTCTCCGAGCTGGAGCGGGAGATGTCCGACCCTGCTGTCATCTCGGATAGACAGAGGTACGCGGAGGTCGGGCGCGAGTACCGGGAGCTGCAGCCGGCGCATGAGCTTGCGACCGAGTACCGAACCCTGAAGGACGATCTGGAGGGGGCGCGGGAGCTGCTCGAGGAGGGGGAGGACGCGGAGCTGCGCAAGCTGGCCGAGGAGGCGCCGGAGCGGCTCGAGGGCCTCGAAGAGGAGATCCGGCTGGCGATGGTCGAGCGCGACCCGAACGACGCCAAGAACGTGCTGGTCGAGATACGGGCCGGGACCGGGGGGGACGAGGCGGCGCTGTTCGCCGGCGACCTCTACAAGATGCTTACCCGCTACGCCGAGGAGCGGGGCTTCGCGACGGAGGTGCTCTCCCAGTCGGCGGCCGAGGTCGGAGGCTTCAAGGAGGTGACCTTCGCGATCAAGGGCGAGGGCGCCTACTCGATCTTCAAGTACGAGGGCGGCACCCACCGCGTGCAACGGGTGCCCGAGACCGAGTCCCAGGGCCGCATCCACACTTCGACCGCGACCGTGGCCGTGCTGCCCGAGGCCGAGGAGGTCGAGGTCGAAGTCGACCAGAACGACCTGCAGATCGACGTCTATCGGTCCTCCGGCCCCGGCGGCCAGTCGGTCAACACGACCGATTCGGCGGTGCGGATCACGCACAAGCCGAGCGGCATCGTCGTCTCGATGCAGGACGAGAAGTCCCAGCTGCAGAACCGCGAGAAGGCGATGCGGGTGCTGCGCGCGCGCCTGCTGGAGCGCGAGCTGGCCGAGCAGCAGGCGAAGGTCGCGGCCGAGCGCAAGGCCCAGGTCGGCAGCGGCGAGCGCTCCGAGAAGGTCCGCACCTACAACTTCCCGCAGGGCCGGGTCACCGACCACCGGATCAAGCTCACGTCGCACAACATCGAAGGGGTCCTCGCCGGGGGGCTGAACGAGTTCACCGACGCGCTGGCCGCCGAGGAGAAGCGGCAGAGGCTCGAGGCGGCTGCGGCCTCGACGGCATGAGAACCTCTCCCGGCAGCAGGGGACAGCATGAGAACCGCTCCCGGCAGGGGTTTCACTTAACTTTTTCGGTGGTTGGGGTTGAGCTGGCGCCGCTGGCGCTCAACGAAAAAGTACAAGACGTTCCACCCCTACCGGGAGAGGTTCTATCGTGGCCGCAGCACCTGACAGGAGCAGCAGCGTTCGAGACGCTTTGACAGCTGCCGTCGATGCGCTGAGGGCCGTCGGGATATCGAGTCCGCGCCTGGATGCGGAACTGCTGCTGGCCGAGGCGACGGGGTGGGAGCGGGCGCGGTTGGTGACGGAGCCGGAGGCGGGGCTGCCGGCAGATGCAGGTAGGAGATTCGGGGAGATGGTGCGGCGGCGGCTGCGGCGTGAGCCGGTGGCGTACATCCTCGGCCGCAAGGGGTTTCGCTCGATCGAGCTCGAGGTCGACCGGCGGGTGCTGGTGCCGCGGCCGGAGACCGAGCTGCTGGTCGAGCTGGCGCTGGAGCTGGCGCCCAGGCGGGTGCTCGACATGGGTACCGGATCGGGCGCGATTGCGCTGGCGATCGCTGAGGAGCTCCCCGGTTGCGAGCTGGTCGCCACCGACACCTCGGCGGCGGCGCTCGAAGTCGCTCGCGCCAACGCCGCGCGGCTCGGCCTGGCCGGCCGGGTCGAGTTCGTCGAGGCGATGCTGCCCCCCACCGATATGGACGGGGTGGAGCTGGTTGGGACGGAAGCTTTCGACTTGATCGTCGCCAACCTGCCCTATGTCGCCGAGACCGACTGGCCCGGATTGGAGCCCGAGGTGAGCGAGTGGGAGCCGCGCGAGGCGCTGCTTGGGGGGCCCGACGGCCTCGATGTGATCCGCGCGGCGATCCCCTGCGCAGCGACTCTCGCTCCCGCACTCGCGCTGGAGGTCGGCGCAGGCCAGGCCCCGGCCGTGGGCGAGCTGCTCTTCGAGGCGGGCTTCGCCAGCATCGAGGCGCGCTCCGACCTGGCCGGCATTCCCCGTGTCGTCTGGGGCCGGCGGTGAAGGGGGTGTGGCGAGTTACCCCCCGTTTTCAGGGGGGTAACTCGCCACAGGACGCGTCATGACCGAGCTCGTCTCGATCGAGCGCGACGGCCCCGAGATCGTTCGCACGGCCTTGGAGCGGACGATCTCCGCAGGGGGCGTCGCCGTCTTCCCCGCCGACGGCCTCTACGGCCTCGCCTGCGACCCGCTCGACGCGCGGGCGATCCAGCGCGTCCAGCGGATCAAGGGGCGTGACGACGGCAAGCCCTCCGCGGTCATGTACTTCTCGCCGCTGGCGATGCGCGAGCTGGTCGAGGGGCTCGGCCCGCGCACCCGCCTCGCGGTCGGGGCGCTGCTGCCGGGCCCGGTGACGCTGGTGGTCGCCAACCCCGAGGGCCGCTACCCGCTCGCCTGCCGCGAGGACCGCGCGCGGCTCGGCGTCCGCCTGATCGGCGGGCCGCTGGCCGGTGCGATGTGCCCGCTCTTCCAGACCTCGGCCAACGTCAGTGGCGAGCCGGCGCCGTCGCGGTTCGGGGACGTCCCGGGGGGGATCGTCGAGGCGGTCGACCTGGCGATCGACGGCGGCGAGCTGACCGGCCTGCCCTCGACCGTCGTCGACCTGACCGGCTTCGACGCGGGTGGCGAGTGGTACGTCCTGCGCGAGGGCGGCCTCGCCGGTGAGGACCTAGCAGCCCGGCTGGCCGCGATAGGGGAGGCGGACGAGCCGGTGTGAGCTGTTGTCGCGCTCGTCGGACTCGAAGAGCAGGTGCTTCGGGTCGACGGTCATCGTGAAGAGGAAGCAGCCGCGCAGGCCGCTGACGTCTATCCACTGCTTGTCGTAGTCGGCGGGATAGATGTCCGACCAGCCGACCGAGGTGCCCAGGGTCACCGCCTTCGTGTAGGGGTCCTGGTCGCAGCCGGGGTAGTGGCGGATGTGCGGCGAGCGCTTGCCGGGGCGGGTGCGCTCGAGGTCGCGCAGGCAGTAGTTGAGCTTGGGGCCGGTGCGGAGCACCGGGCCGACCTTCCCCTGCGGGCCGACGCGCCGCAGCTCGAAGCGGGCGAGCTGGTGGACCTTCCAGTAGGAGCCGCCGAAATAGCTGCCGACGTCGGTGAAGTGGAGGGTCGCAGCGGTGCGCAGGACGAGCCGCCCGCCGCCCTTGCGGTAGATGCGCTGGTTGACCCGCATCGTGTGCCAGCCGTCGCGGTGGCCGCGCAGCTCCATCGGCCCCTTGCCGCGACTCTCGACGTCGCTCGTCGCCCGCAGGATGAGCTTGCCGTCGTGGCTGTCCTCATAGATTTCCGAGGGCTTGCCGATTCGCAGGTCGGGACAGAGCAGACCGCGCGCTTCGGGGCCTTCGCAGGGGTTGGCGGTCGCCGCCAGGGCGGGTGAGGAGATCGAGAGCAGCGCGAGGCCGGCAATCGCGAGGGTCGCGGGGGTCTTCACCGGCGGCAGGCTATCCCGACCCGTTGGTATCGTCGGCTCACCTTGATGGACCTACCCGAAAACCTCCAGGCGGCACCCCTTTCCGAGGTCGATCCGGAGATTTCCTCGGTGCTCGATGCCGAGCTGCGCCGCCAGCAGGGGACGCTGGAGATGATCGCCTCGGAGAACTTCGTGCCCCAGGCGGTCATGGAAGCGGTCGGTTCGGTGCTGACCAACAAGTACGCCGAGGGCTATCCCGGCAAGCGTTACTACGGCGGCTGCGAGGAGGTCGACGTCGCCGAGCAGCTGGCGATCGACCGGGCCAAGGAGCTGTTCGGCGCCGAGCATGCCAACGTCCAGCCCCACGCCGGCGCCCAGGCCAACAACGCCGCCTACATGGCGCTGATCGAGCCGGGCGACACGATCATGGGCCTGGCGCTCGACCACGGCGGCCACCTGACGCACGGGATGAAGATCAACGTCTCCGGCAAGCTCTACGAGATCGTCGCCTACCACGTCAGCCGCGAGGATCTGCGGGTCGACATGGAGGAGGTCGAGCGGCTGGCCCACGAGCACAGGCCGAAGCTGATCGTCGCCGGCTGGTCCGCCTATCCGCGCCAGCTCGACTTCGCAGCCTTCCGCGCGATCGCCGACTCGGTCGGGGCGAAGCTGATGGTCGACATGGCCCACTTCGCCGGCCTCGTCGCGGCGGGCGAGCACCCCAACCCGGTCGAGCACGCCGACGTCGTCACGACGACGATCCACAAGACCCTCTGCGGGCCGCGCAGCGGCATGATCCTCAGCCGCGAGGAGCACGCGAAGGCGATCGACAAGGCGATCTTCCCCGGCCAGCAGGGGGGGCCGCTGATGCATACGATTGCGGCCAAGGCGGTGGCGCTGCGGATCGCCGCGAGCGAGCCCTTCCGCGCGCGTCAGCGGCAGACGATCGCAAACGCCAAGGCGCTCGCCGCCGGGCTGGAAGCGGGCGGCGTGCCGGTGCTGACCGGGGGCACCGACGTCCACCTCGTGCTTGTCGACCTGACGCCCAGCGGGCTCGACGGCCAGACCGCCGAGGACCGGCTCGAGGCCGTCGGGATCACGGTCAACCGCAACGCGATCCCCTTCGACGAGCGCCCGCCGATGAACCCCTCGGGCCTGCGCATCGGCACCCCGGCGCTGACCACGCGCGGCCTCGTCGAGGACGACCTGACCGAGATCGCCGCGGTCATCGCCGCCGCCCTCTCCGACGATTTCGAAGCCGAGAAGGAAGCGCTCTCCGAGCGGACCAGGGCCTTGATGGACCGCTACCCGCTGTATCCCCAGCTCTCGGCCCCCGCGGCGGTTTGAGCTCGTTGCCGAGGCCCTCGGGCTCTCGTCGTTCTGATCCGTCTCTCGCGGCGGGTGGCGTCGCAGGGGGGACCGCCCCCGAGGACGCTTCAGCGACCGCAGGGGGCGGTGGGTCCCCTGCGGCGACAGGACCCGCCGCGCCGGGACGGCATCACGACGATCTGCGATGAGGATCTGGGTCGACATGTCCGCCCCGGCGCACGTCCTGGTCCTGCGCCCGATCATCGAGCGTCTGCGGGCGCAGGGGCACACGGTCGAGGTGACCTCGCGCGACTACGCGCAGACCCAGGCGCTGTTGGAGCTGCACGGCATGGAGCACACGCCGATCGGGCGGCATGGCGGCGCCTCGCGCCTGCGCAAGGCGGCGCGGCTGGGCGCTCGGACGACGGCGATGATCGGCTTCGGCCGCGGCCACTCCTTCGATCTCGCCCTCGCCCATGGCTCCAACGACCTGGCGATCTCGGCGAAGCTGCTCGGCATCCCCGAGGCCAACATGCACGACTACGAGTACGCCGTCACCCAGCACCGGATCGGCTGCCGGCTGGCCAGGCGGGTGATGTTTCCCGACTCGGTGCCGCTCGAGCGGCTGCGCCGCTTCGGGGTCACGCCGGAGAAGCACTTCCCCTACCCAGGCCTCAAGGAGGAGTACTACCTCTACGACTTCGAGCCCGACCCCGAGGCGCTGGCCCGCCTCTCGGTCGACACCGGGCGCGTCGTGGTGATCGTCCGCCCGCCCCCCGACGTCTCGCTCTACCACCGCAAGTCCAACCCGCTCTTCCCCAAGGTGCTGCAGCGGCTGGGCAGCGACCCGGGCGTCCACGCGATCGTCCTGCCGCGCACCCAGGCCCAGCGCGAGCTGGTCGAGAGCCTGGCGCTGCCCTCGCTGATCGTCCCGCCGGGGGCGGTCGAGGCGCAGAGCCTCGTCGCCCTCGCCGACCTGGTCGTCTCCGCCGGGGGCACGATGAATCGCGAGGCGGCGGCGCTGGGCGTGCCCGTCTACACGACCTACGGAGGCCGCCTCGGGGGCGTCGATGAAGCGCTGATCAAGTCGGGACGACTGCGGCCGCTGACCGACCCGCGCGCGATCGAGCTGGCGAAGCGCGGCCCGGACGCCACGCCGACCCGGCGCGACCCCGGTCTACTCGTCGAGACGATCCTCGGGACCTATCCAGGTGGGGAGCGTGCCGCATCCAGGGGCGCGGCCCTACCTGGATAGGTCCCTAGTACCGTCGGAGCTGACCATCCCGCGGCAAGCCAAATCTCGAGCTGACTCTCTCGCCCTGCCCGACGACGTCCAGGCCGAGCTGGAGCACTTCATCGCGCTTGCGGGCGACGGCGAGTCGCGTCCGGTGGACGCTGTCCTGCGCGCCCTCGACATCCTCATCGCCGCTGCGATCCTGGTCGTCCTTGCGCCGTTGCTGGCGCTGACCGGGGTCGCGATCGTGCTCACCTCCGGGCGCCCGCTCCTCTACCGCGGCGCCCGGGTGGGGCGGGAGGGCCTGCTCTTCCGCATGTACAAGTTCCGCACGCTGAAGCCCGACGCCGAGTCGCGGCTCGGCCCCTATCTGGGGGAGGAGCTGTCGCGACGGACCGAGCTCGAGGTGACCCGGATCGGCCGCGCCCTGCGCAGGGTCCACCTCGACGAGGTGCCGCAGCTGTGGAACGTGCTGCGCGGCGACATGGCGGTCGTCGGCCCGCGGCCGATCCGCCCCGCCTTCTTCACCGAGCTCTGCCGCGAGATCCCCCAGTATTGGCAGCGGCTCGTCGTCCGGCCCGGCGTCACCGGCTTCGCCCAGACGCGGATGACCCGCGAGGAGTCCTGGGCGGACAAGCTCGCCCACGACATGGAGTACATCGCCGACCGCTCCGTCCCGCTCTACTTCAGCGTCCTGCTCGCCACCGTGGTCAAGGTCCTCGGTCGCGGCCCCGCCACCCCTGGCTAGCGCCTCGAGCTGAGCGCCGTAGAGGTTTGGTCCGCCATGCGGACCAAACCTCTACGGCGTGTTGGGGGGACCTCTACGGCATGTGGGGGCTGCGAGACTGCCGCCCATGTGTGGGATCTGTGGCGTGGCCGGGCCTGGTGCGGACGTCGAGGCGGTGCGGCGGATGAACTCGCTGCTCGTCCATCGCGGGCCCGACAGCGAAGGCGTCTTCGCGGACGAGGGGGTGGCGCTGGCGATGCGGCGCCTCTCGATCATCGACCTCGAGCACGGCGACCAGCCGATCTCCAACGAGGACGGCAGCGTCAGCGTCGTCCAGAACGGCGAGATCTACAACCACCGCGAGCTGCGCCGTGAGCTCGAGTCCCGCGGCCACCGCTTCCGCACCGCCTCGGACACCGAGGTCCTCGTCCACCTCTACGAGGAGCACGGCGAGGGCTTCGCCGAGCGCCTGCGGGGGATGTTCGCGATCGCGATCTGGGACGCTCGCGAGCGGCGGCTCCTCCTCGCCCGCGACCGCTTCGGGATCAAGCCGCTCTACTACCGGCTGCGCGACGGGGAGCTCTCCTTCGCCTCCGAGCTCAAGGCGCTGATCGAGCAGCCGGGCTTCTCGCGTGAGATCGACCCCCGCGCCGTCGCCGCCTATCTCGCCTTCAACTCGATCCCGGCGCCGTTGACGATCTTCGCCGAGGCCCGCAAGCTGCCTACCGGCACGCTGGCGGTCTGGCGCGAGGGCGAGCTGAGCCGGCGGCGCTACGCGCGGCCGGCGCCCGTCCCCGCGAGCGAGGCGAGGCGCGGGCCCGCCGGCGAGCTGGCCGCAGAGCTGCGCGAGACCTTGCGCGATTCGGTCCGCGCCCACCTCCTCGCCGACGTGTCGGTAGGGGTGCTGCTCTCCGGCGGGGTCGACTCGGCAGGCATCGTCGCCCTCGCCGCCGGTGAGCAGGCCGCGCCGGTGAAGACCTTCTCGGTCGGCTTCGAGGAGGCGAGCTTCGACGAGCTCGAGCGGGCGCGACTGGTCGCCCGGCGCTACGGCACCGACCACCACGAGATCGTCCTGCGTCCCGACGCGGTCGAGCTCTTCCCCAAGCTGGTCGAGGCCTTCGACGAGCCCTTCGGCGACTCCTCGGCGCTGCCGACCTACCTCGTCTCCGAGTTGGCCGCCGGCGAGGTCAAGGTCGCCCTCTCGGGCGAGGGCGGGGACGAGCTCTTCGGCGGCTACTACACCTACGTCGCCGACCTGCTGGCGCCGCGGGTCGGCCGGCTCGCCGCCCTCGCGGCGCCGCTGATCGAGCGACTGCCGAGCTCCGACGGCAAGGCCAGCTTCGACTACAAAGCCAAGCGCTTCGCCCGCGGCGCCGCGCTGCCGCCGCTGGAGCGCCACCACGCCTGGAAGGAGATCTTCTCGCCGCAGGGCCAGGCCGCGCTGATGGGTCGCCGCTTTCCCGGTTGGGACCCGCTCGACCTCTACCGCGAGCGCTATGCGGAGACCCCCGGCGCCGAGCCGCTGGCCCGGCTGCAGGACGTCGACCTCGGCATCTACCTGGTCGACGACCTGCTGGTCAAGACCGACCGCTCGAGCATGGCCCACTCCCTCGAGCTGCGCGTCCCCTTCCTCGACAACGAGGTGGCGGCGATCGCGCTCGGCCTGGCGACGCCGCTGAAGGTGCGTGGGACGGCGAAGAAGCGCCTGCTGCGTCAGGCCCTGGCGCCGCTCCTGCCGAGGGAGGTTCTGCGCGGTCCCAAGCAGGGCTTCTCGATCCCGGTCGCCGCCTGGCTGCGCGGCCCGCTGCAGGCCTTCGCCCGCGAAACGCTCAGCGCCGCGACGCTCTCCCGCCAGGGCTGGCTCGACCCCGCCACGGTCGCCGGCCTGCTCGACGACCACTGCGCCGGCCGCGAGGACCTCAGCCGCCAGCTCTGGGGGCTGATCGCCTTCACGCTCTGGTTCGACAGGTACGCGAACTAGCCTGAGGCGATGTCGGCCCCCCTCGAAGCGCTCCTCGCCTTCCTCCTGGCCGCGGTCGTCACCGTGCTCCTGGTGCGCCCGGCGATGCGGCTTGCCCGGCGCGTCGGCGCGATCGACGTTCCCGGACCGCGCTCGCTGCACGAGGCGCCGACGCCGAAACTCGGCGGCCTCGCGATCCTCGCCGGGGCGCTGAGCGCGGGCCTGATCTGGCTGCCCTGGGACGCCGAGACCCGTTCGATCCTCGTCGGCGCGATCGTCATCACGGCGGTCGGCATGCTCGACGACATCTACGACCTCGGTGCGGCGACCAAGCTGGTCGGGCAGACCGTCGCCGTCGTCATCCCGGTCACGGCCGGGGTCACGGTCGAAAGCTTCACCTTCCCGTTCCTCGGCCAGGTCAATCCCGGCTCGGTCGAGCTGCTCGCGCTGCCGGGCAGCGGCACGATCTCGCTCGGCGACGTCGGCACCGTGATCGGGATCGTCGCCGTGATCAACGTGATCAACCTGATCGACGGGGTCGACGGGCTGGCCGCCGGGGTCTGCTCGATCTCGGGTGTCGCGCTCGCCGTCATCGCGCTCTCGCTCGAGCGCAATGCGGCGGGCATCCTGGCGGCGCTCACCGCGGGCGCCGCGCTCGGCTTCCTCCGCGACGGCTTCCCGCCGGCGAAGACCTTCATGGGGGACACGGGCTCCAACCTGCTCGGCTTCCTGCTCGGCGTGGTCGCGGTTCAGGGAGCGCTGAAGACGAACGCCGTCATCGCCCTCTTCCTGCCGCTGATCATCCTGGCCGTGCCGATCCTCGACACCGGTTTCGTCGTCGCCAAGCGGCTCAAATACCGGCGGCCGATCTACCGGGCCGACCGCTGGCACTTCCACCACCGCATGGCCGACATCGGCTTCTCTCAACGGCGCACCCTGGCCTACCTCTACGGCTGGACCTTCGTGATGGCCGCCGTGGCTCTCGCGCTGCGCTTCGTCCCCTACAGCGACAACCACGGCCATTTCAACGCCTTCTGGACCGCGGTTATGGCGGTCTTCGGCCTGCTCGCCCTTGCCGCCAGCGTCTACCTGGTCGAGGTGCTGGAGATCCTCAACCTGCGCCGCCTGCGCCTGCGCCAGCTCGTCACCGTCCGCCGCGACTCGGGTCGCCCCGTGCCCGGCCCCGAGCAGGTCGACCTCGCCGTGGCCCGCGAGCTGGAGACCGGCAGCTTCCCGGCCGTCGACCCCGAGACCGGTGAGTTCGAGGCGGTCGAGCCGGACCGCTAGGACTTTGTGCGAGGTTGTGACAAGGGGCACGAACTGGCTCTAGAAAGCGGATCGTCGGCCCTTTCGGCTATAGTCGCTCGTCCGCTTGCTCTACCGAGTCGAGCGAATTATGTCTCCTCCCAAGCATGTCGATCTCCTGGTGCTAGCCGCCGCCCTCGCCGTGTTCGCACTCGGGGGGCTGTCCCTGCTCGGCTACGCGGTGGCCGCCGCCGCCTGGCTCGCCCAGCGGGGAGTCCAGGTGCTGGCGCAGCGTCGAGTCGCGGCCGAGCTCGCCGCCGGCAACCGCCAGCGGGCGATGGGAATCGTCGCCGGCACCAGCCTCGGCCGGGTCTGGCTGATGGTCACCGCGGTGCTGCTCGGTGGCCTCGTCGAGCGCGAGGCCGGCCTCTCCGCCGCGGTCCTCCTGCTCGCGCTCTTCACGATCTCCTTCGCCGCCCAGGGGATCGCCCACCTGTTCGCACCGGAAGGGGAGACGGTGTCGTGAGCACCAAGGCCAAAGCCTTCATCGGCCTCGGCAGCTACCTGGCGGTGGCGATCCTGATGCTGCTGATCTTCGGCAACGCCGGCAAGAACGAAGCATTCCAGCCGCAGAACGAGTTCAAGCTCGAACCCTGGCTCTCGATCCATCTCGGCAGCGTCGACCTCAGCATCAACAAGGCGGTGCTCTACCTGGTCCTGGCGAGCGCGCTGACGATCTTCGTCATGACCTGGATCTCGCGCCGCATGACGGAGAAGCCCAACCGGGTGCAGACCGCGGTCGAGGTCGGTTACGACCTGACCAGGAACAACATCACCGGCGGCAACCTCGACCACGCCACCGCGGCGCGCTGGTTCCCCTTCCTCGGCGCGCTCTTCTTCTTCATCTGGTTCTCGAACATGATCGGTTTCCTGCCGCTGCCGATCAACACCGAGCACACGGTCGACATCTTCGGCTTCCAGCTCCCCGCCTTCGCCCTCTACGCGGCGACCGCCAACCTCTCGATCCCGTTGGTCCTGACCCTGGTCGTCTGGGTCTCCTACCACGTCGAAGGGATCCGCGCCCAGGGCTTCGTCGCCTACTTCGCGAGCTGGCTGCCCCCCGGCCTGGAGGACATGAACCCGGTCGGCAAGGCGTTCATCTTCGGGATCGAGGCGATCTCCCACCTCGCCCGCCTGATCTCGCTCTCGGTGCGACTCTTCGCCAACATGCTCGCCGGCCACCTGCTGCTGCTCTTCATGGGCGGCGGCTTGGCGGTGCTGCTCGGGATCGCGGCGCTCGGCGCCCTCACCTTCCCGCTCGCCTTCTTCTTCTTCGTGTTGGAGCTTGGCCTGATCGCCACGCTTCAGGCCTTTATCTTCTCGATCCTCACCGCGATCTACATCGGCGGAGCGACCGCCGCGAGCCACTAACGACCGAATCGGTCACCTAGAAAAGGAGCGTTGTTCACAAATGGACCTGTCCCCCGTAGTCGCCGCGATCTCCGACGAAGGGATCGAATCGGCCGGCAAGGCAATCGCCCTCGGTGTGGGCGCCGGCCTCGGCTCGATCGGCGCCGGCATCGGCATCGGCTTCATCTTCGGCAAGGAGATCGAGTCCGTCGCCCGCCAGCCCGAGATGAAAGACGAGCTGCAGAGCATCCGTTGGCTCGGCTTCGCGCTGACCGAGGCGGTCGCCTTCTACACCTTCATCTTCGGCCTGATCGCCTTCTTCCTCTAGGCCGGTCGACGTGGATCTGATCGGCCACATAGCGGGGCTCGTCCCCCTCGCCGCGGAGTCGGGCTCCGAAGAAGGCGGCAGCTTCCTCGTATCGCCGGGCCTCGGCCTGATGATCTGGACGCTGGTCCTCTTCCTCTTCACCATGTGGGTGCTGAGCAAGCTCGCCTTCCCGAAAATCCAGGAAGCGCTCGACAAGCGCGCGAAAGCGATCAGCGAGTCGATCGAGGCGGCCGAAAGGCAGCGCAAGGAGTCCGACGAGCTGCTCGAGGAGTACCGCGGCCGGCTGGCCGAGGCGCGCGAGCAGGCCGACGACATCATGGCCCGGGCGCGCAAGGCGGCCGAGACCGCCGAGGCCGAGGCGACCGCCGCGGGCAGGGAGAAACGCGAGGAGCTGGTCTCCGCGGCGAAGCGCGACATCGAAGCCGAGACGCGGCGCTCGTTGGAGCAGATCCGCCGCGAGGTCGCTGATCTGACCGTGCTGGCGACGGAGAAGGTCACCCGCAAGACGCTCACCGCCGAGGACCAGCGCCGCCTGGTCGAGGAGGCGCTGAGCGAGGTCGACTTCACGAGCCTGTCGGGAGCGGAGAGCTAGTCCGATGCAGGACCCCGCCCGCGTATACGCCGAGGCCCTCTTCGAGGTGGCCAGGGACAAGGACAGGCTCGATCCGATCGGCGAGGGCCTGACGCAGTTCGCCGACGCCGTCGACGCGAGCCGGGACCTGCAGGTCTTCCTCTTCAGCCCGCACTTCACCTCGGCCGAGAAGTCCGACGGCCTGCGGCGGGCCGTCAGCGGCGCCGAGCCGGAGCTGGTCAACTTCCTCGAGCTGCTGATCGAGAAGCACCGCATGCCCGAGGTCTTCCGCATCCGCCGCGAGTTCGAGGAGCTGTGGAAGAAGGAGAAGCGGCGCATCGACGTCACCGTCACCAGCGCCGCCGAGCTCGACCCCGCGGTGGTCGAGAAGATCGGTGGCGAGATCGAGCGCCAGACCGGTCAGAAGGTCGATCTGGCCAGCCGCGTCGACGAGGAGATCCTCGGCGGCATCGTCTTGCAGGTAGGCAACATGGTGCTCGACGCGAGCATCCGCAGTCGCTTGGAGAAACTTCGAAAGAGCGTCGCCCAGGCGGCGTAAGGAGGCATAGAGCACCCCAATGGAGATCAAGCCCGACGAGATCGCATCGATTCTGCGCGAGCGGATCGAGGGACTGGACACCGGCAGCGCCGACCTCTCCGAGGTCGGGACCGTGCTGTCCGTCGCCGATGGGATCGCCCGCATCCACGGCCTCGACAACTGCATGGCGCTGGAGATGCTCGAGCTGGCGCATGGCGTCACCGGCCTCGCTCTCAATCTCGAGGAGGACAACGTCGGCGCCGTCCTCTTCGGCGAGTGGGACAAGATCGTCGAGGGAGACACGGTCAAGCGCACCGGTCACCTGCTGCGGATCCCTGTCGGCGAGGAGCTGCTCGGCCGCCTGGTCGACCCGCTCGGCCGCCCGCTCGACGACAAGGGCGAGGTCGCGACCACGCAGACCCGCCCGGCCGAGTTCAAAGCGCCCGGCGTGGTCGAGCGCCAGCCGGTGACCGAGCCGGTGCAGACCGGGCTGATGTCGATCGACGGGATGATCCCGATTGGCCGCGGCCAGCGAGAGCTGATCATCGGCGATCGCCAGACCGGCAAGACGGCGATCGCGATCGACACGATCATCAACAACCGCGACAAGGACATGATCTGCATCTACGTCGCGATCGGCCAGCGGATGTCGACCGTCGTCCAGCTGAAGGAGGTGCTGGAGGAGAACGGCGCGATGGAGAACACGATCATCGTCGCCGCCCCCGCCGACGAGGCCGCCCCGATCAAGTTCATCGCCCCCTACGCGGGCTGCGCGATGGGCGAGCACTTCCTCTACAACGGCAAGCACGCCCTCTGCGTCTACGACGACCTGACCAAGCACGCCTACGCCTACCGGCAGATGTCGCTGCTGTTGCGGCGTCCGCCCGGCCGCGAGGCGTACCCGGGCGACGTCTTCTACCTGCACTCGCGCCTGCTCGAGCGGGCGGTGAAGCTGAACGACGAGCTCGGCGGCGGCTCGCTGACGGCGTTGCCGATCATCGAGACCCAGGCGTCGGACGTCTCCGCCTACATCCCGACCAACGTGATCTCGATCACCGACGGCCAGATCTTCCTCGAGTCCGATCTGTTCAACTCGGGCGTGCGGCCCGCGATCAACGTCGGCATCTCGGTCTCGCGGGTGGGCGGCAACGCGCAGACCAAGGCGATGAAGAAGGTCGCCGGAAAACTGCGCCTCGACCTCTCCCAGTACCGCGACCTGGAGGCTTTCGCCCAGTTCGGCTCCGAGCTCGATCCCGAGACGCAGAAAACCCTTAACCGCGGCGAACGGCTGGTCGAGCTGCTCAAGCAGAAAGAGCGCGAACCGCTCGAGATGGCAGATCAGGTCGCCGCGATCTACTCCGGCACCGGCGGCTACCTCGACCGGATCAAGACCGAGCGGGTCGGTGAGTTCCTCCGGGACCTGAAGCTCCACCTCCACACGGAGGAGAAGGAGCTGCTGGGCCGGATCGCCGAGAGCGGCAAGCTCGAGGAGGCCGACGAGGAGGCGCTCGGCAAGTCGATCGCCGACTTCGTCGACGATTTCGGGCCCGACTTCGACGAGCACGGCGACCCGCTCGAGGCGGGCGAGTCCGACCGCATCCGCTCCGAGGAGGAGCGCGCGAAGCCGGGCCGCACCGCGGAGGTCGAGGGCGCCGAGGACGGCGAGAAGGAGGCTGCTCCCGCTTAGCGCGGACGGGCTTCTAGACCATGGCCTCGCAGAAGGACGTCAAGAACCGCATCGCGTCGATCAAGAACATCAACAAGATCACGCGGGCGATGGAGATGGTCGCCGCGGCGCGACTGCGCCGGGCCGAGCAGCGGATCGAGGTGCTGCGCCCCTACGCGCAGGGGATGCGCAAGCTCACCCGCCGCGCCGCCGAGCAGGCCGGCGGCCTGCCGCGCGTGCCGGTGCTGGTCGAGCGTGAGGAGGTCAAGCGGGTCGGCGTCGTCCTCGTCACCGGCGACCGCGGCCTCGCCGGCGCCTTCAACACCAACGTGATCCGCGACGGCCTGCGGTTGCGCGACGAGCTGCGCGAGCAGGGCGCGGAGACGGCCTTCTCGGCGGTCGGCCGCAAGGGCGTCTCGGCGCTGACCTTCCGCAAGCAGGAGGTCCGCACCTCCTACGTCGGCTTCACCGACAGGCCGGGCTTCGCCAACGCGCGCGAGATCGGCGAGGAGCTGACCGCCCGCTACGTCGACGAGGAGCTCGACCGCGTCGAGCTCGTCTACAACCACTACGTCTCGCCGCTGACTCAGCACGTCTGGCGACAGACCCTGCTGCCGCTCCAGCAGGCCGACGTGATCGGGTCCGGCGCCGCCGAGGAGGAAGAGGACGCCGAGGAGACCGAGATCGAGAAGGCCCACAGCAAGGCGCTCTGGGAGTACGAGCCGGAGGCCGAGGACCTGCTCGCGGAGCTGATCCCGGAGTACGTCAACATCTCCGTCTACCGGGCCCTGCTCGAGTCGGCCGCCTCCGAGCTCGGGGCGCGGATGACCGCGATGCGCAACGCCGCGGAGAACGCGGAGACCATGATGGACGACCTCACCCTGGAGATGAACCGGGCCAGGCAGGCCGAGATCACCCAGGAGATCCTCGAGGTAGTCGCCGGCGCCGAGGCGCTGGGCTAGAGACTTCAATTACGGAGAGAAAAGGAACCAATGGCTGACACGAACGGAACGAATGTGGGACGGGTCGAGCAGGTGACCGGCGTGGTCGTCGACGCCGTCTTCCCCGAGCAGCTGCCGGAGATCTACTCGGCGGTGAGGATCGAGATGGCCGGCGACGAGGACCGCGAGGCGACCGAGCTGGTCTGCGAGGTGCAGCAGCACCTCGGCGACGACCGGGTCCGCACCGTGGCGATGGACGCGACCGACGGCCTGCAGCGCGGCGACAAGGTGATCGACACCGGCGGGCCGATCGCCGTCCCGGTCGGCGACGCCACCCTCGGCCGCATCTTCAACCTGCTCGGCGAGCCGATCGACAACGGCGAGCCGATCGAGGGCGGCGAGCAATGGCCGATCCACCGGCCCGCGCCCGAAGCCTCCGACCTCGCGCCGACCCAGGAGATCCTCGAGACGGGGATCAAGGTGATCGACCTGCTCGCCCCCTACGCCAAGGGCGGCAAGGTCGGGCTGTTCGGCGGCGCCGGCGTCGGCAAGACCGTGCTGATCCAGGAGCTGATCCGCTCGATCGCCGAGGAGCACGAGGGCCTCTCCGCCTTCTGCGGCGTCGGCGAGCGCTCGCGAGAGGGAAACGACCTCTGGCTCGAGATGAAAGAGTCGGGCGTGATCGACAAAACGATGCTCGTCTTCGGCCAGATGAACGAGCCGCCCGGCGCCCGCCTGCGCGTCGCTCTCTCCGGCCTGACGATGGCCGAATACTTCCGCGAGCAGGGCGGGCAGGACGTGCTGCTCTTCATCGACAACATCTTCCGCTTCGTCCAGGCGGGCTCCGAGGTGTCGGCCCTGCTCGGCCGGATGCCGAGCGCGGTGGGTTACCAGCCGACCCTGGCGACCGAGATGGGTCAGCTCCAAGAGCGGATCACCTCGACCAAGACCGGTTCCATTACCTCGGTGCAAGCGGTCTACGTGCCGGCCGACGACTACACCGACCCGGCTCCGGCGACCACCTTCGCCCACCTGGACGCCACCACCGAGCTCTCGCGTGACATCGCCTCGCTGGGTATCTACCCGGCCGTGGACCCGCTCGCGTCGACCTCCCGCATCCTCGACCCGCTGATCGTGGGCCAGGAGCACTATCAGGTCGCCCGCGAAGTGCAGCGCATCCTTCAGCGCAACAAGGACTTGCAGGACATCATCGCCATCCTCGGCATGGACGAGCTCACCGAAGAGCAGAAGCTCACCGTCGCCCGCGCGCGGAAGATCCAGCGCTTCCTCTCCCAGCCGTTCCACGTCGCCGAGCAGTTCATCGGCATC
>DASTAY010000054.1:0-47475 GCA_035712345.1 Solirubrobacterales bacterium
TCCAGCGCCCTGCGCACACCCTCTTTCTGGAGGTGCTCGCTGGCTTCCTCGAAGGGCTCGAGCACGGCGTCGTCAGCGACGAAGTCGCCGAGCTCGGATTCGTCCTCGTCGCCGACCGGTTTCTCCAGGGAGACCGGGAGCTGGGCGACGCGGAGGATGTCGCGCACGTCGGAGACCGGCCAGCGCAGCTCTTCGGCGATCTCCGCCGGCTCCGGCTCCCGCCCCAGCCTCTGCACCAGCTGCCGTTCGACGTGGGCGACCCGGTTCAGCTTCTCGACCATGTGGACGGGGATCCGAATCGTCCGGGCCTTGTCGGCGATCGCCCGCGTCACCGCCTGGCGGATCCACCAGGTCGCGTAGGTGGAGAACTTGTAGCCGCGGCGGTAGTCGAACTTCTCGACCGCCCGGATCAGCCCCAGCGAACCCTCCTGGATCAGGTCGAGGAAGCTGAGGCCGCGGCCGAGATAGCCTTTCGCGATCGAGACGACGAGGCGCAGGTTCGCCTCCACCATCTGCCGCTTGGCCAGCATGTCGCCGCGCTCGATCCGTTTTGCCAGCTCGACCTCCTGCTGCGCGGTCAGCAGGTCGACCTGGCCGATCGCTCGCAGGTATAGCCGCAGCGAATCGAGGCTGGGCTCGACGGTCAGGTCGAGCTCTTCTTTCTTCGCGGCGCCGGCGCTCTCGCCGCCCCGCTGCGCCTTGTAAGCGCTGACGCCATCCTCGGCGACGACGTCGACGCCGTGCTCGACGAGGTGGGCGTGGAGCTGGGAGACCTGCTCCTTGGTGATCTCGACCTCCTCGAGTGTCGAGGAGATCTCCTCGAAGGTCAGGTAGCCGCGCTCGCGACCCTTCGCGATGAGCCCCTGAAGCTCCTCGATCTCGGCGATCGGGCTCGCTTCCTCGTCGCGCTCGACGACCTCGGTCGTGCTCTCCAACGGTTCGATAGACATCTGCCCTCGTTGCGTTCCCTTCTCCCTTCGAGGGTTGGCCGGCCCCAAAGCTCCGACCGCGCCGAAGTATAGGCGGAAAAAATTTGGCAACCGTCGGATCGTCCGACGGAGTCACTTGCTTACTATTCATAAGCCCATGGCCAGCCAGCCGATCGCCACCCCCGCCACCCCCGACGTCCAGGCCGCGCTGCCGGCGACGCAGGTCGGCCTCTCCCGCGTCGGCGTGACCGGCGTCGAGAAGGTGATCCGGGTCAAAGCCGACGGGATCGAGAACCTCTTCTACGCCGAGTTCGAGTGCTTCGTCGACCTCAACCCGCAGCAGGCGGGCGTCCACATGTCCCGCTTCGAGGAGATCGTCGGCGAGGCGATCGACGAGGTGGTGCTGGGTGAGGCCCTGAAGGCGGAGGTGCTCGCCGCCCATGTGGCGCAGCGGGTTCGCGAGCGCCAGGGCGGTGAGCGGGCCGAGGTCTCCATCGCCGCGCGCTACCCCGAGACGGTGCAGACGCCGGAAACCGGCAAGAGCACCCAGGAGATCTACGTCCTCTACGGCACCGCCGTCGCCTCCGAGCACGGCACCCGCACCCTCACCGGCGTCGAGGCCCAGGGGATGACCGCCTGCCCCTGCGCGCAGGAAGCCGTCGCCGCCCTCGCCCGCGACCGCCTCGCCGGCGACGGCTTCGGCGACGAAGAGATCGAGCGGATCCTCGAGCTGGTCCCGGTCGCCACCCACAACCAGCGCGGCATCGGCACCCTCTACGTCGGCTGTCCCGAGGGCGGCCCCGCGTGGATCGAGGCGCCGGAGCTGCTGCGGATCGTCGAGAGCTCGATGAGCTCGGAGATCTACGAGCTGATGAAGCGCACCGACGAGCGCTCCGTGGTCGTCAAGGCGCACGAAAACCCGCGCTTCGTCGAGGACTGCGTCCGCGAGATGCTGCGCCAGGTCGTCGAGGACTACCCCGACCTGCCGGCGGAGACCTTCGTGATGGCGCGGCAGGAGAACCTCGAGACGATCCATCGCCACAACGTCGTCGCCGAGCGCTACGGCACCCTCGCCGACCTCCGCGCCGAGCTCCTCCACGGCGATCACGGCGCGCATCACCTGACGATGCGCGAGTGGCTCGAGGCTTCGGGTTCCTAGCTGTCTAGGACCAAGCTGCCCTGTACAGGGTCCGGGGGTCCTCTGAGGGAATTTGTCGCGGCCCTGTCGGGCCTGGCTCCCGAACCTGCTGTCCTCCTATGGAGGACAGGAACCAGATTGCATATCGCCCGAACATTCCCTCAGAGGATCCCCGGACCCCCTCCCGACACGCTCTGCTGGCCGAGCTTTACGCGAGACCGCAAGGGACCCGAACATGTCGGGTTTTTTGCGGTCTCGCGAAAGAGCGTCTGCCGAACACTGTGGTGGAGGGGGGTCGGTGCCCCTCCGGAGGAATGTTCGGCGATATGCAATCTGATCTGGGGCGCGGCGGAGCCGCGCTGCATGTTCTCCCCGGAGCGGAAGCGGAGGGGAGGTCAATTCCGGAGGAGGGGTGCCGACCCCCCTGTACCGCAGGAGCTTGGTCAGCCCGTCGACTTCAGCTTCGCTTTTGCCGCCGCCCGTTCCCGCTCCAGCTCTTCGATCCGGCGCCTGAGGCCGAAGAAGTAGTCGACGCCGCTGATCACGGTTACGGCGAGGGCGAGGTAGACGAGGAAGTCCACCCAGGCCGGCGAGGGGTCGGCGGCGATCAGGGCGATCACGGCGGCGATCTGGAGGACGGTCTTCAGCTTGCCGAGCCAGGAGGCGGCGATGACGATGCCGCGCTCGGCTGCGATCGTGCGGAGGATGGTGACCGCGACCTCGCGGGCGATGATCACCATCGCGATCCAGGGTGCGAGCCGATCGAGGGAGACGAGCGAGAGGAGGGCGGCGGTGATCAGCAGCTTGTCGGCGAGCGGGTCCATCAGCTTGCCGAAGGTGGTGACCGAGTCGCGCGAGCGGGCGAAGTAGCCGTCGAGGCCGTCGGTGAGGGCGGCGAGGGCGAAGACCCCAGCCGCGAGGGCGTCGCCGTTGGGCGTCTCGCCGAGCAGGGCGACGACCACCACCGGCACCGCGAGGATGCGGAGGAGGGTCAGCGCGTTGGGCAGGTTGAGCGGGAACATCCCCCGCTCATTCAACCGCGGCGGGAGCCGGTGCGGCCGCCGCCGCCTCGGCGTCGCGCCTGGCGAAGTATTCCTCGCCCTCGATGCTGATGTGCGGGATCGCCCGGTCGAGCCAGCGCGGCAGCCACCAGGCGCGCTTGCCCAGTAGCACCATCACCGCCGGCACCAGCAGGCAGCGGACGACGGTCGAGTCGATCGCGATCGCCACCGCGAGGCCGACGCCGAACTCCTTGACCACGGGGTTGCCGCTGAGCACGAAGCTGGTGAAGACGCAGACCATGATCGCCGCCGCGGAGGTGATGACGCGGCCGGTGTTGGCCAGCCCTTCGACGACCGCCCGCTTCTCGTCGCCGAACTCTTTGTAGTGCTCGCGCATTTGCGTCAGCAGGAACACCTCGTAGTCCATCGAGAGCCCGAAGAGGATCGCGAACATCAGCAGCGGCACGAAGCTGACGATCGGGATCGAGTGGTCGAGGCCGATCAGCGAGGAGCCCCAGCCGAGCTGGAAGACGGCGGTGACGACCCCGTAGGCCGCCGCCACCGAGAGCAGGTTCATCGCCGCCGCCTTGACCGGCACCAGCAGCGAGCGGAAGGCGAAGAGCAGGACGACGAAGCTGAGCATCACGACGATCGCGATCATCAGCGGCAGCTTGTCGCTGATCTGGGAGGCGAGGTCGATGTAGCCGGCGGTCTGGCCGCCGACGTAGGAACTGGCGCCCGTGCCCTTCAGCGCGCCCGGGATCACCGTGTCCCGCAGGTTTTCGACCAGGTCGACCGTTTCGTTCGCCCAGGGCTCCGATTTCGAGATCACGGTGAAGACCGCGACCGTCCCCGCCTTGTCCAGGGTCGGTTCGCTCACGGCCGCGACGTCGCCGGCGCCGCCGATCGCCTTCTCCAGCTTCGGCAGCACCTGTTTGGCTTCGGCCGGCGAGGCGAATTCGGAAGCGATCAAGAGCGGCCCGTTGACGCCCGGCCCGAAGCCCGCGTTGAGCGAGTCGTAGGCCTGGCGCGAGGTCGTTTCCTTCGGCAGGGCACTGATGTCGTTCTGGCCGAGATCGAGCTGGAAGATCGGCAGCGCCAGGACCACCAGGACCAGCAGCGCGGCGACGGTCGCAGTCCAGGGGCGGTCGCTCACCCTTTCCGCCCAGCGGCGCCAGCCGTGGGGCTCCTTGTCATCCGGGTGCGTCTTGCCGAACTGGACCCGCAGCGAGTTGATGTGGGGGCCGAGCGCTCCCAGCATCGCCGGCAGCAGCGTGGTCGCAGCGCTGACCGCGACGACGACCGCGATGGCGGCGGTGAAGCCGAGGGTCGAGACGAGCGGGATGCCGGCGAAGGCGAGCGAGCAGAGCGCGATCACGACCGTGAAGCCGGCGAAGACGACGGCGCCGCCGGCGGTCGCGGTCGCCCGCGCGATCGACTCGCGCAGCTCCATCCCTTCGCCGAGCTGCAGTTTGTGGCGGGTGACGATGAAGAGGGCGTAGTCGATGCCGACGCCGAGCCCGATCATCGTCGCCAGGGTCGAGGCGACCCCAGGGACCTCGAGCACCTGCTCGAGCAGGCGGATGATCGAGAGCGCGCAGGCCAGACCGAGCACGGCGGAGACGATCGGCAGCATCATCGCCGTCGCCGTGCCGAAGGCGAAGAGGAGGATGACGACGGCGGCGGCGAGGCCGATCGCCTCGCTGGTCTCGGTCGCCGGTTTGGAGAGCTGCTGGCCGACGTAGGCGCCGACGGCGGCGTGCAGGCCGGCCGCTTCGGCGGGCGCGGCCGCGTCGAGGATCCGTTCCGCCTGCCCTTCGTCGATTTCCCCGGGGCCGATCGCGAGCACGACCGGGATGTAGCCGATCCTCAGGTCCTTGCTGAGCGTCTGCGACCCTTCCGCCAGCGGGCTCGTGGCCGAGTTGACGTAGTGGATCGCTTCCAGCCTCTTCACGGTTTCGCCGACCGCCGCGGCGTACTTCGGTTCGGTCAGCTTCTTGCCCGGCGGCGCTTCCAGCGTCAGCGGGTTGCTGCCGTAGGCCTGTTCGGGCAGGTTGTCTTCGAGCAGTTCGGTGGCGGTGGTCGAGTCGGTGCCCGGCAGGGTCAGGTTTTCGCTGGTCTTGCTGCCGGAGGCGTGGCTGATCGCCAGCAGCGCGATCGCCAGGGCGATCCAGGCGCCGATCACCGGCCAGTGGTGGCGCGAACAGAAGCGGCCGATCGCGTAGAGGGGTCCGGTCATCTCTGGTTCGTCCTTTCCGGGGCGGGGATTTCGCCGGTTTCGAAAGCCGAGGGAATCGCTTCAACCCTCTTCGCTCCGAGCGCCTGGCGCAAGAGGACGAGTCGCTGCGCCTGGTTGGCCGCCATCGCGGCGATCAGCGGCCGCGGCGAGCCGCGGTTCAGCTTCCCGACCACGCTCAGCTGCAGGTCCAGGGTCGCGCTTTCCATCTCGTAGAGGAATTCGAGGCTGTCCGCCCGGGTCTTCAGGTCGCTCGCTTCGATCGTTTCTTCGAAGGGTTCGGCTTTCGCGCCCATCCCCCGCAGGGTCTTCGTCGTCGCGTCGACGTGTTCCTGTTCCTGGGCGCGGAACTGCCGCGCCATGGCAAGGTCAGCTCCGGCCAGGGTCGGCAGCACCCTGTCGTAAGTCCCCACCACCGCCAGCTGGCGCCCGAGCACGTCGTTCAGCAGCTTCGCGTCCCGTTCGGTTTCGCTTACGGCGGTCGGTCCCCCACCGCCCCCGCAGCCGACCGCCACGGTCGCGATCAGGGAGACGGCGGCCGCGAGGAGCATGGCGCGGCGCACGGCGCGGCCCCGCATGATTCGGTTCGGTGTCATGACGACGCCCGCAAGCCTATGAGCAAAGGCAACCGCCGCGCGCTCGCCGCCCTGGCCGAGGAGGTCCACGGGTGCCGCCTCTGTCCGCGGCTGGTCGAGTGGCGCGAGGCGCAGGCGGCGAACCCGCCGCGGCGCTACCGCGGCCAGGACTACTGGGCGCGGCCGGTCTCGGGCTTCGGCGACCCGGAGGCGCGGGTCGCGATCGTCGGGCTCGCTCCCGCCGCCCACGGCGCCAACCGGACCGGCCGCATGTTCACCGGCGACCGCTCCGGCGACTGGCTCTACGCCTCCCTGCACCGCACCGGCTTCGCCAACCAGCCCGTGTCCCAGTGGCGGGACGACGGCCTCGAGCTGCGCGGCGCCTACGTCACCGCCACCGTCCGCTGCGCGCCTCCGGCGAACAAGCCGACGCCGCAGGAGCGCGACGCCTGCCTTCCCTACCTGGAGCGGGAGCTGGGGCTGCTGGAGCACGTGCGGGTGGTGGTGGCCCTGGGCGCGTTCGGGTGGGACGGCTTCCTCCGCGCCGCCCGGGCGCTCGGCGAGGAGGTGCCGCGGCCGCGGCCCAAGTTCGGGCACGGGGCCGAGGCGGAGATCGGGCGGCGGCAGCTGCTCGGCTGCTACCACCCGAGCCAGCAGAACACCTTCACCGGCACGCTGACGGTCCCGATGACCGACGCGGTCTTCGAACGAGCGCGGGCCCTGGCACTGGCGAAATAGGTCACCCAGCGAAGCACCGGCTTCGGAACCCTCTTGACCCCCTCCCAGGTCTCTGCAGGGCCATAAGTCCAAGGGAGGGAATTTGCGCAGGCCCAGGATCAAGCGAACGACCGAGCAGATCGAGACGCCCGACGGCGACATCTACCTGCTGCGGCCGAGCGCGAGCAACGACATCCGCATCGAGAAGCCCGACGGGGACGAACGGCGTCTGCTGGCGGCATTGGAGGATGGCCGGGACCTCGAGCGGCTGCACGAGGAGTTCGGCGCCGAGACGGTCGACGAAGTGCTCGCGCAGCTGCGCGAGCTGGAGGTGGTCGAGGACGCCGAGGACTACGAGCGGCTGCCGCCCGGCGAGCTGGAGCGCCTCGACCGCCAGCTGCGCTACTTCAGCGACATCGGCACCGGCGAGCTGACCCCCTCGAAGTGCCAGGAACGCCTGCGCGAGGCGAAGATCGCCGTGCTCGGCGTCGGCGGGCTCGGCGGCTGGTCGGCCTGGGCGCTCGCCTGCACCGGCGTCGGTGAGATGTGGCTGATCGACGGCGACCGGGTCGAGATCAGCAACCTCAACCGCCAGATCCTCTACACCGAGGCCGACATCGGGCTGCTGAAGGTCGAGTGCGCCGCCGCGCGGCTGCGCGCCTTCAACTCCCGGACGAAGATCACGGCCGAGGCGCGCCGCCTCGAGAGTCAGGAGGACATCGCCGAGTTCATCGCCGGCTCCGACGTGGTCATCGACGCCGCCGACTGGCCCGCCCACGACATCGAGCGCTGGTGCAACGCCGCCTGCTTCGAGGCGGGCATCCCGTACATCACGATGAGCCACTTCCCCCCGATCGCCAGGGTCGGACCGCTCTACGTGCCCGGCGAGACCGGCTGCTACGTCTGCCAGGAGATCTCCTACCGGCGCGACTACCCGCTCTTCGACGTCGCCGTCGAGCAGCGGCGGGCGAAACCGAGCCCGGCGGCGACGCTGGGACCCGCCTGCGGGCTGATCGGCGGCCAGGTCGCCCTCGAGGTCATGCACCTGCTGACCGGCCTGGCGAAGCCCTCGACCCACGGCGTCGCCCACATCTACGACCTGCAGACGATGGAGGTCAAACGCGAGCCGGTCGTGCCGGAGCCGGATTGCCCGGTCTGCGGCGAGATGGAGCACGAGGAGCCGGAGGGCGACGGCGGCGGAGAGGGAGGGCCGGCGGCCGGGTAGGTTGTCAAGTCGATGCGGCTCGCCAATCTTGCTGTCCTCGTCCTCGCCGGCGGCCTGCTGTTCGGTTGCGGCGGGTCGGGCGATTCGGGCACGACCGGCCCCCACCGGGAGCGGATGGCGCCCAGCGCAGCCATGGCCCGCTCGACGGCGAAGATGCGCGCGTCCTGGATGGCCAGCCCGGCCTGCAGGCACCCGCACGGGGCATCGCGCTGGGGCTGCTCGGTCGGCCCCTACCGCTGCCAGGCGGTGGTCAGCGGCCGCGGCTGGTCGGTCGACTGCGCCAGGCACGGCCGCTCGATTCCGTTCACGGTTCGGCCCCGGAGGTAGCGCGCCTGACGAGGTGCCGCGAGGGATCGAGGAAGAGCAGGAACCAGAGGTAGGCGGCGAAGGCGGCGACTTCGGCGAAGAAGCGGTGGTGGACGACCCAGAAGCGCCCGATCACGGCGAAGCTGAGCGCGAAGGCGAGCAGGTTGTCCCAGAGGTCGAAGAGTTCGCTGGTCAGATCGGCGGCCGACAGCCCCTTATTGACCGTCAGGTTCAGCACCAGCAGCGTTATCGCGATCGAGAAGACGCCGTCGCTGAAGGCGACGATCCGACCGAACTCGATCTCGTTCTCCTCGCGCCGCTTCGCCGGCTCCGCTCTCGCCACCCCGCGGATCATCGCCGCCGGCCGCGACGGAACCGAATCCCGACTCCTTTTAGAATCCCCCGGGCAGGCCGGCGTAGCTCAGTTGGTAGAGCACTTCATTCGTAATGAAGGGGTCCCCGGTTCAAGTCCGGGCGTCGGCTTCTCGGCCCAGCCTCCCAGGCCTTACTTCTTCTTCTGGCGCCGTTCGAGGACTTCGCCGAAGGCTTTCTCGATTTCGGTGGTGAGGGAGAGGCGGAAGGTGGCGTTGAGGGCGTCGAAGGCGAGGGGGCGGAGGCGGCCGATCGCGGCGATGATCTCCTCCCAGCCGTCCTCCGGGCGGCCCGCTTCGTCGAAGGGCTTCCAGACTTCGTCGACGAAGAGCTCGACGAAGGTGCGGGCGGAGGACTGGGCGTTGCGGCTCAGCTTCTCGATCGCGGCGAGGGCGGCGGGGAGCTCGATGCCCATCGCCGTCACTTCCTCGGCGGCGCGGATCAGGGCCGGGCTCGGGGCTTCGTAGCGCTCTTCGCCGAGATCGACGAGGAGGCCGAGTTTCTTCGCTTTCTCGATCAGGCGGTCGTCGTCGGCGCCGAACTTCTCGACCAGCTCCGCGCGGCTGTAGACCTCGGGGGCCTCGGTCGCGAAGGGGGCGGTGACGGCCTGGCGCAGGCCGACGAACCGATCGGCGTCCGCCCCGTGCTCGCCGATCAGGCGCGAGATCGCGCTCAGCTTGAAGCCCTCTGCCTGCATCTCCTGGATCAGGCGCAGGCGGGCGACGTGCTCGGCGCCGTAGTAGCCGATCCGCGCCCGCACCTCCGGCGGCGGCAGCAGGCCACGCGACTGGTGGTTGCGGATGTTCCGCACCGACATCCCGGTCTCGTAGGCGAGCTGCTCGACCGTCAGGTTCGCCTCCGAATCCAGCGCATTTGCGGCGGCTTTCTCCCTCTTCGCCACGGCTGAAAGTCTAGCCTCTTGAATGTAACCTCGTTTGAGGTAACGTTTATTAGGGAACAAGCTTCTGGCAATCCACCCAAGGACCTCCCATGGACCTCACCCTCGCAACGATCTCCGCGGCAGCCTCGGCGCCTCCGGCCGGAGGCGCCGAAATCGGTCAGATCGTGATCGCGACGGCGGCCGCGATGGTCGTCACCGCCGCCCTCCTCTACCTCGGCCTCGGCCACCGCAGCGGCCGCACCCGGATCCTGCAGCGGCTCGCCGACCATGGCGAAAAGGCCTCCGGCTTCCCCGGCTGGGTCGCCTTCCCCTCCGCCGTCGCCACCGTCTCCCTGCTGACCGCGGTATTCGGGATGTACTGGGACATCTCGATCCACATCGACCAGGGACGGGACCCCGGCCCGCTGGCCAACCCGGCCCACTACTTCATCCTCGCCGGCCTCTTCGGCATCTTCAGCGCCGGCTTCTTCGCGATGGTGCTGCCGAAGGGACGGCCCAGCCGCGTCGCCGTCCGCATCGGCCGCGACTGGTGGGCGCCGCTCGGCGGCGTCCTGATCTGCGCCTGCGGCGCCTTCTCGCTGATTGGCTTCCCGCTCGACGACATGTGGCACCGGCTCTTCGGCCAGGACGTGACCCTCTGGGGGCCGACGCACCTGATGCTGATCGGCGGCGCCGCGATGACCCTGGTCGGGATCGCCGTCCTCTCGGTCGAGGGGATGCGGGCCAAGGCCGCGGCCGAGGTCCCGGTCCAGGAGCTCGTCCACACCCGCCTCGCCCGGGCGATCGCCCTCACCGGCGGGCTGATGCTCGGCCTCTCGACCTTCCAGGCCGAGTTCGACTTCGGCGTCCCTCAGTTCCAGCTGATCTTCCAGCCGCTGCTGCTGATGGTCGCCGCGGGGATCGGCCTGGTGCTGGCGCGTGTCTACGCGGGACGCGGCGCGGCGCTCGGCGCCGCCGTCTTCTTCATCGTCCTGCGCGGCGGGCTGGCGCTCCTGGTCGGCCCCATCATCGGCCAGACGACCCCCCACTTCCCGCTCTACCTGGCCGAGGCGCTGGTGGTCGAGGCGGTCGCGCTCTTCGTTTCGACGAAACGGCCGCTCGCCTTCGGTCTCGCCTGCGGGGCCGGGATCGGCACGATCGGGCTCGGCGCCGAGTGGGCCTGGTCGCACCTCTGGATGACTCTGCCCTGGCCCGGCGCGGCGTTCCCGGAAGCGGCCCTGGTCGGCTTCGCGGCCGCGGTCGCCGGCTCCGCGCTCGGTGCCTGGATCGGCGCCCACCTCGACCCCGAGCCGCGCGCCGAGCGCTCGCCGCTGCTGCGCCGGGCGGCGGTCTGCAGCGCGATGGTCATCGCGGCGCTGGTCGGCTACGGCCTCTACACCTCGCCGCAGCACGGCGTCAGCGCCCGGGTGGCCCTGCATGACGTCGGCGGCAGGAACGGCCGCGAAGTCGAAGCCACGATCCGGCTGAACCCGACCGACGCCGCCGCGGGCGCCGAGTGGTTCGACGTCACCGCCTGGCAGGGCGGCGGCCTCGTCGTCGATCCGCTGAAGGGCGTCGCCCCCGGCGTCTACCGCACGACCGAGCCGATCCCGGTCTACGGCAACTGGAAGGCGATGGTCCGCCTGCACGAGGGCAACTCGCTGACGGCGCTGCCGATCTACCTGCCCCGCGACGCTGCGATCCCGGTCGGCGAAGTCCCCGCTCCTGCGCACTTCACCCGCACCTTCGGCAACGAGCACGAGCTGCTGCAGCGTGAGCAGAAGGGCGGCAGTCCCCTGCTCGTCGCGATCGCCTACTCGACGGTGGCCGCGATCACGCTTTCCCTGCTGGCCCTCCTGGCCTGGGCGCTGCACCGACTCTCGGTCGGCGTGCGCCCGGCACCGCGACGGCGGCGCCTGCGGGTCGGCGGCCTCGGCTACCACCACGGCGGCGGCAGGTGATCCTGCCGCTCGCCCATCACAACGCGATCGTCGCGCTGCCCGTCTTCGCCCCGGCGATCGTGGTCATCCTCGTCCTCATCGTCCACCATCTGCGCGAGCGCCGGCACTGGGACGAGGAGGAGTCGGAGGGCTAGCGCCGAGACCGCAAACCCGTCCTCTACACGGGCTCTTGCGGTCTCGCGATTCGAGGACCTGGATTCGGGGCGAACGTCGCCTCGATCGCCTCGGCATAAGGTCCGTGGAGGGTCGCGCGGGGTGGCGGAATCTCGAGGCCGTAGGCCTCCCGCATCGCTCGCGCGAGGGTCCGCTTGAAGGTGGGGCCGTGCCAGGCGTGGGGTTCCGCGGCGCGACCGACGTGGAGGTGTACCAGCTCGTGCAGGAGGGTCTCCAGGACGTCGCCGCGGCGGATGCCGGGATAGGCGGTGACCGAGAGGCGGAACTCGCTCGGGACGGCGAAGCCGAGGCGGTTGGGTCGCTTGCCGGCGCGGCGAACCTTCAGCTGGGGTGCCGAGCGCGCCAGCGGCCCATCGGCGAAGACGGACAGCTCGCGCAGGCGGCCCATCTCCTCGTCGAGGGCGACGCCGGCCACGGTGTAATAGGAGCGCGGTCGGGGTCGCGCCGGCGGCTTGCGGGCGGGAGGCCGCGAGGCGGCGGCGGTGGTGGATCGGCGCCACCGCCTCCTCAGACCTGGCAACGCGGGCACCAGTAGGTGGTCCGGTTGTCGTCGCCCTGACCGCGCGAGGAGAGCGGGCCGCGGCAGCGGGGGCAGGCGCCCTGCCGGCGCCGGTAGACCTCGTGTGGATGGCGGCCGCTCTTCACGGCCTCCAGCATCAGGCCTCGAGCGGCGGCAAGGACGGCCCGCAGCTCCTCTTCGGAGAGCTCGCCGACCGGCCGCCAGGGATCGACGCCGGCGGCGAAGCAGGCCTCGCTCTTGAAGATGTTGCCGATGCCGGCGACCAGGCGCTGGTCGAGCAGGGCGTCGCCGAGGCCGCGGGTCGGATCGGCGCGCAGCGCCGCGACGACAGCGTCCTCGTCGAACTGCTCGGCGAGGATGTCCGGGCCGAGGCCGGTGATCCGCGGGTGGCGGCGCAGGCGGGGCGTCGTCATCACCTCCAAGGTCGTGCCGCCGAACTGGACCGCGTCCCAGCCGCCGCCGGATAGGACCGCCCAGGCGGAAGCGCGCGGTCGCCGCCAGCGGGCGCCGTGGCGGTAGACGTGCCAGCCGCCGTTCATCCCCAGGTGGCTGTGCAGGGAAAGCTCGCCGAAGAAGAGCAGGAGGTGCTTGCCCCGCGCTTCCACCCCCTCGAGGCGCCGTCCGTCGAGGCGTTCGATCCCGGCCGCCTTGCCACGAGGGTGAGGCGCGGTCGCCGCGATGGTCTCGCTGACGATCGTCTGCTCGAACCGCCGCGCCAGCCGCAGGATCGTGTCCCCCTCTGCCACTCCCCCATCATCGCGAACCGCCCCCTCCCGCCGAACTGCATCAAATTTCCGGCCCAGCAGGTAGGAAATTTGATGCAGTTCGGGTGGTGGTGGGTAGGAGAGGGGGCAATGTTCAGGCGTAGGCGCATGGATCCGAAGGCCCGGCGGGTGGCGATGCAGATCGGGGGCAGCCGGGTGGCGCTGGGGACGGCGATCTTCCTGGGGACGCGGCCGGTGCTGCGGGCGATGCGGTTCCCGGAGCCGGGGCCGACCGGGGTGGCGCTGGCGAAACTCGGCGGCGGCAGGGACATCGGGATCGGGGTCCTCACCCTCGCCTCTCTGTCGGACCCGGACCGGCTGCGGACGGTGATGCTGGCCTCGAACCTCTGCGACCTCGCCGACGCGGCGGCCTTTGCCTTCGCCGCCCGCGACCCGCAGATGCGCCTGCCGACGGTCAGCGGCGTCCTCTCCGGCAGCGCCGCCGCAGCGGCAGGCTTCTGGGCCTGGCGCCGCCTCGGCGACTAGCTCGACGCCGTTCCCACCCTTTGGGATCCCAGAGGAACCAAATGGGTGGAAACGATGACGCGCGCTAGCCGATCAGCGCCGGCTCGCCGGCCTGGAACTCGTGGGACTCGATCACCCGGTCGATCAGCCCGTACTCGACCGCGTCGGGCGGCTGGAAGAATTTGTCGCGTTCCATGTCGCGGTGGATCTGCTCGGGCGACTGTCCCGTGTGCTTGACGTAGATCCCGTCGAGGCGCTCGCGCAGCTCGAGGATCTCTTTGGCGTGGATCTCGATGTCGGTCGACTGGCCTTCGAAGCCGCCGCTCGGCTGATGGATGAGGATGCGGCTGTTGGGCAGCGCCATCCGTTTGCCCGCCGCTCCGCCGGTGAGGATCAAGGAGCCGGCCGACATCGCGATCCCGTAACAGATCGTCTGCACGTCCGGCTTGACGAACTGCATCGTGTCGTAAATCGCCAGGCCGGCGTAGGCGGAGCCACCCGGGGAGTTGATGTAGAGGCTGACGTCCTTGTCGGGGTCCTCGGCCTCGAGGTGCAGCAACTGGGCGATGATCAGGTTGGCGAGGTCCTCGGTGACGGGTTCACCCAGGAAGATGATCCGCTGCGCGAGCAGGCGGCTGTAGATGTCGAAGGAGCGCTCGCCGCGAGCGGTCTGCTCGACGACCATCGGTACCAGTGGCATAGGGCCTCCAATCCAGGGTTGCTTGCCTACACCGTAGTCAGCCGCGGCGCTCGGCCGCTCGCCCCTATCCCGCGTCGCCGTTGAACTTGTAGCCGACGCCCCGCACGGTCACCACCAGCTCGGGTTTCTGGGGGTCGCGCTCGACCTTCTGGCGGAGGTTGGAGATGTGGACGTCGCAGGCGCGCTCGTCGCCGTCGAACTCGGTCTGCCAGAGCTCCTCCATGATCTGCGAGCGCGAGAAGACCTCGCCGGGACGGCCGACGAGCAGGCGCAGCAGCTGGAACTCCGAGCGCGTGAGGTTGACCGGGACGCCGCGGACGGTGGCGACGTGGCGGACGAGGTCGATCGAGACCGGGCCGGACTCGATCTTCACCGCCTGGGCCAGCGGCGAGCGGTCGAGTTCGCGGCGCCTCAGCTGGGCGCGCACGCGCCCCAGCAGCTCGCGCACCGAGAAGGGCTTGGTGACGTAGTCGTCGGCGCCGACCTCGAGCCCGACCACCTTGTCGACCTCGGCGTCTTTGGCGGTGAGGACGATGATCGGGACGGCGCTGCGGGAGCGGACGTCGCGGCAGATGTCGAGACCGCTCGGCCCCGGCATCATGATGTCGAGGATCAGCAGGTCGAAGGGGACGCCGTTGCCGAGGAGCGCCGCCGCCTCGTCGCCGTCGGCCGCCGGGGTGACCTCGAAGCCCTCCTGCGTCAGCGCGTAGCCGACCGAGTCGCGGACCGAGGGCTCGTCGTCGGCGATCAGGATGCGGCCGCTGCTCACGAGGTCACCATTAGCTCTAGGCCACCGGAGTTGGGCTCGGTTTCGCGATCGGGAGGCGGACCCAGAAGGTGCTCCCCTCCCCCTGCACCGATTCGACGCCGATCCGGCCGCCCATCACGTCGACCATCCGCTGTGCGATCGCCAGGCCGAGGCCGAAGCCCTCCTGCTTGCGCGTCTCGCTGCGGCGGTAGAAGCGCTCGAAGATGCGTTCCAGCTCGGCGGCCGGAATGCCGGTGCCGGTGTCGACGACCTCCAAGATCACTTCCCCCTCGCTGTCATGGCGGCCGCGAACGGTAACGGTGCCGGGCGGTGGAGTGTTCTTGAACGCGTTGGTGAGCAGGCCGATCATCACCTGTCGCAGCAGGGTCGGGTCGCCTGTCGCCGCCAGGTCGGCCTCGACGTCGACGACGAGATCGACGTGCGGCGGCGCCTTGCAGGCTTCGACGACGTCGCGGATCGCCAGCGGCACGTCGACGGTTTCCCGCTCCGCCGCACCGCGCGACTCTACCCGGGCCAGCGTCAGCAGCGACTGGGTCAGCCGGTTCATCCGCTCGGCATCTTCGCCGAGCCGTTTGAGGAAATGGTCGCGATCGCCCGGGTCGTCCTTGGCACCGCCCTGCAGGACCTCGATCGCGCTGGTGATCCCGGCCAAGGGGTTGCGCAACTCGTGGGCGGCGTTGGAGACGAAGTCGGCTTCGGCCAGCTCCTGGCGCAGCTCGTCGGTGCGGTCGCGGAGCACCGCTAGGACGGCCCGCTCGTCGGGCAGGGAGCGGGCGGTCATCGCGTAGGCGCGGTCGCCGATCCGCAGCGCCGGGTGGGCCGAGAAGCCGACTTCGGAGGCGCGCTGGAGCTGCGGCAGGACGGGCTCGGGCGGCTGCCCGGAGGAATCGAGCAGGCGGCTGGCGGCGCTGTTGGAGAAGCGGACCGGGCCTTCGTAGTCGACGACCATGACCACGTCGGTGAGGCCGTCGAAGATCGCGGCGAGCTTGTTGCGGTCGGCCGTCAGCACGCCGAAGCTCTCCTTCAGCGAGGCGCGCATCGAGTCGAGCGCCCGGGCGAGGTCGCCGATCTCGTCGGGCCCGCCGGTTTTCAGCGGCGCGTCGAAGGAGCCACCCGCCATCTCGCCGGCGGCGCGGGCGAGGTTGACGACCCGGTGCGAGATCACGATCGCGATCATCAGGCCCGAGGCCATCCCGATCGCGATCGCCGCGATCAGCGCCTGGTGGTTGTCGCCGAAGAGGTAGACGGCGCCGGCGGTGATCAGGCTGACCGCGGCGAAGGCGGCCGTCAGCCAGAGGCGCATGCCGATTCGCGGCGCACCAGCGAGTGGCGCGGCGGGATTGTCCGCGTGGCGGCGCATGAAGATTTACTAACACAATCTTCCCCTCGGGGCGTCGGGTCCGGGAAATTCCGGGCCACGTGGGAGAATCGAACCTGTGCGGAGCCTGGTCTTCATCCCCGCCTGGAACGAGGAGGACGCCCTCCCCGGCGTGATCGCCGACGTGCGCAAGGCGATCCCCGGAGCCGACCTGCTCGTCGTCGACGACGGCTCCGCCGACGCCACCGCCGAGCGGGCGCGCGAGGCCGGCGCGCTGGTCGCCTCGCTGCCGTTCAACCAGGGGCTGGGGGCGGCGCTGCAGACCGGCTACCTCTACGCGCTGCGGGGCGGCTACGACGTCTGCGCCCACCTCGACGCCGACGGGCAGCACCCGGCCGAGGAGGTGGCGCGGCTGCTGGCCGAGGTGACCGCCGACCGCGCCGACCTGGTGATCGGCTCCCGCTACCACGCCGGCGCCGTCGCCGGCAGCGGCGACTACCGGCCGACCTTCTCGCGCCGGATCGGGACCAGCGTCTTCCGCTTCTTCCTCACCCTGGCGACGCGGCAGCGCTTCACTGACACGACCAGCGGCATGCGCGCCGCCAACCGCCGCGTGATGGCGCTCTTCAGCCGCCACTACTCGCCCGACTTCGCCGAGATCGAGTCGCTGCAGCTGGCGGTGCGCCAGGGGCTGCGGGTCGAGGAGCTGCCGGTGCGGATGCTGGAGCGGGCCGGCGGCAGCTCCTTCCTGACGCCGCTGCGCTCCGCCTTCTTCATCTTCAAGGGCCTGGTCGTCCTCCTCGTCGGCCAGTTCCGCCCGCGCCACGTGGAGACCGAGTGATGGGCCTCGTCCTCGCCGCCGAACCCGGGCAGGTCCACCTCACCTCGCAGACCCGGATCGTCGCCGCGGCTCTGGCGCTCTTCTTCATGCTGATGATCCTCGAGCTGATCCGGCGCGACCGCCTGCAGGAGCGCTACAGCGTGATCTGGTTCGTCGCCGGCCTGGGGATGCTCGCCGGCGCCGCCTTCCCCGGCCTGCTCGAGGTCGTCGCCAACCTGATGGGCGTCCGCAACACCAACGTCGCCCTCTTCTCGATCGTTCTCCTCCTCCTGCTCGGGCTGGCGCTGAACTTCAGCGTGATCATGTCCCGCCAGGCGGCCCAGATCACCAGGCTCGCCCAGGAGCGGGCGATCGAAAAGGCGCTGGCGGAAAAGCGCGCCGAGGGGGACATCGGCAACGGCGCCTCAGGCGAAGAGGCTCTCCAGCCTGAAAAACAAGGCCTCGAGGGCTAGCTCCTCGGAGACGTTCAGGTCGAGGCCGCGCCGGGTCTCCTGGACGCGCTCGGCCCCGCGGCGGGCCCGGGCTGGGTCGAGACCCTCGGCCTGGAGGCGCAGTACGTCAAGCCGGTCGCGGTTGAAGACGACCTCCTCGGCACCGGAGGCGACGGCCGCGAGGTCGCGCAGCCAGGTCGCGCAGAGCTCGTAGGCGAGCGCGAGGATCTCGGTGCGGCGGCGGCGGCCTACCCTTCGAGCAGCATCGCTGATGTCTTTGGCGCTGCGCTTGATCCCCGCCTTCGATTCCTCTTCCAGCGCTTCGCGGGCGGCGGCTTCGGCGTCCTCGCCGACAGCTTTGGCGCGATCCAGCAGGCCTTTCCACGGCGCGCCGGCGCACTGCCCCTCCAGCGCCGCGGCGAGACAACGCTCCACCTCCCCGCGCAGCTGCCGCCCCTGATCGTCCAGAAGCAGCCGAGCCCGCTCCAGGTCGCCGGCAGCCAGCCGCGCGGCCGCGGCGATCTCCTCCGGCTGACGGGACGATTCCGATCTATATAGCCCTCCTTTCGTCCCGTCGGCAAGTTCCGCTTCGATGACCGCCGCGGGCAGCGGCGCGAACCCGACCGTTTGGCAGCGGGAGGCGACCGTCTCGAGCAGGCCCTCGCTGTCGCTGCTCAGCAGGATCAGGTGGACGAACTCGGGTGGCTCCTCGAGCGTCTTCAGCAGCGCGTTCTGGCTCTCGTCGCGCATCGCCTCGGCCGCCTCGACGACGAAGACCCGCTTGCCGCCTTCGAATGGCCGGTAGGCGGCGGCGCGGATCACCCGCTCGCGCACCTCCTCGACCATGTGCTGGGCCCCGGTCGGGGCGAGCCAGACGAGGTCGGGATGCGGCGAGGGATCGAGCAGCGCCCGCCGCCGCGCGTCCTCGGGGTCGGGCGAAGCGGCCGCCAGCACCTCGGCCGCGAACGCCCGCGCCGCGGCGCGCTTGCCCGAACCGCGGGGGCCGCGGAAGAGGTAGGCATGCGAAGGCTCCCCCGCCAGCGCCGCCGCAAGCGCCACACGCGCCCGCGCCTGGTGCTCGGTCGCCGCAGCCAGCGCTTCCGATTTTTGCCCCACCAGGGTGTGCTCAGTCTCGGCTGCGGTCACGCACCGCCTCCATCACCCGCTCGTGGACCTCCTCGACCGAGCCCGCCGCGTCGATGACCACGACGCGGTCGGAGGCGATCACGGCGATCTCCTCGTAGGCCTCGGCGACCGCCCGCTGCAGGCCCAGCCCCTCCTGCTCGAAGCGGTCGTCGCTCTCCGCCCGGCCGAGCCCGGTCTCCGGGTCTAGCCGCAGCAGCAGGGTCAGGTCGGGCCAGAGGCCGTCGGTTGCGGCCTCGCAGAGGCCGATCACCTCGCCGACGCCGAGCCCGCGGGCGGCCCCCTGGTAGGCGATGCTGGAATCGGAGAAGCGATCGGCGACGACGTTGCGCCCCGCCTCCAGCGCCGGCCTGATCACCCGCTCGGTCAGATCGGCCCGCGCCGCCAGGAACAGCATCAGCTCGGCCAGCGGCTCCAGCTCGACCTCGGGATCGGCGAGCAGGGTTCGAATCCGCTCCGCCGCATCGGTGCCCCCGGGCTCGCGGATCGCCACCGTCCCCTCCCCCAGCGCCTCGACCAGCAGCCGCGCCTGGGTGCTCTTTCCCGACCCGTCGATCCCCTCGAGGGAGACGAACAACGGCTGCCTCAGCTTTTGGCGCCGGCTTTGGCGCGTTTGCGCCCGCGCGTCGCCGTGTCGGCTTGGGACGCCTTCACTTTCGGTTTCTTCGTCGGAGCGGCGTCCTCGTCGCCCTTCGGCGGCGCCTTCTTTTCCATCTCCGCTTTCGCCGCTTTGGCGGCTTCGCGCTCGGCCCGGCGTTTCTTCATCTCCTGCATCGACTCGCAGTCGTCGTTGAGGCAGAGGTTCCAGGGCCGGCCGCGGAACGGCTGGACTTTGAGGCGCGGGGTGCGGTCGCAGATCGAGCAGCGTTCCTCGAGCCGGAAGACGTCGCCGCGCTGCGGCAGCGGGAAGGTCTGGTCGCATGAGTTCGGATCGTCGGCGTTCCAGCCACTGCATCCGACGAACCGTTTGCCGGATTTTTTTGCCCGGATGATCCGCAGCATGTTCGGCGAGCCGTCCTCCTTGGTGCGCCCGGCTTCTTCGCAGACCTTGCAGGGGCCGAGGATGCGGTCCTCGTCCATCCCTTTCCAGATCACTTTCGCCAGGTCTTCGCGGCTGCCGTCGATTTCGGTCCAGGTCTTGTGCAGGAGGTCGCGGCTCTCGCCGACCACCGCTCCCTTCGACATCTCCCCGGCGGCGATCCGGTCCATCTCGGCCTCGAGCTGGGCGGTCATCTCCGGCGTCGCCATCGCCGGCACGTAGTTCTTGAACGCCTCGTAGAGGGCGATCCCGGTCTCGGTCGGGATCGGCGGGTTGCCGTAGACGTAGCCGCGGTCGAAGAGCTTCTGGATGATGTCGGCGCGGGTGGCTTTGGTGCCGAGGCCGCGCTCCTCCATCATCTCGATCAGTTTCGCCTGCGAGATCCGGCCGGGCGGCTGGGTCTCCTTGTCCACGACCCAGGGGTCGCCCTCCAGCTGCAGGGCCTGACCCTCCTCGAGTTTCGGGATCTCCTCGTCGGCGGAGCGGGCGTAGGTGTAGATCGCCGCGTAGCCGGGGTCGACGACGACCGAGCCGCGGACGAAGTAGGTCTGGTCGCCGGCTTCGATGTCGGCGCGCGTGGACTCGGTGATCATCGGCGGGCTGAAGGTGGCGAGGAAGCGGCGGACGACGAGTTCGTACACCCGCTTCTTCGGACCCTCGAGGGCGCCCGGGTGGACCGCCTGGGTCGGGTAGATCGGCGGGTGGTCGGTGGTCTCTTTCTTGCCGCGGGTCGGGGTCAGCTCGCCGTCGAGCAGGCCGGCCGAGGCGGAGAACTCCTTGATCCGCACCAGCGAGGAGACCAGCTCCCGCACCGGCAGCGAGGACGGGTAGACGGTGTTGTCCGTGCGCGGGTAGGAGATGAAGCCGTCCATGTAGAGGTCCTCGGCGATCCGCATCGCGCTGGCGGGAGTGATGCCGAGGCGGCTGGAGGCGTCGGTCGAGAAGGCGGTGGTGTTGTATGGGGTCGGCGGCTTGCGCGTGTTCTTGCGCGCCGTCACCGATTTCACCGTGCCCGGGTTCGAAGTGCCGGCGAGGGCCGCGTCGGCCTCGGCTTTCTCCCAGAATTTGTCGACGGTGTGGTGCGCCTCGAAGCTGCCGTCGGGGTGCTGGAACTTGGCGAAGACTTCCCAGAAGGGTTTCGCCACGTGGGCGCGCCGCTCCATCTCGCGCTCGACGATCAGGCCGAGGGTCGGGCTCTGGACACGGCCGACCGAGAGGAAGTTGGAGCCGAAGCGGCGGCTGGCGAGCGAGACGGCGCGGGTCAGCGTCGCGCCCCAGAGCAGGTCGATGTCCTGCCGGGCCGCGCCGGCGTTGGCGAGCGGGTATGAGAGCTCGTCGAGCTCGCCGAAGGCGCGCTCGATCTCCTCTTTGGTCAGGGCCGAGTAGCGGGCCCGCTTGATCCTCAGCGTCCCGTCAGCGGTGCCCTCGCGTGAGCCGAGCTCGGGGTTGGCGTCGAGCATCTCCTCCAAGGCCTCGAGGCCGATCAGCTCCCCCTCGCGGTCGAAGTCGGTGGCGATCACCAGGTCGTCCGCCCCTTTGGCCAGTTTCTTGATCGCTTTGACGACGTTCTTGTCGGTCGGTTCCTTGATCAGGTCGGCGTCGATCAGGTCGTGCAGGTCGGTCTTCTGCCAGTTCGAATAGCCCTCGGGGAAGGCCGGGCCGAGCACGTGGCCCTTGAGGCCGATGGTCATCTGCTCGTTGCCCTCGGCGTCGGTCCAGGTGTAGAAGGGGACTTTGTAGGTTTTGTCCGCCTTCGCCTCGTTGCGGCCGAGGATGTCGGCGATCTTCTTGGCGCTGTTGTTCTTCTCGGTGACGATCAGTCGCATGGGGCGGCGAGGGTAGCAGGGGCGTTCGGCGACCCTGCCGGGCCTCTAACCTGTGGCCATGCCCGCTCAGGCCTACGCCGGCAAGGAGTGCGTCTGCCAACTCCGCAAGGGGATCTGCGACCAATCGTGCGTGCGCGACATGCTCGAGACCCCGTTCTACATCGCCTGCCTGAAACTGAAAGGACGGCGCTGCGTGGTGGTCGGCGGCGGCGACATCGGCCTCGAGAAGGTCGAGGGGCTGCTCGCCTGCGACGCCGACGTCACCCTGATCGCGCCGGTCGCCCACCCCGAGCTGGAATCGCTGGCGGCGGAGGGCTCGATCGAGTGGGAGCGGCGCGCCTACGCCGGCGCGGCCGACCTCGAGGGAGTCTTCATGGCGATCGCCTGCACCGACGACACCGACGTCAACATCGCCGTCTTCGACGACGCCGAGAAGCGGGCGATGCTGGTCAACATCGTCGACGTGCCGCCGCTGTGCAACTTCATCCTGCCGGCGATCGTGCGCACCGGCCCGCTGGCGATCGCGATCTCGACCGCCGGCGCCTCCCCCGCCCTGGCGAAGCGGATGAAGCGCGAGGTCGCCGAGCTGTTCGGCGAGGAGTACGCGCGCCTTGCGGTGATCCTCAACGACGCCCGCGGCTGGGCGAAGGGGACGCTGCCGACCTACCAGGACCGCAAGGAGTTCTTCGAGGGGATAGTCAAAGGCGACCCCGACCCGGTCGAGCTGCTGCGCGACGGCCAGGAGACGCAGGTCCTGGCGCTGATCGAGGCCGCCAAGGAGCGCGCAGCCTCAGCCCTGGCGACTTAGTCGCACATATTGCGACTAAGTCGCCACTCAGGGTGCGCCGCAGGCTGAGCCGCGCACGCGGTCCAGCGCGTCGCGCAGGTCGCGCGCCTGGGCGGCGCTGAGGCTCGCCGCGAAGGAGCTCTTCAGCTCGGCGACGACCACCGGCCGCATCTCGGCGAGCATCTCCGCCCCGGCGGGCAGCAGGGTCGCGTAGCTGACGCGGCGATCGGTCTCGCAGAAGGTGCGCTCCATCAGCCCGGCTTTGATCAGGCGGTCGACGAGCTTGGTCAGGCCGCCGCGGGTGATCACCAGCGCCTCGGCCAGGTCGCCCATCTTCATGCGCCGCTCCGGCGCCTCGGCGACCGCGGCAAGGACCTCGTACCAGGGCAGCGGCGGGAAGTCGGCGGCGGCCAGCGCGTCCTGCAGCCGTTGCGAGACCGCGGCGTGGGTGCGGGCAAGGGCGCCCCAGGCTTCGCCATGCGCGCTGCGCGCCGGCGCCGTGCCGTCAAGCGCGGCGGGAGGAGCTGCGATGGCCTGATCGGGCATGTCTCGATTGTCCCAGACGAACATTGTCGGGTCAATAGTTGACGTGTTAACTACTTCTGCTACGATTGTTTCTGTGTCAATCATTTTTCAGGCAACCGAGTTCAGGAAGGCAGGCCAATGAGCACCCAGACCGTCCGGCAACAGATCCCCACGGGCACCTACGCGGTCGACCCGGTCCACTCTTCGATCGGATTTGCCGTCGTCCACAACGGCGTATCCGCCTTTCGTAGCGGCTTCGCCGACTACGAGGCGACGCTCAGCGGCGGCGAGAGGCCGCGGCTCGAGGGCAAGGTCGAGGTGGCGAGCATCGAGATCGACGAGCCCAACCTGAAGGGCCATCTCCTCTCCCCCGAGTTCTTCGACGCCGAGCGCTTCCCGCAGCTGCGCTTCTCCTCGACCGAGCTGAACGTCGCCGACGACGGCGCCGCGACGCTCCGTGGTGAGCTCGAGATCCGCGGCGAGACGCGCGAGGTCGAGGCAAGCGGTCGGGTCGTCCCGCTCGGCGCCGATCTCGCCGGCAAGGCGCGCGTCGGGCTCTCGCTCGCGGCAGGGGTGGACCGGCGCGATTTCGGGCTCGACTGGCAGGCCGAGCTGCCCAGCGGCGGCGAGGTGCTGGACTGGCGGGTCGAGATCGCGGTCGAGCTCGAGCTGGCCGCGGGGGACGAGTAGCGATGCGGGTGCTCGGCATCTCCGGGAGCCTGCGGGCGGACTCCCACAACAGCGCCCTGCTGCGGGCGGCTGCCGAGCGGCTGCCCGCGGGGGCCGCGCTGATCCCCTACGAGGGGCTCGCCGAGATCCCGCCATACGACGAGGACGTCGAACTCGACGGCGTGCCAGAGCCGGTGCGCGAGCTGCGACAGGCGGTCGCCGAGGCCGACGCGGTGCTGATCGCCACTCCCGAGTACAACCACTCGATCCCCGGCCAGCTCAAGAACGCCCTCGACTGGGTCTCGCGCCCGGCAGGGCAGAGCGCCCTCAACAGCACCCCTGCAGCGGTCATCGGCGCCTCCACCGGCATGTTCGGCGCCGTCTGGGCGCAGGCCGAGCTGCGCAAGGTGCTCGGCGCCCTCGGCGGCCGCGTCGTCGAGGCCGAGCTCCCCGTCGCCCACGCCCACCAGCTGCGCGACGGCGACCGCCTGGAGCTCCCACCCGAGCAGGCCGAGCAGCTGGAGGAGATCCTCGCCGAGCTCGTCGCCGCCGCCGAGCGCGAGCTGGTCGCTGCCTAGGACGCCGGCAGGGCGAAGAAGGCGATAGCCGCAAAGTGGGCGGCTGCTGCGGCGATGACGAGGGCGTGGAAGACCTCGTGGTAGCCGAAGACGCGGGGGCTGGGGTTCGGTCGCTGGGTCGCGTAGACGACGGCCCCTGCCGTATACAGGAGCCCGCCCGCGGCGACCAGCAGCGTCCCGGCGACGCCCATGTCGTTCCACAGACCCGGGAAGGCAACCGCGGCGACCCAGCCCAGCGAGAGGTAGATCAGCGCCGCGACCCATTTCGGGTGGTCGATCCAGACCATCTCGACGATCGCGCCGGCGATCGCGCCGATCCAGACGACGACGAGGATCGCGTCGGCCAGGGCGCCGTTGAGGACAAGCAGGGCGAAGGGCGTGTAGGTGCCGGCGATGAGGAAGAAGATCATCGAGTGGTCGAGGCGGCGCATCCAGCGGCGCGCTTCGGGGCGCTTCCAGTCCACCCGGTGGTAGAGGGCGCTGGTGCCGAGCAGCGCCGAGAGGCTGACCGCGTAGATCGCGACGGCTAGGGTCGCCTTCGGCGTCTTCGCGGCGACGATCAGGCCGGCCCCGAGAACCAGCGAGACGAAGAAGGCCCACTCGTGCGAGACGCCGCGCAGCCGCGGCTTGACCGCGGCGATCGCCTCCGATGCAACTTCCTTTGCAGATTCGGCCTTTTCGGCCGCCCTCGCCCGCACCATCGTCTTGTCACCATAGAGGAGAAAGGCTCGATTTCTGCGGCGTTTGCGGAGTCAATGCTCACAAAGTCTGTCCGACTCGTTGACGATCCTGGGCAGCTCCCCCTTAAAACGCCTCGAGAGGAGAAGTTCGATGTCCCAGACCGCCACCAGTGCTCCGAAAAACGGTCTCAAGGGCCTGGCGATCGAACGCCGTTTCTCCTCCCCGGGGACGCACCCGTTCGACGAGATCGAGTGGGAGGTCCGTGACGCCCTGATCGGCGATCCCGCCGCGCCCGCCTTCGAGCAGCGCGGGGTCGAGTTCCCCAAGAGCTGGTCCCAGAACGCGACCAACATCGTCGCCCAGAAGTACTTCCGCGGGCAGATCGGCAGCCCCGAGCGGGAGGGCTCGGTCAAACAGATGATCGGCCGCGTCGCGGGGACGATCGCCGGCTGGGGGCGCGAGGGGGGCTATTTCGCCTCCGAGGAGGACGCCGACGCCTTCGAGGCGGAGCTGACCTCGATCCTGCTCAACCAGAAGGCGGCCTTCAACTCGCCGGTCTGGTTCAACGTGGGCTTCGAGGAGCGCCCACAGTGCTCGGCCTGCTTCATCCTCAGCGTCGACGACTCGATGGAGTCGATCCTCGACTGGAACACCAAGGAGGGGATGATCTTCCGCGGCGGCTCGGGCTCGGGGATCAACCTCTCCAACATCCGCGGCTCGGTCGAGCCGCTCTCCAAGGGGGGCCTGGCCTCCGGGCCGGTCAGCTTCATGCGCGGCGCCGACGCCTGGGCGGGGACGATCAAGTCGGGCGGCAAGACGCGGCGCGCGGCGAAGATGGTCGTCCTCGACGTCGACCACCCCGACGTCGAGCACTTCATCTGGTGCAAGGCCAAGGAGGAGGAGAAGGCGGGCGCGCTGCGCGACGCCGGCTTCGACATGTCGATCGACGGCGAGGGCTTCACCTCGATCCAGTACCAGAACGCCAACAACTCCGTGCGGGTGACCGACGAGTTCATGGAGGCGGTCGAGGCCGGCGAGGACTGGTCGCTGAAGGCTCGCACCACCGGCGAGGCGACGAAGACGCTGCCGGCCCGCGAGCTGATGGACCAGATCGCCGACGCCGCCTGGCGCTGCGCCGACCCCGGCGTCCAGTACGACACGATCATCAACCGCTGGCACACCTGCCCGGAGTCGGGGCGGATCAACGCCTCCAACCCCTGCAGCGAGTACATGCACGTCGACGACTCGGCCTGCAACCTGGCCTCGCTCAACCTGATGAAGTTCCGCCGCGAGGACGGCAGCTTCGACATCGCGGACTTCGAGCACGCGGTCGACATCGTCTTCCTCGCGCAGGAGATCCTCGTCGGCTTCTCCAGCTACCCGACCGAGAAGATCGGCGAGAACGCCAACGCCTTCCGCCAGCTCGGCCTCGGCTACGCCAACCTCGGCGCCCTGCTGATGTCTGACGGCCTCCCCTACGACTCCGACGAGGGCCGCAACGTCGCCGCCGCGATCACGGCGCTGATGACCGGCCGCGCCTACCGCCAGTCGGCCGAGATCGCCGCCGGGGCGACTGGGCCATACGACGAGTACGAGAAGAACCGAGAGGCCCACAACGGGGTCATGCGGATGCACCGCGACGCCGCCTACGACATCGACGCCGAGGGCATCAAGGCCGACCTGCTCGCCGCCGCCCAGCGCGCCTGGGACGAAGCGGTCGAGCTCGGCGAGGAGCACGGCTACCGCAACGCGCAGGCGACGGTGCTGGCGCCGACCGGGACGATCAGCTTCCTGATGGACTGCGACACGACCGGGATCGAGCCCGACTTCTCGCTGGTCAAGTTCAAGGAGCTGGTCGGCGGTGGGCAGATGACGATCGCCAACCGCTCGGTGCCGCTGGCGCTGGGCACGCTCGGCTACTCCGAGGCCGAGATCGACCAGATCAACGCCTACATCACCGAGAAGGCGACGATCGTCGGCGCCCCCGGGCTCAAGGACGAGCACCTGCCGGTCTTCGACGTCGCGGTCGGCGAGCGGGCGATCTCCCACACCGGCCACATCGACATGATGGCGGCGACCCAGCCGTTCATCTCCGGCGCGATCTCGAAGACGGTCAACCTGCCCGAGAGCGCCACGATCGAGGACATCGCCGACGCCTACACGCGCGGCTGGAAGGGCGGCCTGAAGGCGCTGGCGATCTACCGCGACGGCTCCAAGACCGCGCAGGCGCTGCGCACCGACGCCCAGGACAAGGCCGAGGAGGAGGTCGTCGCCGCGCCGCCGGAGCGCCGCCGGATGCCGCGCGAGCGCGAATCGATCACCCACAAGTTCTCGATCGCCGGCCACGAGGGCTACATCACCGCCGGCAAATACGACGACGGCTCGGTCGGCGAGATCTTCCTCACCGACATCGGCAAGGAGGGCTCGACGATGCGGGGGCTGATGAACGCCTTCGCGACGGCGATCTCGCTCGGCCTCCAGTACGGCGTGCCGCTGGAAGACTTCGTGCGCAAGTTCAGCTACATGCGCTTCGAGCCGGAGGGCATCACCGGCAACCCGGAGATCCCCTTCGCCAAATCGCTGCCCGACTACATCATGCGCTGGGTCGCGAGCCGCTTCATCGAGGACACCGACACGCTCGAGGAACTGGGGATCATGACCCAGGAGGTACGGGCCAAACAGGAGGCGGAGACCTCGCAGCTCGGTCTCGGCATCGCCACCGACACGGCCGGCCCCGCCAACGGCGGCAACGGGCACGCCAAGCCGGGGAACGGCGGCGGCGAGTCGGTCCCGGCGGCGACGGCCTTCACCGAAACCCCCCCGGTCGTCCCCGCAAAGATGTCCGGCCTCGACCTCGGCCCCGCCTGCGAGCAGTGCGGCGGCATGATGCAGCGCACCGGCTCTTGCTACACGTGCAGCTCCTGCGGCAACAACACCGGCTGCGGCTGAGGGTCTGGGACACGGCGCAAGGCTGCACCCGCGGCTGCGCGCCGTGCAAAGCATTGCCGCTCCGTCGCGTTCACGCCCTCGCTTGGTCCCAGACCCTCAGTAGCTAAGCTCGGCGAATGAGGATCGTGGGGATTTTCGCTTTGGCAATCGGGGCGATCGTCTCCTCCATGGCTTCTGCCGCGCCGGTGGAGCCCCGGGTCGTGAGCTGCGCTCCGGGACCGGTCATGATCGGCAGCGGCAAACCGACCTGGCGGCGGGAATCGGTGGTCGCCGGGCCGCTGGGTATCAGGCGACACCCGCTGCACGACATGTCGCCGTATTCGCCGACCAAGCCGAATGTGCTCGTCACCAAGGCGCCGATCCTTGTCGACGGGAGCGACCCGGTGACGCTCAGGGTCCCACCGGCACTCGCCGGCCGGGTCTTTCTCTACTACGGCTTTCACCAGGGGCCCGCCGGGAAGCGGTCGACTTCCTTCTATGGCTTCCCAGGCAGCTCCGCGATCGAATTCCGGCCCTGCACCGACAAGCCGCGCACGGTCTGGCCCGGAGGGTTGCGGATCAAGGGACGCGCACCGGTCCACTTGGACGTGACCGTCGAAGGCAACCCGACGCCGATCAGCCTGCCGCTCGGCCGGCCTGGCGTCCGTCCATGAGAGGGACTAGCCGAGGATGACCCGCGCGTTGTGGCGCGGGGTCTCGGTGATCGCGCGGCGGAAGACCCGCTCGGGCTTCGGGTCGGCGGGGCGGATCTGGCGGCGACGGACGAGCTCGCGCAGGACGACGGTCATCTCGAACTGGGCGAAGGAGGCGCCAAGGCAGCGGCGGACGCCGCCGCCGAAGGGGATCCAGGTGTAGGTGCCGGGCGGCGTCTCGAGGAAGCGCTCGGGGCGGAAGGCTTCCGGCTCCGGGTAGATCTCGGGGTTGCGGTGCACGAGGTAGACCGAGGGCGTGACGGAGACGCCCGCGGGCAGCTCGTAGCCGGCGATCTCCACGGGCTCGGTGAGCCGGCGGATGACGATCGAGATCACCGGCCGCAGCCGCAGCGTCTCCTGGATCGTCGCCGTCAGGTAGTCCTCGGACCCCGACTCGACCTCGCTGCGAAGGCGTTCGAGCTTCTCCGGGTGGCGGCTGAGCCGCTCGACCGCCCAGGCGAGCGAGGTCGCGGTCGTCTCGTGGCCCGCGACGAGCAGCGTGAGCAGCTCGTCGCGCATCTCCTCGTCGCGCATCGGGCTGCCGTCCTCGTGGCGGGCGGCGACGAGCAGCGAGAGGATGTCGTCGCGCTGCTCGAGGTCGCCGGAACGGCGGCGCTCGGCGATCTCGCGGTAGATCAACCGGTCGACCCGCTCGATGCGCCGGCGAAACGAGCCCAGGTTGCGGACCCTGTGCGGTCCGGCCAAGAGCACCGGCAGCAGCAGCCGCGGGTCGGTGGTGAGGTCGAGGAAGTCGCGCAGCGCCTCGCGCAGCTCGGCGAGCTTCTCGCCCTCGCCGACGCCGAAGACGGTGCGCAGGATGATGTCCAGCGTGATCGCCTGCATGCGCGGCCGCAACTCGTATGGCGTGCCGGTCGGCCAGCTCTCGATCTCCCGCTCGGCGATCTCGGTCATCGTCCGCTCGTAGCCCTGCATGCGCGCGCCGTGGAAGGGAGGCAGCAGCAGCTTGCGCTGGCTCATGTGCGGCTTCTCGTCGAGGACGAGAATCGAGTTCGGCCCGAGGAACGTTTCGAGGATCTGGTTCCCCTCGCCCGCGTGGTAGACGGCGGGGTCGCCGGTGAAGACCTGCTTGACCGCATCGGGGTCGGCCAGCATCACCCAGGTCCCCTCGTAGGCGATCTTCAACCTGAAGACGTCGCCGTAGCGGTCCTGACAGGCGAACAGCATCCGACGTGCCTGGCGCGACCAGATCGCCGTCTGCAGCGGACGCGGCAACGGCGGACCGGGTGGGAGGCGGCGAGCCTCCGTCCGAGCGGCCCTCTGCGGTGCGGTTGTCGTCGCAGCCTCCATTGCGCCGCACATGAAGTTACACCCGAGGGTGGGAGACGCCATTGTGAGATCAGCACCTTCTTATACCCCCTAGGGGTATTTGGTAGGATCGAGTGGCGCCGTTCACTGCTCAGAGGAGACCACGCATGGACTCGACTCACCCCACTCACGCGATGCCGACGGAAGGGGCGGCTCTCACCTCGGTCGCGATCGCCGCCACGCTGCACTGCCTGACCGGTTGCGCGATCGGCGAGATCGCCGGAATGGCGATCGGCGTCGCCGCAGGATTCTCGAACCTGGGCACGGTCATCCTCTCGATCGCGCTCGCCTTCCTCTTCGGCTACGGCCTCACCAGCCTGCCGCTGCTGCGTGCCGGCCTTGCCGTCTCGGCGGTCCTCCCGATCGCCCTCGCGTCGGACACGCTCAGCATCGCCACGATGGAGGTCGTCGACAACGCGATCGTCCTCGCGATCCCGGGGGCGATGGAGGCAGGCCTCGGATCGCTGCTCTTCTGGGGCAGCCTCGCTTTCGCGCTGGTGGTCGCCGGCGTCGTCGCCGTCCCGGTCAATCGTTGGCTGATCGCACGAGGCAGGGGACATGCCCTCGTCCACGGAGCCCACTGATGTCCGCCCCCACCCCGACGCGCGGCTACAGCGCCGACAAGGGCGCTGTGCTGAAGCGCCTGCACCGGATCGAGGGCCAGGTCCGCGGAGTCGAGCGGATGGTCGACGAGGAGCGCTACTGCATCGACGTCGTCACTCAGGTCACGGCGATCCAAGCCGCCCTGGACAAGGTCGCTCTGGAGCTGCTCACCGACCACGCCTCGCATTGCGTGCTCGGCGCCGTGCCGGGCGAACAGGCAGAGCGTACCGAGGAGCTGATGGCCGCGGTCAAACGACTCTTGCGCCACGGCTGACCAAAGCCGTAGGGGCAAGCAGGTCAAGGACGCAGAGATGCGCCGCCCCACGGCTTTGGGTCACTCGTAGTGCAGCGAGTCCAGCACGTCGAGCCGTGAGGCCCGCCGCGCGGGCGGGATCGCAGCCAGCACGCCGGCGAGGCCGGCGAGGATCAGCAGCACGATCAGCGAGCCGATCGGATAGGAGAGGGTGAAGCCTTCGTCCTTCAGGGGTTGGGAGATCAGCGCCGCGAAGATCACCCCGAGGACGATCCCGAGGATCGCGCCGATCAGGGCCGTGATCACCGCCTCGTAGCGGATCATCGTCCGCACCTGGCGTCGCGACATGCCGATCGCGCGCAGCATGCCCAGCTCACGCGTGCGTTCGTGGATCGAGAGGGCCAGCGTGTTGGCGATGCCGAAGAGTGAGATCACGATCGCCAGGATCAGCAGCGCATAGAAGAGGTTGACGAGCTGGTCGACCTGTTCTTCGCGGGTTTCCTTCAGTTCCTGCTGGTTGAGGACTTCGGCCGTGGGGAAGGCGCGTTCGGCGCCGGCGGTCAGAGCGGCCTGGACCTTCGCCTGGTTCGCCCCCGGCTCGAGGATGACGAAATCCGTCGTGTCCTCGGTCTGCTCGAAGGCACGGGTCATGACGGCCTGCGTGATCAGGACGCTGCCGAAGACGCCCGCCTTCGAGTCGAACTCACCCGCGACGCGGAGCAGCGGTTTGGCGCCGGTCTGGCTCAACAAACGGAAGCGATCGCCGACATCGAGATCGTGGTCGGAGGCGAAGGAGTCCGAGACGACCGCTTCGCCGTCGCGGAGGTTGCGCAGCGTGGCCGGTCCGCCCTGCTTCCATTCGACGTCGACGGCTTCGCCGATGTCCGGGCTGGGCGCGGTGACTTTCGTCTTCGAGCCCGCGCCGAGCAGCTCCGCTTCGATCGAGCGGATCGTCGCGACCGACTTCACTCCGGGCACTTTGCGGGCCAACCCCGCGGCGCCGGCCGGGATCGGCGAGAAGCCGTCGGTGTTCTGCACGACCAGCCCGCCCTCGAAGTTTTCGTCGATGACCTGGGCCACCGAGCTCTTCAAGCCCGCGGCGAAGACCGTGACGAAAGCGACCAGGGCGAGGCCGATCATCAGCGCCGCAGCCGTGATCGCGGTGCGGCTCGGGTTGCGCTGCGAGTTCTCGCGCGCCAGGCGACCGATCAGCCGGCGGACGCGCTCCAGCGGCCAGCCCGCGACGGTTGCCAGCGGCGGCACCAGCCGCGGGCTGAAGAGCGAGACGGCGAAGACGATCGCGACGGCGCCACCCCCCATCAACCCGGCGCGAGTGCCGGCGCCGCCGCTGCCGAAGAGGCCGATCAGGAGAACCGCCAGGCCGCCGAGGCCGAGCAGGGCTGAGAGCGCGACGTAGAGGAACCGGCGGCGCCGGCTGCTCGGCGGGACGTACGCGCGCAGCGCCGCGATCGGGGGCACTCGGGTCGAGCGCAGCGCCGGCACCATCGAGGAGACGGCGGTGACGACGATGCCGACGAGCAGGGCGACGACGATCGTCCGCGACTCCATCACCAGGCCCGTCGTCGGCAGGTCGATGCCGAAGGCGGTCAGCAGGGCGTTCAGCAGCAGCGCCATCACGTAGCCACCGGCGATGCCGACCAACGCCCCCAGCAGGCCGATTGCGACCGCCTCGACGAGGACGGAGAGGAGGATCTGGCGCCGCGAGGCCCCCAGCGTCCGCAGCAGGCCGAACTCGGTGACCCGCTGGGCGACGGTGATCGAGAAGGTGTTGAAGATCAGGAAGGCGCCGACGAAGACGGCGACGAAGCCGAAGACGAGCAGGATCGTCTGCAGGAAGCCGAGGTTGTCGCGGATTTCTTCCGAGCCGCGGTCGGCGTTTTCCTTCGCGGTCTCGACCCGCACCGCAGGCGGCATCACGCGTTCGATCCGCCGCTTGAGCGTGCGCTCGGAGACGCCGTCCGCGGCGGCGACCGAGATCTGGTCGAAGCGACCGCGCTTGTGGGTGATCAGCTGCGCCTCGGGCAGCGTCAGCTTGGCGATGCTAGCGCCGCCGAAGGAGGCGCTGCCGAGCTTGGTGAAGCCGACCAGGCGATAGGTCTTGGCGCTGCGCTGGCCGACGATGCGGATCTTTTCGCCGAGCTTCAGGCCCGAGCTTTCGGCCGCCGCCTGGTCGATCGAGGTTTCGGTCGGGCCGCGCGGCCGATGGCCTTCGACATAGGTGAGCGACTCGAGCTCTCCCGGCAGGTTCGAGGAGATGAACTTGGGCGCGAATTTGGTCCCGATCGCGTCGCCCTTGGCGTCGAAGAAGCCGCCCGGCGTGAAGATCGTCCCCGCGGCCAGCTTCACCCCGGCGGTCCGCTTCACCTTCGGCAGCAACGAGGCGGGGATCGTCGGCACTTCGTTGTTTTCCTGTTCGACCGGGTTCTTCGCCGTGATCACGACGCTGGTCCCCTTCAGCGACTCGCTGAAGATTTCGTCGAAGGCGGCGAAGATCGTGTCGGTGAGGACGTACGAGCCGGCGACGAAGGCGACGCCGATCACGACGGCGAAGGTCGTCGCCAGCGCCCTGACCTTGCGCGCCCAGAGGCTCTTCAGCGCCAGGCCGGCCACGGGCTCTAGTCGATCTGCTTCATCAGCTCGAGCACCTCGCCGGCCGAGCCGGGCGGGGCGTCGTGGACGATCTGCCCGTCGCGCAGGGTGATCAACCGGTCCGCGTGGGCGGACGCCGCCGGGTCGTGGGTGACCATGATCACCGTCTGGCCGAACTCGTCGACGGCCTGACGCAGCAATTTCAAGACCTCGGCGCTCGCCTTCGAGTCGAGGTTCCCGGTCGGCTCGTCGGCGAAGACGACGGCGGGTTTGGAGACCAGGGCGCGAGCGACGGCGACCCGCTGCTGCTGTCCGCCGGAGAGCTCCGAGGGCCGGTGGGTGCGCCGGTCCTCGAGGCCGACCGTCCTCACCAGGCGGTCGAGCCACTCGGCGTCCGGCTTGCGGCCGGCGATCGAGAGCGGCAGGACGAGGTTCTCCTCCGCGGTCAGCACCGGCAGGAGGTTGAAGAACTGGAAGACGAAGCCGAGCTTGTCGCGACGCAGCCTGGTCAGGGCCGCGTCGTCGAGGCCGGTGATCTCCTCGCCGTCGAGCGTCACCGTTCCCGAGCTCGGCGTATCGAGCCCGGCGAGGATGTGCATCAGGGTCGACTTTCCCGACCCCGACGGGCCCATGATCGCGGTGAAGCGGCCGCGCTCGAAGCCGGTCGAGACGTCGCGGAGCGCATCCACCGCAGCCTCCCCTTCGCCGTAGCGGCGCGAGACATCGGTGGCGGTCACGACCTGTCCGTTCGCGGTCACCGCTCGGCACAATAGCCTGCCCGCGGTGGCTTTGGCTGACGCATTCGACGGGCTTCTGGTCGACCTCGACGGGGTGGTCTGGATCGGCCGCGAGACGGTGCCTGGAGCAATCGACACCCTGGTCCGGCTGATTGCCGGGGGAAAGGAGGTCGTCTTCGTCACCAACAACTCCGTGAAGCAGCCCTCCGAGTACGCCACCCGCCTGCGCGATGCCGGAATCGAGATTCCGGACGATCGCGTGCTGACCGGCGGTGCGGTGACCGCCCGCCTCGCCGCGGAGCGGATCGGTCCCGGCGGGACCGCGTTCGTGATCGGAGCGCCGGGCTTCAAGGAAACCGTCGCGGCAGCCGGCTTGACGCTGCTCGAAGGCGAGGCCGGGCAGTCCGCCGACGCGGTCGTGGTCTCCGCCCATCGCGAGTTCGACTACGCCGAGCTGCTGACCGCGACCCGCGCCCTGCAGGGCGGCGCGGCGCTTTTCGGAACCAGCCGCGATCCGACCCTGCCGATGCCCGGCGGCGCCTGGCCGGGCACGGGCGCAACGCTGGCGGCCGTCGAGACGGCTTCCGGGAAGCGCGCCGAGACCGGCGGGAAGCCCGAGCCGCACCTCTTCGACCAGGCACGAAAGCTGATCCCCGAGGCCGCTCGGGTGGCGATGATCGGCGACCGCATCGCCTCTGACGTCGAGGGGGGGCGCCGGGCTGGGCTGGCCACGGTGCTCGTCCTCACCGGCGCCTCCACTCGCGCCGAGGCCGAGGCCGCGAATCCGCCTCCCGACCACGTGATCGACGACCTCCCGGCATTGCTGCGATGAGCGAGAGCACACCGGCGCCGGTGGCCCGGCCCGGCGTCGCCTTCGCCGGAGTCTTCGCCGTCACCTTCTGCTGCCTGCTGGCGGTCGGCGCCGTGCTGCCCGTGCTACCGCGCTACGTGCACGGGCCGCTCGGCGCCGGCAACATCGCGGTCGGGGTGGTGATCGGCTGCTACGCGATCACGGGCCTGCTGCTGCGCCCCGTCGCGGGACGGCTCGCCGACCGGCGCGGGCGCAAGCCGACCGTCCTCGTCGGCTCGATCCTCGTCGCCGTCGCCGGCTTCCTCTACCTGCTGCCGCTCGGCGTGCCGGGCCTGATCGGCGCCCGCCTCGTCCTCGGGGCCGGCGAGGGATCCGTTTTCACCGCCGGCTCGGCCTGGATCGTCGACATCGCCCCGCCGCAACGGCGCGGCCGCGTGATCGGCCTCTACGGGCTTGCCGTCTGGGGCGGCCTCAGCGTCGGCCCACTGATCGGCGAGCTGCTCCAGCACGGCTCCGGCTACACCCCAGTCTGGCTCTTCGCCGGCGCCGCGCCGCTGGCCGGAGCGCTGATCGCCTCGCGCCTGCCGGATCCCTTCCACGCCAAGCCGGGCGAGGGCGAGCACCACCCGCTGATCGCCCGCGAGGCGGTGCGGCCAGGCGCCGCGATGGCCCTGGGCGCGCTCGGCTACGCGGCCGTCGCGTCCTTCGTCGTCCTCCACCTGGAAGCGCGCGGCGTCGGCCACGGCGCGATCGTCTTCGGCGTCTTCGCGACGATGATCGTCCTCACCCGACTGGTGGGGGGCGACCTGCCGGATCGGATCGGGCCGGTGCGGGTTGCGATCGCGGCGGGGATCGCCGAGGCGATCGGCCTGACGACGATCGGCGTCGCCCACAGCCTCGGGGTCGCGGTCGCCGGCGCGATGGCGATGGGCGCGGCCTTCGCCCTGCTCTATCCGTCGCTCTCGCTGATCGTCGTCGAGCGGACGCCGGAGACGCGCCGCGGCGCCGCCCTCGGCACCTTCACCGCCTGCTTCGACGCCGGTGTCGGCGTCGGCGCGCCGCTGGCGGGCGTCGCGGCGGCGCTGAGCGACTACGAGGGCGCCTTCCTCTTCGCTGCCGCCGTCGCGATCGGCTCGGCCGCGGTGACGGCCCTGGCAGTGGCATCGGCCCCCGGTTCCCCCACCGAGCCTCTAGCGCCGTAGAGGTTTGGTCCGGTATGCGGACCAAACCTCTACGGCGCTCGGGGGAGTGTCAGTCGCGTTCGCTGACCAGCAGCGCCTGGGCGGCGCGGCCGATGCGCCCGCGCTCGTCGGAGAGGACCGACTCGGCGATGCCGATGCCGTTGCGCTGCGGCAACGTGGTCGCGTCGACGCAGACCCACTCACCCTCGGGCATGCGCTCCAAGTGGACGCTGAGGTCGACGTTGATGAAGACGAAGCGCCGCCAGTCGAGCACGGAGCTGATCCCGTTGCCGACGTCGGCGGCGACCAGCGTGCGCTGCAGCGGCGTCGGCTCCTCGCCGGCGACGAGCGCGCAGTTCATCCGCATCCAGACCGTCGCCGGCCCGGGCTCGAGAAAACCGCCGCGGACCGACCGCAACTCCATCGCCGTGTGGTAGCCGATGTCCTGGCCCGTGGAGAAGAACTCGGGCCTGCCGCCCCCCTCCGGGCCGGGCGGCGGCGCCGGAGTGGTCTCGACATCGACGGGGATCTCGATCTCCGCGGTCCGGATCCGCCAGGCGCGCGCCTTCATAAGCTCCCCGCGCTCGCCCGACAGCGACGCCTCGATCATCTGCACGCTCCTGCCCGGCCTCACCAGCTCCGCATCCACCCGCACCGGCCCGATAGGCACCGGCCGCAAGATCTCCAAAGCCACCCGCACAACCTGAAACCCCTCTCCGCCAGGAACCTGCTCGATGGCACGTCCAATCAAAGCTGCAGGAGGACCGGCATGCTGCGCGTCCGGGTCCCACGGCCCGCGGGTCAACTCAGTGGCCATGAACTCCTCGCCGGCTATTTCGTAAAACGCGTCCTCCACGGCGCCGAATCGTATGGGCGTCGGGCGTCGCCTCGACAGTGCCTCCCCCCGGCACCGCGGAGTGGCTCTTGCCGCGAAGCGGCTCAACATCACACCCGCCGAAGGCGGGTGTTGGGCACTGGCGAGGCGACGCCCGACGCCCTCTACGCTGTGATCTATGGAGAAAGTGAAGAAGTCAGACGAGGAGTGGCGAGAGCAGCTGACCCCGGAGCAATACGAGGTGACGCGCAAGGCCGGTACCGAGCGCGCCTTCACCGGGCCCTACGTCGACGAGAAGGCCGAGGGCATGTACCGCTGCGTCTGCTGCGGCGCCGAGCTCTTCTCCTCCGACACCAAGTTCGACTCGGGCACCGGCTGGCCCAGCTTCACCGAGCCGGTCAACCTCGAGCACGTCGAGCTGCGCCCGGACAACAGCCTCTTGATGCGCCGCACCGAGGTCGTCTGCAAGCACTGCGACGCCCACCTGGGACACGTCTTCGACGACGGCCCCCCGGACGCCGGCGGGCAGCGCTACTGCATCAACGGCTGCGCGCTGCAACTCGACAAGACCTGAGCCGCCCCCGGACGCGAAGCGGACGAGGCGGCGCTTTATCTATTTGACGCCGCCGCCCGCGCCGAGGTAGCTGAAGCGGACGGCGAGGGCGACGGCCTCGGTGCGGGTGTCCACCTCGAGCTTGGCGATCGCGTTGCGCACGTGGGTGTGCACGGTCGCCGGGCTGAGGCCGAGTCGCTCGGCGATCTCTTTGACCCGCAGGCCCTCGGCGAGCAGCTCGAGGATCTGGCGCTCGCGCGGCGAGAGGTCGAGCAGTTTCTCCACCTCCGATGGCTTGCCGCCGGCGAAATCTCCGCCGAGGAAGGTGCCGCCGCCGGTGACCGCTTTGACCGCGCGGGCGATGTCCTCGGCAGGCGCCGACTTGAGCACATAGCCAGATGCCCCGGCGCGCAGCGCGAGGGCGAGCAGGTCCGGCTGCGCGTGGGCCGTGAAGATGATCACCTTGGTCCGCGGGCGCGCCTTGAGCACGTCCTTGGTCGCCTCGATCCCGTCGCGTTTGGGCAGCTCGACGTCGATGATCAGCACGTCGGGTTCGAGTTCCTTGACCACATCGACGACGTCGCGCCCGTTGGAGGCCTCGCCGACGATCTGCAGCGTGCTCGAGTTGGCCATCCGCGATTTGATCGCATCGCGAACGATCTCGTGGTCGTCGCAGAGGACGACGCGCTTAGCGTCGCGAACGCTGGCGCTCATCGCGCATCGATCCTTTCGGGGGCGCCATATGCATACAGAATATTAGGTAGGGTAAACCCACCTTCTCTGTCTTGGCGGTTCTCGATCAGCGCGATCATCGTCCGTCCCACGGCCACGGCGGTCCCATTCAGGGTGTGAACCGCCTGAAGTGCTTCGTTATCGGCAGGCCGATACCTACAATTGAGGCGGCGCGCCTGGTAGTCGGTCGTGTTCGAGCAGGAGGTCAGCTCGCGGTAGCGCTCCTGGCTCGGGATCCACGCCTCGCAGTCGTACTTCTTCGCCGCCGGGGCGCCGAGATCGCCCGCGGCCACGTTGACCACTCGGTAGGGAATCTCGAGCTCGGAGAGGATGCGCTCCTCGATCGCCAGCAGCCGTTCGTGCTCCGTCGCCGACTGCGAGGGCTCGACGAACGAGAACATCTCGACCTTGTCGAACTGGTGGACGCGGAAGATGCCGCGCGTGTCGCGACCGGCGGCGCCTGCCTCGCGGCGGAAGCAGGGTGAGAAGCCGGCGTAGCGCAGCGGCAACCGGTCGGCGTCGAGGATCTCGTCGGCGTGCAGCCCGGCGAGGGCGACCTCGGAGGTGCCGACGAGGAAGAGGTCGTCCTTCGGCACTTCGTAGATCTGATCGCGATCGCCCGGCAGGAAGCCGGTGCCGTAGAGAGCGTCCTCGCGGACGAGCACGGGTGGCACCACCGCCTCGTGCCCCTCGCCGCGCACCAGGTCGATCGCGTAACGGACCAGGGCAAGCTCGAGCAGCACCAGATCGCCCTTGAGGTAGGCGAAGCGCGAGCCCGACAGGCGCGCACCCGACTCCATGTCGATCAGGCCGAGCGCGGTGCCGATCTCGAGGTGATCGCGCGGCTCGAAGTCGAAGCTGGGGGGCTCGCCGACCTCGCGCAGGACGACGGCGTCCTCCTCGGTCATCCCGTCGGGGGCGTCGGGGTCGGGCAGGTTGGGCAGCGCCGCCGCGACCCGGTCGAGCTCTGCCTCGACCTGCTCCAGCTCCGCCTTGCCGTCCTCGATCCGCTCCTTCAAGCCCTGCACGGTCACCATCAGCTCGCTAGCCTCCTCGCCCCGCTGCTTCGCCTCGCCGATCTGCTTGGAGAGCGTCTTGCGCTCGGCCTGCGCCCCCTCGATCTCGGGCAGCAGCTCCCGCCGGCGGGCGTCGAGGGCGATCAGCGCGTCGACGTCCTCCGCCGCGCCGCGGCGGGCAAGCGCCCGCTTGACCCGCTCGGGGTCTGAGCGGATCAGCTTCAGGTCGAGCATCGGCGGCTCCGGCTAGGGGGCGGGCTGGCCGGGCCGCGGCGATTCTTCGGCTTCTTCTCCGGCGTACTTGGCGACGAAGCGGGCAACCTCTTCGGCTTCTTCGCCGACCACGATGTTCTGGGGCATGATCGCCCCGGAGAAACCGCCGTTCTGAATCGCGAATAGGGCATCTTCGTAGGTCTCGGTTCGCTGGTTGAGGCTGGGACCCTGCGTGCGCTGACCGCGGTTCCCGCTTCCCTGGGTGCCGGCGGCGGCCAGGGTGTGGCAGCCGCTGCAGTGCGTGGCGAAGAGGACGGCGCCGTTGTAGTTGGGGCTGTCCTTGGAGACCGAGATGCCCTCTTCGCCGAAACCGCAGGCGGCGAGGCCGAACGCGGCCACGACGGCCGCCGCGATTGCAAGTACAGGTCGCACGCGGCGCGCATCATATTGTCCAGCCCAGAGATGAGTCCTCTCGACCCCGCCGACTTCCGCTCAGCGATGGCTGTGCTGCCCACCGGAGTGACCGTCGTCACGGCCGGCGGGCCGGATGGACCGGCCGGCGCAACCGCAAACGCGGTCTGCTCGCTCTCGATCGAGCCGATGCTGATGCTGGCCTGCCTCGACCGCGGCTCACGCACCCTGCTCGCCGTGCAGGCGGCCAACCGCTTCGGCATCAGCGTCCTGCATTCGGGTCAGGAGCCGATCGCCCGCGCGTTCGCCACCAAGGCCCCGGTGGCCGACAAGTGGCAGGGCGTCGCCTGGAGCGAGCACGACGGCGTACCGGCGATCGACGGCGCCCTCGTCTTCCTCGCCTGCGACCTGCACGACGTGATCGCCGGCGGCGACCACGTGATCGTCACCGGCGAGGTCACCGCCCTGGAGACGGCAGAGGGCACCCCCCTCGTCTTCCACGGCGGCGACTACCGGCCGCTGAAGTAAGTGCGCACCCCGAGCCTGGCGCCCATCCACTCGATCAGGTCCTCTTTGAACCAGGCAAAAGCCAGGATGACGGCCACGACGATGCCGGAGATAGCGATTTCGGGCAATGCCAACGCCCGTCCCAGGACGACGACAGGCACGACGAGTAAGGCCAGAAACACAAGGCGGACGAACAGAAACACGACGAGTTCTTTTGTCTTCAGCATCCCCATCAGTATAGACCGGTGATTAGGCCAAACACGTAGGCAAGCAGACCCATTCCAGCCCCGATGAAAGCGCCCACGAACGCGGCCCATCTGACCTCCTCCCGGCATGGTGGGCCAAATGCCTGTGCCAACATCGAGTAGATGGACGCACGCTTCCAGGAGCCGGGCTGGTTCACCAAGCATGTCTTCAACCGCCTCGTCGCGCTGCTGACGCGGTTGGGCATCAGCGTCGCCGGCTCGCGCGTGCTCGAAGTGAAGGGGCGCAAGAGCGGCGAGTGGCGGCAGACGCCCGTCAACCTGCTCAGCTATGAGGGCAAGCGCTACCTGGTCGCCCCGCGCGGCAACACCCAATGGGTGCGCAACATGCGGGTCAGCGGTGGCGGCCGTCTCCTGCTCGGTCGCCACGTCGAGGAGTTCACCGCCAGTGAGGTCGGAGAAGGCGAGAAGCCGGCTCTCCTGCGCGCCTACCTGAAGAAGTGGAAATGGGAGGTCGGCGCTTTCTTCGACGGTGTCGGCCCCGACGCCTCCGACGAGGAGCTGCGCCGCATCGGCCCCGACCACCCCGCCTTCCGGATCGCCGATTAGCCCGAGCCGAAGCTCGGATGCCCCCGCTGGAGCGTGCGCGCGGGGTAGCGGAGCTTGATCACCTCGTTCAGGAACGTCCCCTTCGACTCCGCCGTATCGAATTCCGCGTATACCGCGGGTGGCACTCCTTCGTATGCGTACAGACCGGCGTCGTGGAATTCCACCAGCGCCTCTTCCGCCTCCTCGTCGTAGCCGAGGCGGGCCATGGCGCTGGAGTCAACCGGATGCATCCCCGCCATCGTTCTCGAGTTTGGACTACCCGTCTTTGGGGCGACAAGCTCAAATTCGCGCGCCGCGCGCAGCTCAGAACGCGCCGCTGGTGCCGGCGGCGCGCAGGGCGAGGAAGAAGATCACGCCGCAGCTGACGGCCATGATCCCCATCTCGCGGCGGACGATCGCGAGGGCCAGGGCCTGCTGGTCATCGGCGGGGAGAGCTTCGAAGTCGATGTCGCCGAGCTCGCGCTGCGCGGCGCCGGCGCGGGCGCCCTCGGCGAGGAAGGAGACGACGAGGGGCAGGATGCCGTAGAGGTAGTGGAGGTTGCTGTCCGGCTTGTGGTTGGTGAGTACGAGCAGGCCACCGAGCATCGTCTGCAGGAAGACGGCCCCCTGGGCGCCGCGCAGCAGGTACCAGAAGGGGATCGAGGCGCGGCGCCGCAGCCAGGCGATTCCGCCGAAGGCGAAGGCGGCGAGGTTGAGTGCGATCAGCGCGCAACCGACTGCGAGGTGGACCTCCGGCATCGGCCTAAATCCGCCCGAAAGGGTCGGGATTCCGCTTGCTGATGCGGAAAATCACTATGTAGCAAGTTGTCACAATGTGGTTGTATAACGGTTCGCGCCCGTGCTGAAGAGCTACCTGCCGATACTCGTCTTCGCCTTGCTCGGCCTCGGGGTCGGCGGCGCCCTGGTGATGCTCAACCACGTGATCGGCCCGAAGCGGTCGACGCAGCCGACGGCGGCGAACCTGCGCCAGAGCGAGCCGTATGAGTCCGGCATCCCGGTGGAGGCGGCGCGCGACCTGCGGTTCGGCGTCAGCTTCTACCTGATCGCGATGCTCTTCATCCTCTTCGACATCGAGGTGGTCTTCCTCTATCCGATCGGCGTCATCCTCAAGGGCGCCGACAGCGTCTTCGTGCTCGGCGAGCTGGTCACCTTCGTCGCCCTCCTGCTGATCGCCTTCGTCTACGTCTGGCGCAAGGGGGCGCTGAATTGGAGGTAGAGCGGCAGACGATGCGCGAGCGCGGCCTGCGCGCCCGCGACATGCTGCGCGGCGACCTCGAGGGGGAGGAGCTGGAGCGCTACGTCGAGGAAAAGGTCGTGATGACCAACTTCGAGAAGCTGCTCAACTGGGGACGGGCGAACTCCTGCTTCCCGCTCACCTTCGGGCTCGCCTGCTGCGCGATCGAGGCGCCGATCGCGATCGTCGGCAGCCCTCGCTACGACCTCGCCCGCTTCGGCGCCGAGGCGCTGCGCGCCTCGCCCCGCCAGGCGGACCTGATCATCCTCTCGGGCCGCGTCTCGATCAAGATGGCGCCGGTCGTCCGCCGTCTCTACGACCAGATGCTGGAGCCGAAATGGGCGATCTCGATGGGCGCCTGCTCCTCCAGCGGCGGCATGTTCTCCAACTACGCGGTGGTCCAGGGGGCCGACAAGTTCATGCCGATCGACCTCCACATCCCCGGCTGCCCGCCGCGCCCCGAGGCGGTCCTCTACGGCTTCACCAAGCTGCAGCGCAAGATCTTGGGCAACCCCGACCAGGGCTGGCGCCAGCGCTACGACGCGACCGGCACCGAGGAGTGGGCGCGGGGCGGCCCGCGCAGCGAGCCCAGCCCCGAGGCGGCGCGGGCCTATGAGGAAGCGCGGGAGCTGATCCGTGCCTGACGCGCCCGGATTGGAGCTGATCCGGGGCGAGATCGAGCAGGACCACCCCGGCGCAGTGCTCGACACGAGCTTCGACCGGGGCCAGCCCGCCCTCCTCGTCGACCCGGCTCAGATCCTCGCCGTGCTCACCTGGCTGCGCGACTCCCCGGGCCAGGGCTACCGCTTCCTCTCCTCGCTTCATGCGGCGGATTACCTCCCAGCCCAACCTCGCTTTGGAGTGCACTACGAGCTCCTGAACAGAGATCGAGTTGAGCGGATCAGGGTCAAAGCGATGCTTGAAGACGCCTCTCCCGCGGGTGGCGGGGTAGGGGGTACCACCCCCGAGGACGCTTTAGCGACCGCAGGGGGTGGTGGGTCCCCTGCCCCGACAGGACCCGCGGGCCAGGGCCTTCCAGAAATCGATTCCTGTGTGTCGCTGTTCCCGACCGCCGAGTTCCAGGAGCGTGAGGTGTTCGACTTCTTCGGGATCGTCTTCAAAGGCCACCCGAGCCTGACGCGCATCCTGATGCCCGAGGACTACGTCGGTTGGCCCCAGCGTCGCGACTTCCCGGTCGGCGGGGAGCCGGTGACCTTCACCTACAACGAGCGCCAATATGGCTGAAGCTCTAGACACAAACGTCTCACCCGCGGGTGGCGTCGTAGGGGGGACCACCCCCGAGGACGCTTTAGCGACCGCAGGGGGTGGTGGGTCCCCTACGGCGACAGGACCCGCGGTCGAGACGGAGGTCATGACGATCAACATCGGGCCGCACCACCCGGCGACGCACGGGGTGCTGCGCCTGGTCGTGGATCTGGAAGGCGAGGTCGTCAGGGACCTCAAGCCGGTGATCGGCTACGTCCACACGGGGATCGAAAAGTCCTGCGAGGACAAGAGCTACTGGAAGGTCATCCCCTTCGTCGAGCGGATGGACTACGTCTCCTACTTCTTCCAGATGGAGGCCTTCTGCGGCGCGGTCGAGCGGCTCGTCGGGCTCGAGATCCCGCCGCGGGCGAAGTACCTGCGGACGATCTTCCTCGAGCTCAACCGGATCCACTCGCACCTGGTCTGGCTGGGGACGACGGCGCTAGACCTCGGCGCGGTCTCGATGCTCTGGTACTGCTTTCGCGAGCGCGACCGCATCCTCGACCTCTTCGAGATGGCGACCGGACAGCGGATGCACACCCGCTACTTCCAGGTCGGCGGCGTGATCGAGGACATCCCGCTCGGCTTCGAGGCGAAGCTGCGCCAGTTCGTCGCCGACATGCCGGTGCGGGTCGGCCAGTACCAGGACCTGCTCGACCGAAACGAGGTCTTCCTCTCGCGGACCAAGGACGTGGGCATCGTCCCCCGCGAGCGGCTCCTGGAGCTGGGCGTGACCGGGCCGCTGCTGCGCGCCGCCGGCGAGCCCTGGGACCTGCGCAAGGCGTTCGACTACCTCGCCTACCCGGAGATGGACTTCAGCATCCCGGTCGGCACGGTCGGCGACAACTACGACCGCTACCGGGTGCGGGTGGCGGAGATGGTCGAGTCGGTGCGGATCATCGAGCAGGCGCTCGACGCCCTGCCCGAGGGCCCCTTCATCGCCGACGACCGCAAGTACGTCCTGCCGCCGCGCTCGGAGCTCTCGACCTCGATGGAGTCGCTGATCCACCACTTCAAGCTGGTCACCGAGGGCTACCGGGTCGCGCCGGGAGAGGTCTACTACGCGATCGAGAGCCCGCGCGGCGAGCTCGGCTGCTTCGTCCTCGCCGACGGCTCCTCGAAGCCGGCCCGCGTCCATTTCCGCGACCCCTCCTTCGTCAACCTGCAGGCCTTCAGGGACATGTCGGCCGGCAGCTACATAGCCGACATGATCGCCAGCCTCGGCATGCTCGACCCGATCCTCGGCGGGGTCGATCGATGAGCGACGGCAATGGGCGGCGCGAGCTGCCGGTCGATCGCGCGGTAACCGAAGGGCGCGTCCCCGAGCGCACGCCCGAGGCGATCCCCGAGCTGCACGAAGTCGGCTGCCCGCCCGAGCTGCGCGAGCGGATCGAGACGCTGATGAGCCGCTACCCCGACCGCCACTCGGTCTCGATTCCGGCGCTCTGGGCGGTGCAGCGGCTCTACGGCTGGTGCACGCCGGAGGGGATCCGTCAGGCGGCCGCGGTGATGCGGGTCACTCCCGCCTATCTCGAGTCGGTCGCCTCCTTCTACGACCTGCTGCACACCGAGCCGGTCGGCAGCCACAAAGTCGCCGTCTGCACCAACATCAGCTGCTGGATGCGCGGTGGCGACGAGCTGCTCGATGCCTTCCGCGCCGCGGCCGAGGGCAAGGGGGAGGACCTATTCGTCACCGGCTTCGAGTGCCTCGGCGCCTGCGACATCGCCCCGATGGCCTCGATCGACCAGCGCTACTACGGGCCGCTGGAGGCGGCCGAGGCCGGGACTGCGATCGAGCAGCTGCGCGCCGACGCCGAGGTCCTGCCGGAGAAGGCGCTGGCCAAGCGCGGACTGGCGGGGGACGCCTGATGCCCCACCAGCTGGAGAAGCGCGTCCTCCTCGCCCACGCCGAGGACCCGGCGCTCCGCACGCTCGACGGCTACAAGCGCCTGGCCGGCGGCTACGAGACGCTAGAGCGCGCTTACCGGGAGATGGAGCAGGACGAGGTCCTCAAGGAGCTCGAAGACTCGGGCCTGCGCGGCCGCGGCGGCGCCGGCTTCGCGATGGGCATAAAGGCCTCCTTCCTGCCCCGCGGCGAGATGGCCAAGTACCTCTGCTGCAATGCCGACGAGTCCGAGCCGGGCGCCTTCAAGGACCGCGAGCTGATGCAGCGCAACCCCCACCAGCTGATCGAGGGGATCGCGATCGCGGCGCTCGCCGCGGACGCCGGCCACGCCTTCATCTTCATCCGCGGCGAGTACGACGAACAGGCCGACATCCTCGACCAGGCCGTCGCCGAAGCCTACGAGGCGGGTTACCTCGGCGAGAACATCCTCGGCTGCCACCGCGACCTCGAGCTGGTCGTCCACCGCGGCGCCGGCGCCTACATCTGCGGCGAGGAGACCGCCCTGCTCGACGCGCTCGAGGGCAAGCGCGGCAACCCGCGCCTGAAGCCGCCGTTCCCGGCGGTGCAGGGCCTCTACGGCGGGCCGACGCTGATCAACAACGTCGAGACCCTCTCCAACGTTCCCCACATCGTCCGCCGCGGCGCCGAGTGGTTCAAAGGCTTCGGCACCGAGCAGTCGCCCGGGACCAAGGTCGTCTCGATCTCCGGCGGCGTCCGCCGCCCCGGCAACTACGAGGTGGAGCTGGGGATCCCGACCCGCGAGCTGGTCTACGACCTCGCCGGCGGACCGGAGGACGGCCACGAGATCAAGGCCTTCTTCCCCGGCGGCTCCTCCTCCCCGGTGCTGAAGGCCGAGGAGGGGCTCGACCTCCCCTACAGCTTCGAGGCGATGGCCGAGGCGGGCTCGATGCTCGGCTCCGGCTCGATCATCGTCTGCGACGACCGCGTCTCGATCCCGCACCTGGCGCTGCGGACGGCGCGCTTCTACCACCACGAGTCCTGCGGCAAGTGCGTCCCCTGCCGCGAGGGCACCAACTGGACCGTGAAGATGCTGGAGCGGATGGTCCGCGGCGAGGCGACCCCGCTCGACCTCGACATCGTCTCCTCGGTGCAGCAGAACATCATCGGCCACTGCCTCTGCGTCCTCGGCGACTCGATGGCGATGCCGGTCGGGGCGATGGTCCGCAAGTTCCGTGAGGAGTTCGAAGCAGTGATGGAAAACCCCGAGCTGGTCCTCGATCCGCATGCCGTCGTCCAGGCGCCGCCGGAGACCCTGGGAGCCTCCGTATGAGCCCGGCCGGCCGCGAGGTGACGATCACGATCGACGGGCGCGAGGTTCCCGCGATCGAGGGCGAGATGCTTCACGACGCCGCCCGCAAGGGCGACGTCGAGATCCCGTACTTCTGTTACGAACCGAAACTCGGCGATCCGGTCGGCGCCTGCCGCATGTGCCTGGTCGAGATCGAGGGGATCCCGAAACTGCAGACCTCCTGCTCGACGCCGGTGCGCGAGGGGATGGTCGTCCACACCCGCACCGATCAGGTCAGGCACGCCCAGAGCGCAGTCGTCGAGTTCCTCCTCGTCAACCACCCGCTCGACTGCCCGGTCTGCGACAAAGGCGGCGAATGCCCGCTGCAGGACATCTCCTACGGCTGGGGCCCCGGCAAGAGCCGCGTGATCGATGAAAAGCGCCACTTCGAGAAGCCGATCGAACTCTCGCCGCTCGTCGCGATCGACCGCGAGCGCTGCATCCTCTGCTACCGCTGCGTCCGCTTCAGCCAGGAGGTCTCCGAGGACGCCCAGCTGCAGCTGCTGGAGCGCGGCGACCGCACCTACGTCGGCACCTTCGACGACCGCCCCTACGTGGCGCCGTTCCACGGCAACATCACCGACATCTGCCCGGTCGGGGCGCTGACCAGCTACACCTACCGCTTCCGCGCCCGGCCCTGGGACATCGAGCACGCCGGCTCGGTCTGCACGCTCTGCCCGAGCCAGTGCAACGTCAGCTTCACCGTCCGCGACGAGAAGGTGAAACGGGTGGTGACCCGCGACAACGCCGAGGTCGACGACGGCTGGCTCTGCGACCGGGGCCGCTACGGCTTCGAGATGTTCGACGCGCCGGAGCGGATCACCGGCCCGCGGCTGAAGGGCGGCGCCGAGGTTGATTGGGAGCAGGCGCTGCGGGTGGCGGCAGAAGGGCTGCTGCGCGCCGCAAGCGGGGGGAGCCGGGGGTGGTCCTCCCCGGACAACAGCGGGGA
>DASTAY010000055.1:0-39214 GCA_035712345.1 Solirubrobacterales bacterium
ACGCCTTCGAGGAGCCCGCCAAGGCCGACTCGGAGGTGGTGCGGCGGCTGCGCGAGGCGGGCGCGATCGTCGTCGGCCTGACGCTGCTGCCGGAGCTGGCGATCTGCGGCTTCACCGAGTCGGCCACCTACGGCGTCACCCGCAACCCCTGGGATCCGCAGCGGACCCCCGGCGGTTCGAGCGGCGGCTCCGCTTCCGCCGTCGCGGCCGGGCTTGTTCCGATCGCCTCGGCCGGCGACGGCGCCGGCTCGATCCGCATCCCCGCCGCATCCTGCGGCCTCTTCGGCCTCAAGCCCTCGCGGGGCCGGGTCTCCTTGGCGCCGCTCAGCGACGGTTGGCGAGGGATGGCGGTGCTCGGCTGCCTCAGCCGCAGTGTCCTCGACACCGCGCTCTACCTCGACGTGGTGGCCGGCGGCTCGCGTGAGGCCGAGGCGCCGGCGCCCCCGGAGTGCACCTTCGCCGAGTCCGCGCAGACCCCGCCGGGCAACCTGCGCATTGCCTACTCGACCCTGGCGCCGCGGGCGATGCTGCCGCCGACCGTCTCCGAGGAGGCGAAACAGACTGTCAGCGATGCGGCGGCCTTCCTCTCCTCGCTTGGTCATCAGGTGGAGGCTCGCGACCCCGACTGGGGCGGCATCGGCGACACGATCTCCGCCCGCTTCCTCAAAGGGGTTGCCGAGACGGTCGAAGAAGTGCCGCACCCCGAGCGGCTGGAACGGCGGACCCGCGGCTTCGGCCGCCTCGGCAGGATCCTGCCGGAGGCTCTCTACCAGCAGGCGATGGCGCGGCGCCCGGCCGAACAGGAGCGGGTCAACGCGATCTTCGACGATCACGACGTGCTGGTCACGCCGGTGATGGGCGGCACCGCCCTGCCGGTGCGCCGCTGGGAGGGCAGGGGCGCTCTGCAGACGGTCCTCGGGATGGGCCGCTTCTATCCCTACTGCGTCCCCTGGAACCACCTCGGCAACCCGGCGATGGCGGTCCCGTTCGGCTTCTCTCCCGAGGGCATGCCGCTCTCGATCCAGGTCATCGGCCGCCCCGGCGACGAGGCGACGCTGCTTTCGCTCGCCGCCCAGATCGAGGCCGAGCGCCCCTGGGCGGACGCCCGCCCGCCGATCTCCTAAAACTGCGCGGAGCGCGCGCTTACCCGAAGACCTTGCGCAGCCGCGCCAGGTCGCGGACCCTGCCGCGGGGGCGGATCCGCCGCTGCATGATCATCTTCAGCCGGTCCGCGTCGGGCTTGCCTGAGGCGATCCAGTCCGCCCAGCTGGCCTCGATCGTGACGTTCGGGCTGGGCACTTCGCCGGCCTCGGCGCGGGTCGAGCCGTTGTCGAGGACCAGATGCCACGGTTCCGCGTCGGTGAACCGCCACTGCAGGACGAAGGGAGAGCCGTTGGCGGCGGCCGGGTCGGCGACGCGGCTGATCACGTCGAAATGGAGGCGCTGCAGCTCCGGCGAGGCTTCCGGCGTCTTCGCTCCCGGGTTGCCGACGACGCCGGCCATCAGCATCTGCACCTGCTCGGCGGCGATCTCCTCCTCGGATTTGTCGGGGTCGAAGGGGAACACGCCGGGGGGCATCTCCTCGGTGGGGTAGCCGATCGTCCGCCAGCGCTGGCGCACCAGTTTGAAGCCGAAGGCGATGATGTCCTCGATCGAGAAGCCGTAGCACTCGGTGTAGGCGCGATCGAGACCGGGGGGCGAGAAGACGCCGGGCATGTAGGCGAGCGCTTCCTTCAGCAGCTCGACCACCGCGGCGCGGTTCTCCTCCCAGCCGGGCGCGCCCTCGGCGAGCAGCTCGGAAAGGACCTTGACGCCGAAGCCGATGTGGCGCTGCTCGTCGCGGGAGACGTTCGCCATTCCCTCGCTGAAGCCCGGCATCGTGTCTTCGGAGGCGAAGAAGTCCTCGATGAAGTGCTGGCCGGGCTGGGCGAGGCTGCCCTCGACGATCAGGTGGTAGAGCGCGATCGCCTGCGCGAACTTCGGTACCGAGCGGTCCTTGCGCAGTTCCTCGGCCATCCGGTCGAGGCGGTCGAAGATGCCGCGGTAGCCCCAGTTCAGCTGCGGCAGGGTAGAGGAGAGCGTCTGCTGCACCGACTCGCCGCCGACGCCGATCACCTCCTTGAAGAAGCGATGGAAGAAGACCGAGTGGCGGACCTCGTCGACCTGCTGGGTCGCCAGGAAGTAGGACTGCTCCTCGGTCGGCGCGGCGGTGACGTAGGGGGCGAGCGTGTCGGCGACGCGGTCCTCGCCGTAATAGAACATCGAGTAGATCCACATCGCCGAGCGCCGCTGCATCTCGCTCAGCGCCTGCCAGCCCTCGCGGTCCTTGGAGAAATCGAGGTCGTAGGCGCTCCAGTTCCCCTGCTCCCAGCGCTTGTAGAGGTCCTCGTAGGTGACGTTGTCCATCAGGCTCTGGGACGCGACGCTCATCGTTCTCCTTCGGTGGGCCGGGGCGAGCCCGGGGATTGTGGCTGCGCAGCAGGTTACCGCGATCCTGGCTGCGCAGCCAGTTCCCCTTCGGATGGTTATTTGACGAATTCGCGCACTTCTTTGTAGACCGTTTCGTCGGTCAGCAGGGCGAGGTGCGAGAGGCAGGCGGTTTCGTGATTCGACGCGCCTTCCAGCGGCACGCTCGAGTCCGGGTTGATGAATTCGTCGCATGGCGACCACCAGGTGCCGTAGTTGACGGTGCCCGGCGTCTCGTCCCCGGCGTTCAGTTCTTTGAGGAACGTCGAGCCGACTCGCATCTCGGTGCATGGGGTGCCGAAGCAGAAGTTCGCCGTTTCGGTGCCGTGGTTGGGACCGCCGAGCGAGACCCAGTCGTCGACGTTGGCTTCCCCTCCGGCGACGAACTTGATGTACCAGCGGGTGTTGAGGCTGCCCATCGAGTGGGCGATGATGTCGACCTTGGTCGCCCCGGTCGCTTTCTCGAGGCTTTCGACGTGCGACTTGACTTCTTTTTCGGCGTCGACTTTGTTGGACTGCGACGACGTGTTGTAGCTGTAGGCGCTCAAATACGATTTCGGATAGCCGTCTTTTTCGAATCGTTCGATCATCGTGTTCCAGTTCGAGGCGCTTCCCGACCAGCCGTGGACGAACAGAATCGGGTCCAGCGCGAGCGCGCCGGCCGGCGAGAACGCCATACCGAGAACACAGATTCCGATCGCCGTGGCGAATGCCGCGAGCTTCTTCTTGACCATCGTGGCCTCCCTTTTCAGCGGAGGGTGCACTGACTTCGCGTCGCGCCCTGAGCCCCCGTCTTTACACTAATCGGCGTCAAGGTAATCAGATTGATTTGACTTCCGCAAGAGCGGGCTTTTCGCGAGGGGTGCCGCGCCCAGCGCGGCACTCAGACGGCTGCGGGGGTCTCGATCTCGCGCTTGAGGATCTTGCCGGTGGGGCCCTTGGGGAGCTCCTCGAGGAACCAGACGAGGCGGGGGTACTTGTAGGCGGCGATGCGCTCCTTGACGTAGGCGCTGACCTCCTCGGAGCTCAGCTCCTCGCCCTCGTGGAGGACCACCGCGGCGCCGATCTCCTCGCCCCACTCGTCGTGGGGGACGCCGACGACGGCCGCTTCGCGGATCTTCGGATGCTCGTAGAGCACCTCCTCGACCTCGCGCGGGTAGACGTTGTAGCCGCCGCGGATGATCAGGTCCTTCTTGCGGTCGACGATGTAGAAGTAGCCGTCCTCGTCGACCTTGGCCATGTCGCCGCTGTGGAACCAGCCGCCGCGCATCGCCTCCTCGGTGGCGTCGGGGCGCTGCCAGTAGCCCTTCATGATGTTGTGGCCGCGGATCACGATCTCGCCGACCTCGCCCTGCGCCACCTCCTCGTCGTTCTCGTCGACGACCTTCATCTCGACGCCCTCGATCGGGGTGCCGATCGACCCCGCCTTGCGCTCCCTGTCCGGATGGTTGGAGCAGGCGACCGGCGAGGTCTCCGAGAGGCCGTACCCCTCCATCACCTTCGCGCCGAAGGCGTCTTCGAAGCCGCGCAGCACCTCGACCGGCATCGAGGCGCCGCCGGTGATGCAGATTCGCAGCGAGGAGGTGTCGAAGCTCTCGCGCTCGGGGTGGTGGAGCAGCGCGCCGAACATCGTCGGCACCCCGTAGAAGTGGGTGACCCCGTCGCGCTGCATCGTCGCCAGCGCCTCGCCGGGGTCGAATTTGGGCACCAGCGTGAGGCAGGCGCCGACCTTCAGCGAGGCGTTCATCGCCACGGTCTGGCCGAAGGAGTGGAAGAGGGGGAGGGCGCCGAGGACGACGTCGCCGGCGGCGATCTCGCTCGTCGTCCGTGCGGAGACGTCGGCGTTGCGGCCGAGGTTGGCGTGGGTCAGCTCCGCGCCCTTGGGCTTGCCGGTCGTGCCGGAGGTGTAGAGGATGACCGCGGTGTCCTCGGCGTCGGTCGCGGCAAGGCCCGGCGTCGGCTCGTGCTCCGACAGCACCGTGGCGAAGCGCTGCGGCTCGACCTCGATCGGCTCGGCGCCCGCGTCGGCCGCGCCGTCGCACGCCTCGCCGTGGAAGCCGTGCCAGGCGAGCAGCAGCTTCGCTCCGGAGTCCTCCAGGTAGAAGGCGATCTCGCGGCGCTTGAGCAGCACGTTCATCGGCACGACGGTGGCGCCGGCGCGCAGCACTCCGTAGTAGGCGACCGGGAACTCCGGCACGTTGGGCAGCATCACGCCGACCCGGTCGCCCCGCTCGATGCCTTTCTCGCGCAGCAGCGTCGCCAGTCGGGCGCTGAGATCATCAAGCGCGCCGTAGCTCAGCTCGACCTCGCCGAGGCGGATCGCCGCCGCATCCGGCGTCCGCCCGGCGCTCTCGGTGAGTATCGATGCGAGGTTGAGCGACATCGTCGCTCGCTACGGCTTGGTGAAGTGATGCACCGGGAATTCCTTGATGTCCGGCGGCCCCTGCGGCGCCCGGTCGCCGAGCTCGCCGATGGCGGGCCCGAGCCGGCCTTGCTGGAAGCGGTCGAAGTGATCGCGCGACTCCCAGAAGTCGATGATTCCCCAGCCCCCCTCGATCGGCCCGGCGGCGTGGAAGATCAACCCCTCGGGCGGGTTGTCGTCGATTCCCATGTGTGCGTGGACCGCCTCGTACTGCTCCTGCGTCCCACCCTCGAACTTCAAGCGCAACCCGGTCGCCATCTCGATCCTCCTGGTTCGTTGGCCAGATGAGCGAGCATAGCCCTCGATCTGCTTTTCGGGCAAGGGCGTGGCGCGGGGCGTTGCGCCCCGCTAGGCTCGACCGCGGATGACCGATCTCGGCGCGCCCATCTCCTTTCTCACCCTGCCCAAGGGCGTGCCGGTGTATTCGAGCGACGGCGAGGACCTGGGCAAGGTCGAGTTCGTGCTCTCGGCGCCGAACGTCGACATCTTCGACGGGATCGTGCTCGACACCAGCGTCCTGCCGGGTGGGCACCGCTTCGTCGACGCCCCCGAGGTCGCCGAGATCTACGAGCGCGGCGTGGTGCTGAAGATAGACGCGGCGGCGGCCCAGAGCCTGCCGAAGCCGGGTGCCAACCCCGGTTCGCTCGACATCGACCCGGGCGATCTCGGCAAGGGCGACCGGCAGAGCAAGCTCAGCCGCGCCTGGGACCTGATCTCCGGCAAGGGCTGAGGCGCAGCAACTCGATGGGGGCCGGGCCGTTCAACGGAGCTGCTTTTGCCCGGGACGGGACGGGTTACGAGGAGGCCCGCTGCAGCGCCGTTTGGAATGGACGCACCCCGGAGCGCTATCCCGACCTGGTCGTCCAGGCCGAGGGCGATGGCGATCTGATCGCCGCGGTGACCATGGCCCGCGAGCGGGGCTGGAAGCTCGGCGTCCGCTCGGGCGGGCATAGCTGGGCTGGCAACCACGTGCGCGACGGCGGGCTGCTGCTCGACGTCTCGAGGCTCGACTCGGTCGAGGTCGACTTGGAGTCGCGGACGGCCGTGGTCGGCCCCGGTGTCCGCGGCGACGAGCTGCTCGAGGCATTGCTTCCCCAGGGCCTCTTCTTCCCCGCCGGGCACTGTCCCGGGGTCGCCCTCGGCGGCTATCTGCTGCAGGGTGGCTTCGGCTGGAACGGCCGCGTGCACGGCCCGGCCTGCATGAGCGTCGAGGCGATCGACGTGGTCACCGCGGATGGCGAGCTGGTCCGCGCCGACGAGAACGAGAACGCCGACCTGCTCTGGGCGGCGCGGGGCGCCGGGCCGGGCTTCTTCGGCGCGGTCGCCCGTTTCCACCTGCGCCTCTACGAGGCGCCGGGACACATCGCCAACGGCGTCTACCTGTACCCGATCGAGGCGCTCAAGGAGGTCTTCGCCTGGGCGCAGGAGGTCGGTCCGCGGATCGCCCGCGAGATGGAGATGATGGTCTTCATCCATCGCGATGCCGGCGGCGAGCCGGAGATCGCCGTGACCGGCCCGGTGCTGGCGCAGAGCGCCGAGGGGGCGGCCGAGGCGCTGGCGCTGCTCGAGACCTGTCCGGTTCGCGAGCGGGCCAAGGCGGCGGCGCCGAACGTCGAGGTGCGGATGGCCGACCTCTACGCCGCCGCGCACGAGTCCTACCCGGACGGCTCGCGCTACGCGGTCGACAACATGTGGACGCACGCGCCGGTCGGGGATCTGCTGCCGGGGCTGCGACGGATCGCCGAGACGATCCCGGAGGCGCCCTCGCACATGCTCTGGATGAACTGGGGGCCGAGCCCCGAGCGCCCGGACATGGCCTACAGCCTCGAGGACGACACCTACATCGCTGTGTACGGGGTCTGGGAGGACCCGCGCGACGACGCCGCCAACGTCGCCTGGGCGGCCGAGCGGATGGGGGAGATGGCGCGCCTCTCCAGCGGCATCCAGCTCGCCGACGAGAACCTCGGCGAGCGCCCGGCCCGCTTCGCCGCCGAGGGGAGCATGGCGCGGCTCGACGAGCTGCGCGCGCGCTATGACCCGGACGGGCTCTTCCATCCATGGATGGGACGGCTTTGAGCGTGGCGGCAAGCGAATCCGACCTCGCTCCCTACCTCGCGCGAGCGATGTCGCCGCCGGACGAGGAGGTGCTGGAGGCGATCGGCCGCGGCGCGATGTCCCCGGCCGATGCGCTGCCTCGCGCCGCGATCGACCGCCTGCTCGACCCGGCGGCCTTGGCAGTCGAGACGGGCTGGTGCACGCTGCCCGACGGCGTCGGCTATGTCGCCGTGCGCACGCCGATGCCGTCGGTCAGCGCGGCGATGGTCGACTGGTGGTTCGACTGGCATCCGCGCGAGCCGATCCGCTACCGCATCTGGCATCCGGCGGCGCATCGCGACAACTCGCTCGAGCCGCCGGCGTCCGCGGGGGCGAAAGCCCACTGGGGTGCGATTCACCATCCGGTCGAGGACGTCGGGGTCGGCATGGTCCACGCGCGGATCGCCTTCGCGTCCCCGACGCAGCTCGGATTCTCGACCGACGCGCTGCATGATCCAACCGTCGGGACGATCGTCTGCGGCGAGGTCGGCGACGACCGGCGTCGCGTCCGTCACTCGGCGATGGCGCACGTCTTCCTGCGCGATGGCGACGGTCTCCTCCTGCGCAGCCATTTCTGGCTCGGGGCGTCGATCCGTCCCTACCTGCCGGCGCCGCTCGCCGCGCCCGCGGAGCGCCTGCTCAACAACCGCGCGGTACGGCGCCGGGCGCTTCCGGCCGAGCTGCCGCGGGCGCTTGCCCGCCACTGCGCCGAGGAGTACGCGAACCTGGCGGCGCTGCTGCCGGAGCTGTATCCGCGCTTCGGCGGAACCCCCGGTTGAGCCGGGTTTGCTTAGGATGGGCGCAGCATGAAGGCGCTGATGACGATGATCGCGGTGTGCGTGGGCCTGCTGATCGTGGGTTGCGGAGGGGGCAGCGACTCCTCCGAATCGACCGCCGCGAACAGCGAATCGAATGCGGCCGAAACCGGCGGCGAAAAGACCAAGCCCAAGGTGACGGTCCCCAAGGGCGCGCCGCCGAAGAAGCTCGAAGTGAAGGAAATCGAAGCAGGAAGCGGCGCCGAAGCGAAGTCCGGCGAAAAAGTGACCGTCCAGTACGTCGGCGTCGACTACAAGAACGGCAAGGAATTCGACTCGTCCTGGAGCCGCAACGAACCCTTCAGCTTCACGCTCGGCGCCGGTGAAGTGATCCCCGGCTGGGACCAGGGCGTCGAAGGGATGAAGGTCGGCGGCCGGCGCGAGCTGATCATCCCGCCCGAACTCGCCTACGGCGAAGCCGGCGCGCCGCCGGCGATCGGTCCGAACGAAACGCTCGTGTTCGTGATCGACCTGCTTGAAGTCGGCTAGAAAAGCCGTTCTCGCCGAGCGCCTCACGGCGCAGGGCCTCTCTGGACCGCCACTCTCCGACGCGCCCTCCGTCGCCGGGCGATTGCTCGCCGTCCAAGGGCAGGATCCGCGCGGGTTCAGGCTCGCGGTGCGGGCCAGGACCGAGGGCCTGACGGCCGCCGACGTCGAGCGCGCCTTGGCGGAGCGCGAGCTGCTCGTCACCTGGCTCAACCGCGGCACCCTGCACCTGGTCCGCAGCGAGGACTACCCGTTGCTGCAGGCGTTGACCACGCCGCCGTTGCTTACCTCCAGCACGCGGCGGCTGCGCCAGGAGGGAGTCAGCGAAGCAGATGCGGAGCGCGCCCTCGAGACGATCGAGCGCGCCATCGCCGACGAGGGCCCGCTGACCCGCATTCAGCTGCGCGAGCGGCTCGACGCCGTCGGTGTGCGCACCGCGGGTCAGGCGCTGATCCACCTGCTCTTCCTCGCTGCCCTGCGTGGGGTGATCGTCCGCGGCCCCATGCTCGGCAAGCAGCACGCCTACGTCCTGGTGCGCGACTGGCTCGGCGAGCAGCGGCCGGTCGACCGCGAGAAGGCCCTGGCCGAGCTGGCGCGCCGCTATCTGATCGGTCATCAGCCGGCGAGCGACCGCGACCTCGCCAGGTGGGCCGGGCTGCCGTTGCGCGACGCCCGCGCCGGCCTGGCCGCGATCGGCCGCGAGATCGAGCCCGGGGAGGGCGGCCTGCTGCGACTCGCCAAACGGCCCAAGCCGGCGAAGCTCCCACCACCGCGCCTGCTCGGCGCCTTCGACCCGGTTCTGCTCGGCTGGGCCTCACGCGAGGAGGTCCTCGGCCAGCATACCCGGCTCGTCACCGGGAACGGCATCTTCCATCCCTTCGCGATGGTCAAAGGCCGGGCCGTGGCCAAGTGGGGGTGGCCGGGCGGCAAGCTGAAGCTCGAGCCCTTGCAGCCCCTCTCGAAACCGGTGACGAAGGCGCTCGAAGCCGACGCCGCAGCGGTAGCGGGGTTCCTCGGCGGGCATGGTGATGCTCGGCGCGACTGAAACGATATAGGTACGAAGGTTTACTGACTTAAAAATTCCGGTACATTGCGCCCGGGTGAGTCGCATCGGGCAGATAGGGAGTGTCGTTGGCTTGGAGGAATTGAGCTGGCCTCTATTGGCTCTGGGCCTGTTGATGATCGGTATCGGTGTCGCCGTGCCCGGTACTCAGCCCGAGGCTGTGTCGGTTCTGATCCTTGCCGGCTCGTCGCTGAGTGCGATTGCGATTCTCTCGCCCATTTATCGCGAATTCGAAGTTGGGCTCACCAAACTTCGTTTTGCGCGTGTCGATACCGAGCCGCCTGCACCATGGATGGTCGCGAGGGCGGAGACCCTCGTCAGCATCGCGAGGTGGGCATCCGGAGATCCCGAGCTCGCCCGGAGCATCGTCGAGGACACGCTGAGCATGGTTCGGCAGGTTAGGCGCCGAATCCCGCGCGACGAGCGGGAAGTCATGAAGCTGAAGACGCTTGTGGCGCTGCTGGACAAAGCCGACCAGAAGCGCTCCTTGCTGCGGGGCGATGGCCGGGATAACAGCGCGTCGGGGGATACGGTGGCGACCCTCCAATCTGTCGACTTCGAAGCCCGAATGGCATTCGCGCTGCGTTCCGAGTTTCGAATCAAAGAGGTCGCAGAGGTCATTGGCTGCTCGGAGGCCGAGGCGGAAGCACAGATCGAGCGAGCCAAGGACGCAGTACGGACGAGCCTCTCAGCTGAGGATCGGGAACGATGAGCAAAGAGGGAGACCGGATCGACGAGCAGGTTCGTCTCGCCGTCGAAGCGCTACCTGACCTGCCGGTCCGGTGGGATCGGATCGAACGCAGAGCCCACCGCAGGGAGTGGATGGGTCTGGTCGCGCTGGTGCTGATCGGGTTGGCTCTGACGCTCGTACTCGCCACGGGGCTGTTGGCTGGGAAGTCCGCATTGGACCCGAGCTTCTCCCCACCGCTTCTGTCCCACGGAGGAGCCTCGGCCAGCTTCGACGAACCTGCATTTGGACATGGATTAACGCCACTCTCCAAATTCAGGGCAACCATCGCCCAAGCGGCTGGCAGGGCTGAAGCCCACGAAAAGAAAGAGCTTGGCTATGTCTTCAATGTTTCTCTCGACGGCGTGGACATGAGTCCAGGCTTCTCGCCACGGTGGCGAATCCGCCACCGTGGCAATGGACAATCGCTTCCCCTTGAAAGGTTCTCCCATCTCGAGATCGCACACTACGGGGGAGACACGAGCGAGGCCTTTACCGCGTGGATCGAGCAGCCCCCTCGCTCGGGGCAGTATGTGGTCGACTTCTCGTTGGTTTCACCGGACGGAATCGTGGTTGAAGACACGAGCGCCCCACTTCACGTGGTCACGCGCGGGTTGCTGCACAGATACTCGACTGCTACCTATTCGGCCGGGGTCCCCCGCGGTTGGCACGTCGACTACAACTACAGGCCTGAACCAGGACATCGATTCGTAACGAGGTTGGAGGGTCCCCACGGGATGTCCGTTTTGATCGACACGACGCCGAATGTCAGTGGTGACCCCGCGGACAGCGCCAGCACCTTAGAGGGTCTTTTCGAGAACGGCGGAGAACGCTACAAGCGCCTGACTTTCGCACGTAGGAACTTCGATGGACCCGCGTTCGAGTGGTCTTTCGAACTTGGTGAACACGTTTCTACGGATATCTTCTTCTATAGAGGCGGCGACGGGTACGCAGTCTTGGCGGAAAGCCCCGCGGATCGCTTCCGCGAAGCGCGGCTGATCGCGCGCGACGTTGCGCGGTCACTGCGGGGGGCCTAGATGGCGATCTTCCTTTCCGAGCCAGCGCGAAGCTACCCCAGCTTCGGGCTGCGCCAGGGCTGCGCGATGCGGTCCGCCAGGTTTCCGGCGAGGCCGTCGATCGGGACCCGGGACTGCTCGAGTGAGTCGCGGTCGCGCAGGGTGACGGTGTCGTCGTCCATCGTCTGGTGGTCGACGGTGATTCCCCAGGGGGTGCCGATCTCGTCCTGGCGGCGGTAGCGCTTGCCGATCGAGCCGCCCTCGTCGAACTCGGCGGGCACGCGGCGGCGCACCTGCTCGAAGACCTCGCGCGCCTTCTCCGGCAGGCCGTCCTTGGAGACAAGCGGCAGGACCGCTGCCTTGACCGGCGCGAGGCGGGGGTGGAGGCGCAGCACGGTGCGCCGGCGGCCCTCGACCTCCTCGACCTCGTAGGAGTCGACGAGGAAGGCAAGGGTGGCGCGGTCGGCGCCGGCGGCCGGCTCGATCACGTGCGGGACGTAGCGCTCCTTGGTCTGCTGGTCGAAGTACTCGAGCTTCTCGCCGCTGAACTTGGCGTGCTGTGTGAGGTCGAAGTTGCCGCGGTTGGCGATCCCCTCGAGCTCCGACCAGCCGATCGGGAAGAGGTACTCGATGTCGCTCGTCGCCGAGGAATAGTGCGAGAGCTCGTCGGCGCCGTGGGCGCGCACGCGCAGCAGGTCTGGCCGGATGCCGAGCTCGGTGTACCAGCGCTCGCGCTCCTCCATCCATGCCCGGTGCCACCTTTCGGCATCGGTGGGTGGGACGAAGAACTCCATCTCCATCTGCTCGAACTCGCGCGTGCGGAAGATGAAGTTGCCCGGGGTGATCTCGTTGCGGAAGGACTTGCCGATCTGGGCGATCCCGAAGGGCGGCTTCTTGCGGGCGAAGCCGAGCACGTTCTTGAAGTTGATGAAGATGCCCTGCGCGGTCTCCGGCCGCAGGTAGACCTCCGAGCCCTCGCCGGCGACGGGGCCGATGTGGGTCTCGAACATCAGGTTGAACTGGCGCGGCTCGGAGAGCTCGCCGCCGCACTCCGGACAGCGCAGCTCCGCCTCAGGGTCGCCCCCTTCGGCTTCGACCGCCTCGCGCAGATGGTCCTCGCGCCAGCGGCGCTTGCACTTGCCCAGGCACTGCACGAGCGGGTCGGTGAAGCCCTCCAGGTGGCCCGAGGCCTCCCAGACCCGCGGGTGCTGGAGGATCGCCGAGTCGAGCGCGACGATGTCGTCGCGGTCCTGCAGCATCGCCCGCCACCACTCGGCCTTGACGTTGTTCTTGAGGAGCACGCCGTAGTGGCCGTAGTCGTAGGTCGAGCCGAGGCCGCCGTAGATCTCGGACGACGGGAAGACGAAGCCGCGCCGTTTGCAGAGTGCGACGATCTCCTCCATCGTGGTCTCGGTCCTGGTCTCCTGCCCCGCGTCGGCCATGGCGGAACCGTATCGGCTGCGATAATCCGCCCGCGCCATGCCGATCTACGAGTACAAATGCACCAACGGCCACGTCTTCGACGTGATCCAGAAGATGAGCGATGAGCCGCTGACCGAGTGCCAGGAGTGCGGCGCTGCGGCCGAGCGCGTCCTGCACCCGGTCGCAATCCACTTCAAGGGCTCCGGCTTCCACAACACCGACTACGGCAAGAAGAAGACCGGCGCCTCCTCCGGCGGCAGCGAGAGCAATGACTCGGGGGGCGAGTCAAAGAGCTCCGACTCGAGCTCCTCGGAGAGCAAGTCGAGCGACAAGGCCACCGCCAAGACTGGCGACTGAACCATTTACCCCCGGATCCGGGGGTAAATCGACCCACTCAGCCCATCAGCTTCTTGACCGCCCGGCGCCGCTCGGAGTCCGGCACTTCGATCGAGCCGTCCGGGCCCGGCGAGCAGCCGGAGTTGGCCCCCGAGCAGAGCACGTCGGCTTCGCTTTCGCCGCCGATCGCCGCCGAGAGGATCAGCTGGGGCATCGTGAAGAAGCCCATGTCGCTGACGAAGGCCTTCGGCGCGTCCCAGCCGATGATCGGGCCCTTGACGAAGTTGTAGGGGATGCGGAGCGGGTCGGTGAGGCGGTCCTTGATCCCGGCGATCACCGCCTGCTGGGCCTTCTCGCGGTCGAGGTCTTCGTAGCCGAGCGTGTAGGCGCTCTTGCCGGGGCCGGGGCATTCGCTCGGCTCGCGGATGCGCGAGTAGATCAGCGCTTCTTCGCCGTCGAGGGTGTTCTCGCCCTTGCCGAGGCGCAGGGTGAAGCCGCCCTGGCCGCCGCCGGCGCCGCCGGAGATGTCGGCGCAGATCTTGTGCGGCACGTCGACCGTGACCCCGCCGACCGCGTCGATCAGGTCTTCGAAGCCGGTGAAGTCGACGATCGCCACATGGTCGACTTCGATGTCGAGGAAGTCTTCGACCGCTTCGATCTGCGCCGCGGCGCCGCCGAAGGCGAAGGCGGCGTTGATCTTCTGCGGGCTCTGGCCGGGGATTTCGGCGTAGCTGTCGCGCGGGATCGAGAGTTTGCGGAAGGCGCCCCCGCCGGCGCGGATCAGCATCAGCGTGTCGGCGCGGAATTCCCCCTGCGAGCAGTGCCCGTGCGGCGAGTCGCCGTGGGACTGCTGTTCGAAGCATTCCTGCGAGGGCGCGGCGCCCGGCTCCTTGGTGTCGGGCGGGCGGGCGTCGGTGCCGAGCACGAGGATGGTCTGCGCGGAGGGCAGCAGGAAAGGGTTGCCGTGCAACTTCGACTTCGCTTCACCGGAGAGCTTGAAGGCCTGCAGCTGGGCGGAGACGGCGAAGGCGAGGAAGCTGAGCACGATCCAGCCGAGCGCGGCGACGCCGGCCCATTTCAGCGCCCGGCGCAGGCCGGGGCGGGGTCGTCGTGGTCCGCGTTCGCGCCCGGGCAGATGCGGCCGCCCCGGCAGCTTCGGCGCGTGCCAGTCGCGTTCGCGCAGCCCCGTGAGGTCGGGCTTGCGGAAGCGCGAGAAGAGCCCCCGCCGGGCTCGGTAGATCTTGTAGTCGGGCGGTCCCTGCGGCCGCTGCTCGTCGTCGTTGCCCATGAAAGACTCCGGAATCATGCCGATGCCGACGGTCGCCCGCGACGAGGGTCCCAGCCAGAGATGAGCCAGCCCGAGGCGATCGGCGTCGACCTGGGCGGCACCAAGATGCTGCTCGGCGTGCTCGACGGCGACTCCAAGACCGTCTGGGAGAGCCGCGAGCGCTCCGCCGGGGAGAGCGAGGACGAGCTGGTCGAGCTGCTCGTGCGCGAGGTCGAAGAGGCGCGCGCCCAGCGGCCCGGCGTGAAGACGGTTGGGATGGGGATCCCGGCGACGATCGACCACGACAGGGGCCTCGCCGTCGCCGCCGTCAACCTGCCGATCGAAAACCTGCCGATCCGCGACCTGGTCGTCGAGCGCACCGGGCTGCCGGCCTTCGTCGACAACGACGCCAACGTCGCCGCCCTCGCCGAGCACCACTTCGGCGCCGCCAAGGGCACCGAGAACGCGGTGATGTTGACGATCGGTACCGGGATCGGCGGCGGCCTGATCCTCGGCGGCGAGATCTACCGCGGCTCGACCGGCGCCGGCGCCGAGCTCGGCCACGTCGCGATCCAGATGGACGGCCCCGCCTGCCAGGGCAACTGCCCCAACCGCGGCTGCGTCGAGGCGCTCGCCTCCGGCACGGCGCTCGGCCGCGAAGCGCTGGCCGCGGCGGAAAGCCAGCCGGAGTCGGCGCTCGGCAGGCTGCTGGCCGAGGGAAAGCCGGTCGACGGCAGGGCGGCGACGATCGCCGCCCAGGAGGGCGACAGGACGGCGATCGAGGTCTTCGAGCTGATCGGCAGTCGCCTCGGCGTCGCCCTTGCCAGCTTCGCCAACGTCTTCGAGCCCGAAGTGATCGTGGTCGGCGGCGGCGTGATCGCCGCCGGCGACCTGCTGCTCGACCCGGCCCGCCGAGAGCTCGAGTCGCGGGCCCTGCGGCCGATGAACCGGACCCCGGTGGTGCCGGCCGAGCTGGGCGCCGACGCGGGGATGATCGGCGCCGCCGCGATGGCGCGGATCGAACTGGAACGGGAAGGCTGATGCCGGGATCGCTGATCGTCTGCCCGACGCCGATCGGCAACCTCGACGACATCACGATCCGCGTTCGCGACGCCCTCGTCGCCGCCGACTTCGTCGCCTGCGAGGACACGCGCCGCACCGGCGGCCTGCTCGACAAGCTCGGCATCCGCCCGGCGCCGCCGCTGGTCTCGATCCACGAGGGCAACGAAGCGCCGCGCGCGCTCGAGCTGGCGCAGCGGATCGAACGCGGCGACATCGTCGCCCTCGTCTCCGACGCCGGCATGCCGGCGATCTCCGACCCCGGCTTTCGCCTGATCCGCCGCTGCATCGAGCGCAGCCTCGAGGTCACAGTGCTGCCCGGCCCCTCGGTCGTGCCCGCGGCCCTGGTTGCGTCGGGGCTGCCGACCGACCGCTGGCGCTTCGAGGGCTTCCTGCCCAAGCGCGCCGGTGAGATGGAGCGCGTGCTGCGCTCGACCGAGACCGTCGTCGCCTTCGAGTCGCCGCGCCGGGTGGGTGACTCGCTCGCCGCCCTGGCCGCGATCGCCCCCGACCGCCCGGCGGCGGTCGTCCGCGAGCTGACCAAGATGCACGAGGAGGTCTCTCGCGCGAGCCTGGCCGAGCTGGCGCGGCGCTTCCGCGGCGACGTCAAGGGGGAGATCGTGCTCGTGATCGCGCCCGCCTCCTCGGACGACCACGACCAGGACGTCGCCTTCGCCGTCGACGCGCTCCGCCACCTGGTCCAGTCCGGCGCCCGCCCGCGCGCCGCCGCCAGCGTCGTCGCCGCCCTCACCGGCACCCGCGCCAACGACCTGTACCGCGCCCTCACCGGCCGCGAGCCACGCAAGTGATCGGCGGCGGCGTAGAGGTTTGGTCTGCTATCCGGACCAAACCTCTACGGCGGTCGGTGAACTAGCCTGGGCCCCCGATGTCGTACTACGTCACCACAGCGACATTTCGATTTTCGTCAACGGACCCTGATGGCTACGCGCTGGGGATTTGGTCCGGCGTGGCCGGGTCTGCCAGCGTTGTCGCCGGACAGTCCTAAGCGGCAGCATCCCATCCGGTATCACGCCCTGCCGCTTCCGGGGCAGCAGAAAAACTGGTCAACCCAAGCAAGCTCCGAGGGCACGCGGACGCCGAGAGCGGGTTCGTGAAGCCACTTCCCGGCTCCCGCCGGGTCTCGCTATAGCCTTCGGCAGTGTCCGAGGCGAGCGCCGGCCTGAAGCAAGACGATTTCCCTGCGCTCTATCGCGCCCTCAGCGCGGAGTCGGTCGGAGCCCAAAAGAACGTTCTTCTTGCCGTCAAGGTCGGTCTCGGCGGAGCGCTCGTGGCCGCCGCCTTGGGGTTGATTAAAATCGAGGCCGGTGGAGTCGACCTCGCGGCCCTCGCGGCTGGGATCGGATTCGCCTTTTCGCTCGCTGCCACCGGTTGGCTCCTCTGGCAGCGACCAGAGCGCGACTGGTATGACGCCCGGGCTGGGGCCGAGTCGGTCAAGACGTTGACCTGGCAGTTTGCGGTGGGTGGCGGGGAGTTTCCGCTCGCGGGTCAGGAGGACGATGTTCGGACCAGGTTCGTGGCTCGGCTTCGAGAGCTGCTGACCGACTTGGGGACCGTAAGGACGGCGGTGGCCGCCGGAGACGAGCAGATCCCGGCTGGATTGCTCGCTCTGCGGAGCGCACCAATCGCAACGCGCCGGGAGGCATACAGGGTCGGTCGCATAGAAGACCAGCAAGCGTGGTACGCAGAGAAAGCCGCGTGGAACAGTCGACGTCGACTGCGGTGGGCGATCGGCACGGTCCTGATCCAGATCCTTGGTTTGTTAGCGGGTCTCGGCCGCGCCTTTCTCGGACTGGATGTCGATTTTCTCGGACTGGCCGCCGCCCTCGTCGCGGCGATCACGGCGTGGACGAGAACGAAGGACTACGCAGAGCTCTCAGAGGCCTACGCCGTGACCGCCCAAGAGATAGGCCTACTTGCCGCGCAGCAGCTGGACTCCGAGGAAGAGGTCAAGTGGTCGGAGTTCGTGGAAACCGCCGAGCGCGCCTTCTCCCGCGAGCACACCCTTTGGCGGGCTCGTAAAGGACATCGCCCCGTGGGCTGATCGACGCGCTCTCGAGCCAACGACCTAGACCTTCCCCGCGACCGCGGAGAGGTCCAGGCTCCGCCTACACTCACCGCGATGAGCACCATCCTTCACATATCGGACCTCCACCTCGGCGAGCCCGAAGACTGGCAGCTACTTGGCAGCGATCGTGCCGGAATGGCGGGTTCCGATATTGACAGCCAGAAAGGGGTGTTGAAGGAGACGCTCGAGCTTGTTACCTCCGGCGGGCTGATCGACGAGATCGATGCGGTGGTGGTGAGTGGAGATCTGACCAACCGCTGTCGCCCAGACGGCTTTACCGAGTTCACGGAGGTCGCCCAACCGCTGATCGACAAGGTGGGGGCCGAGAAGATCGCCGTGGTTCCCGGCAATCACGATGTCCCGTGGGATTTCGGGCCGGACGATTCAGCCCGCTATGACGAATTCCTCCGGGTCACCCGTGGACTCGGAATGGTCACGCCGATCCTTGACGGGCGTGACACGGATGCGGCTTCCGAAGCCGAGCATCTGATCCTGGGCGAGGACTTCGTGATCGTCACCGTCAACTCGAGCCACTTCTGCTGGGGGAAGGAAGCTGCCGACGAATCGGTCGTCGAGGCGGTGCTTCGCTCAGGTTCAGATGAGCTACTTGAGGCGTTCGAGAATCTTCGGCGGCGCGACGTTGCCCGCGTTTCCAACGCTCAGCTCGGTGCACTGCGTTCGTTATTGCGCGAGCGGTTGCCGACTCCCGCAGTCGGGGAGGCGGATGATCGGGTCCGCATCGCGGTGCTCCACCACCAGCTTCTTCCGGTGAGCGCGTCCGAGGAAGTCAAGGCCTTCGAGGCGCTCAGCAACCTGGGGAAGATCCGAGGTCTGTTCGTGGAGCTTGGGATCCAGGTGGTGCTCCACGGGCACAAGCACACCCCCTCGCTCTTCTGGGACTACGTCGCCGGCCAGGCCTTGAACGAGCCCCCTCGTCGGATGCTCGTGTCTGCTGGCCCGGGAGAATTCCTACCGGGCGGCCTTGTGATGAGACTGCTCAGGATCAGCGAGGGTCCGCGTGCCCGCGACGTGGTCATCGAGCAACTGCACGCACCGGCGCGCTCGGGCGGGGAGATCACCTCCACGCGCGAGCGAGCACGACTCTGGCGATCGACGGCAGTCGATGCGATAGGCGACATGACCGTCCTCGCCGCTCCGACGGTCGGCGAGGTCTACGCCCAGCTTCGCTCGGTCTTCGAGGATCGCTCGCCGACCGAGCCGCTCCACGACCTGCTGTGTGAGATCACCTCGCCGACGGATGCCGGGGAGGTGCCTCTCGATTATCCGCATATCGAGGGGATAGAGGACGCGCAGCAGTGGATGGACGATCTGGTCGAATGGTGGCAGCTTCGCGATCCCCAGTTGCTCCAACAGGTGACCTTCAACCATGGCGAGCGGATCCACCGCCGCTGGGGCGACCAGGTCGAGCGAGCGGTTGAGACCCTGAGGCGATCGCGACCGGGTTCGACGAGGGCGGTGATCATGCTGCTCGATCCTTGGACTGACGCCAAGCCCGAAGGGGACTTTCCTTCATTCGTGCTGATCCAGCTGCAGGTCGTGCCGCGAGGGGCGGAGTCGCAGTTGGACTGCAGCGGTTACTTCCGCAAGCAGGAGATGCGCTACTGGTGGCCGATCAATGTGGCGGAGCTCGCAAGGGTCCAGGCGGCCGTCGTCGAGGAACTCTCGACTCCCGATCAGGTGGTAGCGGGCGGTCGACTTCGGACTATCACCGCCTATGCGGCGAGCGAGGAGAAGCTGCCTGCGGTCGCCCTGGCCGAGATTGACCGGGCAATCGACCTACACCGCGACCATCTCTGGACGATGGCCTACGGGCTCGTGCATCAAGACGAAGAGCAGGCTCGTGGTGAGGTCCGCCAGCTCTGGGAGCGCTATCTCCGCGGCCTCGACCCCAGCGACGAAGAGCCCTCGCAGGAGCTCCCGACCTCCTACCGCGGCTTGAAAGAGATCGGCGCGATCCTCGAATGGCTGGGTCACGGTCAAGATCCGGTGGCCGTCGCGCTCCAGAATCTGGTCAGTGCCTATGACGCGCTGCAGGTACGGGATGGCCCGGTGCCTGCAACGGTGGGCACCGTCGGGCAGGCCCGCCAGCTTCTCTCGCGCCTCCGTGCGGAGCTGGACTCGGTGTTAGTGGACGCCGGTGCTTCCTAGCGTCCAGAGCCCCTGCCATCCTTGATCCCCGTGGAGCGACCGATCAAGCAGCCCTACGCGGAATGGGCCCTGGAGCTGGCGCAGGCGGCCGCGGCGGTCTGCAATTACTGCGACCACGTCGACCACAACGAGTCGGTCGATCGTGAGTGGATCTTCGAGGCTGGTCGCACCCTGCGCGACCTCGCCTGCCGGGTGGCCGCCTACGAAGACAAGGATCTTCTCGGTCTCTATGTCGATCGGCTCCGGGTGGTTGAGGGCCGGAATCCCCTTCATCGAGCCGGTGGCTTCGACGGTGGAGCCCTGGCCGCGACAGCGAAAACCTGGCGCGATCTACAGCTGGCCCAAGCCGAGCACGACCGCCATTACCACCCGGACGTGATCGGCCTCTCGAAGTTCGCCCAGCTGAACCACTACGCACTGCACCTGGCCAAGCTCGCCGGCGCCCTAGCCGAGGTTGCACAGGGCGTCGCAGATCCGGTCGACTTCCGCCAGCGACGCCTCCCCGACATGCTGCTCTTCGGGATCAAGCTCGCAACGGTGACGGGAAAAGCGCTCCCTGGGAAGCCCCTCGCGGGCGGCGGCAGCCTCGAGCCACGGCATCTCGTCGCGGCCTGAATGCCTCCTCAGTCAGAGCCAGTCCCCACTTCGGCGGAAAGAAAGGCTCGGGCAGGGGGCCGGTTGGGGCGTACTTCGCCTTGATCCGGCTGCGGTTGCTCTTCAACTCCGGGAAGGCGACGCGCGAGTACTTGTCGAGCTCGCAGAACAGGTTCTGCACGTCGATCGCCTGAAGTCGCCGGCCGAAGAGGGAGCGGAACCTGATGCCGCGACGCTCGAATTCCTGCTCCTGCCGGGCGGTCACCCACAAAATGATGCGCTCGTCGCCCCAGCCGTTCGTCTCCGAAAAACACTTGGTGATTCCCCGTCTTGCCCCCGGGCCGGCGACGCTTCGCTCGCTTTCATCAAGATCACACAGCTCGCTGTAGTTGAGGTCGATCGCTAGTTGGTAGCCCATGAATGGACCTATCAAGGGATAGGCCTGGAGCGCCTCGACGAGGTCACCGATCGAGCGTGCCCTGGCGACAGCCGTAAGGAGGCCCCCAGGCCGCAGCATCTCCTCAAGCAGCGCTAGATGGTTCCGGTGCTTTCGCTGATGTCCGTAGGCGCGGTTTGCGCAGAGGATGAATGCCGAGGTGTAAAGGCGCCGACCGGACCCGAAGGCGTCGTCGAGGACCTCGCCGAAACCCCCCGCGCGAAAGCTGTCCACGGTGACGTCGCCGAACGCCTCCGTTAGGAGCTCCCAGGTCTCAGGCTTCGAGAAGAGCCGGAAGAGAACGATCCGCAGGACCTGGTCCTCGGCGTCGTAGTCCTGCCTGTCGCCGTAGATGACCTCCCGGATCAGGTACTGGGAGACTCGATCGCTTGCCCGGTAGGCGTTACAGAACTTGTAGGTGGCGAGGATCGGATCGGCGGTCCATGGGCCCGGCTGACCTTCCAGACGCCGGAAGAAGATCTCCTGACGCTCGGCCGCCAGATTCCAGAACGCATCGAGGACCTGCGGACGGGTGGTCGGCGGCATCGCCGAGAAGAATCGCAACTTCGCGGGACGTGACGCTCAGCGCCCACAGGAGGAGCCGCTGCCGGCGCTGGTCGCGATCGCCGGCCCGCGGGCGGCGGCCAGGGCAGCGCGCTCGATCGCTGCTTCAAACTCGTGCACGTCGCCCGGTTCGGTCCAGTCGATCAACTCGGCGCCCGCTGCACTCAGGCCCTCGGGAACGGTGGCTCCCGGATCGATCACGATCCCGAGCAGGCCATTCGCCGGCTGCTTCGCAAGGCTCCACTCAATCTCCTTCGCCACCCAGGCGCTTCCTGCGGTCGCCGCCCCGATCAAGACGACGGTGACGCTCGTCCCTTTGATCTGGCTACGGATCCGTCGGCCGACATAGGAGTCGTCGGTGGAGTTGACCCGCTGCATCTGGTGGCGGACCGAGTAGTTCACGTTCAGTTTAGGTGCCCGGCGCAAGAGATCGAAGCCTTTCGCCCGGCCTTCGTCGCGGTGTTGATAGGAAAGGAAGGCCCTCCGCGCCATCAGCTCGCCCTCACGATCCGAGCCACCTGGTCGGCGTCCAGCGTTGCACTCCATGCACCCCCACCAGCCGGTCGGCGAGGCATTGCTCACTCGCTCCCTTTCGGCATCTTTCGGGACGGGCTTCAGATAGTCCGCGGCATCGGCCCAGCTCCAAGGCGCCTCCCGCAGCCAGGTCGGATACCGGCAGCCGGACTGGAACTTGTTGATCCGCTCGAGACGGTCTATCTCCGCGAGATACTCGGGAGTCATATCCGGCCGTGAGCCGATCAGAGCCGCCAGGGCAGCACTCTGCTCATGGTCGAGCTTCTTGGTCAACCTCCAGCGCGTCGAAAGTGGGGAGACCAATCCGGAGTGAAGTTCAGAGACGAGGATCGGTCGTACGAACCGCACCTGGGCAGCGGCGAGCGCGAAGTCCCCTGCGGCCTCTCCCAGCGCCCCCGGGGTCCAGGCGGCTAGCTCGTACATTCCCGTCAACGCTCGCTCTCTGCTGTGGGGCGGCCGGGTGAAAAAGAAGACATAGCGGGCCGAGTGCTTGACGATTCCGGCGCGCATCTGCTCCTGGCAGGTCGAGAAAAGACCGTAGGTGCCGGTCTCGATGTTCGGGTCGCTCTTGTTGTCCTTGATCCGCGTGATCGCCCGGACCGGTAGCGCAGCCAGGTCGTCGGCGTGGTAGAACGATGCGTACCCAATGTTCGGCGCCGCCGGCTCAATAGCGCGCCAGCGGGCTCCTTCGGGCCCGCCGACGGACAACAACTCCGGCTGTCTCGCCGGGGCGTTCAAGGTCTCGGTTGTTGCCGTTGCAACACGTTGAAATGATTATCGGCACTCCGTCGGTCGGAAAATGCACATTCAATGGGTCGTCGGGTGCATCCGCGCTGCGGCGTAGGTTTCCGGCGTGCCCACCAAGTCCTCGTCGAGTGCCCTCCTTCTTCAGCGGCGACGTTTGATCGGGCGAATCGAGCAGGAGCAGGAGGAGCTTGAGGTCCTACGTGCCCTGGTCGAGAACCTTGCCGACCAGCTCTCTCGCGACGAGTACATGCTTCGTCAGGTCGATTCAGCGCTGGGCACGGCTCCCCAGCTCACGCTCGAGCAGGCGAACCTGCGATTGCGCGGGCAGGACCTTGAGCGCGTGGCGGTGGAGGTGCTACAGGAGGAACGCGGGGCTGATGCTGAGGTCCACTACAGGGAATGGTTCGAGCTGTTGCGGGCGCGCGGCTATCTCGTCAGCGGAAAGCAGCCGATCAATACCTTTCTAGCCCAGATCGGTCGTTCCAATGCAGTGGAAAGCGTCGGTCGTCGGACCGGCAGGTACCGCCTGAAGGTGGCCTGAGCGAACGCGTTCCAAACAAAGAAATCACCACGCCGAGCGGTCACCCAGGCCGAATTCGACTATTTGGACTCGTGCAACGACGGGTTGGCGCTCCAGAGCTCTTCGAGTTCGTCGTGGCTTGCTGACGAGATGACCGATCCTTGACGCCCTGATCTCGGACAGAACTTGGGGCGAGCTCAACTGCCGTCCCGAATCGCACTGATTGTTGAAGGATTGAAGAATCCGAGGAGATCTCAGGCTCCCGCAGCCGCGCTGGTAGACCCTTGGCGGCTTGTCGAACCAGGTGTCGGCTACGCCGCGAAGTGGCAGGAGTCGTCGAGTCGTAGGCGTTGGGGCCTATCTCGCGACAAGGTGGCTCACTCTCCCGCCTTGCCGTTGTTGAGTAGCGTCCTGAGCGGAATGGGCGCGAATAGCTGGTACATCACCACGCCGATCTACTACGTCAACGCCGAGCCGCACCTCGGCCACGCCTACTCGACGATGGCGGCCGACGTGCTCGCCCGGCACATGCGCCAGCGCGGCGAGGACGTCTTCTTCCTCACCGGCACCGACGAGCACGGCGAGCCGATCGAGACCGCGGCCGAGCGCGAGGGGGTGACGCCGCAGGAGCTGGCCGACCGCAACGCGGCCAAGTTCGAAGCCTTGATGCCGACCATCGACGCGACCAACGACTTCTTCATCCGCACCTCGGACCCGCGCCACGCCGAACGCGTCGCCGAGATCATGCAGCGCGTCTACGACAACGGCTGGGTCGACAAGGGCACCTACGAAGGCTGGTACTGCCCGCGCTGCGCCGACTTCAAGACCGAGCGCGAGCTGGGGCCGGGCCAGACCTGCGCGATCCACGAGATCCCGCTGGAGAAGGTGCGCGAGGAGAACTGGTTCTTCCGCCTCTCGGCCTTCCAGGAGCGGCTCGAAGCGCTCTACGCCGAGCGACCCGACTTCGTCGTGCCCGACTTCCGCTGCAACGAGGCGATCTCCTTCATCGAGGGCGGGCTCGAGGACGTCTCGCTCTCGCGGCCGAAGCTGAAGTGGGGGATGCGGCTGCCCTGGGACCCCGAGCAGCGGATGTACGTCTGGTTCGACGCGCTGCTCAACTACGTCACCGCGCTCGGCTTCGCCCGCGAGGGCGAGGATTTGACCGAGCGCTTCTGGCCGGCCGACCTGCACGTGATGGCCAAGGACATCCTCAAGTTCCACGCGGTCATCTGGCCGGCCCTGCTCTGGGCCGCAGACCTCGAGCCGCCGCAGCGGATGGCGATCCACGGCTTCCTGCTGATGGGCGAGAAAAAGATGTCGAAGTCGCTCGGAAACGTGCTCGACCCGTTCGAGGCGATCGACCGCTTCGGCGCCGATGCGCTGCGCTTCTACTGCTTCCGCGAGGTCAGCTTCGGCCAGGACGGCTCGATCTCGACCGCCGGCTTCGAGGCCCGCTACGAGACCGAGCTGGCCAACGACTTCGGCAACCTGGCGAGCCGCGTCCTGGCGATGGTCGACCGTTACCGCGGCGGGATCGTGCCCGAGGCTCAGGTCGATGCCGTGCTCGCGGAGGACTTCGAAGGCGTCGTCGCCCGCTTCGGCGAGCTGCTCGACCGGGCCGAGCTGACCCAGGCGCTGGAGGTGGCATGGAAGCTGGTCCGGCGCCTCAACCGCTACGTCGAGGAGACCCGCCCCTGGGAGCTGGCCAAGGACGAGGCCGACCCCGAGCGCCTCGACGAAGTCCTCTACAACCTCTGCGAGGGCCTGCGCGTGACGACCCTGTTGCTGAGCCCCTACCTGCCGCAGACGAGCGAGCGGCTGCTCGCCGCGCTCGGCGAAGGCTCGCGCCAGCTAACCGAGCTGGGAGCCCGATCTGGCGGCCAGAACGTCGAACGGATCCCGCCCCTGTTCCCGAAGATCGAGGCCCCTGCGTAAGATCCATTCCGGTAGGGGTGGAACGTCTTGTACTTTCGTCGAGCGGCGTGGGCGTCAGCTCAACCCCAAACCACCGAAAAAGTTAAGTGGAACCCCTGCCGGAATGGATCTTCCTGAGGGCGTCTGGCCCGAGTTGATCGGGGCCGGTATATCCGCACAATGCGAGCGTCAGGTCGAGCTCGGCGAGGACCATCTTGACCACGGTTTCCACGCCGGCCTGACCGCCGAGCGCCAGGCCCCACACGTAGGGGCGGCCGAGGCAGACGGCGTCGGCGCCGAGGGCGAGCGCCTTGAGCACGTCGGCGCCGCTGCGGACGCCGCTGTCGAAGAGGATCGTCAGCTCGTCGCCGACGGCCTCGGCGATCGGCGCCAGGGCGTCGAGCGAGCCGATCGCGCCGTCCACCTGGCGGCCGCCGTGATTCGAGACGACGATGCCGTCGACGCCGCGGCGCACCGCCTCGCGCGCGTCCTCGACGTGCTGGACGCCCTTGACCACGAGCGGCAGCGAGGTCGTCTCGCGCAGCCAGGCGAGGTCGTCCCAGCTCAGCGACGGGTTGGCCTGGACGCCGAGGAAGTGGCCGGTCGCGGCGCCCGGGTCCTCCTCGGGGGATTTCTCCAGCCCGCTGCGGAAGACCGGGTCCTGGAAGTAGTTGGCGACGCCCATCCCGTTGAGGAAGGGCAGCCAGGCCTGCTGGAGGTCGCGCGACTTCCAGCCCGGGATGAAGGTGTCGACGGTGAGCACGATCGCGCCGTAGCCGGCGGCCTCGGCGCGGGTGAGGAAGCTCGCCGCGATCTCGCGGTCGTTGGGCCAGTAGAGCTGGAACCAGCGCGGCGCGTCGCCGCCCGCCTCGGCGATCTCCTCCAGCGTGAAGTGCGAGTTGGTGCTGGCGATCATCGGCGTGCCGAGCGCCGCCGCCGCCCGCGCGGTCGCCAGCTCGCCGTCCTCGTGGACGACCTTCTGCACCCCGATCGGCGCCAGCAGCAGCGGCGCCGGCATCGCCGTGCCGAGCAGCTCGAGCGAGAGGTCGCGCTCGGCGACGTCGCGCAGCATCCGCGGCACGATCTCGTAGCGCTCGAAGGCGGCGCGGTTGGCGCGCATCGTGTGCTCGGCGCCCGCCCCGGCGAAGACGTAGTTGGCGGCGCGCTCGTCCATCGCCTCGTGCGCGCGGCGCTCCTGCTCCTCGACCGCGACCGGGATCGAAGGCAGCTCGCCGCCGAGCCCACGGGCGTAGATCTCCCTGTAGTAGTCAGCGAAGTCCGCCATCGGCGGAAGGCTATTTGAGGCCGAGGCGGCGGCGCCAGTCGCGCGCGTTGAAAGCGCGGGCGATGCGGCCGACCAGCCCGAGGCGCGTCTTCGTGTACGGGTACCAGGTCGGCTCGCGCCTGCCGCCGAAGCGGGCGACGATCACCGACTCGGGCCGGCAGTACTTCTTGATCCCGTACTCGCCATGGCGGAAGCCGACCCCGGACTCCTTCCAGCCCCCCATCGGCACGTCCATCAGCACGTAGTTGACGATCACGTCGTTGACGTTGACCGCGCCGGCCTCGACCCGCCGGCCGATCCGCTCCGCACGCTCCTTCTCGCCGAAGACCGAGGCGGCCAGGCCGTAGCGGGTGTCATTGGCGAAGCGCAGCGCTTCCTCGGCGTCGCGCACCTTCATCACCCCGACCACCGGCCCGAAGGTCTCGTCGCGCATCACCGTCATCGAGTGGTCGACGTCGACCAGCACCGTCGGTTCGAAGTAGTCGCCGGGCCCCTCGACCCGCTTGCCGCCGGTCGTCGCCTTCGCGCCCTTCTCGATCGCGTCCTCGACCTGCGCTTCGACCACCGCCCGCTGGTTCGGCGAGGTCATCGCGCCGACGTCCTTGGCCGGCGTCCTGCCGTCGGCGCCCTGGCGCAGCTCGCCGACCGCCCTGGTCAGCTTGGCGACGAACTCGTCGTAGACCGGCTCCTCGACGTAGATCCGCTCGACCGAGAGGCAGACCTGGCCGGAGTTGAACATCCCGCCCCAGGTGGCGGCGTTGGCGGCGCGGTCGACGTCGGCGTCGGAGAGGACGATCATCGGGTCCTTGCCGCCGAGCTCGAGGCTGACCGGGGTCAGGGTCTCGGCGGCGCGCGCCATCACCTTGCGGCCGGTGCGGTCCGAGCCGGTGAACTGGACGAAGTCGACGTTGTCGACCAACGTCCCGCCGGTCTCGCCGGCGCCGTGCACGCAGTCGAACACGTCCGGCGCGCCGATCTCGCGCTTCCAGGCGTCGACGATCTCGGCCAGGCCCAAGGGCGTGAACTCCGACGGCTTGACGACCACCGCCGCACCCGCCTGCAGCGCCGGGATCGCGTCGCCGAGCGCCAGCGCCAGCGGGAAGTTCCAGGGGCTGATCACGCCGACGACCGGGTAGGGCCGGTACTGGACCATCAGCTTCTTCGACGCGGCAAGGGGGGAGTGCGGGCGGACCGTTTCGTCGCCGATGAACTTCGCCGCCTTGCTCCCGTAGAAGTTGATCAGGTCGGCGAGGTAGATCGTCTCCGCCGTGGTGTCGCCGCGCACCTTGCCGGTCTCCGCCTGCATCGTGTCGAGCACGCGCTCCTGGTTGTCGAGCATCCAGTCGCGTAGCCGGCCGAGCCAGCGGTGGCGCCCCTCGATCCCCAGCGCCTCCCACTCGGCCTGGTTGGCGCGCACCCGCGCGACGGTCGCGGCGACGCTCTCGGCGGAGTCGACGGCGACGCTGCCGACCGTCTCTCCGTTGGCGGGATTGAGGACCGCGATCCGCTCAGCCTCGCTACCGCTCTTGCCGTTGGCGGCCTCCTCGCTTTGCTCAACCGTTCCGCTCTCCACCTGACCGCTCCCTTCGAGAAAATTGGCTGGTCAGCCAACCTTAGCGCGGAACCAGCCGGTAGACCGGGCCTTCGAGCGAGCAGACGTAGAGGCGGTGATGGTCGTCTTCGCCGAAGGAGCTGGGGCTTTCGACGTGCAGGCCGAGCTTGTGCTCGTCGCTCGCCCGGTGCAGGTGGGGGACGAGGCTGCGCAGCTCGCCCTCGCATAGGTCGGCGTAGACGTAGCGCTTGTAGAGCGAGGGAAGATGCTTGTCGGCGACCACATAGCCGCCGATGATCGAGCAGCTGCCGGCGCGGCTGTGCGGGTAGGCGTAGATCGGTTTGACCGTTCCGCCGGGGTCCGGCGTGCCGCTGTTTTCTTCGCTGTAGGGGGCGAAGCCCTCGAAGGCGTCCCAGCCGAAGTTGGCGCCCTGTGCGGCGGCGGCCGGCAGGTAGTCGACCTCCTCGAAGCGGTTCTGGCCGACGTCGCCGATCGCGATTCGCGGGTGACCCGGCGCCGTCACCCGGTCGAAGGAGAAGCGGAACGGGTTGCGCAGGCCGCGGCTGACGATCTGCGGCTCGGGGTGCGCCTGGCGCGGGTCGACGCGCAGCAGCTTGCCGAGCTTGCTGCGCGGATTCTGCGCGTTGTTGGGCGGGTCGCCGGCGTCGCCGCCGTCGCCGGTGCCGAAGTAGAGCCATTTGCCGAGGAACTGCAGCTGGCCGCCATTGTGATTGGCATTGATCGGGTGGGGTATGTGCACCAGGGCGCGACGGGAGCCCCGCGCGGCTCGCGTCGCGCTTTTGCGCCTGAATTCGTCGATCCGGATATTTCCCTGGCGGTCGGTGTAATAGACGTAGAAGCTGCGGATGCGCTTGTAGTCGGCCGGAAAGGCGATCGAGAGCAGGCCGCGCTCGCCGCCCGAGGAGACGAGGCTGCGGATGTCGAGGAACGGCCGCGCCTGGCGCCGGCCGTCGCGCAGGACCGTCACCCGGCCTTCCTGTTCGACGACGAAGAGGAGCTTGGGGAAGCCCGGCGCGCCGGTGACATATACGGGGCTGGAGAAGTCGCCGACCTTCTTCAGCGCCACGTGGGCCTTGGCCTTGGCCGGCTGGGCGCGTGGCCCACCCTGCTCGGCCGCTCCGCAGGCCGGGAGGGCCAGCACCAGCACCAGCGCGGCGAAGCTACTTGCCGCTGTCCGCCTTGCCGATTTCGACCACTTCTCCATTGTCCTTGACTTCAACTTCGGGCGGGACGTCGGAGACCTCGACGGCGAACGAGCCGCCCGCTTCGGCGCCGTTGGCCGTCTTCGCCTTGGTTTCGCTCGTGAGGCCCGCGCCGACTTCATAGAAGAGCTTGTAGCTACCCGCTTTCACCGCGCTCAACTTCCACACCGCTTCGGTCGTCGCGCCCGGCTTCAGCGGGCCGAAGGCGAAGGTCTTCGCTTCGGCGGTTTCGCCGCCCCCGGGTTCGTCGGAGCCGTTGACTTTCGGGTAGCCGGCGGCCAGCGCCCAGACCGGCCTGTCCGGCTGGGCGATCCCGGCCGCCGGATCGCGATAGCCGAAGGGCAGCGCCGACTTGCGGCCTTCGGGACCGCCGACGGACATCGTCACCGTCAGCGTCGGCAGCGTCCGGTGGCTGGTGTTGCGGACGTCGAGCCGCAGCAGCGTCGTCTCGCCCAGGTGCTGATGGGACGGGAATTCGGCGTTCGTCACCTCGACCGCGTAGCTGCCCGACCGCTCGTTGGAGTCCGACGACGATTCGCCTCCGCAGGCCGCGAGGAAGATCGTCGACAGGACGACAGCCGCGCCGGCGACGAAAGCCTGCCCTCGCAAGCGCCGTCGATGTCTTGGATACCCCCCCAAAGCGGCCCGAACATACCACGGGGATTCGCCTGCTCCGGGCGCTCGAAGCAGGCTGCTCGCCGCGTTAGCCGGATCTCAACACTCGGCTAACGGACGCCGCTGGCGCATCCCATAGACTCAAAGCGAGGAGCAGGGGCCGCCCGATGTGGTCCCGCTCCGCCCGGAGGAGAGATGGAAGCAGCCGCATCGATAGGCAGGAGGTTCGCACCCGCCAAGTCGTTCTTCGAACAGGTCGGGGACATGATGATCCTGACCGCGCGCACGATCATCTCCGCGGTGCGTCCGCCGTACCCCTACGGCGAGGAGTTCATCGGCCAGTTCCTCTTCGCCCTGCAGCTCTGCTGGTTCCCGCTGCTCGTCTCCACGGTCGCCTTCGGCTTCGGCGCGCCGGGCCTGCAGGCGGCCAACTTCCTCACCCTCTTCGGCTCGCTCGACCGCCTCGGCGGCTTCTTCGTCCTCGCCTCGATCCGCGAGTTCGCCCCCTTCGTCACGGCCGTCGTCGTCGCCGGCGTCGCCGGCACCGCGATCACCGCCGACCTCGGCGCCCGCAAGATCCGCGAGGAGCTCGACGCCCTGCAGGTGCTCGGCGTCGACCCGATCAAGAACCTCGTCGTGCCGCGCTTCCTGGCGCTGATGGTTATCACCGGCCTGCTCGACATCTATGCGCTGATCTTCGGGATCAGCGGCGGCATCCTCACCGAGCTGCTCTACAACCAGCCGCTCGGCGGCTTCTTCGCGACGCTCTTCACCAACGCGTCGATCACCGACCTCTGGGGCTCGCTGATCAAGTGCACCCTGTTCGGCGCGATCATCTCGGTCGTCTGCTGCTACAAGGGGATGACCGCGTCCGGCGGCGCCGCCGGCGTCGGCCGCGCCGTCAACCAGGCCGTCGTCATCTCCTTCATGGGCGTCTTCGCCTTCAACTACGTCTTCACGCAGACGCTGCTGGCGACCAACCCCGAATTGCAGACGATTCGCTGATGAACGCCTGGCTCGAAGTCCCGCGCGGTTGGCTCGACTCCTTCGGCGAGATCGCCCGCTTCGGCGCCCGCATGGCCGGCCTCGTCTACTCGGGCAGGGTGGGGAACTACTTCGGCGAGAGCCTGCGCCAGGCCGGCATCCTGATCCTCGGCTCGGCGGTCATCATCTGGGGCCTCGTCTTCATCCTCGGCTTGGAGTGCGGGATCGAGGGCGCCTACCTGCTGCGCGCCAACGGCGCTCCCGCCTACGCCGGCGTCTTCTCCGCCTGGTGCGACCTGCGCGAGATCATGCCCTACGCCTTCGGCTACATGCTCTCGGCCAAGGTCGGGACCGGGATCGTCGCCGAGCTCGGCGCGATGCGGATCTCCGACGAGATCGACGCGCTCGAGGTTATGGGCGTGCCGCCCGTCACCTTCCTCGCCGCGACCCGCCTGCTGGCCGCCTGGATCGCCTTCCCCTTCATGTACCTGGTCGGGATCGGGATCATGTACTTCGCCAGCTACCTCGCCGTCGTCGAACAGATCGGCGACGTCTCCTCCGGCGGCTACCTGCTGATCTTCTGGATGTTCCAGAACCCCCCCGACCTGATCTTCAGCCTGACCAAGGGCATGTTCATGGCGACGGCGATCGTGATGGTCGGCTGCTACTACGGCTACACCGCCTCGGGCGGGCCGGTCGGCGTGGGCACCGCGACCGCCAAGTCGATGGTCTTAAACATCGTTCTAGTTCACATCATCGGGATGCTGGGCACCCTCGTCTTCTGGGGCGCCAACCCGCGAGCGCCGATAGGAGGCTGAGGAGCGCATGACTGACGACGACGAGCGACGCGAAGAAGAAGCGCTGCGCGACGAGGCCTCCTCGAGCGCCGAAGCGCCCCCGGAGATCGCCGCCGAACCGCGCTCCTCCGGCCCTTACATCAGCGAGGACGGAGCGATGATGGGGCGCGACTTCGTCATCCCCGGGGTCGACCCCGCCGACAGCGACCCCTACCGCTTCCACACCGGCCGCAAGCGCGACCACGGCAGCACCGACGCGATCGAGATCATCAACCTGGTCAAGCAGTTCGGCCGGGCGCGGATCCTCAACGGGCTCAACCTCGGCCTGCCCGAAGACCAGGTCTCGATGGTGTTGGGGCCGTCGGGCACGGGAAAGAGCGTGCTGATCAAGCACATCGTCGGCCTGCTCTATCCGGACTCGGGCGACGTCCTCGTGCACGGCGAATCGATCCCGGCGATGACCGACGACGAACTCTTCGACGTGCGCAAAAAGTTCGGCCTGCTGTTCCAGGACGGGGCGCTGTTCGGCTCGATGAACATCTACGACAACACCGCCTTCCCACTGCGCCAGCACACCGACAAAAGCGAGGAGGAGATCGGCGAGATCGTCAACCGCCGGCTCAAGGAGGTCGGCCTGGCCGAGGCGATCTACAAGATGCCGAACGAGCTCTCCGGCGGGATGCGCAAGCGCGCCGGGTTTGCCCGGGCGCTGGTGCTGGAACCGGCGATCGTCATGTTCGACGAGCCCGATTCGGGCCTCGACCCGGTGCGCACGGCACTGCTCTGCGAGCTGATCCGCGAGGTGCACGCCGAGAACGGCGGCTGCTACCTGGTGATCAGCCACGACCTCAACACGGCACGGCGGATCGCCGACTTCATCGCCGTGCTGTGGAACGGGCAGATCGTCGAGTCCGGGCCGAAAGAGGAACTGTTCGATTCCGAAAACCAGTTCGTCCATCAGTTCCTCAACGCTGACGTAACCGGCCCGCTCTCGATGGATTGAGCTCAGTCGCGGCCTGGGCGGTCCGCCACGCGCGGGCGGTGCTCGCCGTCGCGCTGGTCCTAGCCGTCGCCGCGGCGGTTGCCGCGACGCGACTCCCGACCGACGCGGCGACGAACACCCTCGTCGACTCCGACACCGCCAGCTACGAGGCGACTCAGCAGGTCAAGCACGACTTCGGCGAAGAACCGGTCGTCGTGCTCGCCGAGGGGGACCTGCAGAAGCTCGTCCTGACCGCCAACCTCGGTCGCCTGCTGCGCCTCGAGGGCTGCCTCGCCGGCAAGGTCCCGAAGGGCGCCCGGCCGATCCCCGGGCCGTGCGCCGAATTGGCGGAATTGGGCGCGGTGCGCTCGCTGGTCGGGCCTGCCACGTTCCTCAACGAGGCGGTGATCCAGATCGATCGCCAGCTCGAACACCTCGCCGCCACCGTCCCTCCCGCCAAGCTGCGGGCGCTGCTGCTGCAGATCGCCGCGCAGTACGGGATCACCAGCGCGCCGTCCCTCTCCAACCCGAACTTCCTCGCCGCGATCGTCTTCGACCTGCGTCGCAGCCGCGACGTGCCCAAGGCCCGCCTCGCCTACCTCTTCCCCAACGGCCACTCGGCGCAGATCATCCTGCGCCTGCGCTCGAGCTTGACGGAATCCGAACGGCACCGGGCGATCGAGGCCATCGAGGCCGTCGTCCGCGATCCCGTCGCGCGCAGGGCCTGCAAGTTCAAGGGCAGGCCCGAGCGCTGCTTCCAGCTGCACGGCGGGAGGTACGTCATCTCCGGGGTGCCCGTCGTCGTCGACGCGGTGACTCGTGCCCTCGAGGACGCCCTGCTCGTCCTGCTCGGCGTCGCTTTCGTGGTGATGGCTCTCACCCTGCTCCTCGTCTTCCGCAGTCGCTGGCGATTGCTTCCGCTGGCGATCGCGCTCGCCGCGGCGGCGCTCACCTTCGGCCTCTTCGGCCTCCTCGGCGGCTCGCTGACGATGGCCTCGATCGCCGTGCTCCCGATCCTGATCGGGCTCGCAGTCGACTACGCGATTCAGCTTCAGGCCCGCTATGACGAGGCGATCGCGATCGGCGCGAGCTCTGGCGTCGATGCCGCCCGCTTGGCGGCAGCTGGTGGCGGTCCGGCCATCACTACGGCTTGCCTGGCCACCGGGGTTGGTTTCCTCGCCCTCCAGCTTTCCCCGATCCCGATGGTGCGTAGCTTTGGCCTGCTGCTCGTAGTTGGAATCGCGATCGCATTTCCCTTGGCCTTCCTTGCGGGCTTCGCAGCCCTCAGCCTTCGGACCCGGGCGGGAGTGTCGGGTGTCCCGGAGCGGCGCGGCGTCCCGTTTTTCGCCCCAACCCGGTTTTCGGACGGCCGCTGGACTCGGAGGCGAAAAACCCAGCGCCCGGAGGGACACCCGGCGATCCCGCCCCCGGTGCAAAGCCTGATGAAAATGACGCGGACGTATCCGCAGGGGGTTCTGGTTGTTGGCCTGGGCCTGGCGGTGATCGGATGGGGTCTGGGCACGCAGATCGAAACGCAGACCGACATCACGAAGCTGGCGCCCCAAAACGTCGAAGCGGTGAAGGAACTGAAGGAGTTGCAGGATGCGACGGGGGTGTCGGGTGAGCTCGACGCTCGGGTGACCGCACCGGATCTGACGGATCCGGCGACGATCAGGTGGATGGCTGCGTTCAAGCGTCGGGCGTTGAGAGTTGGTGGGTTCAGCGGCAGCGAACCGAGCTGTCAGGAGGCTGAAATCTGCCCGGGGCCGGCGCTGTCGGACTTCGTCACGGGAGGGGGATTGACCGCGAGCAGCGAAGGGGCGCTGACGAGCAAGACCGTCCGGGCTGCGCTCGAGCAAATACCTGCCTATGACCTGCGGCAGGTGGCGACCGTCGACCCCAAGACGGGACTGCCGTCCGGGACCGCGCTGATCGGGTTCGGGATCCGGGCGCAGTCGCTGGACTCGCAGCAGGAATTGATCGAACGGATTCGGGGTGCGGTCGGCGAGCCCGGGACGAGAGGCGGGCCGCCTCCCGGGGTGCATGTGGAGCTCGCGGGGCTCCCGGTGATCGCGGCTGCCGCCGCGTCCGATCTGGACAACAGCCGTTACCTGTTGACCGCGGTCGGTCTGCTTGCGGTCGCGCTCGTGTTGCTGCTCGTCTATCGCTCCTGGTCGCGCGCCCTGGTGCCTCTCGTCCCGATCGCGATGGCGACGGGGTGGTCGGCGTTGGTTCTCTGGCTGACGCGGATCCCGCTCAACCCGATGTCGGCCGCGCTGGGGGCGCTGACGATCGCGATCGCTACCGAGTTCAGCGTGATCCTCGCGGCGCGCTTCCGGCAGGAGCGGCGGGCGGGGCGGGACATTGGGACTGCCTTGGAGGCGACCTACGCGCGCACCGGCGCGGCCGTGCTGGCGTCCGGCGCGACCGCAATCGCCGGCTTCGCCGTCCTCATAGCCAGCGACGTCGGCATGCTGCGCGAGTTCGGCTTCGTCACCGTGATCGACCTCTCAGTAGCTCTACTAGGCGTGACGATCGCCCTGCCGGCGTCATTGGTCTTGTTCGCCGATAGGGGACGATCCCGGTAGGGGTGAAACGGCTTGTACTTTTTTGTCGAAAGCAGCGGGCGGCAGCTCAACCCGGAACCATCAAAAAAGTTAAGTGAAACCCCTGCCGGGATCGTCCCCAGGGGGAGATGGCCATCGTGAAGGACCGCTACTCGATCGTCGTCGGCCTGATCTTCGTCGCGATCGTCGCGGTGGCGCTGATCCACGGCGTGCCCGGCGGAGGGGAGACGTTGGGCCTCGACAAGCAGGAGGCGCGCTGGCCGCTGCCGGAGTTCGCCGTGCCGAACGCCGCCGGCAGGCTCGAAGGGGACGCCAACGTCGCCCAGGACGACTGCTCGGTGGGCGAGGTGCCCTGTCCAGCCGGCAGCCGGCGGTCCCCCGCGTGCGCGATCCGCACCCCTGGCGCGATCCGCGTCTGCGACTTCTTCGACCGTCCCCTCGTGATCTCTTTCTGGTTCAGCAAAGGGGGGAGCGACTGCGTCGACCAGCAGGATGTCGTCAACCAGGTGTACCCGCGCTACCGTGGGCGCGTGGGGCTCCTCTCGCTCGACATCCGCGACGATCGCGACACCGTCCGCGGCTTGATCGGCCAGCGCGGCTGGAGGATGCCGGTGGGATATGACCGCGACGGGGCCGTCGCCGGCCTCTACCACGTCGGCGGCTGCCCGACCTTCGCCTACGTCTATCCCGGCGGGACGCTGCAGAGCGCCAGCATCGGCGTCCTCAGCGCCTCGGAGCTGGGCGGGCGGATCGATCGGTTGCTTCGTGCGACCCGCCTCGCGGAGGCGAGGCGAGGATGAGCGCCGCCGCCGGGCGCGGGCAGCCGCCCGAGCCCTCCTCGACCCTCGGTTGGGTGGCGCCGCACGTGGCCGCCGAGTTCCCCGGCCTCGGCATCTCCTGGGTCGAGGTCGACGGCCGGCCGGGGCGCAGCCCGGAGCCGGTCGACCGCCGCCTGCGCGAGGCCTCGGACCGCTTCTACGGCGCCCACGCGATCCACATGCGCGAACGGCCGATCCCCTGGGCCTACCGGGTCTTCTTCCGCCAGATCGGCCTCGACCCGGATCGCACCCGGACCCCGGTCGAGCAGCTCGCCCTCGACCGGCTTCAGGACGGCGGCTTCAAGACCCACGGCCTTCCCGAGGATGCGCTGACGATCGCCACGATCGAGACCGGGATCGCGCTGCGCGCCTTCGACGCCGAGCGCCTGAAGGGATCGCTCTGCATCCGCGACTCGGCCCCCGGGGAGTCGCTCGAGGGGCGCCCGGGGGCGCTTTCGCACGGCACCCTGGTGATCGCCGACGAGCGGGCGCCGGTGGGGCTGCTCTTCGGCGCCAGCGGCGAGGGGCGCGCGGTCCGCAAGGACACCCGCCGCATCGCCGTCGCCGCGATCCAGGTCGACGGCGTCCCCCAGATCGCCGTCGAGGAGGCGCTCTGGATGGTCTTGACGACCCTTCAAGCCGCTTAACGATCGCAACTGCGCCGTGATCTACACTCGTTGTCGGGTATGCCGGATCTGCTCGATCGAGAGTCTCGCACCGCGCTTCGCCTGGGTGGCGACGAGCGGCTTGCCCGCGTCGAGCTGCGTCGTCAGATCGGGCGCCTCGAAGCGCAGCTCGCCGCGCTCTTCGCCGACGCCTTCCCGCGCCTGCGAATCGACGCCGGCGTGGAGGCCGTATCCAGCGAGCCGCGGGCCCTCGGCCTCGGCGATCTGGAGGCGATCCGCGACTCGCTCGCCGACCGGATCGCCGAAGCGCGCATCCAGCTGCGCGAACGCGCCGAGCTCGAGACCCGCAACCGCGAGCTGCTCGAGCGCATGCTCGACGCCCCGGCCGAGCACAAGTGGCTGCGCATCAGTCGCGCCGACGTCGGCGAGCCGGGATGCGGCGTCTGGCACTCCCGTCCCCGCCTCGGCCCCCTGGGCATGCTGATGGGCTGGTGGCGGGTCAAGGTCTCCTCTGGATGCCCGTTACCCGGGCGGCTTGCGGCCGTTGAGCGCTAAGCGCAAGGCAGAACGGAGGCAGCGGGCCGAGCGGAAGCGCAGCGGCGACGAACGCCCGCCCGCCCCCTGGGGCTCGTTCCCCCTGGCCGAGTTGACCGTGTTCGCCGGGATCGTCAGCCTCCTCGCCGGCATCGTCACCCAGAGCCCGACCGCGATCGGCGTCGGCGTCGTCCTCGCCGCCCTCGGCGGGCTCGAGGTCTCCCTGCGCGAGCACCTCGCCGGCTACCGCTCGCACACGACCCTGCTTGCCGGCGTCGTCTTCGTCCTCGTCACCGGCGGCCTCTTCTACCTGGGCGGCCTCGTCCTCGCCCCCTGCCTCGCCGCCGGCGCCGTGGCCTTCGCGGCTTCCTTCTACGCCTTCCGCCGAGCCTTCCAGAGGGCCTCCGGCGGCCTCTCCTTCAAGGCCGGCGGCCTACGAGGCTGACGGTCCTCAGACGAGGACCGCTTCGCGCGAGGAACGGGGGCTGAGCGCCGCGGTCAGCAGCGCCCGCTGGCGCGGCGTCAGCGTCCCGACCCGCTTGTTCTCGCTCAGCGCCAGCGTCTGCAGGAGCTTGCGGGCGCGGGTGCGGCCCCAGCGCCGCTGGCTGGTCAGCAGCTCCGCGAGGGTCATGCTCTCGGTCTCCCAGGGGGTGTCGCGGATCACCTCTGCGACGTCGATCTCGCCTCGTCCGATCGATCGCTTCAGCTCGGCCCTGGCGAGTCGCACGCGGTTTGCACGAGCCAGGGCCTGCATGTGCTGCGGTGTCTGGTTCGAGCTCGTCGGAGCAGGGGCGATCGATACAGCTTCCACTGGGGACTCCTCCCTATAGGGGTTCGTTGACTGGGCTCTGCCCCGGCCGGTGGCTGCCCCGGCCGGTCGAGTTGGGCTCCCGCCGTCTCCTCCTGACCCGGATGCGCGGCGAGGTGGGCAAGCTACGTGCTCGGCATGGCGAGCGTCAACCCGGATCCGGCGAAGCGTCCACGGCCCGGTCGCTAAGAGCACCTTTTTCTCGCTGGGCGCGGCTTGTCCCGAATTGGACAAGCATGAAACTACCCCCACGGGGGTATAGATAGCCGCTCAATTACGCGGAAGCTCAGGAAAGTCCTCGATGGTTCGCGATATCGTCGCCAACGCCCGGTCGAGGTGCTCGCGGCTGTGGGTCGCCATCAGGCTGGTCCGCAGCAGCGCCCCGCCCGGTGGCACCGCGGGATGGATCGCGACGTTGGTGTAGACGCCCGCCTCGAAGAGCGCCTTCCAGAGCAGCACCGCCTGCCAGTCGTCGCCGACCATGACCGGGACGACCGGGGTGGTCGCGACAGCCCCGTCGGGGAGCGTGCCCGGCTCGATGACCTTCAGCCCCAGCCCGCGCAGCCCTTCGCGCAGGTACTCGGCGTTGCCGAGCAGCGCCTCGAAGAGCCGCGGCTCCTCGGAGCGGATCACGCGCAGCGCCGCCAGCGCCGCGCCCACCGCCGCCGGCACCGCCGAGGCGCTGAAGACGAAGGAGCGCGAGGCGATCCGCAGGTACTCGATCACGTCGGCCGGGCCGGCGATGAAGCCGCCGCAGGAGGCGAGGCTCTTGGAGAAGGTCCCCATCCTCAGGTCGACCTGGTCCTCGAGCCCGAAGAGCTCGCACGCCCCGGCGCCGCGGGCGCCGAGCACGCCGGCGCCGTGCGCCTCGTCGACCATCAGCCGTGCGCCGTGCGCCCGGCATAGCTCGACGATGCGGGGCAGGTCGCAGACGTCCCCCTCCATCGAGAAGACGCCGTCGACGACGACGAGCACGCCGCCGCCGTCCTCGGCGGCCCGTTGCAGCATCTTCTCCAGCTTCTCCATGCGGTTGTGGCGGAAGGGCCGCAGCTTCGCCCCCGACAGCTTGCAGCCGTCGAGGATCGAGGCATGGTCGCCGGAGTCGCAGATCACGGTGTCGTCCGGGCCGAGGATCGTGCCGATGCAGCCGACGTTCGCCTGGTAGCCCGTGGTGTAGACGATCGCCTCCTCGGTCCCCATCCACTCGGCAAGCTCGCGCTCAAGCTCGACGTGCAGCGGCGTCGTCCCGTTCAGCAGGCGCGAGCCGGTGACGCCGGTGCCGTAGGTCTCCAGCGCGTCGCGCGCCCCCTGCTTGACCCGCTCCTCGCCGGTCAGGCCGAGGTAGTTGTTGGAGCCGAGCATGATCGTCTCGCGCCCCTCCATCTCCACCACCGGCCCCGCCTGTGAGGTGAGCAGGCGGAAGTAGGGCAGGAGGTCGTGCTGCCTGGCCGCTTCGAGCTGCTCCAGCCGGTCGTGGCTGCGCGCCTTCTCGAATACGTCGACGGGGGCCTTCGCGGTTTCGCTCATGTGTTGCTCCTATGTCAAGCCGCGACCGCAATATGCGGCGCCGGCATGCCTCTCTGAGAGTCGACGGTTTTCAAGGATCTATCAATTTCAGAATCAATCAAAAGCCGCCAGACCCGCCTGGCCAGGTGGCGCTTGAGGCAGCGTAGGGCTTCCATTCTG
>DASTAY010000056.1:0-141408 GCA_035712345.1 Solirubrobacterales bacterium
CGCCTACCTGCGCGACCGCATCGTCCTCGTCACCGGCGCCGGCGGCTCGATCGGCTCCGAGCTCTGCCGCCAGATCGCCCGCGTCGGCCCGCGCCTGCTGGTGATGCTCGACCACGCCGAGGACAACCTCTTCGAGATCGAGCGCGAGATGCTCGACGAGCGCCACTTCTCCAACGTCGAGGCGGTGCTCGCGGACTGCAAGGAGCCGCACCGGATGTTGGAGACGATGCAGCGCTTCAAGCCGAGCGTCGTCTTCCACGCCGCCGCCTACAAGCACGTGCCGCTGATGGAGGCCAACCCGCTGGAGGCGGTGCGCAACAACGCGATCGCGACCCGGATCGCGGCCGATACCGCGGCCGCCTCCGACGTCGAGCGCTTCGTCCTCGTCTCGACCGACAAGGCGGTCAACCCGCAGACGGTGATGGGCGCCTCCAAGGCGATGGCCGAGTGGATCGTCGAGGCCGCGGCCCACAAGCATCCGGGGACGCGCTTCGCCAGCGTCCGCTTCGGCAACGTGCTCGCCTCCTCGGGCAGCGTCGTGCCGATCTTTCGCGGCCAGATCGAGCGGGGCGGGCCGGTCACCGTCACCCACCCGGAGATGACCCGCTACTTCATGACGATCCCCGAGGCGGTCCAGCTGGTCATCCGCGCCGGTGACATCGGCGGCGGCCGCGGCGAGGTCTTCGTCCTCGACATGGGCGAGCCGGTGAAGATCGTCGACCTGGCGACCAACATGATCCGCCTCGCGGGCTACGAGCCGGGAGCGGAGATCGCGATCGAGTTCACCCATCCGCGCCCGGGGGAGAAGCTGCACGAGGAGCTGTTCGGGCGGGGCGAGGAGCTGCACCCGACGGCTGCCAAGAGGATCCACCGGGCGGTCCGCGAGGCCCCCCTGGACCCGGACTGGGTCGAGTCGACGCTGAATTCGCTCGAGCACCTGGTGATGGCCGGGGACGAGGCTAATCTGGCCGAGCGAGTCGTGACGCTGATCACGAGCCCCGGCGGGGACGCGGCGACGGTCGGCTAGAGGTCCCACGGCTCCCCCGGCGGCCTCAACGGATAGCCTCTCGCAGCCAACTTGGAGCTGATCAAAGAAATCGGTGCCTACGCCGGCCTGGTCGCATTCCTGGGACTGGCCGTGCTCGCCCTGCTCTCCTTCGCGCAAGGGCGCGACATCCGCCGCCTGCGCGAGTGGGCCGGCTCGGCGCCCGAGCGCGACGCCGATCGCAAGGAGTCGACATCGGCGGCGGCGGCGGAGCGAGCCGGGGAGATGCGCAAGCTGGAAGAGGCCCGCGAGGCCGAGCGCCGCGCCGCCGACCTGCGCGAGCAGCGCCGCGAGCGCCGCGAGGCGGGGCTGCCCGAACTGACCCGCAGCGAGCGCCTGCGCGAGCGCTTCGGCGGCGGCGAGGGGGGTGGGGGCGGCGGCTTCGGCGCGCGCCTCGGCGACCCCCGCTACCTGGTCGGGCTCTTCGTCGTCCTGGTCCTGATCGGCGGCGGCATCGCCTACGCCGTGACCCAGGGCGGCGACGAAGAATCGAGCGGCAAGGCGGGCAGGCACACCGCCAAGGCGCTCAACCCGAGCGAAATCGAGGTAACCGTTCTCAACGGCACCGCCGTCGACGGGCTGGCCGGCACCTATGGCAACAAGGTCGAGCAGCACGGTTTCCAGCTCGGCGCGGTCAGCAACAGCCGCTCGAGCTTCGCCGAAAGCGTCGTCATGTTCAAGCCGGGCGAAGGGCGCGCGGCGCACCGCGTGGCAGACGCGCTGGCGATCTCGAAGGTTCGGCCGATGACCGAGGAAATCGCCTCGCTCGGGGCCGGCGCCACGGTCGCGGTCGTGATCGGCGAGGACAATGCCTCGTCGGCGGGCTAGCCTCGGCGCGATCGTCTTCGCCCTGCTCGTCCTCGCCACGATCGCGGCATTTGCCTGGTCGCAGCGACTCAAGCGCGACCCGCTCGTGCTCGACCGGGTCAGCTTCCGCCCCGTCCCCTATCTCAAGGGGACGCCGCCCCCGCGGGCCTTCACGCCGGGCGGCTGCAACTTCAACCGCATGCGGATCCGCTTTCGCACGACCGTCTCCGACAGGGGCGACGTCCAGGTGGTCGAGCCAGGCGGCAGGTTGGTCGTCACGCTCGCTCGCGGCGCCTTTCTCAAGCGCTACAGCTTCCACACCTTCTACTGGGACGGCCGCACCCGCAACGACGGCACCGCCCCGCCCGGGCGCTACAAGCTGCGCGTCAAGCTGCTCGCCCAGGACCGCACGCTCGTGCCGGGCGGCGTGATGCGCCTGCACCGCCCTGCGAGCCCGGCGCAGGCATGCAAGCGCGCGGAGGCCGTGAGATGAGTCGTCTGTGGCGACTTGGCCCCCCGAATTCGGGGGGTAACTCGCCACAGCCATCCAAAGCGAGGGGGCGGTGAGCGACCTGCTTGCGGCTGCGGGGACGCTGGCAGCGGCCGGGACGGCCGCTGCCGCCATCGTGCTCCCGGCCGGCCGCACCCGCGCGGTGGCCATACTGCTGGCGCTCGCCCTCTTCCCGCTCCTGATCCTCGGCGACCAGTGGCACTCGACCCAGATCGCCGACCTGCGCGAACACGCGACCCGGCTCGTCGCGCTTGGCCTCGTCGGGCTCGTCGCCACCGTCGCGCTTGCGGCGGCCTTCCGGCGCTGGCCGATCCTGCTCCCGCTGGCGATCGTCGCCGCGCTCCCCTTCCGCATCCCCCTGCACGCCGGCGGCGACACCGCGAACCTGCTCGTCCCGCTCTATCTCGTGATCGCGGGGGGAGTGTTTGCTCTTGTCTCGCGCAGCTGGCCGGCAGACGTATCTCGGGCGGGTGGCGCCGTAGGGGGGACCGCCCCCGAGGACGCTTCAGCGACCGCAGGGGGCGGTGGGTCCCCTGTGGCGACAGGACCCGCCCGCTACTTACCCTGGGCCTTGGCCGGAGTGGTCGTCCTCTACGCGCTGCAGACGCTGTACTCCCCAGATTTCTCGAAAAGCCTCCAGAACGTGTGCTTCTTCTTCGTGCCGTTCTCGCTGGTGTACGCGCTGCTGCACGACGTCACCTGGAGCAAAAAGCTTCTGAAGCTCGTGTTGTGGGTCATAGCTGTTGAGGCCGTGGCATTCGTCGCTGTCGGCACGGTCGAGTACGTCAGCCGTGAGCTGTTCTGGAACGACCAGGTCATCAGGTCGAACGAATTCCACACGTACTTCCGCGTGAATTCGATCTTCTGGGACCCGAACATCTACGGGCGGTACTTGGCGCTCGTGATCGTGGTCGCGATGTCGGCGTTGCTGTGGGCCAAGGAGCGGTGGAAGCTGGCGTTGCTGACGGGCTTGGTTGCAGTCCTCTGGTTCGGACTGGTGCTCACTTTCTCGCAGTCGAGCTTTGCAGCGCTGCTCGCGGGACTGGCTGTGCTCGCCGCGCTGCGCTGGAGCCTGAAGTGGACGCTTGCTGCGGTTGGGGCCGGCGTCGTGCTGGCCATCGTCATCGTCCTCTTCTCCGGCGGCGCTTCCAAGCTCAGCCCGGACCGGCTCAACGTCGACACCGGCGGCCGCACGAATTTGGTCTCAGGTGGCGTAACCATGTTCGGCCAGCGCCCGATCTGGGGCTACGGCGCCGGCGCCTTCCCAAAGGCCTACCGCGAACACATAGCGACCAAGAAGGCCCCGGTCTCCGTCTCCCACACCGAGCCGATCACCGTGGCAGCAGAGCAAGGCGTAATCGGCCTGGCGGCCTACGCAGCTCTCATCGCCGTTGCCTTGTGGACGATGGCAGCTGGGCTGTTCAGCTGGACGGCAGCTCGGGCGGGTGGCGCCGTAGGGGGGACCGCCCCCGAGGACGCTTCAGCGACCGCAGGGGGCGGTGGGTCCCCTGCGGCGACAGAACCCGCCCGCCAGGACGCCCCAACAGAGTCGGCCCGCCTACACCTCATAGCCCGCGCCGCGGTCCTCGCCACCTTCGTAGCCCTCCTCGTCCACACGATGGCCTACGCAGGGTTCTACGAGGACCCGATCGCCTGGGTCCTCATGGCCGCCGCAGCTTCCCTCGCGACCGTCCCGGTCCGCGACGCCACCTAGGCTCAACGCGTGTCGGGCTATCTCCGCCGCCTCGCGACGACCGGCGCCGCCTACACCGCGGCGAGCATCCTCTCGAAGCTGATCGCGGTCGCGCTGCTGCCGCTCTACACGCGCTACCTGACCCCCGCCGACTACGGCGCCGCCGAGGTCATGTTCGCCGCCGTCGTCTCGGCCAGCATCGTCGTCCGCGCCGGCATGATCGAGGCGCTGCTGCGCTTCTACTACAAGAAGGACGAGGATCCCGCCGAGGTCGTCGCCTCCTCCTTCGCGGCGCTCTTCTGGCTCTCGACCGTCGCGGCGCTGATCGCGCTGCCATTCGCCGGGCCGATCTCCGAAGCCCTGCTCGATCGCTCCGCACCCGACCTCGCCCGCATCTCGATCGGCGGCCTCTGGGTGCTGACCATGGTCGAGTACCTGCTCACCCTGTTCCGGCTCGAGGAACGCGCCCGCGCCTACTTCCTAACCACGATCGTCAACGTGCTCGCCGCGATCGGCCTCACCGTCGTGCTCGTCGTCGGTCGCGACGAGGGCGCCCGCGGCCTGCTGCTCGGCAGCTACGTCAGCGGCGCGGCCGTGGCCCTCGGCCTGATCGTCACCCAGTGGCGCCGCCTCTCGCTGCGGATCGACCGGCCGCTGTTGCGCCGCATGACCCGCTTCGGCCTGCCGACGATGCCGGCCGAGCTCTCGCTCTACCTGCTCAACTTCGTCGACCGGATCGTCATCGTCCGCTCCGCCGGGCTGGCCGAGGCGGGGCTCTACTCGCTGGCGGTCAAGTTCGCGCAGGCGGTCAACGTCCTCGTCCGTGGCTTCCAGCTCGCCTGGCCGCCGCTGGCGTACTCGATCCGCGACGACGGCGAGGCGAGGCGCGCCTACGCCGCGATCGTCACCTGGTTCGTCGCCGGCTGCGCCTTCGTCGTCACCGGCATGTGGCTCTTCTCGCGCTGGATCGTCCGCCTCCTCGCCGCGCCGCAGTTCTTCGACTCCTACGAAGCGATCGGCCTGATCGCCACCGGCGTCACCCTCTACGCCCTCTACATGGTCCTCGTCGTGATCCTCGGCAGAACCGGCCGCACCGAGTTCAACTTCCCCGCGACGATCGCCGCCCTGATCGCCAACCTCGCCCTCAACATCGCGCTCGTCCCGCCGCTCGGAATCGTCGGCGCCGGCCTCGCCCTGGTCGCCTCCTACGTGGTGGTTGTCGGCCTGATGTACGTCTTCACCCAGCGCCTCTTCCCCGTCCCATACGAGTGGTCCCGCCTGGCCCGAGTCGTGCTGGTCACCGCCGCGCTCGTCCTCTTCGGCGAATTCCTGCTCCCCACCAGCGGCGCCGTCGGCCTTCTGGCCCGCATCGCGCTCTGGCTCGTCTATCCGGCGCTTCTCCTCCTCAGCGGTTTCTTCACCGAGGAGGAGCGCGGCTGGCTCAGGCATCTGCGCCACCCCGCCGAGCTCTTGCAGACCGTCCGCGTCACCCCTGCCGCGGTCGACGGCCAGATCCCGGAGGTCTACGAGGCGGAGCGCATCGACGAGGACTCCCGCCTATAGGTGAGGCCCTTCCCGGGAGGCCCGGTCCCTCAGGCTTTGACCCCGACCGGGGAACAGAGCCTGACGCGCATGCGCCCACATGATCCGGGCAGAGCGCCCGGGCGTGACGGTTGCGACGGCGGCACGCACCGCGTACGGCCAGGCGGTGAGGAAGCGGACGGCGACAGCCGCCCCTCGCCCGTGGTGCTTGCGCATGTAGAGGTCGCGGTTGCGGTGGAATTCGACGATCCGGGGGAGGCCGGCGGCGAGGTCGGTCGAGAGCTGGTCGTGGTGGATCGCCCGGGCGGCGGGGACGAAGAGGGTGCGCCAGCCGCCCTCGGCTAGCCGCTTGCAGAAGTCGCACTCGTCGTAGTAGACGAAGAAGGCGGGGTCCAGGTAGCCGACCTGCTGCCCTGCCTCCCGCCGCACCATCAAGGCGCTCGACTGCGCCCAATCGACCGGGCGGGTCGCCCCGCCCTTGCTCTGCACGGTGAGCAGCCGGTGTAGGAAGAGCGCCCCGGCCAGCGCCGTGCCCACCGCGGGGAAGCGCCAGGCGCAGGGGACCGGCTTGCCGCTGGAGTCGAGCAACTGCGCCGCGGCCGCGCCCGCGCGCGGGTTCGCGTCGAGCGCCTCGATCAGCGCCTCGACCGCGCCTGGTTGCAGCTCGGAGTCCTCGTTGAGCAGCAGGCAGTAGCGCCCCCTGGCCTCGCGCATCAGCCGGGAGTCGTTGGCCGCCTTGCCCTCGCGTCGCTCCAGGGCGAGCAGTCGGATGTCGCCGCCCCGCGCCCGCACGGCCTCGGCCGAGCCGTCGCTGGAGGCGTTGTCGAGGACGAGGACCTCGCGCTCGACCTCGTCCGGGTGGACGCGCTCGATCGCGTCGAGGCAGGCGAGCAGATCGTCGCGGCCGTTCGTGTTCACGACGCAGTAGGAGAGCGCGGGCTGCACGGCGGTCACCATAATCGCCCGCTATGCAGGACCCGATTCGCGTGCAGCTGGTCGACGCCTCGGCCTTCACGCCGCCCTACGACCGCGCCCTCGCCGCGGCGCTCGCCCGTGCCGGCGCCGACGTGGAGCTGTTGACCAGCCGCTTCCTCTACGGACCGGTGCCGGCGGCCGAGGGCTACCGCGTGCGCGAGTGCTTCTATCGACGCAGCGCCGCCCGCGGGCTCGACGCGCCCGGCCGGCGGGCCTTCAAGCTCGCGGAGCACCTGCCGGACATGGCGAGGCTGCGCCGGCTGGCCGGCGCCGACGTCATGCACTACCAGTGGCTCACGGTTCCCGCCCTGGACGCGTTGCTCCTGCCCCCGAGGCGCCCGCGCGTGATGACGGCGCACTACGTGCTGCCGCCGCGCCCGAGCCGCCGCGAGCTGACCGCAGCACGGCGGGCGTTTGGCGCGATGGACGCGGTGATCGCCCACTCCGAGCACGGCGCACGGCGCCTGCGCGAGGTCGTCGGCATCGCCCCCGAGCGCGTCCACGTCATCCCCCACGGCGCCTTCGACTACCTGAAGCGCCTCCCGGAGGAGAAGCCGCTGCCCGCCGAGCTGGCGAACGCCGAGGGCCCGGTGGTCCTCTTCTTCGGCCTGCTCCGGCCCTACAAGGGAATCGACACCCTGCTCGAGGCCTTCCGCCGCATCGAGGGCGCGGAGCTGTGGATCGTCGGCAACCCGCGCATGGACGTGGAGTCGCTCCGCCGCCTCGCGGCCGAGGCTCGCGGCCGGGTCCGGTTCCTGACCCGCTTCGTCGAGGACGCCGAGATCCCGGCGCTGATGCGTCGCGCCGACGTCGTCGTCCTGCCCTACCGCGACGTCGAGCACAGCGGCGTGCTCTACGCGGCGCTGGCCTTCGGCAAGCCGCTGGTCCTCAGCGCCGTCGGCGGCTTCCCCGAGGTGGCCGAGCAGGGCGCCGCCCGCCTCGTCCCGCCTGAGGACCCGGCGGCACTCGCCGCCGCGCTGGAGGAGCTCGTGGGCGACGAGGCCGTGCGCAAGGAGCTCGGCGAGGCCGCGTCTCACGCCGCCACCGGCGCCTACTCGTGGGACGAGGCCGCCGGCCGGACGCTGGCGCTCTACGCAGAGCTGATCGGGGCCCGGCCGTGATCGCGCTCGCGCTCGTCTTCTGGCTCTGCGTAGGCCTGATCGTCTATACCCACCTCGGCTACCCCCTGGTTCTTCTCGCGCTGACCCGGTTGCGGAACATGCTTGGCATGGCGGACGGGGGAGCCCGGTCGGATCGATCGCCGATCCCTTCCGGCCGGGCGGGAGCGGAGCACCTGCCGGTCGTGTCTCTGATCGTCGCCGCCTACGACGAGGAGGATGTGATCGCGGCGAAGGTCGGGGGCGCGCTCGCGCTCGATTACCCGCGCGGGCGGCTCGAGCTGATCGTCGCCTCCGACGGCTCCGCCGACGCCACCGTGGAGCGGGCCCGCGAGGCCGGCGCCGACCTCGTCCTCGACCTTCCCCGGGGCGGCAAGGTCGCCGCCCAGAACGCCGCCGCCGGGCGCGCCACGGGCGAGATCCTCGCCTTCTCGGACGCCAACAGCGCCTGGGCGCCCGATGCCCTCCGCCACCTGGTCGAGCCCTTCGCCGACCCCGCGGTCGGCTACGCCTGCGGCCAGGTCCGCTTCCTCGACCCCGGCGGCGGCAACCTCGAGGGCTCCTACTGGCGCTACGAGATGGCGGTGCGCGAGCTCGAGTCCGGCCTTGCCGGAGTCACCGCCGGCAACGGGGCGATCTACGCCGTGCGCCGCAGCGCTTACATCCCGCTGCCCGCGGCCGGCAGCCACGACCTCTCCTTCCCCTTCCTGCTCGCCAAGCGCGGCAGCCGCTCGCTCTACGTGCCCCGGGCCCGCGCCGAGGAGAAGATGGTGCCGACGCTGGAGGGCGAGCTGGCCCGCAAGCGGCGGATGATGGTCGGCATCTGGGACATCGTCGTCGGCGAAGGCATGCTGCGGCCGGGCGGCTACCCGTCGCTCTACGCCTTCGAGATCGCCTCGCATCGGTTGCTGCGCTACGCGAGCCCCTTCCTGCATCTGATCGTCCTGGCCGCGAACGTCGCCCTGCTCGGCGAGGGGCCGGTATATGCCGTGACCCTGGCGGCGCAGGCCGCCCTCCTCGCCGCGGCCCTGCTGAGCCGCGTCCTTCCGTTGGCGCCCCTGCGCGTTGCCCGCTACTACGTCTCGACCACCGCCTCGATCGCGCTCGGGCTCTGGGACCGGCTGCGCGCCGGCGCGCCGGTTGGGACCTGGGACAAGGCGGAAGGGACCAGGTGACGGTATGACCGGCGCATATCCTCGTCCTCGGTCGCTCGCGTGCGGAGCACGCCACGCTCCCTGCGTCCTCGATCTGCTTGGTCCTACCGCCCCCTGGTGAAGGCATGCCGAGAATTTTCGACATTGCGATCGCGGCCTTGGCGCTGGTCTTCCTTTCGCCGATCCTCCTGGTCGCGGCGATCGCGATCAAGCTCGGCAGCCGCGGGCCCGTCATCTACAAGCAGCGCCGCGTGGGCAAGGGCGGACGCGAGTTCGAGCTGCTCAAGCTGCGCACCATGGAGCTCGGCTCCGACCCGGTCGGCGTCGGCACGGTCGTCTCCCGCGACGACCCCAGGGTCACCGCCGCCGGCCGCTTCCTGCGCCGCACCTCGCTCGACGAGATCCCCAACCTGGTCAACGTCCTGCGCGGCGAGATGGCGATCGTCGGCCCCCGCCCGACGATCCCCGCCCAGGTGAAGGGCTACACGTCCTTCCAGCACCGCCGCCACGAGGTCAAGCCCGGCCTCACCGGCTGGGCCCAGGTGCAGGGCCGCGCCGGCATACCCTGGGAGCAGCGGATCGAGCTCGACGTCGAGTACGTCGAACGCCGCAGCCTCGGCCTCGACCTGCGCATCCTCGCCAAGACCGCCTGGCTGCTCGTCGCCGGCCACGGCCTCGCCCCCGACTGAGCCATCCAGCGCCGTAGAGGTTTGGACCGGATACCGGACCGAAGCTCTACGGCGCTCGGGGATTAGGGTTGGGACGATGGCCGAGCGACCAGAGGTCAGCCTGCGCCCGTTCGAGCCCGGCGACGCCGCGGCGGTGCATCGCTGGTTTAACAACCCGGAGGCGACGCGGACGCTGATGGAGCAGCGCGACGGCTTCTCTCTCGAGGAAGCCGAGGGCTGGGTGGGGCGGGCGATGGACGACTCCGGCGAGGATCGCAAGTACGCGATCGTGGTCGAGGGCTACGCCGAGCCGGTCGGCTTCACGGCGCTCTACGGCCTCTTCCGCCAGACGGCGCCCGAGCTGGGCGCGCTGATCGGCGACGACGTGCGCGGCAAGGGCGTCGGCCGCCGCGCCGAGGCGCTGACGATCGCCAGGGCCTTCGACGAGTTCGGCGCCCACCGCGTCTACGGCCGCATCCCGGCCCGCAACGAGATCGCCAAGAAGACCGTCAGCGGTCTCGGCTGGGTGCACGAGGGAACGATGCGCGGCCACCTGCGCCGCCCCGACGGCGCCGACGACTGCGAGGTCTGGGGAGTGCTGCCGGACGAGTTCCGCGCTGCCGCCGCGGACCTCCTACCGTGAGCGCAGCGCGCGCCGAGCTGATCGCCGACCGCGGCGGCGCCGCCGAGAGCGAGGAGTTCTTCCGCTCGCGCCCCTTCCTAGACGCCGAGCACGTCACCCACACGCTGAGAATCGAGTCAGACGCCGGAGAGCTTCTCGCCCCGCTGATCGTCCGCGAGATCCCGGGAAGCGACGCTTGCGACGCGATCTCCCCCTACGGGTATCCCGGCATCATCTCTCCTTCAGAGCGCCGTAGAGGTTTGGACCGGATAGCGGACCAAAGCTCTACGGCGGTCGGGGGAGTGGCGCTCGACCCGGCGAAGATCGACTTCTCGGCCACCGGCCTCGTCTCGATCTTCGTCCGTCATACGCTCGACCCCGCGCCTCTCGCCGGCGCCGCCGAGCGCAACGTCGTCCAGATCGCCGACCCGGCGCTGCCGAGCAAGAGCCGCGGCAGCGACCGAAACCGGATCAACAAAAACCGCCGCGCGGGGTATGAGGTCGAGATCGTGCCGGGGCCCGCCACGACCCCTGAGCAGCGCGCCGGCTTCCTCGCCGCCTACGAGCAGACGATGCGGCGCACCGGCGCCGCCGATCGCTACTTCTTCGGCGCCGCCTATTTCGATCGCCTGCTCGAATCGGATCGGGCCTGGCTCGCGATCGCTCATGCTCCCGACCGCGGGCTCGCCGCCGCCTCGCTCACGGTGCGCAGCGATGGCTTCCTCCATTACTACCTCAGCGGCAGCGCCGACTCGCACCTGCGCGACTCGCCGATGAAGAACGTCGTCGCCGCGCTGGTGCAGCTGGGCTCCGAGCTCGACCTGCCGCTCAGCCTAGGCGGTGGCCTCGCGCGCGGAGACGCCCTGGAGGAGTTCAAGCGCGGCTTCGCCAATCGCGAGCAGGCCTGGCATGTCTCGGAGATCGTCTGCGACCGCGCCGCTTACGACCGCCTCTCGACCGGGCGCGACCCCGGGGATTTCTTTCCGGCCTACCGCGCCCCCCGCGGCTAGCTGGAGGATTCTTCCGGTTCGGCCGGGGTCGGCCCCGGTTCGTTGAAGCCGAAGGCGGTCACCGGCTCGCGCCCCTTCCCCCATTTCGCCTTGGCGAAGTCGCGGATCGCGTCGAGCGTGATAGCACCCTTGTATTCGGGGCACCCCATCAGGTTTCGCCAGGTCGTCACCGCGACCTCGTAGTTCATGTTTTCGTTGGGGAAGAGCAGCGCCCCCTTGTACATCGTGTCGTAGAGGCCCTTCAGCGCCAGCTGGTCGTCTTCGGACAATTCGGGGCTGTACTGGATCTCCACCCGCCCGTGCTCGAGCGAGTGCACGAAGAAGATTTCGCCGGGCATTTCGCTGTAGGCGCCGTCGGCCTGCTGGAACGGCGGTTCGACGTGGTTGCCCGAGGTCGGCGGGTTGGTCTTGTAGTTCGGCGTCGGCGCGGTGGGCGGGATGTGGGTGTGGCCCTCTTCCTTCAGGTTGAGCCGCAGCGTGCAGCCGGCCTTCTTTGCCGCCTGCTTCAGGTTGGCGACCTTCACGGCGGGCGGCGCCGTCCCGCTGCGTTCGTCCGGCTTGACCCCATTCGAGGATCCGCTCGCCAGGTTGATGTGGGCTTCGCCCTTGTCGCCGCCGCCGGATGAGGCGACCGCGGCGACGATGCCGGCGAGGACGAGCAGGCCGATCAACCCCGCCGCGCCGTAGACGGCGAACAGGCGGCGTTTGTCCGACTTGGCCTGGCTGGACTCGCGTTCCTGCCTGGCCTGTCGGAGTCGCTCCCTCTCTTCCTCCCTGCGATTGGCCATGATGAGCCCCTATCCTGCCACAGGCGCGGCGTCGCGGCTGTTGCCGTTGGCGCCGGGCGGGGGAGCCGCGGGTTGCGCCCAGACCTCGTCGAGGAAGCCGCCGAGCTCGTCGTTGAGGCGCTGCGGCCGCGTCCGCCACTCGAAGATCGAGTTTGCCTCGATCAATCGGGCCTGGGGCAGCTCCTCGGCCAGCATGCCGGAGTCGCTGAACGGGTGCAGCGGATCGAGCGGGTGGCCGACGACGAAGGCGGGGCAGTCGATCAGGCGCCGTTGCTCGCGCCCGGGCGCGGTCTCGCCGAGCAGCAGGCCCTCGAGCACCGCCACCGATGGCCCGGGTCGCCGCCGGGCGAAGTCGAGGCCGAGGTCGACGAGGAAGCTCGTGCGGGGAATCAGCGAGGCGAGCCGCGAGCCGAGCTCGACCGCGGGCCTGCTCACCCGCAGCCCCAGCAGCACCGGGGCGAAGATCGCCGCGACCGCGGCCAGGGCGTTGTCGAGCACGGGCATCTCGACGAAGAGGCCCTCGACCCGCTCGGGGTGGCGGACCGCCAGCTCGAGCCCGACGTTGGCGCCGAGCGAGGTGCCGCCGACGACCGCGGTCTGCAGCTCCAGGTGGTCGAGCAGGGCGAGGACCTGCTCGGCGAACAGCGGCATCGAGTAGAGGCGCAGGTCGTCGGGTTGATCGGAGCGGCCGTGGCCGAGCAGGTCGACGCAGATCACCCGGTTGCCCCGCTCCGCCAGGGCCGGGCCCAGCCGGTCGAACATGTGGCGGTTCATCAGGAGGCCGTGCGTGAGCACGATCGGCCGCCCGCCCTCGCCGTACTCGTCAAAGCCGATCCTGTAGCCCTGGTAGCTCAGCTCGCCCATGTGGCCGACCAGTCTAAAGCCCTTGACTATGGCGCTTTGTCGACGGGATCGGCGGGCGTGCCGCGCGTGCGCTCCCACGGCCTCGAGGCGCGCAGCGAGGCGAGCACGGCGCGCGTCGCCGGAGCCCTGTTCAGCGCGTAGAAGTGGATCCCCGGGGCCCCGGCGATCAGCAGCTCGGCGCACTGTTGGGCGGCATAGGCGACGCCAAGCTCGAACTCGGCGGTCTCGTCGCCGTCGACCGCGGCGAAGGCGGCTTCCAGCCGCGGTGGGATCGAGGCGTCGCAGAGCGCGCAGATCCGCTTCGTCTGGGCGAAGCTCGCGACCGGGATGACGCCGGCGAGGATCGGCACGTCGATCCCCTTCTCGCGCGCCGCGGCGACGAAGTCGAAATAGACCTGGTTGTCGAAGAAGAGCTGCGTGATCAGGAAGGACGTGCCCGCCTCCACCTTGCTCTTCAGGTACTCGAGGTCGGTGTCGAGGTCGGGCGCCTCGGGATGCACCTCGGGGAAGCAGGCGCCGCCGACGGTGAAGTCCCAGCCGGCCGCGATGAAGGCGGCGAGCTCGGCGGCGCTGCCGAGGCCGCCCTCGGGCTGGACGAAGTCCGGCTGGCCGCGCGGCGGGTCGCCGCGCAGGGCGAAGACGTTCTCGATCCCGGCGGCGGCGATCCGGTCGAGCGTCGCCGAGAGGCCCTCGGTGGTCTCGCCGACGCAGCTCAGGTGGGCCATCGTCTCCAGGCCGAGGTCGTCCTTCAGCGCCCGCGTGATCTCGACCGTGCCGTCGCGGGTCGAGCCACCGGCGCCGTAGGTGACCGAGACGAAGTCCGGCTCGAGCTCGCGCAGCGAGCGCGCCGTGGCGAAGAGCTTCTCCGTGGCCTCTGCCGTCTTGGGCGGGAAGAACTCGACCGAGAAGAGCGGTCGCTTCGAATCGAGGATCGCGTCGATCTGCATCCAGGCAGCGTAGTCAGCCTGGCCGGCGATTTCATCGGACTTTGCGGGAACGCCTCCGAGCGGGCCCTAGACGTGGCCGGAAGCGGGGGCTAAGTTGAACCTGCGACTGGGAGAGACAGGCCCCGCGGAAGCCAGCGGGACACCGTCTTGAAGGTGGCGCAGAGAGCTTCTAGCGCGAAGGCTACGCGCGGCAGGCTTTGGGCGCCACCCCCGGTCGCTTTTTCGCGCTCTCTTCCATCGCGTGGTTCCTCAGCGACGAATGGGGTGAAAAAGGAACCCCGCGGCGTCCGGGCGCGTCTCTAGCGTGGCGGACGGCCATTCAGCGCCTGCCCTGATGGCCGCGGCGCGCCGGGGCGTACCCGGGAGCTGGGCGTCGCCGGCGAGGCCCGGAGGTTCGCCGCGACTAGCCCGCCCACTCCCTACTCTTTGCGGCGATGAGCGACGAGCTGCGCTACGAGCGGGTCGGTTCGGCTGCGCTGCTGACGATCGACCGGCCGGCGCGGCGCAACGCAATCGACCGCGCGGCGGCGGAGGCGTTCCGCCGGGGGTTGGCGGATTTCGAGGCCGACGAGGGCGCCCGTGTGCTCGTCCTCACGGGGTCCGGGGGCGAGGCCTTCTGCGCGGGCGCCGACCTGAAGGCGATGGACCTCGAAGTCGACCACCCCGACGGGCCGATGGGCCCGACGCGGCTGACCCCGTCCAAGCCCGCGATCGCCGCGGTCGACGGCTGGTGCCTGGCCGGCGGCGTCGAGCTGGCGCTCTGGTGCGACCTGCGGATCGCCACCCCTCAGTCGACCTTCGGCCTCTTCGAGCGCCGCTGGGGCGTCCCCCTGGTCGACGGCGGCACCCAGCGCCTGCCGCGCGTCGTCGGCCTCGGCCGTGCGCTCGAGCTGATCCTCACCGGCCGGCCGGTTCCCGCCGAGGAGGCCCATCGGATCGGCCTCGTCAACGAGGTCGTGGAGCCCGGCGCGCACCTCGACCGCGCCTTGGAGCTCGCCGAGCGCATCGCCGCTTTCCCCCAGGAGACGATGCTCGCCGACCGCCGCGCCGCGATCGAGGGCTTCGGCCTCCCGCTCGAGGACGGCATGGCCCTGGAGCACGAGCTCGGCCGCGAGACCCTCCACGTCGCCGTCGAGGGCGCTTCTCGCTTTTCAGCCGGCGAGGGCCGCCACGGCGAGTTCCCCGACTAGCTCCCCCGCGTGACCCGCCGCATCTCGTCTTCGGCGGCTTCCGGGCCGAGGTAGGGCATCAGCACCGCGAAGACGAGGTCGGGCAGGATCCGCTTCAGCTCCGGCCCGCGGCCGGCGCGGACCTCGTCGAAGATCATCGAGGTGGCGCCGCCGATCGCGAAGCGGGCAGTGTCGGCCGGCAGCTCCTCGCCCTGGCCCGAGTACGTGCGGCCCTGCTCCATGAAAGGGGTGAAGCGGGTCAGCATCGTCCGGTAGCGCTCGCGCGCATCGTCGCCGGCCGCGGTCACCTCGACCATCGCCAGGCGGGCGATGTCCGCCTCGCTCGAGAGCAGGTCGACCAGAGCGCCCAGGCCGGCCGCGATCTGCTCGGGCCAGGGCTCGTCAGACGCGGCTTCGAAGGCCGTCGTCACGTGGGCGACGAGGACGTCGAAGACCGCTTCGTAGGCCTCCAGGAAGCAGGCCTCCTTGCTCTCGAACATGTCGTCGAAGGATTCCTGCGAGACGTCGGCGAACTCGATCACGTCGGCCACCGTCGTCGCCTCGTAGCCTTTCGCCGCCGCCATCCTCACCATCGCCTCCAGCACGCGCTCACGCTCCGAGCGCACCGCATATGCACGAGGCAGCTGGGGAGATTCCATCTCCACCCAATGTAGGGCAGGATTCCACCGCTGTCCAACCTCTTTCCGCAGACAGAAGCTTCAGGCGCGTGCGGCCTGCATTTCCGCGCTCGCGGCGTCCGCACCGAAGTAGGGAAGCACGGCGAAGTACATGAACTCCGGCAATAGGGCGCGGAATCCGTCGGTTGCCCCAGTGGAGAGCCGTGAGTGGACGATCGCGTGAATGCCGGCGACGATGCCCTCCGGAGCGATCCCGGGAGGCGAGTCCTCGTCTTCGGACTCCCCGCGCGCCAGATCGATGAAATCCGCCGCCCTTTTCATCGCTTCGGCCCGTCTCGCAAGCGCCTCCGGGCCCGCCGCGTGGACCTCGACGATCACCCCACGGCCGAAATCCGGCTCGGCGTCGAGCTGGTCGAGCAGCGCCCCGAGGCCACCGCGCAGCTTGCCACGCCAGCCCTCCTCGCTTGCCGCTCCTCGCGCCGCCACGGCTTCGAGCCGCGCGATCCCCATCTCCAGGGCCGCCAGGTAGCAGCTGTCCTTGTCGGCGAAGTTGTCGTAGAAGGCCTGCCGGTAAAGCCCGGTGCGGGCGAGAACCGTGCGTACCGAGGTCGCGTCGTAGCCCTCGGCGCCGACCGCCTCGAGCATCCCCTCGAGGATCTTTTCGCGCTTGGGGGAATTCACCAGCTCGAGCTTGGGGGAGTGGGGGAGTGCTTCCACTGCCCTGATCATGCCGGTCCCCTCAGCCCCTGCCCGGACGTTGGTTGCGGCCTGCTTCCCCATTGCTACCCCTTCCTCTTGGATCTAGGGAACAGGTTGTCTGGCTCCGGTACTGTAGCGGTATATCGCTCAGGCGTCCAGCTTGAATCTCGGGCGGCGGCGAGTAACTTGGATTTCGTGGCTGAGCGTGTCCCCCAGGCAACGAGAATGCCTCCAGGAAGGCACCCGCTACCGCGCGAGTTCATCACCCAGCACCAGCGCGCCCGCATCATCGCGGCCCTCGCCGAGGAGACCGTGGAGAAGGGCTACAGGGCCGTGACCGTCGCCGACATCGTCAGTCGCGCGGGCATCGCCCGCAACACCTTCTACGAGAACTTCTCCTCCAAGGAAGACTGCTTCCTCGCAGCCTCGGAGTTCGCCGTGAAAGAGGCGCTGCGGCGGGTCGTCGATGCCGCCAGCCGGGTCGACGCCTGGCCCGCCCGGGTCAACGCCGGGCTCGCCGCCTTCCTCCATTACGTGGCGACCGAGCCGGCGCTGGCCCGTACCTGCATCGTCGAGGCGCTCTCCGCGGGGCCCGCCGCGGTCGAGCGCTACGAACGCTCGATCCAGGCCTTCGTGCCTCTTTTCCGCATGGGCCGCAAGGTCGCGGCCAAGGGCGAGAACCTGCCGGGGACACTCGAGGAGACGATCGTCGGTGGGATCTTCTGGATCATCTACCAGCGCATCGTGATGGGGCAGGTGGAGGAGATCGAGCAGCTCCTCCCCGAGTTGGTCGAGTTCTCGCTCACCCCGTACGTCGGCGCCGAGGCTGCCAAGCGCACCGCCTCCGAAGCGCCGGTCCAGCCGAACGGCAAGTAGCCAGGGTGGGGATCGGGGGTCCCATGCGCTAGTGCTCGAGACCGACACCCTGATCCGCACCGGCGGCAGCGAGCGCGCGCAGATCGTCTCCGCGCTGATCGAGATCGCCGCCGAACGGGGCTACGGGGAAACGACGATCGAGCTGGTGCTGGAGAGGGCCGGGCTCGACCGGCCCTCCTTCGACCGCCATTTCCGCGGCAAGTACGACTGTTTCCTCTCCGCCTGGCAGGAGCTCAACGAGGAGTGCCTGGAAACGATGGTGCGCGCCTATGAGAGCTGCGAGGAGTGGCCCGACAGATTGCGCGCCGTCGCCTACGAGGTGATCGAGGGGCTGAGCCACGACCCCAGCCGCGCCTCCTTCGGGGTCGAGGTGCTGGCCGCCGGGGACGCGGCGCGGGCGCGCCGCGACATGACGATGCGGGTGATCGCCTCGCTGATCGACGCCGGGCGCCAGGAGATGGACGACCCCGAAGCCGTGCCGCACACGACCGCCGAGGCGCTGGCCGGCTCGGCCTACGGCCAGATCTACTCGCGGGTGGTGCGCGGGGCGGTCGAGGAGCTGCCCGACCTGGTGCCGCAGCTGATGTCCGCCGCCGTGATGCCCTATTTGGGAATGGAGGCGGCTATGGCCGAGCTCAACCGGGAATCCGGCGTGCCGGACGGATATGCTCGCGGGGTGGCACGCAAACGTCCCGGCAAATCGGAGGACCCCCCGTCGAGCGCCGAGGACTACCCGCCCGAGCTGGCGCGACTGCCCCCGGGGAGGCACGGGCTGCCCCGCGAGTTCGTCACTCATAACCAGCGGGAGCGGCTGATCGCCGGGATCGCCGAGGCGATCGCCGAGCACGGCTACTCGGGCACGACGATCGCCCACATCACCCGCGCCGCGGCGGTCTCGCGGCGCACCTTCTACGAGCATTTCTCGAGCAAGGACGAGTGCTTCGTCGCCGCCTACGACACGGTGATGAAAGAGCTGCGCGAGCGGGTCTCGGCCGCCTTCGAGGAGACCGAGGACTGGCCGCACGCGATCAGGGCGGGGATTGAGGCGATGCTGCAGTTCCTCGCCGCCGAGCCCAACCTGGCGCGGCTATGCATGGTCGAGGCGCTGGTCGCCGGCCCGGCCGTGGTCGAGCGCTACGACGCCGCGATCCAGAGCTTCGTCCCCTACTTCCAGGAGGGTCGCGAGGGGCGCCCGCCCGAGGTTCTCTCCCGCCTCTCGCCGACCACCGAGGAAGCGCTGGTCGGCGGCATGGTCTCGCTGATCTCCCGTCGCATCATCGCCGGCAAGACCGAGGAGCTGGAGGATCTGCTCCCCGACCTGGTCGAGTTCACGCTGACGCCCTACCTCGGCAGCGCCGAGGCGGCCGAGATCGCCAAAGGCGACTGAGGCTCAGGCCGCCGCGGCGCGGATCTCGGCGTCGAGCGACTCGGCGGCCGCTCGGGCGGCCGCGGCGAAGTCCTCGCCGTCGGAGGCGTAGATGATCGAGCGCGAGGCGTTGATCAGGTAAGCGTTGCTGCCGGTCTCGCGATTGGCGGCCACGACCGCGGCGACGTCGCCGCCCTGGGCGCCGGCGCCGGGGATGAGGATCGGCATCTCGGCCGGGACGTCTTCGCGCACGGCGCGCAGCTCCTCGGGATAGGTGGCGCCCACCACGAGGCCGCAGTTGCCGGCGCCGTTCCAGTCGCGGGCGACGGCGCGGGCGACCTGGCGGTAGAGCGGCGCGCCTTCGGCGATCAGATCCTGGAACTCGCCGGCTCCGGGGTTCGAGGTGCGGGCGAGGACGAAGACGATCTTGTCGGGACGCTCGAGGAAGGGCGCGAGCGCCTCGCCGCCGAGGTAGGGGTGCACGGTGACCGCGTCGACGCCGAGCCGGTCAAAGGCGGCGGCGACGTAGCCGGCATTGGTCGAGCCGATGTCGGCGCGCTTGGCATCGAGGATCACGGCGGCGTCGGGCGCGGCGGCGCGGATCGCGGCGGTCGTTTCGGCCAGCGCCTGGAACCCACCGTCCCCCAGCGCCTCGTAGAAGGCGGAGTTCGGCTTGTAGGCGGCGGCGAGGCCCGCGGTCGCGGCGACGATCGCCCGGTTGAACTCGACCACCCGCTCGGCGTCCGTCGCGCCGGCGGCGACCGACGTCGGGATCTGCTGCGGATCGGTGTCGAGCCCGATCGCCAGATGCCGCCCCGCGGCAAAATGCGCCGCCAATAGCTCAGCGCAGGAGTTGGGGCGGTCCATGGCCCCAGCGTATATCGGCGGCCGCCTACTCCTCGCCGAAGAGCTGCAGGAAGGCGAGGCGGGTGAGGTCGTCGAGCAGGAAAGGGGCCTCCTCGGCGCGGCCGGCGGCGATCTCGATGCTGAGCGATTCCTCGATCGCGCCGGCGATGAAGCCGGCGGTCATCGGGTTGGAGTCGGGGCGCGCACCGGGCTCCTGGCGCGCCGTCTCCAGGGCGGAGGTGAGGCGCTCGACGACATCTTGGTGAACCGACCACGCGTCGCCGCGCGCGGCGCGCACCTCCAACAGCAGGGCTTTGGCCTGGAGCGGTTGCTCGGCCACGAAGCGCAGCAGCTCGGTCAATCCCGCTCGGAAGCCCTCGCGCCAGCTCGTCGCATCGCGGCAGGTCTCGAGAATTTGGGACCCGAGTCTGTCGGCCGCCTCTTTGTAGGCGCGGGCGAAGCAGGCCTCTTTCGTCCCGAAGCGCCGGTGGAATCGGTCCTGGGTGATGCGGGCTCGCTCGACCACCTCGCGTACCGTTGCCTTCGAATAGCCCATTTCGCCCACCGTCAGCAGCATCGTCTCCAGCACTTCGGCGTCGGCGCCGCGGTCTGGCAAGGTCTCGTCCCACGAGCGAACTTCGCGCAGTGGACCCGGTGCTTCCATTCGGGATACCATAGCTTATGTTTGGGAACTTTCTCTAACTCAAGTACCGGTTTCGTACCAATGGGAACTGGCGCTATCCTGAGGCCATGCGAGCCCTGCCCGGAAAGGCCTCGCGGCAGCCCGCCGGCCCCGAGCCGGTGAGTCGGGATGCGGCCGCGGCCGACCAGCGCCGTCGGATCCTCGAGGCGACCGCTGAGCTGATCGCCAAGCAGGGCTACCAGGAGACGACGATGGAGGAGATCGTCCGCCGCGCGAAAGTCGGCTACGCGACCTTCTACAAGCACTATCCGGACAAGGAGGCCGCCTTCCTCGCCCTGCTGGACGCCGCGACGGAGGGCACCGTGGCCCGGGTCGAAGACGCCTTCGAGCGCGAAGAAGGCCCTTGGGCCGACCGGGTCGGCGCCGCCCTCGGCGTCCTCTTCGAGGACGTCGCCGCCCACCCCGACGCCGCCCGCGCGGTTCTCGTCGAGGCGGTCGCGGCGGGCTCCGAGGCGGCGGCCAGGCACGAGGCCGCGCTGAAGCGGCTGGCGCCGTTGTTGCGTCCAGGGCGTGAGCTCAACCCACGCCAGGCGGACCTGCCGGAGAGCCTCGAGGAGACGCTCGCCGGCGGCGTCGTCTGGGTGTTGGGGCAACGGCTGATCGGCGGCGAAGCCGGCAAGCTGCGCGGCCTCCTGCCGGAGACCCTCGAGTTCGTCCTGCGGCCGTACATCGGCGAGGACGAGGCGGCGCGGGAGGCCGGCGAGGTCGCCGACGCGATCTCGGCCTAGCCGCTTCGCCCAGGCCCGTGCCCGCCGAAGAGCTCGGTCCCCTGCCGGCCGGCCGCCACGGCTTCAGCCGTGAGCAGGTCGCTCACCACCAACGCGAGCGCCTGATCGCCGGCCTCGCCGAAGCCGTCACGGAGAAAGGCTACGCCGCGGTGACGCTGTCCGACATCGTCCGCCACGCCAAGGTCAGCCGCCGCGTCTTCTACGCCAACTTCGAGAGCAAGGAGCAGTGCTTCCTCGCCGCCTTCGAGGTGGTGGTCGCGCACCTGCGCGAGCTGGCGGCCGAGACGGTGGAGGGGATCGACGGCTGGTCGCGCCAGGCGATCGCCGTGACCCGCGCCATCCTCGCCTTCTTCGCGGCCGAGCCGGACCTCGCGCGCCTCTGCCTGGTCGAGTCGCGCGCCGCCGGCCCGGCCGTGAGTGCCCGGTTCAACGAGGCCGTGGCAGAGCTCGGTCCCCGGCTGGTCAGCGGGCGCGCCGAGCGTCCGGAGGGCGAGCGCCTCCCCGCCTCGACCGAGGACTCGACGATCGGATCGGTCATCTCCCTCGTCCACCGCAAGGTCGGTAGCGGCGAAGCCGAACGCCTGGAGGAGCTCCTTCCGGACTGCGCCGAGCTGATCCTCCTGCCCTACCTGGGGCCGGCCGACGCAGCCCGCCTCGCCCGCGAATCCGCGTAGCCAGGCAAGGGTGCATTCGCGGCGTCTCGGAACGCCTGACACCCAGTAGAAACTTACCCCTCCCATAACTGAGGTACAGGGAAAAACGGAGCCATCAGAGCCGCAAAGGGAAGCGGCCGGCGGGGGCTCGAGGGAACGAGGAGAGAGCTACGTGAGACGCCACGCGAAGGCATCGCCGCCTTGCTTGGCGTGATCGCCACCCAGGTCCTGATCCCGGCCGAAAGAAACCTTTCGTAGGTTGATCATCGGACTTTCGTATACGAACATATGTTCGTATGACGGCTCTCGTCTCCGATCTTCCCGTGGCGGCTCTGCAGGAGCGGCTGGACCTGCCCGAGCACGAGGCCGCCAACCTGGTCGAGACGCTGGCGCGACTGGGGATCGGCACGCTGGGGGAGCTGGCGAGGCTCTCGCCAGACCACGTCGCCGACCGCTTCGGGCGGGCGGGCCTGCGCGCCCTGCGGATCGCCCGCGCCGAAGAGGAGCTGCTCGTGCTCGGCGTCCACGGCGCCTGGGAGGAGCTGGTGGAGGAGATAGAGCTTCCCGAGGGGACGGCCGGCAGCCAGCTCGAGCGGACGCTGGAGCTGCTGGTCGATCGACTGCTCGCCGCGCCGCGGCGCAAGGGGCGGACGTTGCTGGGGCTCCGTCTCGGTGCGCTGCTGAACGACGGCGGCAGCTGGAGCGTCGCGCAGGGCCTCGGCCGGCCTAGCTCATCCGCCCGGGCCCTGCGCGCCGTGCTCCTGCCGCGGCTGGAGGAGCTGCCGGCGCCCGCCATCTCGCTGTCCCTGCGCGCCGTCGGCCTCGGGCCGCCCGCCGCCGAGCAGCTCGAGCTTTCGCGCCCCGGGGAGGAATCGCGTCGTCACCGCCTCGACGCCGCCCTGCGCGAGGTGCGCGACGCTCAGGGGCCCGAGTCGCTGCTCAAGGTCCTGCCGGTCGACACCGCCTCGCGCGTCCCCGAGCGCCGCGCCCTGCTCACCCCGTATCCCGTGCCGCGCCGATGACGCCGGGGATCCGACGGCTCTACGCGCCACGCCCGGTCGCGGTCGAAGCCGACTCCGAGGGCGTGCCGCTGGCGGTCGAAGGGGTCGAGGTGGTGGCGGTGCGCGAGGAGTGGCTGGTCGAGGACCGCTGGTGGACGCCGCGGCGGATGTGGCGCCACTACTTCGAGCTCGCCCTGATCGACGGACGCGACCTGGTCGTCTTCCGCAACAGCGACAGGCGCTGGTTCCGGCAGCGCGCCTGAGGGCCCGGCGTGGACGCTCCGTACATAGAGCTGCACGCCCACTCGGCCTTCTCCTTCCTCGACGGCGCCTCGACGCCGACGGAGCTGGCCGCCGCAGCGGCCGCGCTCGGTTACCCGGCCTGTGCCCTCACCGACCACGACGGGCTCTGGGGTTCGATGGAGTTCGCCAAGGCCTGCGAGGACTTCGGCATCCGCGCCATCACCGGGACTGAGTTGACCATAGCCCTGGGGCCGCGGGTCCTGTCACGGAATGGGTCCCACCAGTCCTGCGGTGCAGTTGCTCCTCGGACTGGTCCATCCCATTCCGCGCCACCCCCGGCCAGCTGCGTCCATCTCACTCTCTTGGTCGAAAGCGCGACCGGATACCGAAATCTCTGCCGCTTGCTGACCGAAGCCCATGCCCACACCCGCGACGACACCCAGCGCAGGGCCGGGCAGCCGGCCGTGACCCTGGAGCAGCTCGAAGCGCGCGCCGAGGGCCTGGTCTGCCTCTCGGGCTGCGCCGGGGAGGGGATGGTGGCCGGCGCCTGGGCGCGCGGCGACCCGGGCGGCGCGACGGCGACGGCGCGGCGCCTGCTCTCCGCCTTCGGCCGCGATCGCTTCCGGGTCGAGCTGCAGCGGCCCTACTGGCGCCACGACCGCGCCCGCAACCGCTGGCTCGTCGAGCTCGCCGGGCGGCTCGGGGTCCCCTACGTGGCGACCGGCAACGTCCACTCCCACGCCCTCCGTCGCACCCACCTGCAGGACGCCTTCGTCGCGATCCGCCTCGGGACGACGCTCGAGGCGAGCGAGCCGCAGCGCCGCGGCAACCCCAGCTCCGCCATGGGCTCGCCCGAGGGCATGGCGAAGCGCTTCGCCGAGCACCCCGAGGCGGCGGCCGAGACCCTGCGCCTCGCCGAGCGTCTCGTCTTCGACCTCAACACCGAGCTCGGCTACCGCTATCCGCGCGCCGAGGACCCCGGCGCCGACCGCGAGCTGGCCGAGGTCTGCCGGGCGCTGTTGGCGGCGCGCTACGCGGGCTCCGAATGGCGGAAGGAGGCCGAGGCGCGGCTCGAGGAGGAGCTGAGGACGATCCGCGTGCGCGGCCTCTCCGGCTTCTTCCTCCTGCACCGCGACCTGCTCGAGCTGGCGCGCGAGGTGGCGCTGGAGGTGCGCGGGCCGGGGACGGCGCGCTCGTTCATGCCGCCCGGCCGCGGCCGCGGCTCCAGCGTCAGCTCGATCGTCTGCTACCTCACCGGCCTCTCCCACATCGACCCGGTCGAGAAGAACCTCTTCTCGGGCCGCTTCCTCAACGAGGAAGTCACCGAGGAAACCGTCGCCCCCGACATCGATCTCGACTTCCCCCGCGACATCCGCGAGAAGCTGATCCCCCGCGTCCACACGCGCTACGGCGCCGACCGCTCGGCCCTGGTCGCCGCCTTCCCCACCTACCGCGCCCGCGGCGTCGTCCGCGATCTCGGCAAGGCGCTGGCGCTGCCGCCCGAGGAGATCCAGCGAGTGGCGAAGATGGTCGGCTTCCACGAGCGCTCGGGGGAGATCGCGGACGACGTCGTCGCCGCGATCGGCGCCGGCCGCGCCGCGGCGCCCGGCTGGCGGGCCCTGCTCGGCCTCGTCGACGAGGCGATGGGCCTGCCCCGCCACGCCTCCCAGCACTCCGGCGGCATGGTGATCTCGACCCGGCCGCTGATCGACGTCTGCCCGGTGGTGCCGGCGGCGATGGAGGGGCGGCAGATCGTCCAGTGGGACAAGGACTCCTGCGCGGACGCCGGCTTCCTCAAGATCGACCTGCTCGGCCTGGGAATGCTCTCCGCGGTCGAGCGCTGCGTCGAGGAAGTCGATCGCACGCGCGGCGAACGGCTCGACCTCTCGCGGATCGACTTCAAGGACGTCGAAACCTACGAATCGATCCGTGCCGCGGAGACGACCGGCGTCTTCCAGATCGAGAGCCGCGCCCAGATGCAGATGCTGCCCCGCACGCGGCCGCGCTGTCTCGACGACCTGACGGTGCAGGTGGCGCTGGTCCGCCCCGGCCCGATCCAGGGCGGCGCCGTCCATCCCTACATCGAGCGGCGCAAGCGACTGCGCGAGGACCCCGAATACGAGATCCCCTACGAGCACGAGCGGCTGAAGCCGGTGCTTGAGGAGACCTACGGGGCGATCGTCTACCAGGAGCAGGTGCTCGAGGTGGCGATCGCGCTCGCCGACTTCACCCACGCCGAGGCGGACGGGCTGCGGCGGGCGATGAGCCGCAAGCGCTCCGGGGAGGCGATCGAGAGATTCCACGAGCGCTTCCTCGTCGGGGCGGTGGGGGCGAAGGAGGTTCCGCTCGAGGTCGCCGAGCGGGTCTGGCAGCAGATCCAGGGCTTCTCCGGCTTCGGCTTTCCGAAAGCGCACTCGGCCGCCTTCGGCCTGCTCGCCTACCAGTCGGCCTGGCTGCGCATCCACTACGCGCCCGAGTTCCTCTGCGCGCTGCTCAACGAGCAGCCGATGGGCTTCTACCCACCCGACGCGCTCGCCCACGAGGCCCAGCGCCGCGGCGTCCGCCTCGCCGGCCCCGACGCCAACCGCAGCCGCGTCCTCTGCCATGTCGAGACACCCGCCCGATGGGGGGGAGGCGCCACACCGGCCCCTGTGTCCGGCCCGTCGGCCCCGGAGCTGCGCGGCGGCCGCGTGGTGCGGATCGGCCTCGGCTACGTGAAGGGAGCTCGGGAGAGGGAGATGGAGAGCCTCGTCGCCGAGCGCGAGCGGGGCGGCCCCTACCGTGGCATCGCCGACCTCGCTTCGCGCGCGGGCGTCGGTCGCGACGGCCTCGAGCGCCTCGCCTGGGCCGGCGCCCTCGACGGGCTGGTGGGAGACCGGCGGGGGGCGCTCTGGGAGGTGGGGATGGTCGGGACCGGGCGCCGCTCGGAGGGGGGGACGCAGATGGCGCTGCCGCTGGACGCGCCGCGGGGGCCTTGGCTCGACCCGCTGGGCGATTGGGAGGCGATGATTGCGGACTACCGCTCGATCGGGATGACGCTGGGCGAGCACCCGATCGGGATGATGCGGCCGGACCTCGACGGCGCCGTCCTTCGCAGCACCGACCTGGAGAGGGTCGAGGACGGAGCGACCGTCGAGGTCGGGGGGATGGTTGTCGCCCGGCAGCGCCCCGAGACCGCGGGCGGGGTGGTCTTCATGTTGCTCGAGGACGAGCGCGGGACCGTCAACCTGATCGTGCCGCCGGCGGTCTACGAGCGCCACCGGGCGCTGGTCCGCGCGGCCACTCTGGTCCGCGCCAAGGGCAGGCTGGAGCGCCGCGAAGGCACGACCAACGTGCTCGCCTCCGTGCTCGCCGACCTCGGGCGGGCGTCGGGGGCTCCCAGCCTCCGGGGCGGAGACGCTTCGGGCACGCCGGCGAAGACAAGCGAGCGGGCGCTCGCCGAGCTGGGGGCGGTCACGCCCACCGGCCACCATTTCGGCCGCCTCGCCCACTGATCCGGATTATTTTCGCTAAAAAGTGGGTACGGGTGGGCCGCCTCCCTGGAACCTGAAGCAGCTGGTCCGCCCAATCCCAAATCCGATTCAGAGGAGATGGATATGAACCAGTCGATCCCACCGTGCCCTCGTCGACTGCGCCGCTTCGCGGTGCTCGTCGTCGCGATGCTGGTGTCGCTTGCCGCTTTTGCGGGCGCCGCCCGCGCGGCCAACTATGTCGCGCTCGGCGACTCCTACGCGGCCGGCCCGGTCATTCCCAACCAGATAGCGCCGCTCGGTTGCCTCAAGTCCGACCACAACTACGCCCACCTGGCGGCGCCGACGATCGGCCTGCCGCTGCGCGACGCGAGCTGCAGCGGCGCCACGACCGCCGACATGACCAACCCGCAGGAAACCGAACTAGGCACCAACCCGCCGCAGTTCGACTCGCTCGACGCCGAAACGACGCGCGTCTCGCTGACGATCGGCGGCAACGACATCGGCTTCTCGGAAATCATCGAAAGCTGCGTCACGCTCAACCCGTTCAGCACTCCCTGCAAGGACAAGTACGACTCCGGCGGCCACGATCAGATCGCCGAACGGATCGCCGCCACGGCGCCGAAGGTGGCGGCCGTGCTGCAGGGGATCCACAGCCGCTCGCCGAACGCCGAGGTGTTCGTCGTCAACTACGCGGACATCCTGCCGGAAACCGGCTTCGGCTGTTGGCCGCAGATGCCGCTCGGTTTCGGCGACGTCCCCTACCTGCGAGCCAAGGAGAAGGAACTGAACGCGATGCTCGCCACGCAGGCCGCCGCCAACGGGGCCTCGGTGGTCAACTGGTACAACGCAAGCCTCGGTCACGACGCCTGCAAGAGCGCCACGACGCGCTGGGTCGAGCCGCTCGTGCCGACCAACCCGGCGGCGCCGGTCCACCCGAACCTGGCCGGCATGACGGGGGCGGCCGCGATCCTCGGTCCGGTGGCGAAATGAGTTAGGCGGCAAGAACCGATCCCGGTAGGGGTTCCACTTAACTTTTTCGGTGAGTCGGGCTTAGCTGGCGCCCGCTGCACTCGACGAAAAAGTACAAGACGTTTCACCCCTACCGGGATCGGTTCCCGGCGAGCACGGTTCGGGCATCGGGAAGAGGCGGAGGAAGCGGGCCTCGCGCTTGGAGCCCTCGAGCTTCATCGCCCCCGAGGCGAGCGCCTCGTCTAGTGGCAGCTCGCCACTGAGAACAGCGGCCATCAGGCCCGCCTCGGCGAATTCGAAGCGCGCGGTCGGGTCCTCAACCGGTCCACGGTCCAGCGTCAGCTCACCCTCGCGGATACCGACGCGGTAGTCGTCCTCACCTATGCGCAGCCCGTAAGTGGCGTCGAGATCGCCCGCCGCCTCGCGGTCGAACAGCGACCGCAGCGCCAGCACGATCGAGTCGGGCCCGATCTCCTGGCTCTCGGGCGGGACCGGCGAGCGCGCGCCCCAGGCGCCCAGCTTGGTCACGATCGGCTCCAGCTCCGCGCCCCACTCGGTCAGCTCATACACGTGGGTGGCCGCCGGCGGCGGCAGCTCGCGCCGCCGCACGATGCCGTTGCGCTCGAGCTCGCGCAGCCGCTCCGAGAGGATGTTGGGGCTGGCATGGGGCAGCCCGGCGCGCAGGTCGGTGAAGCGCTTCGGGCCGAGCAGCAGCTCACGCACGACGAGCAGCGCCCAGCGCTCGCCGACCAGGTCGAGCGCATAGGCGAAGCGGCACGCCTCACCGTATGAACGCTTCTTCCTTTCCACGCCGACCAGTCTACAGGGTTAATATAAATTTACAACTGGTGGGTCCTTTTTCTGAACCATTTGCTAAGGTGGCCCGATGCCGAACGAATCGCACAACCGCTGGCTCGCCCTCTACGTCCTCTGCGCCGGGGTCCTGATGATCGTCCTCGACATCACGATCGTGAACGTCGCGCTGCCTTCGATCCAGGACGACCTCGGCTTCTCGCAGAGCAACCTGGCCTGGGTGGTCAACGCCTACCTGGTCCCCTTCGGCGGCCTGCTCCTGCTCGCCGGCCGGCTCGGCGACCTGCTCGGTCAGCGCCGCGTCTTCCTCGCCGGCCTGGTCGTCTTCACCACGGCCTCGCTGCTCTGCGGTGTCTCCCAGAGCCAGGAGATGCTGGTCGCGGCGCGCTTCGTCCAGGGCGTCGGCGGCGCGCTCACCTCGGCGGTGGTCCTGGGCATGATCGTGACCATGTTCCCGGAGCCGCGCGAGCAGGCGAAAGCGATCGGCGTCTATGGCTTCGTCGCCTCGGCGGGCGGCACGATCGGCCTCCTGCTCGGCGGCGTGCTGACCGAGGCGATCGCCTGGCACTGGATCTTCTTCATCAACCTCCCGATCGGGATCGGGACCTTCGTCTTCACCCGCCGCCTGGTCGCCGACCGGCCCGGGTTGGGCTTCGGCAAGGGCGCCGATGTCCTCGGCGCGGTGCTGATCACGAGCGGGTTGATGCTCGGCGTCTACACGATCCTCGAGGTCTCCGAAAAGGGCTGGGGGTCGACCCAGACCCTGATCCTCGGCGCGATCTCGCTGGCCCTGGAGACCGCCTTCGTCGTGCGCCAGGCGCGGATCGCCAACCCGCTGATGCCGCTGCGGCTGTTCCGCTCGCGCAACGTCTCCGGCGCCAACGGGCTGCAGATGCTGCTCGTCGCCGGGATGTTCTCGACCTTCTTCCTCGGCGCCCTCTACCTGCAGGAGATCCTCGGCTACGACCCGCTCGAAGTCGGCCTCGCCTTCCTGCCGACGACGCTGGTGATGGGCACGCTCTCGCTCGGCTACTCGGAAAAGCTGATCATGCGCTTCGGCCCGCGCAACATGCTGATCCCGGGGATGATCCTGGTCGGCATCGCGCTGCTGCTCTTCGCCCGCACGCCGGTCGACGGCAGCTACCTGCCCGACCTGCTGCCGCCGCTGCTCCTCTTCGGCGTCGGCGTGGGGATCTCGTTCCCCTCGCTGATGACGCTGGCGATGTCCGGAGCGACCCCGGAGGACGCCGGGCTCGCCTCGGGCGTGGTCAACACCAGCGCCCAGGTCGGCGGCGCGATCGGCCTCGCGCTGCTCGCCACGCTCGCCGCCGAACGCACCTCCGACAAGCTGGCCGAGGGCGCCTCGCACGCCGCCGCGCTCAACTCCGGCTTCCACCTCGCCTACGTGGTCGCGGCGGGGCTGGTCGCGGCGGCGCTGGCGATCGCCGTCTTCATCCTGCGCTCCGCACCGATGCCCGACCCGGCCGCGATGGCCGGCGCCGGCGAGGCCGAGGAGCACGGCGCCCCCGAGCCCATGTACTCGGAGGCCGGATAGGGAAATCGGACGAGTGGACCTTTTGCCCCCGTTTCCGGGGGTCAAATGACCACTCGTCCCCGTCGAAGGAGGAGAGATATGGGACAGCCGGTGGTGCATTTCGAGGTGGTCGGTAAGGACGGGAGCAAGCTGCAGAGCTACTACGCCGACCTGTTCGACTGGAAGATCGACGCCAGCAACCCGATGAGCTACGGGCTCGTCAAAGGCGAGGACAACCCCTCGAACATGGGCAGCATCGGCGGCGGCATCGGCCCGGGGCCCGACGGCTACGAGGGCCACGTCACCTTCTACGTCGCCGTGCCCGACGTCGAGCGGGCTCTGCAAAAGGCCGAGCAGCTCGGCGGCACCCGCGTGATGGGCCCGGAGACGATCATGGGCGAAATCGAGCTCGGCCAGTTCACCGATCCCGAGGGTCACCTGATCGGCCTGGTGCGCGGCTCGGAGTAGGACCGATCCCGCCAGGCGCCCCGTGGCGTCGGCTCAGCCGGCGGCTTCGGCGCGTTTGAGGCCGCCCCGCGCCCAAAGAGCGAAGACGGCGGGGAGGACGACCGCTACGGCGAAGGCGAGGGCGACGACCACCGGTTCGCCGGAGATGAAGCCGCGGCCCGCCTCGAGCAAGGCGGTGACCGGGTTGACCGAGGCGACGGCGTGGATCCAGCCGCTGAGCAGACTCAGCGGCACGTAGACGGGGGCCAGGAAGAGGATCAGGAAAACGGGGAACTGCATCAGCGGGCCGCCCTGGATCGAGCGCACCCGCATCGCGACCCCGGCCGCCCACAGCGTCGCCGTGAGGTTGACGAGGATCGCCAGCCCGTAGAGGCCGATCAGTTCGACGCCCTCACCGCCCACCTGCATGCCGACGACGAGCGCGACGACGGTGAGCACCGTCCAGGTGATCAACGCCCGCACCAGCGCCGCCATGGCGTAGCCGGCGACGATTCCGCGCCGGTCGCTGGCCGCCAGCAGGTAGCGCCGGGCGAAGCCGGTCTCGAAGTCGCGGGCGATGCCGAACCCGGTGAAGACGCCGCCGAAGGCCGCCGACTGGAGCAGGACGAAGACGAACTGGAAGGCGGTGTAGCCGCTGGGGAATTCGAAGCCGGGCGCGCTGCCGATCGCCGAGAGGCCACCGGCGAAGGCGGTGAAGAAGAAGAGCGGGAAGAGGATGCCCGGCGCGAGGAACTGCGGGTTGGAGAGGAAGTTGTGGATGCTGCGCCAGGCGACGGCGACGGCAATCTTAGAGCCCATCCGAAACCCCCCGCGCACGTCTGGCGGCGGCGGACGCTGCGCGGTGCGGCGTCCTCGGTCGGCCAAATAGCGCTGCTATTCGGCCTCCCTGCGTCCTTGCCCCGCTTGGTCCGGCGCTCGCCAGCCGCACACGCGGGTTTTCGGATGGGCTCTTGCGGGTCACGTCCTCACCAGCCTCGTCTTCAGCGTGCGCGTCGCCGCGTACATGCCGATCGTCCCTATCGCCGCGGCGATCGCGAAGCCGAGCGCCAGCTCGCCGAGGTTCCAGCCTTCGATCAGGAGCGAGCGGAAGGCCTGCAGCAGGTAGGAGACCGGGTTGACGCTGGCGACCGCGTGGAACCAGTCGGTCTGCAGCAGTTCCAGCGGCAGCGACATCGAGGAGAGGAAGAGGAAGACGAAGAAGACCGGGAAGAGCCCCTGCACCGCCTCGCCGCTCCCCATGCGCAGCGCGGCGAAGAGGCCGAGCGTGCCGAAGGCGACGGTGACCGAGACCGAGAGGGCGACGATGACCAGGGCGCCGCCGGCGCCGGCCGCGAGATCGGCGCCGGCGATCAGGCCGACGCTGAGGTAGACGGCGCCCTGCACCACGCCGAGCACGACGGCGCCGGCGAGCAGGCCGCTGAGCAGCGCCGCGCCGCGCAGCGGCGTCAGCGCGAGGCGGTTGAGGAAGCCCGTCTCGATGTCGCGGGCGAGATCGGTGCCGGCGTTCATCACCGAGAACAGCGCCCCCTGCATGAAGGGCACCGCGAGGGCGAAGGTGAGGTAGGAGTCGGTCGGGAAGCCGGGCAGGTCGGTCGCGCTTTTGAGCCCGCCCGAGTTCACCGCGAGCAGGAAGAGCGGGAAGATCAGCGCCGGCACTATCTGCCCCGGCTGTCGCAGCGTGCGCAGCACCGAGCGGCGGGCCAGTTGGCCGACCTGGGTGCGCAGGGTCGCGTTCACGAAGCGCCCACCGCCTCCATTTCCCCGCTCCCCGGCTCGCTCTCGGCGTCCTCGCCGGCGCCCTCCAGCGAGCGGCCGGTCTTGGCGAGGAAGACGTCGTCGAGCGAGGGCGCATGCAGCTGCAGCTGCTCGATCGAGATCCCCGCCGCGTCGAGCGCCCGGACCACGTCGGCGAGCTGGGACTCGCCGCCCTCCAGCCGCACCGAGGCGGCGCCCCGGTGCGAGGCGGTCGTCGCCTCGCCGAACGGTTGCAGCGCCCTCGCCACCCGCTCCTGGTCGGCGATGTCGCGTGGGACGGCCTCGACGGTGGGGCGGCCGATCTCCGCCTTGAGCTCGGCCGGCGTCCCCTCGGCGACGATCGTGCCGTGGTCGATGATCCCGACCCGGTCGGCGAGCGCGTCGGCCTCCTCCAGGTACTGGGTGGTGAGGAAGACGGTGACGCCCTCCTTGGCCAGGCCCGCGACCTCGTCCCAGAGCGCCGTGCGGCTCTGGATGTCGAGGCCGGTCGTCGGCTCGTCGAGGAAGAGGATGCTCGGCCGGTGGGCGAGCGCGAGCGCCAGGTCGAGTCGCCGCTTCATCCCGCCCGAGTAGCCGCCGACTTTGCGGTCGGCCGCTTCGGAGAGGCCGACCCGGGCGAGCAGCTCGTCGGAGCGCTCGGTCCGCTCGGCCTTCGGGATGCCGTGCAGCGCGGTCTGCAGGCGCATGTGCTCGCGGCCGGTCAGCAGCGGGTCGAGCGCCGCTTCCTGCAGCGCCGCGCCGATCGCCCCGCGCACCTTGCCGCCTTCGCTCGCGATGTCGAAGCCCGCCACCCGCGCGACCCCCGCCGTCGGCGGCAGCAGCGTGGTCAGCATCAGCACGGTCGTCGACTTGCCCGCCCCGTTGGGGCCGAGGAAGCCGTAGATCTCACCGGGGGCGACCCGCAGGTCGATCCCGTCGACCGCCCGCGGGCCGTTCTTGAACTCGCGCACCAGCCCCTCGGCTTCGATCCCCGCTTGTCCCGTTTGCTCGCTCATCTCAATGGTTGAGGTTTACCAAGATTGAGATTAAGATGCATCGCGGTGGGCGCGTCGAGGGAAAAGCCGAGGTCCGGTGCGGCGGGCGGAGACCCCGCCACGGAGGCCTGGCGGTTGCTCGCCCAGCTCGTATACCCACCGCCGTTCTTGGCAATCGCCCGCGAGCTCGGCCTGCGCCCGGCGACGTTCGGCGCCCTGCGCGCGCTCGAGAAGCCGCGGGCGATGAGCGAGATCGCCGCGATCCTGCACTGCGACAACTCCAACGTCACCGGCATCGTCGACGGGCTAGAAGCGCGCGGCCTTGCCGTGCGCACGACCTCCGAGGAGGACCGGAGGGTGAAGCTGATCGCGCTGACGGCCGAGGGGCGGCGGGTCCGCAGGCGCCTGTCCCGGGCGGTGGAGAAGCCGCCCGAGTGGGTGACGAAGATGCCCGCCGCCGACCAGCGCGCGCTGCTCGACCTGCTCAGGCGGGCGGACGGCGCGGGCTGACCGCCCAGATCGCCACCGCAGGAGGGATCAGCAGGAAGGCGAGCGAGCCGATCTGGGCGATCGCGTCGCCGGTGTCGAAGCCCTCGAGATGGGTGGCGTGGAAGATCAGGTGGAGCACGGAGGTGAGCAGGAACGCGACGCAGGATGCACGGACGAGGCTCGGCTGCAGGGTCCATGCGGCCCAGGCGAAGAGGACCGCGAAGCCGAGGTAGAGGCCGCCGACGTCGGTGACGAGATGCTCGTTGTAGGGCGGCAGCAGGTCGACCCAATGGCGCAGGAACGGGAAGTCCGCGTAGAAGGTGTGCGGCGCGAAGGCCGCGACGAGGCCGACCGATGCCGCCGAGATCAGCAGGATCGCCAGCGCGACGCGGGCCGCGTTCGCCGATCTCATTGCGGCGAGATCATCCATCGGCGAGCCACCGCTCGAAGCTCGGCCCGTCGCCGACCGCCGGGTTGCAGAGCGCCGCTTCGCGCAGCGAGCGGCCGGCCCTGCCGACCATCGGGATGCGGGCGGGCAACGACGCGCGCTTCTTCGCCGCGTTCCAGGTGCGGGCCAGCTCGCTCAGGGTCAGCATCTGCGGCCCCGCTGCGTCGGGCAGCCGCCCCCGCGGCTCGGCGTGCGCCGCCTCGGCCAGGCGTTCCGCGACCACGGTCGGGGCGATCGGCTGCAGGCGGGCGCTGCCGCGCGGCGAGAGCCGGAATCGGGCAGCGCTCTCGAAGAGCCCGTCGAGCAGGTCGTGGAACTGGGTCGCGCGCACGAGGCTCCACGGGACGTCACCCGCGGCTATCGCTTCCTCCTGGGCGACCTTGACGCCGTAGTAGCGCATCGGCACCCGGTCGCAGCCGACGATCGAGACGTCGACGTGGTGGCGCACCCCGGCCGCCGCCTCGGCTTGCAGCAGGCGCCGCGTCCCCTCGATGAGCACCGGGGCCGCGTTGCGGGGGTTGGAGTTGGCGGCGTTGACGACAGCCTCGACCCCGGCGAGCGCATCTGCAAGCCCCTCGCCCGTGGTCAGGTCGACCCGCCGGTGCGAGGCCCCTCCGGGCAGCGCCTCGCCGGGCGCGCGGCTGAGCGCGAGGACTTGGTCCCCGCGCGCCGCGAGCTGCGCCACCACGAGCGCCCCGAGCACGCCCGTCCCACCCGTTACGGCCACCTTCATCCAGCGAATACCTCCATTCGGAAACGCTCCTAGTCTCCAACAAGGAGCCGAGCGACGCGCCGCCGGTGTGACACCCCGGCCGCTCTCGCCGCGGAGGTCCGAGCCGCTACGCGGTCTGAGTCTCGACGGCGCTCTGGGTGAAGAGCTCGGCGGAGGGGATGCCGATCACCTCGCCGCGGAAGCGCTTCTCGCGCCCGTAGACGACCCAGGTGGTGTCGATTTCGCCGATGTCGAGGTCGAGCCGCAACTCGTCGGCGTGGTCCTCGACGTGCTCCATGTGGGTCAGGCCGGAGTCGTAGCGCCCGGCGAGCAGCTCCTCGGCGACGACCGGCTTGGAGACGACGTCGATCACCTCCTCCCAGCGGGAGAGGTCGACGTAGCCCTTGGTCGCCGGGACGATCCCCAGCGAGCGCGGCCGCTCGACCTCGCGCCGGCTGAGCAGCACCAGGTGCTTGGTCGGGTAGATGAAGGTGTCGACGACCCAGACCTCGGTCCAGTGCTTCTCGGTGATCTCGTGCACCTTGGGATGGGCGCTGCACTGGACGAGGAACGCGCCCGGCGTTTCGCGCAGCATCTCCAACCCGACGAAGAAGTCCGTGATCAGCTCGATCTCGTAGTCCTCGACGCCCTGGAACTCCGCGTAGCGCTTGACTGCGCGCTCGTGGCAGGTGCCGGTCGGGCCGAGGGTGATGAAGGTCGTCGGCGCCATCTGGCGCTAAAGGATACTCGACTATAAGAGAGCTACAAGGCCACCGGCTCAGGAGACCGGCGGCGGCTTGCCCTCGGCGCTGGCCGCGAGCGACTCATCCCAGCCGCAGACCAGGCAGGCGTGGAGGAAGGCCGAGCGGGCGAACTCGAGCGCGTAGGCATGCGGGTCGGCGGCGCTGCGCACGTCGTCCCAGTCGAGCACGTACTCGCCCAGCGCTTCCTCCCAGCGCGCCGCCTCCGGGCCGACCGCGCCGGCGCCGAACCCCTCCGGCGCCGGGTGGGCGTAGGCGTAGAAGGCGGCCTTGCCGTAGCGGCCGTCGCCGGGCCACCAGCCGAGCGCGACCTCTTGGGAGTCCATCGCGTTGCGCATGATGAAGTCGTCGGAGGGGGGCTCGGCCGGGGCGCCGGAGAAGAGGCTCACGGCGAGGTCGAAGGATCCCCACCAGGCGTTGACGGGGGTCGAGCGGCCGCGATAGGGAGCGCGGAAGGCGGAGAGGACGAGGGCGGCCCCGGTGGCGGCGGCGAAGTAGGCGGCGACCTGCTCGGGCTCATACGTGGCGTGCTCGGTGTCGGCATCGAGGGGGACGCTCCAGGAGACCTCCTGCGGGGTGGGGTCGATCTCGACCGGCCCGGCCAGCTCGCCGACCGCGGCGAGCAGCTCGCGCGTCACCTCGCCGACGGCGCGGTGGGGGGTCAGCGGCACCCGCCGCGTCCCACCGTCGCTGTGCTCGGCGACGGCCTCGTGGTTGCGAAGGTCGAGCGCGACGACCAGCGCCCCGGAGCCGTCGCTCGCCGGCAGCGGCGCCGTCTCCCAGCCCCGTGCGCTCAGCCGCAGGGCGGCGTGCTGGAGCTGCGGCTCGGGCGGCGCCAGCTCCGCCGCGAGCTTCCCCAGCACCTGCGTGTGAGCGTGCAGCGCGTCGCAGGTCTCCGCCCAGTCGTCATAGGAGGCGGCTGGCCAGGACGGTGGCGGCATCGTCTGACCATAGCGCCGCGCCGTAGAGGTTTGGTCCGCTATGCGAGCCAAACCTCTACGGCGCTCGCCGTCGGCGCTACGGCGCGGGGACCCGCGAGGCCATCTGCGTGTAGCCGGCGGCGCTGGGGTGGATGCCGGTGTCGCCGCCGATCACCCAGGGCGGGCCTTCGCGCGGCCCCGAGCAGAAGGAGAGCGGGTGGCCGACGAGCAGCTCGTCCTGGGTCGGTTCGGATTGCACGCTGGGGCCGTCCACCTCGTAGCCGAGGCTCGAGCAGGAGTATTCGGACGGGTAGACCGGCGAGATGTCGATGCCGACGGCGAAGTGCGGCGGCGTCACGACGTGCAGCTGGGGCGAGCCGATTTCGGCCGCGACCGCGGCGATTTCGCCGTTCAGCAGTTCGCCCATCTCGGCGATCTGGGTGGCGCTGTAGGCGAGCGCCACCGAGGGGATCGAGAGGTGGTACTGCATCAGGTAGATCGTCGCCTCGGTGTTGTCGACGAGCTCTTCGTAGAGGCGCTTCAAATTGGCGTGCAGGTGTGCCCCGGCGAAGGCTTCCTCGATGCATTCCCGGTAGCGGCCGAAGAGATCCGACCAGATCGCGCAGCCCATCTCGTCGACGCCGAAGAGCATGTCGGAGAGCAGCGGGTTGGCGCCGATCGTCATCAGGACGTAATCGGGTTCTTCCGCCTCGAGCTTCTGAAGCGTCGAGAAGAGCTGACCGCCCGGCAGCCAGTCGGACGGTTCGGAGCCGCTGACGGCGAGGTTCTCGTAGTTGGTGACGCCGTTTTCGTTTGCCCACTGGGCCGCCCAGGAGACGTCGTTGGAGAGCCCGTAGTCGGGCGCGTAGCGCACTTCCGATTCTTCGTCGCCGCGGTTGGTCGAGTTCGACGAGCAGGCGTCGTCGTAGAGCTTTCCCGCCGGCTTGCAGGAGAGCAGGTCGGTGAACGGCATCAGCGTGCCGTCGTCGTAGTAGCCGAAGCCAGCCGTGACCGAGTCGCCGATCGCCCGCACGACGAGGCCGCTGCGCCGCAGCACCCTGATCTCGACTGGCGCCGAGCGGCCGCGGCCATGGGACGAGCGGGTCGCCCCGCCGCCCCGTCGCTGCCGCAGCCTCAGCGAGTCCGCCCCGCGGAAGCGGCCGGCCGAGCGGTAGGTCAGGCGATCCCCGCGGATCCTGGCGGAGCCGTGTGCGGGAGGCCGGGCTATCCGCCAGCCCGTCAGCGTGCCGCAACTCGGCAGCGGCACGCTGACGGGCTTGCCCGGCCTGGCACGCAGCAGGGGCACGCTGCTGCAGAGCCGCCGCTCCGCGTGCCCACGGGGGAGGGTCTGCAGCTCGCGGTCGGTCGAGTCGAGCTCCGCCGCGCCGTCGCGGTTGAGGTCGAGCACCGCCGCCGTGTCCACCTGCACGATGGGTCGCGCCCGACCGGCGTGGTTGCCGGCGCCGACGCCGAGCTCGAGCTGTCGCGTCAGCTGCGGCCCGAGCGCGATCCGGTGGACGAAGGTGAAGCGCCGCCGTCGCTCGGGGCGGCGCAGGTCGCCGCCGTTGGCGCGCGCGTGCAGGCGCCAGCCCCGGATCGCCCCGCCGCGGCCGGGTCGGCGCAGGGTCAGCCGCAGTTCGAGCGGCTGGCCGAGCAGCTGGATCGGGTAGCGGACGGGGATCAGCAGGGCGCTGCGGCCATCGACGGGGGCCGTCATCCGCACCCTGCCGACCTCCACCTTGGCCGCCGCGCTTTCTTCCGTCGCAGCCGTGGCGGCCGGAGTCTGGGCGAGGCTGGTCAGGCAGGCAAGCGCGAGGCAGGTCGAGGCGATGCGCCCAGAACCTGCCCCGCGTGCGCGTCCGGCCTCGAGCATGAGGCCGGCACGTTACTAACCGCCCGCCTCTTCGCCGCTGGGCTCGAGCGCGTACCACTGGGCGCCGAAGGCGCTGACGTCGTTGCCTTTCGCCTCGCCGGGCTTGGAGTCCTCGACGAAGGTGTAGAGCGGATGGCCGGCGTAGGTCACCTGGACGGTGCCGTCGCTGCGCTTGGTCGTGCCGAGCTTGCTCGCTTCGGCGCCTTTCATCGCCTGCGCCGCTCCGCTCGTGGTCAGCGGCGGCCAAGCGTTGGCGCACGCTCCGTAGCAGGCCGACTTGGTGCCCTTGTCTTTGTGGAAGTCATACAGGGTGAAGCCTTCGGAGTCGACGATGATCTTCTTGCCCAGTTCGGGGCTCGTCGCGACCGCGACGGCGGCGGCGCTGCCGCTCGGTTCGCTGTTTGCGCTCGCGCTCTTGGCGCTCGCCGCTTTTCCGCCGGAGCCGTAGGCGCCGCCTTCGGCGGAGCTGGAGCTGCTGCCTCCGCCGCAGCCGCTGACTGCCAACAGCACGCCGAGCGCGAGGATGGCGATGGCTGGAAGGGTTCTGTTCACTGGACTGCCTCCTGGTTCGGGCTACGGCCTTGCGCCGCGCGTCGCCCGATGTACGGAGGGAGCCCGGGGTGGGTTCAGGCAGGCAGTGCCCGTGGTGCGCGCGAGGGCAGCAGCAGCGCCGAGGCGCAGACCATCGCGAAGGCGCTCGCCTGCAGGGCGAGGCCGAGCGGGTCGGCGGAGAGCGGGTCGCCGAAGACGAGCACGCCGGCGGCGATCTGGGTCGCGTTGGCGACCAGCCCGATCAGGCCGATCGTCTCGATCGCCTGCCCTCCCTGCAGGGCGGCGACGGTCGCGTACTGGGCGAGGGCGCCGCAGAGGACGGTGAGCGCGATCCAGGGGGCGATCAGCGCGATCGAGACCCCGTCGGCGCCGAACAGGCCCTTGATCGCGATCCCGGCGAAGGCGATCAGGGTGCCGGCCAGCACGGCGAGCAGCACGCCGCGGCGCTCCGCGAGGCGCGGCGAGCGGTGGCCGAGCGCGAGACCGCTGGCGAGCAGCGCGAGACCGCCCTCGAAGCCGAGCATCGGCCCGACTGCGAACTGCGAGTGGCTGCCGCTCAGCTGCGGCAGGGTGACGGCGAGCAGCGCGAGCCCGGTCCCGCCCAGGGCGAGCGCCAGCCACTGCTGTCGCTCGACCGGGTCGCCGAGGACGCGCTGCGAGATCACGGCCAGCAGCACCGCCCCGCCGGCGAGCACCGCCTGCACGAGCGAGATCGGCGCCATCGAGAGGGCGGTCAGGTGGACCAGCCAGGCGAGCGCGGCAAGGCCCCAACCGGCGGCGAACCAGCGCGAGCCCGCCAGCGCGCGGGCGCTGCGCAGCGGCTGCCGGATGCGAATCGGCTCGGCCCGGTGGCAGCCGCGGTGCTTGAGCAGCGATGCCAGGTTGGTCATCACGGCTGCGACCAGGGCAAGTGCGATGCCGAACTCCATGGTCGCCTATCGACGCTCCGCGCCCTGGCGGGTAACGGCGCCGGCCGAAAGCGGACGTATGACCGGTCTCGGTGCCTTCATCGGGCCGCCTTGGGCCGGCGGCGGCGACGCCGAGGGCGGCCCGATCCCGGCGGGCGCTCTTGCCGGCGTTGCGGCTGGGACTCCGCCGCCGGCCGCTCGCCGCGGCCATGGTCGAACTCGCGCACGAGGCCCAGCGCGACGGCCATCTTGCGCACCTCGTCCGCCTGGTCGGCGAGGACGAAGCTGATCCCGGTGCCGCGTCTTCCGGCGCGCCCGGTGCGGCCGACCCGGTGGACGTAGGAGTCCTGGTCCCCCGGAGCGTCGAAGTTGACCACCTGTGTGATCCCCTCGACGTCGATCCCGCGGGCGGCGACGTCGGTTGCGACGAGGGCGTCGACGTCGCCCTTCTCGAAGCGGGCGAGGGCACGTTCGCGTTGGCCCTGGCTTTTGTCGCCGTGCATCGCCGCGGCCTCGACACGATGTTTGCGCAGGCGCTTGACCAGGCGGTCGGCGCCGCGCTTGGTGCGGACGAAGACCAGCGTGCGGCCGCCCTCTTCGCCACGCAGCTGCTCGACCAGGTGCTCGAGCTTGGCGCTCTGCGAGTCGAGGTGGAGGAAGCGGTGCTCGATGTCGGCCGCCTCCGCCTTGCTCGCCTCGCGGGTGTGGCGGCGCGGCTCGCGCGTGTAGGCGGCGGCGACCTTGCCGATCGCGCCCTCCAGGGTGGCCGAGAAGAAGAGCGTCTGCCGCTCGCGGGGGGTCTGGGAGACGATCCGGTCGACGGCGGGCTTGAATCCCATGTCGAGCATGCGGTCGGCCTCGTCGAGGACGAGGATGCGGACCTGTGCGAGCGAGATCGTGCCGCGTGCGATCAGGTCCTCGAGCCGGCCCGGGGTGGCGACGACGATGTCGGCGCGCTTGGCGGCGGCGCTCTGCGGGCCGAAGCCGACGCCGCCGTAGACGGCGGCGATGCACAGCCGGCGCGCCTCGGCGATCGACTTGAGCTCGTCGACGATCTGGCTCGCCAGCTCGCGCGTCGGGGCGAGGACGAGCGCGGAGGGGCGCTTCGCGCCCGGATCGACCCGGTCGACGAGCGGCACGCCGAAGGCGAGCGTCTTGCCGGAGCCGGTCGGCGACTGGACGAGCAGGTCATGGCCGGCGAGCGCGTCGCTGACGACCATCTGTTGGACGGGAAAGGGTTGGTCGATGCCGCGCTGTGAGAGCGCGCGCACGACAGGCTTGGATACGCCGAGATCGGCGAACGACATGGGTTGTGTGCTCCTTTTTGAGCGAATAGGGGAGATCCAGCGACCCCTAGACGCAAAGCAGCGCACGGAGGAAACGGAACCTCTCGGGTGCCCTTAGGCCAGACCCGACCGCCTCACGGTAGCAGTCCCTCGCCGATCGACCCGTCGCCATGTCGATGCAGGCGCCGTAGAGGTTAGGTCCGCTATGCGGCCAAAACCTCTACGGCGCGCCGGCTGAATCAGGGGGCGGCGGGGACGACGGCCACCGGGCCATCGCTCGCCGGCAGGTCGGCGGTCTCGAAGCGGGGCCCCGCGCAGCGCTCGACGCGGTCGAGCAGGCCGAGGAACTCCTCCTCGGTCTCGAGAAAGCCGATGCGCGGCGTGCGGTAGTGCATCGGCACGACCCAGCGGGGCGTGACCTCGCGGACGATCGCGGCCGCTTGCTCGGCGCCGATCGTCGGACCGCCCCCGACGGGGAGGATGAGCAGGTCGACCTCGCCCAGGGCCGCGGCCTGCTCGGGCCGCAGCGCGCTCTGGCCGAAGTCGCCGAAGTGGGCGACGCGGAGGCCGTCGAGCTCGAAGGCGAAGATCGTGTTCGGGCCGCGTTCGGTGCCCGCGGCGGCGTCGTGCTCGGAGGCGATGCCGAGCACCTCGCCGAGCGGCGACTCGTGCCGGCCGGCGGTCGCGCGCAGCGTGACCGGCTCACCGCCGATGACCTCGACCGCGTTGTGGTCGAGGTGCTCATGGGTCACCAGCAGCAGGTCGATCTCGTCGACCTCGATCGGCGGGTACTCGAAGACGATGTCGCGGCTCGCCATCGCCGACGCGACGTCGCCGAAGGGGTCGATGAAGACGCTTCCGCTCTCGCCGCGCAGCGAGAAAGCCGACTGCCCGTGCCACTCAACTTGCATGCTGCTCCTCCAGGTTTGGGATCTGTCCCGGCTCGCTCGGCGCGGCCGCCGGCTCCTCGGCGTGGTGATAGCGGCCGCCGCGCAGCAGCGAGGCCGCCGCGGCGACCAGACAGGCGACGATGGCGAAGACGAAGGCGATGTCGAGGCCGTCGCGGAAGGGCCCGGAGATCAGGTGGGGGAAGAAGTCGGCGCCGGTGAGCGCGGCATGGGCATGGGACGGCAGGGCGGCGAGCGTTTCCGCGCCGACCAGGTGCTGGACCGGGTTGTAGCCGAGGAAGGCCGCGAAGAGGACCGAGATCGGCGGCGCGTGGGAGGCGCGATGCGCGACGGCCGCGGGCACGCCGTGCGCCTGCAGGCCGCTGCTCAACGTGTGCGGCAGGCTCGAGGCGAGCCCGACGATCATCAGCGTGAAGAAGATCCCGATCGAGAGCACCTGGGCGGAGTTCTGGAAGGTCTGGTTCATGCCGCCCCCGGCGCCGCGGTCGGCGGCCGGGAGGCTGTTCATCACCGCGGCCCGGTTGGGCGAGGCGAACATGCCCATCGAGATCCCGTTGAAGAAGAGGATCGCGGCGAAGATCCAGTAGGTGAAGTCGGTCGGCAGGGCCATCAGCATCGCGAAGCTGGCCGCGGCGCCGACCATGCCACCGGTGGCGAAGAGGCGGGCGCCGTAGTGATCGGAGAGGTAGCCGGAGATCGGCCCGGCGATCAGGATTCCCAGGGTCAGCGGCAGCATGTAGATGCCGGCCCAGAGCGGCGTTTCGGTGAAGCTGTAGCCGTGCTGGGGCAGCCAGATCCCCTGCAGCCAGATGATCAGCATGAACATCAGGCCACCGCGCGCGACCGCGGCGAGGAAGGTCGAGAGCGTGCCGAAGGTGAAGGCGCGGATGCGGAAGAGCGCCAGCCGGAACATCGGCTCGGCGACGCGCAGCTCGATCGCGGCGAAGGCGGCGAGCGAGATCGCCGAGCCGGCGAAGAGGGCGAGCACCCGCGGGCTGCCCCAGCCGGTCGGCGAGCCGCCGTAGGGGCGGATGCCGTAGGTGACCGCGACCATGATGAGGACCAGGCCGAGGGCGAAGGTGACGTTGCCCCACCAGTCGATCTTGGCCCGCCGCGGGGTGCTGATCTCCTTCAGTTTCAGGTAGGCCCAGACCGTGCCGAAGAGGCCGACCGGGACCGAGATCAAGAAGACCAGCCGCCAGTCGATCGGCGCGAGCAGGCCGCCGAGGACGAGGCCGACGAACATGCCGCTGACGCCGACGATGTTGTTGATCCCGAGCGCCATGCCGCGCTGGTTGACCGGGAAGGCGTCGGTGATGATCGCCGCCGCGTTGGCCAGCAGGCAGGCGCCGCCGACCCCCTGGACGATGCGGAAGACCACGAGATAGGTGGCGCCCGCTTGTCCGGTCAGCCAGTTGATCGTCAGGAACAGCGAGGCGACGGTGTAGATGACGAAACCGAGGTTGTAGATGCGCACGCGGCCGAACATGTCGCCGAGCCGGCCGAGGCTGACGATCAGCACGCTGGTCACGACGAGGTAGCCGAGGATCATCCAGAGCAGGTAGGCGCTGTTGGCGGGGACGAGCGGGTCGAGGTGGATGCCGCGGAAGATGGCCGGCATCGCGATCAGCGTGATCGAGGCGTCGAGCGTCGCCAGCAGCACCGCCAGGGTGGTGTTGGACAGCGCGATCCACTTGTAGCGGTCGCCGGCCGCGCCGCCGTTCGCGCGGCTCACGAGCCGAGCTCCGCGCGCATCATCAGCACCGGGATCGTCGCCGAGTGCAGGAGCCGCTCGGAGACCGAGCCGAGCAGCGCCCGCCGCACGCGGCTGTGTCCGTGCGAGCCCATCACCAGCAGGTCGTGATCGCCCTGGCCGACGATGCGGAGGATCGTCTCGGCGATCGGCCCGTGCTCGAGCCGGGTGGTGACGCCGACGTCGTCGGGGAGCTTCTCGGTCGCCTCGCGGAGGATCTTCACGTAGAGCTCGGTGAGGTCCTGCGGCGGGGCGACTCCGGCGCCGACCGGCTTCGGCGGTGGCGGCACGACCGTCAGCAGGGTCAGTCGCGCGTTCTGGTCGTGGGCGAGGGAGACCGCGTGGCGCAGGGCGGCATCGGCATCCGGCGAGCCGTCGATGGCGACGAGGATGTTGCGATACCAGCTCACGACTCGGTCGCCCCTGCGGTGACGAGGGCCCCGCCCACCCCGGCGCGCGGCGGCTTCGGCACGGCGATGCTCGCCACGCCGGCGAGCAGGCAGGCGCCGGCGGCCAGCAGGAAGGCGAAGGTGAAGCCCTGGTCGGTCGGCAACCCGGCGGCGGTGACAGTGCCGGCGATCAGGCTGGCGCCGAGCTGGCCGCCGAGCGCGCCGCCGAGCGTCCGCATCACCGTGTTGACCCCGGTGGCGACGGCCGTCTGCTGGGGCGGCACCGCCTCGACGATGAGGTTGGCGAGCGAGGCGAAGGCAAGGCCGATCCCGGCGCCGAGCAGGGCGGTCGAGAAGTAGACGTCGACCGGATCGGTGTGGGCGACGGTGATCAGCGCGAAGGCCAGCGCCGAGGCCATCGAGCCGGCGATCAGGGTGACCCGCGAGCCGACCCGGCCGGCCAGCGAGCCGGCGATCGGGCTGACGATCAACATCATCATCGTGCAGGGCAGGAGGAAGAGCCCGGCCTCGGTGACCGAGGCGCCGAAGCCGTAGCCGGAGCTGACCGGCGCCTCGGTGAACTCGGGGAAGAGGATGAAGGAGCTGTACATCCCGGCGCCGACCAGGAAGGCGGCGGCGTTGACCGTCCAGACCCCCCGGATGCGCATCAGCTTCATGTCGACCAGCGGCTCGCGCATGCGGTCCTCAACCCGTATCCAGACGGCCATGACGAGGAGCGCGGCGCCGACCAGGCCGAGCACGCGCGGATCGCCCCAACCCCACTGCGCCGTCTGGCTGATCCCGAGCAGCAGCAGGACGAGCCAGCCGGAGAGCAGCAGCGAGCCGATCCAGTCGACCCGCCCCGGCGACTTGAGCGGCGACTCGGGCACGAAGAAGATCGTCGCCACGGTGGCGGCGACGACGGCGATCAACGGGAACCAGAAGAGCCAGTGATAGTCGAAGGCGGCGATGATCGGGCCGGCGAGGATGATCCCGAGGCCGCCGCCGATGCCGAGGATCGCCGAGATCATCGCGATCCCCTGGGCCGCCTTGTCGCGCGGGAACTCGTCGCGGATGATGCCGAAGGCGAGCGGGAAGATCGCCCCGCCGGAGCCCTGTACGACGCGGGCGAAGATCAGCATCCCGATCGAGTTGGAGACCGCGGCGAGCAGGGTGCCGATCGCGAGCACGAGCAGCGTGATCACCAGCGTCCGCTCCTTGCCGAACATGTCGCCGAGGCGGCCGACGATCGGGGTCAGGACCGAGGCGCTCAGCAGGTAGCCGGTGAGCAACCAGGCCGTCGCGGTGGCCGAGGCGTGCAGGTCTTCCTGGATAGCGGGAAGGGCGGGAGCCACCGCCGACTGCAGCAGCGCGTAGGAAGCGCCGGCCAGCGCCAGCACCGCGAAGGTGATGCCGTAGTGCTGCCGCGCGCGACCGCCGGCGGTGTTATTGTCATCAAGCGATGACATCGGCTGGTGACAAGGCTAACACGGCGCCTCGGCCGCGCGACTCCGAGGCCAGTCGCCGTGCGCTGCTCGACGCCGGTCGCGACCTCTTCGACGAGGTCGGCTACGACCGCGCGACGACGCGCGAGATCGGCGAGCGCGCCGGCGTCGACCCGGCCCTGATCGCGCGTTACTTCGGCGGCAAGGAGGGGCTGTTCCTGGCGACGATCGCCGAGGGCCCGGTGGGCGACGAGGACGGGCCCGCCGACTTCGAGCCCAAGACGGTCCTCTCCTATCTGCTCGAGCGCTGGGACGAGCGCGGTCACGGACCGGTCAGCCGCGCCCTCGCCAGCCCGACCCTGAGCGAGGAGGTCCGCACCCAGGTCCGCGCCGTCGTCGGCGGGCGGTTGGTCGAGCCCCTGGTCGACGAGCTGCGCAGAGCCGGCTGCGAGCAGCCCGAGCTGCGCGCCGAGCTGCTCGTCGCACTCGCTCTCGGCGTCGCCGTCACCCGTGCCAACGGCACCCTCGCCGACCTCGCCGACGCCTCGCTCGAGGACGTCATCGCCACCCTGGGCCCGCTCGCCGACGCGCTCTAGGCGCGAAGAATTCACGGCTCGATGACGGCTTCGACCGGGTCGACGCCAACGTGCACGCAACCCGCACCGAGCTGGCGTCGTTCCGCGTCGAGACGAATGAGCGTTTCGACAAGCTCGAAGAGAAACTCGAAAAGCGCTTCGACCGCTGGGAGGATCGTTTCGATCGCTGGCGCCGGGTCTACATCTAGTCAGGGCGAGAGCAGGGTGACGGCCCAGCCGTCGCCGTCGCGCTCGAAGAGGCGCCGCTCGTGAATCCGGTCGGGCGCTTCGCTCCACAGCTCGATCGCCTCCGGTCGCACGCGCAGGGCGCCCCAGTCGGGGGGGCACGGCGGCGCCGTCTCCTGTACCTCGGCGAGATGGGCCAGCCGGTCGCGCAGCGGGCCGAGCTCGTCGATCGGCTCGCCCTGGCGCGAGACCGTGGTCTGCAGCTGGTGCAGCAGGTCCCGCCGGTCGAACAGCTCCTCGGCCAGGGCACGCTCGGCGAGGGTCGCCTCGCCCACCACGTGCGCCTGGCGCCCCAGCGAGGGCCAGTGGAAGAGCAGGGCGACGTGCGGGTTGGCCTCGATCTCCCGTGCCTTGCGCGTCCACAGCGCCGAGGTGAAGACGAGCGCGTCGTCCTCCAGCAGCTTCAGCGTCACGGTCCGCGCCGACGGCCGCCCGTCGGCCCCGACCGTGACGAACGCCACCGAGCCCGGTTGCGCCAGCCCCGCGGTCCGCGCCTCCTCGATCCACTCGCCCAGCTCGGCCAGCGGCTCACCCGTCGGTCGACGCTCTTGGGGGTCCATAGGGCACACGATGCTTCATCGAAGCAGCTCGCCCGTCGCCGGGTAGGCTGCCGTCCACGCCGATGGAGGCCCACAAATCGTATGAGCGCTTCGAGCAGGGGCACCAGATAGCCGGCGACAGGGGTGGGCTCGAGTCGCATCACGGCCGCAACGCGGCGATGGTCGTCGGCGTGATGGCGGCCTTTCTCGCCGTCGCCGTCTTCCTCTCCAACGAGGCGGTGAAGGAGGTGATCACCGCCGAGACCCATCGCGCCGACGCCTCCGCCCGGCTGGAGAGCGACCGGGTCAAGATCGACGTCGCCAACGGCGACTCGGTGCTGTTGCGGACGCTCGCCGCGGGGAACCTGCAGCAACGCCGCGCCGCGATCCTGGCGGACAGGCACGAGGCCCGCGTCGCGCGCGAGCTGCAGCCGGAGGACGCCCGCCTCAATGCCGAGATCGCGGACCATCAGCACGAGGTCGACCACGCCAACACCCAGCACGTCGACTACGAGCTCGCCGCCGTCGGGCTGCAGGTCGGGATCGTCCTCGCGTCGGTCTCGATCATCGCCCGTCGCCGCTGGCTGCTCGGCGCCGGGGGCGCGGTCGCGACCGCGGGCGTGCTGCTCCTCGTGGCCGGTCTGCTCGCCTAGAAGAGGCTCAGGGCTGCGCGGTCGAGGACGTCCCCGTCGGCCGCCCGACGACGATCGCCCAGCGCTGCGTGAAGTAGAGCTCGCCCTCGCGGCGCTGCGCTCGCATCCCGGTCGGCTCGCCGCCCTCCAGCTCCGTCGCCAGCTCGTCGCGGAGCTGGGCGGCGACGTCCTCCGGCGGGTTGCTCTGCGCGAGCCAGCGCTCCAGCGGCATCGGTTGGTCGCGCTCGGCCTCGTGGGTCAGCTCCAAGCCGGCCGCCTCCATTACCGCGCACAGCTCCTGCGTGGCGAGGGCCCGGGAGTGGGAGGGATCGCGCAGGCGCTCGCGGTGGTTGTAGGCCTCGGCGTGCTGCGGCTCGGCCGCGACGAGATCCATGATCCCGACGCGCCCGCCCGGGCGGCAGACACGGGCCATCTCGGCCAGGACCGCGGCGGGCTCCTCGAAGTGGTGCACGGCGAAGCGGCTGACGACGAGATCGAAGGAGTCGTCGAGGAAGGGCATGTCGTCGGCCTCGCCCCGCTGGAAGATCACGTTTGCGACGCCGCTGCGGTCGGCCTCGCGCTTGCCGACCGCGAGCATCTCGCCGGTCAGGTCGAGCACCGTCGCGCAGCGCACCTGCTCGGCATATGCGCGGGCGACGTGCCCCGTCCCGCCGGCCACGTCGAGGACCAGCTCCGCGTCCTCCGGGGGGATGTTGCCAACCAGCCAGCTGAGCACCCGCGGGTCGCCGAACGAGTAGAGGTGGTCCTCGAAGCTCGCCGCCTGGCGCGCGAACTCCTCTTTCACCATCTGGTCGTGGCTGGGGACGCGGTCGCTCGGGTCGGTCGCCATGGGCCACCATACCCACGCCGTAGAGCTTCAGGTCGCTATGCGGGCCAAACCTCTACGGCGGATGAGTCGCACTGCACGTTCAGAGCCCGATCGGGTGGCGGGCGACGAAGTTGCGCGGGCTGACGCGTTCGGCGTGCCAGCGCGGGCCGCTCACGCCGGGCAGGTCGTCGCGGGTGTCGAAGCGCAGGCCGGCGACGACCATGTAGACGTGCTCGTCGTTGGCGTAGACGGTGATCCAACGTCCCGGGCCGCCTTCGCCCCAGGAGGCGAGCTGGCCGGAGACCATCGTCGTCGCGAGCATGCCGCCCCCATGCAGGGCGAAGCCGACCGCGCCCGAGCAGTCGTAGCCGGGGGCCCACCAGCTCAGGTGGCCGCCGCCCCAGACGTAGGGCCGGTGGACGATGCGGTTGGCCGCCGCGATCGTGGCCTTGACCCGCGGCGGCGCGTTCGGCGGTGGGATCGCCTTTCCGTCGAGCAGCGTCGCGCCGCAGGTCTCGCTGCTCCGCGGCGCTTCGCTCGAGGCCGGGATGCAGCTGTAGCCCCAGGGCACCGCCTCGGCGTTCGCTCCCGCCGCGTCGAGCGCGGCGACCGCGGCCAGGGTCGCCAGCGCGAGCGCCATCCCTCTTGCGATCCGCCTCGAGATGGCGGTAAAGGCTACGCGGCGAGGGCCGATGGAGGCGTATGGGCGCTTGCGGCGAATCGAAGCGGCTATGAGCTCACGACGCAGGATCACCGTCTCGGCAATTGCGACGATCTGCGCGGCCCTGGCCCTCGCGGCCCCCGTCGGGGCGGCCGCCGCCGGCAAGGGCGGGGTCGTCACGATCAAGACCGTCGAGGTCGGCGCACCCGGCAATCCCTCGGTGGGGATCGTCCCGTTCAGCGACGCGATCTACAAGTCCTGCGCCGAAGCGCCGCAGACGCAGCCCGCCTGCCAGCTGGTCGGCGGCGTCGGCTATCGCTACGGCATCGGTCAGCTCGAGATCACCGTCGGCCAGTGGGTCAGGTTCCTCAACGTCGCCGACCCCACCGGAGTCGACGTGCACCATCTCTACGCGCCGACCGAGAGCGCCTCCGGCTGGCCCAAGTACGGCCAGATCGACATGACCGCCGGCGGACCGCGCGGCAGCCACTACTCGGTGGCGTCCCCCGAATGGGCGGACAAGCCCTACGGTTTCGCCAACTTCCTCCGCGCCGCCCGCTTCGTCAACTCCCTCTACAACGGTCGCGTGCTCTCGCGGCGGGCGAGCGCCGAAGGCGCCTTCAAGTACGTCACCTACGAGGTGCGGCTCTCCCGCCAGACCGAGCGCGGCATGTACGACCTGGCGAGGGAAAAGCGGACCGGCGCCACGCGGGCGCACAAGCGGGGCTTCGTCGTGCCCAGCCAGGACGAGTGGATCAAGGCCGCCTACTACGACCCCAACGGCGGCGGCACCTACTCCTACTGGAAGTACCCGACCAACCCCGGCGTCTTCGGCGACGGCAGCGCGACTGCGCCCAGCGTGACCGCGCTCGACCCGACCAACGGCAACGTCACCAACGCGGCGACCCAGCCGCTGGCGAACTACCGCCCTTCGGGCGGCCCGGTGCCGAGCTGGTGCCCGGCGGCGATCTCGGTCGAAGCCTGCAACAGCGTCAACCCGTTCGGGATCGACCCGACCACCTACGCCACCCTCTACCAGGGCAGCCTCGGCACGGTCGGCCAGGCGAAGACCCCGTCGCCTTGGGGCACGCTCGACCAGGGCGGCAACGCGGTCGAGTGGACCGACACGATCACCCCGCCGCCGACCGGTCGCAGCGGCGTCCGCGTCTGGCGCCGCCTGCACGGCGGCATCGCCAACGCCCCCGCCTACCAGCTGTGGTTGTCGGCGGTCGGCCTGCAGCCGCAGGACAATGTCTTCTACGCCACCACCTACCCCTGGCTCGGCTTCCGCGTCGGCGTCGTCGGCAACCCGTTCGGGGCGGGCAGGACGCCGCACAAGCGCTAGACGCCTCCTAGGCGGGCGGGGCGGTCATCCGCTCGTGGACGAAGCGGACGACGGTGGCGCCCTCGCCGACGGCGGTCGCGCAGCGCTTGATCGAGCCTGCGCGGACGTCGCCGGCGGCGTAGACCCCGGGGACGCTGGTCTCCAACAGGCCGTGGGCGCCGGCGTCGGGGCCGGTGAGGACGAAGCCCTTGGGGTCGCGGGCGACCGTGTCGCCGAGCCACCCGGTGCAGGGTGCGGCCCCGAGGAAGAGGAAGAGGAAGGAGAGCGGCACCTCCGTCCCGTCGGTGAGGGTGACGGCGTCGAGCTTGCCGTCCTCGCCGCGCAGGGCGGCGATTTCGCTGCGGTCGCGGACGGCGACGCCGTAGCGGTCGAGCTCCTCGATCAGGTACTGGGACATCGTCTCGGCGAGGTCCGCGCGGCGGTGCAGCAGGGTGACGAGGGCGCCGCCGCGGGCGAGCCAGACCGCGGCCTGCGCGGCCGAGTTGCCGCCGCCGACCACGCCGACCCGCTGCGCGCCGCAGAGCTGCGCCTCGGGCGGGCCGGCGGCGTAGAAGACGCTGAACCCCTCGTAGTCGGCCAGCCCCTCGACCGGAAGGCGACGGTATTCGGCGCCGGTGCAGAGCAGCACCGCCCGCGCGGCGATCTGGTTGCCCTCCTCGAGGCTGACGACGTGTCGATCGTCGCCGGGATGCAGCGAGGCGGCGCGATAGGGCGTTGCGGTGCGGGCGCTGAACTTGCGCGCCTGGGTGATCGCGCGGCTGGTCAGCTCCGAGCCGGTGATCCCGGCGGGGAAGCCGAGGTAGTTCTCGATTCGTCGCGAGGTGCCGGCCTGGCCGCCGAGGACGGTGGCCTCGACGACCAGCGTGTCGAGGCCCTCCGAAGCGCCGTAGACGGCCGCGCCGAGCCCGGCCGGGCCGCCGCCGACGACGAGCAGGTCGACTTCCTCGCGCGGCGCCAGCTCCAGCCCGATGCCGAGTGCCCGCGAGAGCTCGCCGTTGCTGGGGCGCCGCAGCTCGGCGCCGCCGGGCAAGCGCACCAGCGGCAGGTCATCCGACCAGGAGCTCTCGACCAGCGCGGCGCCCTCCGCGTCTTCGACCGTGTCGACCCAGGAATGGGGCAGCCGTTGGCGACCGGCGAAGTCGAGCAGTCGGCGCGTCTCGGCCGAGTCGCGCGGTCCGACGATTTCGATCCCGATGCCCTGCCGCTGCTGCAGCAGTTCGCGTCGCTGGACGAAGGCGGGCAGCAGCAGGTCGGCGAGCGAGGCGTCGTCGAAGAGCAGTTGGCGCAGCACTTCGCGCTCGACGGCGAGGTAGCGCGTCGGCTCGGTGACGATGGCGGTGAGGAAGACCGTCTGCCCGGAGAGCAGGTTCATCTCGCCGAGGAAGCCGCAGGCGCCGTGGCGGACGATCTCCCGGTCGGCGGCGTCGGTGACCGCCACCTCGCCCTCGAGGATCGCGATGAAGGGATAGGTCGCGTCGCCGATCTCGAAGAGCTTCTCGCCGACCTCGGCGGTCCGCTCCTCGCCATGTCGCGCCAGCGTCCGCAACTGCGAATCCGAGAGCACGCGATGGACGGGACCGGGCACGCGCGAAGGCTACTCCGCGCCGGCTTCGGTCAATCCCGGAGCGTCCCTCCTGATATGACACCCCGCATGAGCCAGGAGCAGTGGAGCGCGGTGGACGACTATGTGAGCGGGTTGCTGGCACCGCACGACGAGGCGCTGACCGCTGCGCTGGAGGCGGGTGCGGCAGCGGGACTGCCGCAGATCCAGGTCTCGCCGCCGCAGGCGAAGCTGCTGTATCTGCTTGCCCAGGCGATCGGGGCGACCCGGATCCTCGAGTTCGGCACGCTGGCCGGCTACAGCACGATCTGGCTGGCCCGGGCGCTCGGCGAGGGTGGGCGGCTGATCACCCTGGAGGCCAGCCCCGAGTACGCCGAGGTTGCGCGGGCGAACGTCGAGCGGGCGGGGCTGGGCGACGTCGTGGACCTGCGCGTCGGCCCGGCGCTGGAGACGCTGCCGGCGCTCGAGGCGGAGGGCGCCGGGCCCTTCGACCTCACCTTCGTCGACGCCGACAAGGTCCACAGCCCCGAGTACCTCGAGTGGGCCCTGGAGCGCACCCGTCCGGGAGGCCTGATCGTCGTCGACAACGTCGTCCGCGGCGGCACCCTCGCCGATGCCGGGAGCGGCGACGAGACGATCGAAGCGCAGCGCCGCCTGCACGAGCAGATCGCCGCCGATTCGCGCCTTGCCGCGACGACGCTGCAGACGGTGGGCAGCAAGGGCTACGACGGCTTCACCATCGCCTTGGTTGCCTAGCTCCGACGCGCCGGAGCCGAGCCGTCAGTCCGGCGGCCCGAGAGCACCTGGGCCGCGCCCGCCCGTCGGTCCTGCCAAGATTGCGGCCGTGGGTTTCGACCAGTACCACGAGCCGCCGGAGCAGCTGCCCGAGGCGACGCGCACCTTCGCCCGGCTCTGCGCCTCGTTGACCGAGGAGGCCGAGGCGATCGGTTGGTACGAGCAGCGGATGGCGGTCGAGGCCGACGAGGAGGCGCGGGCGATCATGCACGACGCCCAGGGCGAGGAGTTCAAGCACTTCTGCATGGACCTGGAGTTCCTCCTGCGGCGCACGCCGCTGTGGCGGGAGATCGCCGTGGGGATCCTCTTCCAGGACGGCGACATCGTTGAGCACGGCGAGGATGCCGAGGAGGAGGCGACCGAGGGCGCGGCCGAGCGCGACGCGCCCCTGGCCGGCGGCGAGTCGCTCGGCATCGGCAGCCTCAGGGCGGCCGGCTCGTGAGCCACCTGCTGCGCGAGCACGCGCCGATCACCGACCGCGGCTGGGAGCTGCTCGACTCCGAGGCGCGCGAGCGGTTGGCGCCGGCGCTCGCGGCGCGTCGCCTGGTCGACTTCTCGGGGCCACTCGGCTGGGAGCACTCGGCGACCGATCTGGGACGGGTCGAGGACGTCGGCGACGCGCCGGGCATGGGAGTCGAGGCGGTGCAGCGCCGCGTGCTGGCGCTGGTCGAGCTGCGGGCGCCCTTCTCGATCGAGCGCGCCGAGCTGGAAGCCGCCGACCGCGGCGCCGAGGACGCCGATCTCGATTCGCTCGACGAGGCGGCGCGGCAGATCGCGATCGCCGAGAACGCCGCCGTCTTCCACGGCTGGAAAGCGGCGGGCATCGCCGGCATCCTCGAGGCCTCCTCGCACGAGCCGATCGAGCTGGGCGAGGACTGCGAGCGCTATCCCCGCCACGTCGCCAAGGCGGTCGAAGCGCTGCTCAGCGCCGGCGTGGCCGGGCCGTACGGGCTGGCGCTCGGCCCCGACACCTATGCCCGCGTGCTGGAGACCAGCGAGCACGGCGGCTACCCGCTGCTCGAGCACCTGCGCGAGATCCTCTCCGGCCCGATCGTCTGGGCGCCGGGGGTGAGCGGCGCCGGCGTGCTCAGCATGCGCGGCGGCGACTTCCTCTTCGAGTCCGGCGAGGACCTCTCGATCGGCTACGCGGCACACGATGCCGATGCCGTGCAGCTCTACCTGCAGGAGAGCTTCAGCTTCCGCGTGGCGACGCCCGAGGCCGCGGTCACGCTCAGCTAGCCGGTCGCGAAGCCGGCCTCGTCGAGGAGCCTCGAGGATGCCGGCGATGCGAGGCGATCGGCGTCGAGCCGCGCCCGGCGCGGCAGGTGCTTCTTGTAATAGCAGGGGCAGGGGTTGTCCTCGCAGGCGACGCCGTCGTGGTCGGCGTCGAGGCGGTCGGGGTCGTAGCGCGGCCCGCCGTGCCTGATGTAGAAGAACTGGGCCGCCCGCTGGGAGCCGAAGTCCGCGCAGTCCTTGTCGCTCGCCGACGCCCCGGACGGCAGCGCGGCGATGAAGAGGGCACTCAGGGCCACAGTGGCGATAATCGCGGCGAAGGCACGGCTCGTTGGGCTCGTCCAGGTCCCTGGGTCGGCTGCTCTCTCCACCATGATGCTGGGACCGTACCGCATGAAGAAACCACGGGTACCGACGAATCGAAACGTCGGGAAGCCCGTCGCACCGCGCCGCGGCCGCGCCTATTACCTGGTTGCGGGGGTGCCGCTCGACCGCGAGCTGGATCGCCTGCGCGAGCTGTCCGTCTTCGCCGCTGGCCCGCTGGCCGAACGTCGCCCGGCGCTCAAGGTGCGCCGCGCCCGCAAACGCCCCAACCGGCTCGGCTTCGCCATTCCCGCCGAGTTCCGCCTCTCCGTCACCGCCTATCCCGGGATTCGCTGCGGCGACGTCCTCGAGACCCTGCTACACGAGCTGGTCCACCTGCACGTGGGGCGCTCCTCCGATCCCCACGCGTGGCACGGCCCGACCTTCAAGCGCACGCTGGCGACCGCGATGGAGCAGGCCTACGGAGTCACCGTGCGCCCCTCTCGCGGCACCCTCCACGGCGCCTATGCCGAGGCGATCGAGGGCGCCGCTGCAGAGATGCCTGCGGGCTAGCGCATCTGCTCTGCTTATCCTGTTCATGGTGATTGGGGAGAAACCACCGTCGAGCCCCGCTCCGCCCGAAGCGGAATCGCGCCGCAGGCGCCCCGGCTTCGCCCTGTTTGCCGCCCTCGCGGCGGTCGTCCTGGTCGTGGCCGCCTATGCGGTCGCCATCTTCGCGCTCTCGGGCGCCAGCGTCGGCGCCGACTCCTCCGCCCTCGCCCGAGTCGATCTCCAGGCGTTCGGCGGCACCGTCGAGCGGGTCAAGGCGACGGGGCCGAACGGGCAGCCGATCCCGGTGTCCTTCCGCGACGGTCGGCTGACGCCGCGCCGAGAGCTGGAGCCCGGCGAGCGGGTCGCCGTCGAAGTCGTCGTTCGGCGCCCCGGCTGGATCGGCTGGCTGGCGGGTGACGAAGAGCGCAAGCGGGTCGTCCTGCGGGCGCCGCGCGCCCAGGTCGGCGCGCGCTGGCTGACGGTCGCGAAGGACGGGGTGCCGCGCATCGCCTTCGATCGCGCCGTGCACAGCGTCGCCTACGGCACGCCGGGCGAGCTGACCCGCCGCACCTTCGACCGCCCGCGGCGCTCGATCGTCGTCGGCTCGGGGCATCCGGCGGGCTCGGTCGTGGTCGCCGCCGCGGCCCGGCCCTGGGAGCGCCTCGGATCCTTCCAGAGCGTCACCTGGTTTCCGGCCGCCAGCTCGCCGGTGGTCGCGGCGGGGCCGCAGCCGGGCGCCGAAGTCTCGCCGGCGACGCCGCTGCGCCTCACCTTCTCCAAGCCGGTCGCCGCCGTGCTCGGCTCGCAGCGGCCACAGCTGAGCCCGGAAGTGCAGGGCAGCTGGCGGCGCACCGACAGCCACACCCTGGTCTTCGAGCCGCACGGCTACGGGGCGGGGTTCGGCGCGAAGCTGAAGGCGGAGCTGCCGAAGCCGCTCGAGCTGGTCCAGCCCGACGGGTCGATGCGCCGGTCGAGCGAGGTGGACTGGACCGTGGCGCCCGGCTCGACCCTGCGGCTGCAGCAGCTGCTGGCCCGGGCCGGCTACCTGCCGGTCGAGTGGAAGCAGCATGGCTCGCCGGTCGCCGGCACGCCGGAAGCGCAGGTGCGCGCCGCGGTCGATCCGCCGCGCGGCAGCTTCACCTGGCGTTACCCGAACACGCCCTCGGCGCTGCGCGAACTCTGGTCGGCAGGGGAAGAAAACACGATTACCAAGGGGGCGGTGATGGCCTTCGAGGACGAACACGAAATGGAAGCCGACGGCGTCGCCGGGCCGGAAGTGTGGAAGCTGCTGATGGAAGACGAGATCGCCGGCAAGCGCAAGCCCGAAGGCGGCTACAGCTACGTCTACGTCAGCGAGGGCTCGCCGGAGACGGTGACCCTGTGGCACAACGGCAAGCAGGTGCTGAGCGGCCCGGCGAACACCGGCATCCCCGGCGCCGAAACCGAACTCGGCACCTTCCCGGTGTTCGAGCACCTGGAAGAAACGACGATGAGCGGCGAAAACCCCGACGGCTCCCACTACGAAGACCCGGGGATCAAATGGGTCAGCTACTTCAACGGGGGGGACGCGCTGCACGCCTTCGACCGTCCCTCCTACGGCTCGCCGCAGAGCCTCGGCTGCGTCGAGATGCCGCTCGAAGAGGCCGAACAGGTCTATCCGTACACGCCGATCGGCACCCTGGTCACGGTCGCCGGTTAGTCGCCGATCGCCTCCGCGAGGATCGCGGCGTGGCTCAGGGAGAGCTCTTTCGTCGCGGTGAGGAGCGTCACCCGCCCCTGCCGGGCGGCCTCCGCGATCTCCCTCACGGCCTCGGCCCGCTGCGGATCCTCCAGCTCGGCGCGATAGCGGGCGGCGAACTCCTCGAAGCGCTGCGGGTCGTGTCCGTACCACCCGCGCAGCTCGGCGGAGGGGGCGACCTGCTTGCACCACTCGTCGAGCTCGGCGGCGTCCTTGCTCAGCCCGCGCGGCCAGAGGCGGTCGACAAGGATCCGCCGGCCATCCTCGGGCCGGGGTGGGTCGTAGACGCGTCCGATCTCGATCGCTGCGGAGATCTGCTCACGATCTCACGTTTCGACCGCCGGGCCCGTTTACCTGTGCAGATGACGACGAGCTGGAACTGGACCGTTCACGAGAGCCCGCTGGGGCCGCTGTCGGTGCTGGCCGGGCCGGCGGGGATCAGGAGCATCTGGTTCCCGGGCGATGCGCCGCGGCTCGATCCGGCGGCGGCACGGTCGATGCCGGAGGGTGGCGGCGCAGCTCGACGCCTACTTCGCCGGCGAGCTGCGCGCGTTCGACCTCGACCTCGAGCTGCGCGGCGATCCGTTCCAGAGGCTCGTCTGGGAGCGGCTGCTCGAAATCCCCTTCGGCGAGACGACGAGCTACGGCGAGCTCGCGCGAAGCATCGACGCGAGCGCCTACCCGGCCGGCCTGGAGCCCTACCGGCGGCCGCGCCTCGTCGGCGCGACGCTCGGCCGCAACCCGATCCCGGTCGTCGTTCCCTGCCACCGGGTGATCGGCGCCGACGGCTCGCTGACCGGCTTCGGCGGCGGGTTGGAGCGCAAGCGGGCGCTGCTCGAGCTGGAGGGACTGCTGCAGCCGACCCTCTGCTAGCGGCGGGTGCGTTCGCTCCAGGCCCGCTCGAACTGGCGCATCAGGGCGGGGTAGACGATCAGGTAGCGGAAGGGCTTGATCGACGCCATGTAGGCGCGGCCGAGGAGGCCGCGCGGCTTGACGTAGACGGCCATCTGGCCCTGGTAGTGGCCGTCGCCGATGTCGACCCAGGCGAGGTGGAGGACGCCGTGGACGGTCCGGTTCGAGATCTCGGCGGCGGCCTCGCGGTCGGTCCGGTAGAGGGGGACGAAGGGCAGCGAGCCGAAGTCCAGATCCGCCCCGCTGCCGCGCAGGTCGCTGGCCAGCCGGCCGGCCAGCGAGGTTTCGTGCGTGCCGGGGATCGGCAGCTCGCCCGCTGGGCCGTCCGTGTCTCCGCCGGCCGGGACCCGGATCCGGCCGAGGTCGAACCAGCCGCCGAGGCGATCGCGCGCCAGCCAGAGGAAGCGGGTGGCGGCGGAATCGGCGTCCGCCGGGTCGACGGAGGCGATCAGCGCCTCGACGGCGATTGCGCCTTCTGCACGAGCTGCGTGCGCTGGCTCGAACGGTGGGTCAGGCCGGACGCCGACATCGTCGCCTGGCAGCTCGCCGACCTGGACGCGCTGGGGGTCGGCGAGGAGCAGGCGGCCGACGCCGTCCAGTGGGTCGAGCCGGGCGGCGCCGTCCTCTCCGGTCACGAGGCGGTCGCCGCGGTGCTGTCCAGCGGCAGGCCTGCCTGGCGGCTCGCCGGCCGCGTCCTCGTCCTGCCCGGCGTGTCCCGGCTCACGGCGCGCGCCTACCGCGCCGTCGCTGCCAACCGGCACCGGCTGCCGGGTGGCACGCCCGCCTGCCGGCGCTGAGCCGGAGGCGCGCCGGAGCGGCTCCGCCCGGCGCCGATCGTCAGCCGCGCGGCGCCGACACGGCGTGCCAGACGCCGACGTCCTTGAGCCCGTCTCCTTTGGTCTGGCCCCGCTTCTTGTCCCCCGCGAAGGTGTAGAGCGGGCGACCGCGGAAGGTGACCTGGATGCCCCCGTCGGGCCGGTGCACGGTGCCGAGCTTGACCGGGCCCTTCGGGACGACGCCGGCGGCGATCGTCAGTGGGTGCCAGAGCGAGCGGCAGCCGCTGCTCTCGGTGCAGACGAATCTGCCGTGGGTCTCGACGCTGAGGCTGTAGAGGGTGCGGCCGCCGGTGGTCGCGAGCAGCTTCCGCCCCCTGCTCCTGACCTCCTTCACCACCGTCCGCGACCCATTGCCGTTGACCGTCCCGCCGCCTCCGCCCGATTCGCCGGGGTAGGGGCCGGCGCCGGCGGTGCCGTTCCCCCCGCTCGGGGGCGGCGCCGCGCTGCCTTCGGCGGTCGAGAAGGTGCCGTCCTGGGAGTAGACGGTCCCTTCGGCGGAATTGGCGGCGACGAGCTGGTAGTGGTAGGTCATGTTCGGCTGCAGGCCGGTGACCGTCTCCGTAACGGGGTTGGAGATCGGCGCGTCGGCGGCGAGGCTGCCGTCGGGAACCGGGGCGCTGGCGCCGTACGCCGTCGAGGTGCCGTATTCGAAGTGCCAGGTCGTCGCGGCGCCGTAGTAGTTGTAGACCGTCCCCGACAGTTCGAACCCTTCGCCGGTCTTGACCGCCGGGCCGGTGGACGGTGGATAGGAGTAGACGACCGCGCCCGCGGCGGGCGGCAGGACGGTGAGAGCCAGGACCACCAGCGTGGCCGCGAGGATCCCCCAGGAAGGCAGGCGCCGGTAGCAGCCGCCGAGCCCGTCCCAGCCGTCGAAGATCTCCAACCTTCCCATCGCTTCCTCCCTCTGCCGGTAGCCGGTCCGCCTTCGGTCTACGGCCGCCGGGCGGGAAAGGTTCGATCGCCGGGCGAGGGCCCCTTCGGGACGGCATCGCCTTCCCGACCGGCCTGGCCGAGAGCCCGCCGGCGCCCCAGTGTGCCCGTGTAGCTTGCGAGCCGTGCGCGTCGCCACCTGGAACGTGAACTCGGTCAAGCAGCGGCTGCCGCGCCTGCTGCCCTGGCTGGACGAACGGCGTCCGGACGTCGTCTGCCTGCAGGAGACGAAGCTGGCCGACGAGGCCTTCCGGGCGCTGCTCCGGGACGAGCTGGCGGGCCGCGGCTATGAGATCGCGGTTCACGGTGAGGCGACCTGGAACGGCGTCGCGATCCTCTCGCGCGTGGGCCTGGAGGATGTCTCGCCGGGCCTGGCGGGCGCGCCGGGGTTCCCGCATCCGGAGGCGCGCGCGGTGGCCGCCACCTGCGGCGGGATCCGGGTGTTGTCGGTCTACGTGCCGAACGGGCGCGAGCCGGGCTCGGAGCATTACGAGTACAAGCTCGCCTGGCTGGCCGCGCTGCGAGACGCGGTGGCCGCGGGCCCGGAGGCGACGGTCGTCTGCGGCGACATGAACATCGCCCCGACCGACGAGGACGTGTTCGACCCGGAGGCCTATGCCGGTCAGACGCACGTGACCGCGCCCGAGCGCGCGGCGCTGGCGGAGCTGCAGGCGCTCGGCCTGCGCGACGTCGTCCGCGATCGCTGGCCGGGCGAGCGGATCTTCACCTACTGGGACTACCGAGCCGGGATGTTCCACCGGGACCTCGGGATGCGGATCGACCTGATCCTCGCCGCCGCCCCGGTCGCCGCCCGTGTCCGCGCCGCATGGATCGACCGCCAAGCGCGCAAGGGCAAGAACCCAAGCGACCACGCCCCCGTGATCGTCGACCTCGATGAAGCCCCCGATGGCGACATCGGCCCGGTAGTGCCACCTCCCTCGGCTCCAGTCACCATCCGCGGCAAGATCAAGCTGCCCCAGGCGCTGTAGTCGATGATGGAGCTAGCGGATTTCAGCGCGAAACCGGGGTCGACAAGAACACGATCAGCAGTTGGCAGCGCTCTGACAGCGAGGCTGGTCCGTCCACCGTCAGTGTTGAAAAGGTCGCCCGCGTCGCGCAGGCGCTAGGCCTCGACCCCTGGTTGCTACTCGGACTCCCCGGCCCGCAGACTCCGGCGCCCACGGATCGGGAAAGCCTGATCCGCGAACTCGACCGCGAATTGGGTGAGATGGAAGACCGGGCCGAGGCGATTTCCGGGGAGCTCGCCGTGCCGCTGAAAGAGCTCAAGCGCCTCAGTTCGGCGATCCCGGAGCTGAGGGAGCTGGCGGCGAAGGCGCTCGGCGAGCGCTGAACCCGGACGGGGGACCGGTCAACGCATTGGGATTTACTGGCCGCTGAGCACCAAGAAGACACCAAGTACCTACCGGTGGAGCCAGCAGACATGGCTCTGCCGGCGCCCAAATGCAAGCCGGGGAATCGACGGCAATCGCCGTTAATCCCTTCGCATCGCCGCCATTTCGGGCACTCGTGCCCGAAATGGAGCGCTAACTTAGAGGCGGTTGGAAACGGCTCTGAGGAGCGGAAACGCCCACGTGCAGGCTATTCCTCCGATGGAGCTAGGCGGATTCGAACCGCCGACCTCCTGGGTGCGATTTGAGAAAGCTGAAACTGGCAGCCCGTTCACGAGAGCGTGATTTGCAGGGATTTTGTCCCGACCTCCAGCGTGGCCCGCTCCGCTCGAAGTGCGGGGATACGCGGGGATTAGCGGCGATTCGGGCACTTCCCGGCAAGAAGTGCCTCGTTTCGCGCACCGTTTCCAACCGCCGAAGCCGCGGTATCCTCGTAAGCGATGGCCACCGCAAAGCAGGATGTCCGAAGGGTTCTCGACGGCCTCCCCGAGGAAGCCTCGCTCGAGGACATCCAGTACCACCTCTACGTCCTGCAGCGCATCGAGCGCGGCCGCGAAGACGTCGAGGCAGGGAGAGTCCTGCCCCAGGACGAGGTCGAGCAGCGGTTGGCCCGGTGGCTCGACAAGTAGCGTGGGCCGAGACTGCCTGGCGGGACCTCGAGCGCATTGCCGACTACATTGCCGAGGATTCCCCGGGCTATGCAGCGGCGTTCGTGCGGCGCGTCCGTGATTGCGCTCGAACCCTTGAGGAGATGGCCGAGCGAGGGCGCGTGGTTCCAGAGCTGGAGGAGCTGGCGGTCCGCGAGCTGATCGTTGGAAGCTACCGCCTGATCTACGAGATCGAGGGCGCGGACGTCAACATCCTCGGCTTGATCCACGGCGCGCGCGATCTCGCGCCGCTCTGGGGCAAAGAGGGTCGCTCCGGGCCATGAGTTGGTTGATCGGTCACGGCTTCGATTTTGAATGATCGGCGCTGGCAAACGATGAAACCCAACCATCACAGTCACCCCGTCCTCGGGTCGAAGCGCTCGATGTACGCGCTTGCCGCCGCGATGCCGTCTTCACTCGCCATCTGCCGCGCGACCGTCGCGGCACGAGCGCGAACATCGGCCTCGAGCACGCGCCGTAGTCCTCGAGCCAGGCGGCGAGTGTCGAGCTTTGAGAAGGGGAGCGTGTCGCCGATTCCCAGCGCGCGGCAGCGCGCTCCCCAGAAGGGTTGATCTGCCATAACCGAGCAGACGAGGGTCGGGATTCCCGCAGCCGCGCTGGCGGACGTCGTGCCGGCGCCGCCGTGATGGACTGCTGCCGCGCATCGCGGCAGCAGGCTCTGGTGGTCGACCGCGTCGAGGACGAAGAGGTCGTCCTCATCGGCTCCCTCCAAGTCGCTCCAGCCGGCAGCGACGATCGCCCGCACACCGAGCTCCGCCGAGACGGTACGGATCATGTCCAGGGTCGCCGCCCCATCCAGGACCGGCATGCTGCCGAAGCCGAAGAAGACCGGTGCCGGACCGCCCTCCAGCCATTCGTCAAGCTCCTTGTCGATCCCGACCTCGCCGAACCGCCCTCGCAGCTCGGGCCAGGGCTCCAGCGATCCGGCCGGATGGAGGCCGGCCGACCACCCTGCGGGCGGCGGGAACAGCGCCTGGCTGTAGGCGAGAAGCGCCGGCGTTCTCGGACCGAAGCGATGGCGCCACTGCCGCCAACGCGGAGGAGGCAGGTCGAGCTCGTCGTGAAGCTGCGCCAGGTCCTCCCGCTGCGAACGGTAGAAGGTCCACATCGGCAGGTTGTGGGCGATCCCCTTGGCCGGTCCGAGGCTGCGCTGCGGCAACATGGTCGGCATGTAGGAGCGCGAGGGAGCGGTCGGGCAGAGGTGCACGGGGACCAGCGGGATGCCCCGTGCCTCGGCGACCGCGGCACAGCGGGCGGTCATCAAGACGCCGCAGACGATCACATCCACGTCGCCGCTCAGCTCTATCAGCACCCGCCGGTTCCTCTCCCAGAAGGGCTTTTCTGCATCCTCGAGCCAGCGAAAGAACGCCCTCATCCGCCCGTCCGCCAGCATGCGTCGAGCCTCCTCGGCGCCGAGCATCTCCTGGGCGTCGAGCGCAAGCGGGCGAAACGGCAGCCCCGCGGCGCGGACCATGCCCTCCCCGTCAAGCGAGGCCGTCACCTCGACCGCGTGCCCGCCGTCGGCCAGCGCCCGGCCGAGGCAGACGAAGGGCTGCACGTCCCCCCGCGTGCCGTAGGAAACCAGCGCGACCCTCATCTCAGGGGCCCCCTGCCAGGCGATCGAGGATCTCCTCGCCGTGATCCTCGATCAGCAGGTGACCGGCGTCCTCGAACCAGAGGGGGCGGGCATCGCCGAGTGTCTCGATCCAGTGCTGCGCGTGGGCAGGGGGCGCGATCGCATCGCGCCGACCGTGAAAGACGTGAACCGGGATGCCGATCTCGGCCGGGTCGAACCCCCACGGGGCAAGCACGGTACGCATGTCCTCGGCCAGGCCGCGGCCACCGCGCGCCCGGGTCGCTTCCAGATAGGCGAGCTGCAGGCGCCGCGCGACGTCGGGCCGGTTGAGGACGGCGCGGTCGACCTTCGGAAAGTTGGCGGCGACGAGCTTCAGCGCCAGAGCCGGGCTATGGCGGGTGAGCCACCCGCTCGCCGCGTAGAGGAGCGCCATCGCGCCAGGGAGGCGATCGGCGAGCCACCAGGCCCTTGCCGTGTGCATCTGGCGGACGAACCCCGGCTGGTCCAGCCGGCCGCATCCGCTGATCAGCGCCGCCGACTCGACCCGGTCCTCCAGCTCACGCGCACAGGCGAGCGCGTAAGGCGCACCGGCTGACTGGCCGCTGACGCTGAAGCGAGCGATCTCCAGGCGCTCCGCCAACTCCTCCACGTCAGAAGCCCAATCGGCCACCGAACGGCCCGGCTTCGGGTCGGACCCGCCGACTCCGGGCCGGTCGATGGCGACCAGGCGGATGCCGCGATCCGTGCAGGCCGAGCCGGCGCCCCAGCTGAACCGCCCGTCGGGAATCCCATGGAAGTGCAAGAGCGGTCGCCCGTCGCGCGGGCCCCATTCGGCGTAGGCCAGCGCCCGCCCATCGGCGAGCCGGGCCTCACCAGCCCGCCCTCGGTCGCTATCGCCCGTCCCGCTCAATGCGACCTCCCACCCGGTGGTCGCCGTCGGGCCCCGAAACCGATGGCAAGCAGGACCGCGATGACCGCGTAGGCGCCCGCCGGGCGCCGGTGCCGAACGAGGCCTCCGAGGCCGGCGACGGCGTAGGTTCGCAACAGAGCCACGTCGATCGCATCGACCCAAGCGGCCGCGCGTCGCGATCCGGCCCATGTCCTTGCCGGCTCGTTGAGCAGGGCGACCTGGGCCAGGACCAGGCCGTAGCCGACGCTCCCCAGGGCGAGCGCCGCGCGCACTTCCGGATCGCGCGCTCCGCCGCCGCGGATCAAGCGGACGATCTGTCGAACGTGCACGAGGTGCGCGCCGACGAACCCCGCGCGCCAAGGCCCTGCCTTCGACTCCGGTCGGTTGGCGGCGACGACGCCCCCGATCAGGAAGGGCAGCGCCGAGTGCGCGGTGACGCGCAGCTCGCCCCGCTCTTCATCCGCGTAGAGACCTGCTGCGGCCTTGCCGGCCATCCCCGCTGCCACGCCCGCGCCGAGGCCAACGGCGGCTGAAGTCAACTTTCCTCCGCCGCGGCTCGGCGGCCTTTGCCGGCCTGAACGTGGCATTTCAGCGCGCGAGGGACTCCGCCACCGCGTACACGAGGCGGGTCGCGTCGGTCACCGTCTCGTAGTCGAGGTTGTCGGGGGTGTCGCTTGGCAGGTGATAGTTGGCCTGCGCGCGCCAGTCGGTCATCGAGACGAGCGTGGCGGTCGGGTAGCCGGCGCGGCTGGGGACCACGCTGTCGGTGGAGACGCGGAAGCGGTAGCCGCGGTGCAGGGCGATCCCCTCCTCCTCCGCACGCCGCTCGACCAAATCGCACAGCCACGGTCCGTGGTACTCCTCCAGCCGCACCAGGCCCTCGGCGTTCACCAGGACGAGGTGCGGTGAGCCGACCGTGTCGAGGTTCAGAAACCGCGTGCTCGCGGGGTCCAGCTCATGGCGGTGGCGGGCCATGAACGCGAGGATCCCGTCCTGAATCGTCTCCTCGGCCCCGCAGGAGACAAGCAGCACACGCAGCCCGGCGATTGGTCGCTCGCGCAGCAGCTCGGCCAGCGCCACCAGGCAGGCGACCCCCGAGAGATTGTCGTTGGCGCCGGGCACGGTCTCGCCGCGCCAGACGTCGGCGAGCAGCACCGCCCCGAGCGCTCCGAGCGCCAGGCCGGCCCGCCCGCCCAAGCGCCTCACGCGCGGTCCGCCCAAGGCTCCCACCAGGGTGGCAAGCGGGCCGGCCAGCCCGAGCCACCACAGTGGCGGCGACGCCTTAGAGCGCTCAATGAGCCGCGGGGCGCGTTCATGGAGCTTGCGCTGGAGCGTCTGGTCGAAGACGGCGCCGGTCTGGGCGGCATCGTGGTGGGCTAACACGACCAGGGTCGTCGCCCCGCCCGGGTCCCCCGCGCGGGCGACCACGTTGACGGTCTGCCGGCGGCAGCGCACCAGGCGGCGCACTATCCGCGGCCCGATTTGGGCCTCGTCGACGATGCCCGCGCCCGCAACGGCGGCGAGCACGGCCCCGAGCGCCCGCCGGCCGCTCAGGGTTAGACAGGCGCCGAGCACGCCCGTCAGAGTGAGGCCCACAGACGTGGGCGGGAACGTGCCCCATGACGGCTCGTCCTCCAGCGCGGCCTCCACCCCGTCGATCGTGCTCATCCGCCCGTACAACCACTCGGCGGCGCTGCGCTCGCCCGGCGAGCACGGCGTGCGGTCAAACGCGGCGAGGGTCTCGACCACCTCTCGCAGCGTGGCCTCCACGGCCGCTTTGCCCTCCGTCGTCATCGCGGGGCTGACATCCTCACTCCTGGGCTTGGCCAGCCGCGGCGAACACGCCCTTGACGTGGTCCGTCAGCACGTCGTAGTCCTCGATCTTCGAGATCTCGAAGTATTCGGCGTCGGTGAGCGCCTCGAGGTTGTGGCCCGGCGCCCAGTAGTACGTCTCGCCGGCCGTGTAGTCACGGACGCCGTCCGCGCTGCGCACCCGCATCGTGCCGGAGATCACGTAGCCCCAGTGCGCGCACTGGCAGCGACCCTCGGGTAGTCCCGCGAACACCTCGTCGGTCTTTTCTCCCGCGCCAAAGCGAATCAGGCACATGGCAAGACCATCGAAGTCCTTGCGCCGGATCGAGGTCCCCGGCGCCTCCAGGTCAACTGGTAGATCGTCCCAGCCCAAACCGTCCGCCATCCTTCAATCCCTCCTCCGGTCGTCAGGGCCCAGGCGCCGGCGGGCGCCCGAGCATCGCGGCGCGCACGCTAGCCAGGGCAGCCAACGAAAACACTGGCCACCTGGCCAAACCGGTCCCGCGGTCTGAAAATCGAGCACCGGCCGATATATGGTCGGATCATGGAATCGCAGGCGCAGAGGGGGGCGGGGCTGCCCGGGCCTGGGGGGCACGAGGTGCGAAAGGCCGGGCCGGGCGAGACCCTGGTGCTTTCGCGGGCGCTGGCCCGCGCCTTCTTCGAGGATCCGCTGGGCATCTACGTCGTCCCCGACCCGGCCCGGCGCCTGGCGATCATCGAGCAGGGCTTTGACCTCTTCTTGCGGCGAGTCTGGATCGGCCACGAGGAGACCTACACGGTGGGAGACACCGGGGTGGGCGCCTGCGTATGGGAGCCGCCCGGCACCTGGAAGATCGGCGTCGCCAAGCAGCTCTCAATGCTGCCGGCGATGGTCGGCGCCTTCGGCCGCAGCCTCCCCCGCCTGCTCTCGGCCCTCAGCGCAGCTGAACGCGGCCATCCCGAGGAGCCCCATTACTACCTCCCGATCCTCGGCGTCGAGCCCGAGAGCCAAGGCCGTGGATGCGGCTCGGCGATGATGTTCCCGATCCTCTCGCGATGCGACGCGGAAGGGGTGCCCGTCTACCTGGAGGCAAGCACTCCCCGCAACCGGGCGCTGTATGAACGCCATGGCTTCAAGACGACCGAGGCCTTCGAGTTGGGCCGTGGCGGCCCCACCTTCTGGCGGATGTGGAGAGCGCCGGGGTCAGACTCCACTGTCTAAGCCCGGTCCTACCAGTCAGCGGCCCGAATCTCACCGCGAGAGCGCGGCGAGCTCGACCCTGTTGCCGACCCCCAGCTTGCGGTAGACGTTGGAGAGATGCAGCTTGACGGTGCTGCGCGAGACGAAAATCTGCGCAGCGATCTGCGGGTTGGACATGCCATCGGCGGCGAGCTCGGCGACCTGTAACTCGATCGGGGTGAGACTCTCCCAGCCGGCGGGCGGGCGGTCTCGTGGCCCGCGCCCCCGCCGCGCGTAGGCGATCGCTTCCTCCAACGGGAGCGCTTCGCCCTGCTCCCACGCCGCCCGCCAGCGCTCTGCCTCGCCGTCGAGGCCGGCGGCCAGGGCGCGGAGCTCGTTCTCCGCCGTCGGCGGGGCGCACTCGAGGCGGGTCCAGGTTGCCGCAGCCGCGCCTCCGAGCCGGGCTGCGCGTTCCAGCGACCCGCCGCCCGCCTCGGCCAGCGCCAGCTCCGCCAGCGTCTCCGCCGCGTCGCGCTCGAAGCTCGACTCGGCGCACGCCCGGAGGGCGTCGTGCAGGAGGTCCCGGCCACGCTCGAGATCCCCCGAGCGAACCGCGGCCGAGCCCATCAGCCGCTCGGCGACCGCGGCCTGGCGGGCACCGCCCGAGCGCTCGGCGATCGCCTGGAGCTCCCGGGCCTCGGCATCCGCCCCGGGAAGATCACCCTGACCAAGCGCTGCCCGAGCGAGCGTCTCGTGGGCGAGAGCCAGCGTATGCAGGTGCGGCATCCCCAGCAGCCGCTGCGCCCGCTCCCCCGCCGCCTCGAAGGCTCCTGACTGGAGATCCACCACCATCAGCGCCATCTCGAGCGCCGGCACCGCGACCAGCGCACGGGACTCCTCGGCTCGTTTCATCGCCTCCGCCCCCTCCCGGCGCGCGCGGTCGGTCTCCCCGAGCCGGGCAAGCGCCTGGATGCGGAAGCCGAGCGCCTGGAAGTGCGTCATCGTCGGCCCTTCGCCCTCGAGCGCGAGCGCGCGATCGGCGTGCTGGAGCGCGCGCCGCGGCGAGCCGACGCTGACATGAGCCCACGCCGCGGCCTGCTCGGCCCAGGTCCGCAGCCTCGGGTGATCGCAGGCGGGCCTGATCGCGAGAAACTCCTCGTAGGCGGCCGCGGCGAGATCGAAGCGCTCGCACAGACCAGCGGAGATCGAGAGGTTGACCAGCGCGTAGGCCAGCGGCAGAGGTCTCCCGGAGGACCGTTCGCGCTCGACCGCCCGCTCGGCGCAGTGGAATCCCTCCTCCAGGTTCGCGCCGGTCTGGATCAGCACCGATGAGGAGAGCACCAAGCACTCGGCCTCGGCGTTGGGATCCCGCACCTCGGCCAAGAGCGCGAGAGCCGCCTGCGCGCTCTCCAGCGCCTCCGCGTAGTCCTCGGTCATCAGCGCGAAGACGGCCGCGCCGCTGCGAAGCACGGCGCGCGATCCAGTCTCTTCGCCAGTCGTCGAGACCGAGAGCGCCTCCACGCAGGCGGATCGGCCTTCCCGGAAGTGCTCGCCCAGAACCCAGTGGCGCATCAACGAAGCGGCAAGGCCAAGCGCCGCGGCCGGGTCGCGCCGGGTCGCCCTCTCGAGGGCGCGGCGCAGGTTCGCCGTGTCCTCGTCGATCAGGCGGTGCCCGTCCGCCTGGGCCAGCAGCTCATCGGCCCGCGCCGCGTAGCTCGCGAACCAGGCGAGGTGGCGATCGGCGACCTCGTCTTCCTCTCCCTCTCGGCCGAGCTGATGCGTCGCGAACTCGGAGACCGTCTCGAGCAGCTCCCAGCGCTCCCTGCCCGTCACCCCGGCTACGGGCGCCACCAGGCCCTTTGCCTCGAGCGATCCGAGCAGGGCGCGGACCTCCTTCTCGTCCAGGTCTGGGGCGCCTACCGCGTGCGCGGCCTCGGCCGTGAAGCCATCGGAGAACAACGACAGGCATCGGAAAAGCTGCTTCTCCCGTTCGTCGAGCAGGCGATAGCTCCACTCCAGCGACGCGGCCAGCGAGTCGTGCCGGGACAGCTCGACCTCACCGGTTGCCTCCGAGAAACCGGGCCGCGCGAGCTCCCCAGCGATCTCCCCCACCGAGACCTCGCGTAGACGTGCCGCGGCGAGGCAGAGCGCAAGCGGCAGCCCGTCCAGCGCGCGGCAGACCTCGGCCGCCGCCAGCGCGGAGTCGGGCGTGAGCTCGAACGTGGGATCTGCGCTGGTGGCGCGATCCACGAAGAGGCGGCCGGCATCCGAGCGCACCAACGCCGCCAGACCATCGTCGCCCTCGGGCAATCCGAGCGGCCGGAGGTCGAACACCTCCTCCCCCGAGACGCCCAGCGCCTCCCTGCTGGTCGCGACGATCCTGATCTCCGGCGCCGCGGCGAGCAGCTCGGCGACGACGTCGGCCGCTGGAGCGAGCAGGTGCTCGCAGTTGTCGAGCACCAGGAGCGGCGACCGCCGTTCGGCGGCGCACTCGAGCAGAACCTCCCTTGGGCTGCGCCCGAACTGCTCCCGGGCGCCCAACGCGCGCACCATTGCGTCGAGTAGCTGATCTTTCCCGGCGACGCTCGCGAGCATCGCCACCGCGGGGGTTCCATGCTCGCGTGGGATGCGATCCGCCAGCTCGAGCGCCAGGCGAGTCTTTCCGCATCCCCCCGCCCCGGTGACGGTCAGAAGCCGCGCCTCGGAGAAGATCTCCTCGAGTTCGGTGATCTCGGTCTCGCGACCGATCAGCGGACCCCGGACCACCATAGGCCGCTGATCCTTCCAAAAAATCGGGAAGTTTGGCCACTTGGCCATAGCTTTCGGCGAGGATCCGTGGGAGCGTGCGGCTTTGTGGCCGGCTCGACCCGCGTCGGTCGCGCGAACCACCGACGAGGGTTCTGGAAGAGAAGATTGAGAGATGGCTGTTGACCAGGCGGTTCCGACCGACAATGCGATGGGATGGGCGCCATGAATCGGACCCTTGCGGGCAAGTTGGCACTCAACGGCTTGATCTGGGGCCGGACGACGTTCGGCGTCGCGGCATGGCTGGCGCCACGGCCAGTCGGCAGGGCCCTTGGCCTCGACATGGACGGGAATCCACAGGCTGTCTACGTGGCTCGGCTGCTGGCCGTGCGGGACCTCGTCCTCGCCCTTGGCGCCCTCGGAACCGACGGCGAGGCTCAGCGACAATGGCTGCTTGCCGGCCTGGTGTGCGACGGTGCCGACACCCTCGCCGGCATCGCCGCCGGGGGCGGCGGATACCTGCCGAAGCGCACGAGCGTCCACGTGACCGGGTTTGCCCTGTCGGGTGTGGCCGCGGCCGCGGCTGTCCTGCACCAGCGATCGTGAGGCATTCAGCGTAGGGTGGTCCGGGGAGCACCTGCGCAACCAACGCGCAGACCCTCGGGACCCTGCACCACCGCCGGGAGCCCTTCCAGAGAATCGCAAGATTGGCCACCTGGCCATAGTTTTCGGCAAGGGGTCCTGCGAGCCTGCGGCACGTGGCAGCCAGGATCCCGGCGAGGCGCGAGATCCGCGACCTTCCGGGGCCGCGCGGGCTGCCGCTGCTCGGCAGCCTGCACAGCTTCCGCCTGCACGACGTGCATCTGGTCGTCGAGCGGTGGTGCGAGCGCTACGGCTCGCTCTACACCTTTCGCGCCGGCCTCCGCAGGTATGTCGTCGTCTCCGACCGGGAGGCCGCCAACGCGCTTTTGCGCGAGCGGCCGCAGGGCTTCCGGCGCCAGCGCGAGATCGAGGCGGTCTACAGGGAACTGCGCTTCCACGGCGTCTTCTCCGTCGAGGGGGAGGACTGGCGGCGCCAGCGCCGCCTCGCGGTGACGGCGCTCAACTCCAACCGCCTCCACTCTCACTTCCACATCATCCGCACCGCCACCGAGAGGCTGCGGCGGCGGTTGAAGGCCGCCGCCCGGGAGGGACAGCCGATCGAAATCCAGCGGGAGCTGACCTCCTACACCGTGGACATCGCCACGGCCCTCGCCTTCGGAGTCGACGTCAACACGCTCGAGCGCGGCGAGGACGAGCTGCAGCGGAACATCCAGTTCGCCTTCGAAATGCTCGGCCGCCGGGTCCTCCTGCCGATCCCCTACTGGCACTGGATCCAACTCCCGGCCGACCGCAAGCTGAAGCGGGCGCTTGCGGCGCTTGAGGTCGCCGTCAAAGACTTCATCGACCAGGCGCGACTGCAGCTCGACAGGCATCCGGAGCGGCGTGAGGAGCCGACGAACTTCCTCGAGGCGATGCTTGCCGCGCAATCGAGCGACGGGAGCTTCGACGATGAGGAGATCTTCGGCAACACGATGACGCTGCTCTTCGCGGGCGAGGACACCACTGCCCACTCGATGGCCTGGGCGCTCTGGTACCTGGCAAGAGAGCCCGAGGTGCAGGAGCGCTGGGCGCAAGAGGCGGCGGAGGTGCTCGGCGAGGATCCGGTGCCCCCCGACCACGAGACGGTAGGGCGGCTCCGCTACGGCGACGCGGTGCTGCGCGAGTCGATGCGGCTCAAGGCAGTGGCTCCCGCCCTCATGCACGAACCCCTTGCCGACGTCGAGATCGCTGGCGTGCGCATCCCCGCCCAGACGCGCATCGTGATCCCCACCCGTCAGATCGGCCGCGAGGCCGGCGGCCAGGAGTTCGACCCCGATCGCTGGCTGGAAGGGGACCGGGCCCCCGACCAACGCTCGTTCCTCGCCTTCGGCGCTGGCCCCCGGTTCTGCCCCGGGCGCAACCTGGCGATGCTCGAGGCGCGCAGCGCAATGGCGATGATCGCCCGGGACTTCGAATTGGAGCTGGACGAAAGCGGCGGGCCGGTCAAGGAGTACTACGGCTTCGTCATGGTGCCGCGCGGCCTCAGGGTGCGGCTGCGCGAGCGCGTGCCGGTTGCGGCCTCGGTGCCGACCGCTGCGGACGCCGGGTGCCTCGATCCGTCGGGGACCGGGTAGATGAGCGCGCCAGCCCCCGGCCGCGAGATCGGCGACCTCCCTGGTCCTCGCGGGCTGCCGCTGCTCGGCAACCTGCACCAGACCTGGCGGCTGCCGCGCTCTCACGAGGTGGTGGAGCGATGGGGTGAGCGCTACGGGCCGATCTTCCGCTTCACGGTCGGCTCGCGGCTGATTGTCGTGGTCAGCGACGAGGACGAGGTCAATCGGATCCTGCGCGACCGCCCCGAGGGCTACCGGCGCTGGCCGGAGGTCGAAGAGGCCTTCGGCGGAATCGGGTTCCTGGGCGTGTTCTCGGTCGAGGGCGACACCTGGCGCCGCCAGCGCCGCCTCGCCGTCACCGCGCTCAACACCAACCATCTGCACCGTCGCTTCGACGCGGTCCGAACCTCGACCAGGAGATTGCGAGCCCGTCTCGACGATGCCGCGAGAAAGGGTGACGCAATCGACATCGGCCAGGCGTTCGCCTCCTACACCCTCGATGTCACTTCGATGCTCGCCTTCGGCCATGACCTCGACGCGCAGCGTGGAGACGACACCGAGCTGCAGCTGCACATCCAGCGGGCCTTCAGAATGCTGAGCTTCCGGCTCTTCTTCCCGCTCCGCTACTGGCGCTGGGTCAGCCTGCCTGCCGACCGCCGGCTGGGGCGCTCCGTCGAGTATCTGCGCACCGCCGTCCTCGGCTTCATCGGCGAGGCGCGCGAGCGGATGGGCCGCCGGCCGGGGCTCTTTGAGGAGCCGGAGAACTTCCTCGAGGCGATGCTCGCCGCCCAGCGCGAGGACGGCACCTATAGCGACGATGAAATCGTCGGCAACGTCTTCGGGCTGATGCTCGCGGGCGAGGACACGACCGCGCAGACGCTGGCCTGGGCGAGTTGGTTCGTGGCCCGCGATCCCGCGGTTCAGGCACGCCTGGCCGCGGAGGCCCGCGAGGTCCTCGGCGAGGAACCCCTGCCCGCCGACCCCGAGGTCGTGGCGCGCCTGGACTATTGCGAGGCGGTGCTGCGCGAGACGCTGCGACTCAAGTCGGTGGTCAACGCCATGACGCTGCAGGCGCTCACCGACACAACCATCTGCGGCACCGCGATCCCAGCCGGCACCCGTCTGCTCACGGCGTTCCGGGCGGTCGGACGCACGGCCGGCGGCCCCGAGTTCCGTCCAGAGCGCTGGCTCGATCAGGACGAGACGCCGGGTCAGAAGTCGTTCTTGGCCTTCGGCGCCGGGCCGCGCTTCTGCCCCGGGCGCAACCTCGCCTTTCTCGAGGCCACGAGCGCGATGGCGACGATCACCCGCGGCTTCGAGCTCGAGCTCGACCCTCGTGCCCGCGAGGTCCGTGAGCGGCTTGCCTTCATGGTGATCCCCGAAGGCCTGCGGATCAAGCTCCGACAGCGGGTGCCCCGGTGATCCGCCGGATCTTTCAGCAACCACCGTCACGAACATCGATGAGGAGATAAGAGATGACTGATGGCTTCGCATGGGATGACCTGGCGGTCGACTTGGAGGCGCCGGGGGTGACGATCCGACGAAAGGACCTGGGCGGGATGGCGACCTGCCTGATCCGCTTCGCCGCCGGCGAAAAGATCGAGGGGTGTTCGCCGGGCTTCTGGACGGCCGCTGCCGGTGCGGACACTGGGGCTACGTCATCGCCGGCACGATGCGTGTCAACGGTCCCGATGGGAGCCGGGACTACACGGCCGGCGACACCTACTATTGGCGCCCGGGCGCAACCTGGAGGCCCTTACCGACGGCGAGTGCTTCGAGGTCTCGAGGATCGAGGACTGCGACGTGCTGATGGGCGACTTCAAGCAGGTGCTTGCTGCCGCCGGAAAAGCTGCGGCAAAGTGACGGCCGGGAGCCCAGCGCCCTCGTGAACCGGGTGTCCAGAGGTCTCGTGTTTCGCCTCCGAAGGCTTCGTCTGGCGGCGCTCCTGCTCGGAGGGGTGATTCTCTTCGGCGGCCCCTCTGCGTGTGAGGCGAGACGCGAACGTCGATGAGCCCGCCGCCTTCCCCGCCTGAGCTACCCCGCGTCGAGCACCGCTACATCACCGCGCCCGACGGCGTGAGGATCCACGTCGCCGACGCCGGCCCTGCAGACGGGCCGGCGATCATGCTCGTCCACGGCTTTCCCCAGCACTGGTGGGAGTGGCATCGGCTGATCGGCCCGCTGGCCGACGACGGGTACAGGGTCCTCGCACCCGATCTCCGCGGCGCCGGATGGAGCGATGCGCCCCGCGGCCCCTACCCGAAGGCGGGAATGGCCGAGGACCTGCGCGTGGCGCTGGACCAGCTCGGCGTCGAGCGGGCCTGGGTCGCCGCCCACGACTGGGGCGGCCTGGCGGGCTCGATCCTCGCCCTGCGCAACCCCGAGCGCGTGGCCGGCTTTGCCGGCTTCAACACGGTCGCGCCCTGGCTCAAGGTCGATGGCGCCGGGCTTCGCCACGCTCCGGCATTCTTCTACCAGTACCCGTTGGCCGCGCCGGTCATCGGGCCGCGCTTGATCGGCGGTCCCAGGCAGCGTTACCTACGCTGGCTGGAGGGCTGGGTCGGTGGCGGCTACCGGTGGCCGGAGACGGATGCAGAGCTCTACCTGAGCCGGTGGCGAGATCCGGCCCGGGCGTATGCGGGATCGCAGTGGTATCGCACGTTCCAGGCCAGCGAGTGGCTTCGCTGGGCCCGGGGCGAGTACGACCGCGTCCGCGCCGAGATCCCGATGCGCTGGGTGACGGGGCTAGGTGACCCGGTGGTAACACCCGTTTTGCACCGCGGGTACGAGGAACACGCGAGCGACATAGCGTTCGAGCACGTCCCCGATGTGGGTCACTGGATCGTCGAGGAGGCGCACGACCTCGTGCTGGAGCGGCTTCGCAGCTTTCTCCAAGAATGACCGCGCCTCGGACCCACCGTCCCAGGCACGCTCTGCATTTTCTCGAGAGGAGCCTGCTGAGACGGGCGAGCCGCTGGCCCGGATCTGCCGGTCCAGGCAACGCAGGAGCCGACACCGCCGCCGATCACGCGAAGTTCTCCAGTCGGCCCTGGAGAAGCTGCCCGCCCAAGACCTGGGTCGAGAGATCCCTTTGCGCGCCGACATCGGCCATCGCACCAACGCCTTCACCTCCGAGCGCCGCGAGGCAGCATTCGCTTTTCGGTCGACTGCGAGATCGACGAGCGGGTGCGAGACGTTGGCGAGCTGCCCAACGCGGGCGATCAGCTCATCTCATGTGCGTGTTACACACACAAGGTGACGCTTGAGTCGGTGGTGCCGGCAAACGACGCAAGTCAAACCATCGCGGTCAGGCGCGGCAGCCTGGTGACCTGGGGGCAGGAGTTGTCTCGACTTCTCCTTCTGCGAAGAGCGGCGTGACTATACGATGGTCGCCGTGAACCGGGGTCTCGGGGATGCGCGGGATTAGCGGCGATTCGGGCGCTTCCTGGCAAGAAGTGCCTCGTTTCGCGCGCCGGTTCCAACCGCGTGCCCATCCTCGGCTCGGTCTACGGAAGAGCATCAGCGTCGAAGCCCAGCGAGTGGGAGAACTTCGCCAGTGCCATCTCCTCACCTCGAAGCAGCTCCGCTGGTCTTGCGAAGACCGCCAATTCAAGCTGCAGGCGCTGGGACTCGCGGTAATGAACCCGGGCCACCGTCCAGAGGCGGTCGATCAACTGACACGCGATATGGATTGCGCCGAACAGGCGGTCCCAATGGACCCATTTGGCCGCCCGCCTCCACTGCCTGTTGTTGCCTCGTTGGTAACTGAATGCAGGTATTCAAGGCAGGGACCGGAGCCGTCAAGCAAGGGTTGGCCGTCGATCTCGACCTTGAGAGCAATGCGCTGGGGGTAGACCCCGAGGCCGTGCTTCGCGGCGTTGTAGACGTCGGAATCGAGAAAGTAGCGGGCGAACCAGGAAAGCCACGACCTCGAGCTGTCAATCAACTCCGCCCAGACCTCCTCAGTGGGGGCCTCGTCCCCAAAGGTCGAACGATCCGCCGTCCCGAAGAAGGTCAAGCACATCTGCTCTTGTCCCTCCTCCGTATCAAGTCGCTCGAGGAGACCTTCGACCTTTTCCTTGAAGCGCTGTGGGCTTCGCTCGCGCGAAATTGAGATCCACGGACACGGTGAGGACTGCTCGTGCGCCAGGTAGAGGCGCAGCAATGTCTCGGAGACGTGGTGAAGAAGTACCTCGGTCTCCAACGTCACAAACGCGTGCTGATCCTCCACCTGCTCCTCATCCAAAGAACTCGGACTCTTGGCATTGTCCTCTGCTAGGTGAAAGACGCCGACCTCGACTCCGCCAGCGACTAGCTGCTCCAGCTCAAGTCCGCGGCCAGCGGACAACACAAGGTTGCGGAGCCGAAAAAGAAAGTACGCCGAGGGCTCACGGCTATAGAAGTCATGGTTTAGCTCGCGAACCTTGGCCGCTGCATCTCGCGATCCGTCGCTTTCTCCTGCCCCCACAGCCATCCTCACCCGGATTCCAGAGCGGCGATCTGCAGCGAGCGCTCCTCGGTGAGCACTTCGTAGAGCAGCTCGGGAACCCGCTCCTGCGCGACTTCGAGGATCTCTTCGAGCACCACCGCGAGCTTGGAGGAGTTGAGATCAAGCGCAGCGCCCCAAAGCGCAGGCTCGTACCGGGCGAGGCTTGAGAGCGTGAAGAGCGATGCCCACCAAGTCATCAGCACATTGATCTCTGAGCCATCCTCGCCCAGGCCGGGTCGCAAGTAGTACGTGGGTCCGTAGCGCGTGGCGACCACGTCCAGTGCCTTGCCTCCGCGCGCGCCCCCTTCTTCGACCGGCCAGCGGAGGCCGATTCCCAGCTTCCCGTTCCGTTGCGCCTGGGTTGGCCGGATCACCCAACCCTTGGCCCGGGGGTAAGAGGCGAGCCGGGTCTCCATAGCTTGAAGCTGACGCTCGCCCGAGAGGGACGTCTCCGGGCCGAAGTACACCGCCGCCATTCGCAGCGGCGGTGCCAGCATCATGTACTCGCCATTCGCAGTCTCATGGTCCAGCGAGAGCTCGAGCGCTGGTATGTCATCGACGTGGGCTTCGACTATCGACGCGACTTCGGGCAGGCTCGCCAGCATCGCGCCGAGGCTCAGCCTGCCAGGCAGAGGTGCTGAGCCGGTGATTTCCGAAAGCAGCGGAAACGCCCCTTTCTTGTGGGGCTCCACCTCCTTTGCCAGAACTGCGTCGCCCTCCTGTTCGGAGGCCACGCCGAGACCGTGCCCATGAAAGGCCCACCCTGCACCCAGACCCTGCGCGGCAGCGATCGCTCGACCGCCCTGACTCAGGGAGTAGAAGAGTGGCAGCGGCCGGCTGGCAAAGCCGGAAACGCTGGCGGCGCCGTGCAGCTCCTCAGCCTGCTGAAGGGCAGCGACGAAGACTTCCCTGCGGTCGTCCTCCTCCCCGGCGCGACCGGGAGGATCTGCACGAAGACCTCGTATATCTCGCCAAATCCTCTCCGTACTCATCTGGTCATTATTGCCCCGCAGGCCAGCACACCTCAGTCCTTCGAGGCGATCGCGACCAGCGCCCAGGTCAGCGCCTCGGCGATCGCCGAGGTTCGCCGCCCCTCGGAGTCGACCCAGGTGCCGTCGGGCCGGCGGCCGATGCCGGCCCGTTCGATCAGCGCCTCGCCCAGCGAGCGGGTGACCGTGACGGGCACGTCCGGCACGATCGCCGCATGAGCTGCTGTGCGCCGCCCTCCTGCGCTCTGCGCCAGCTCCGCAGGGTCAAGCCGCGGCGTTCCGAGCCAGGCCGCGACGGCGCGCTCTGAATCCGAGCCGGTGAGCGTGATCTTTCCCTCGCGGAAGTCGAAGGTGCCTACAGCGAGAAGCGCGTCGCGGGGGACAATCCGCGTCGCCGTGGTCGCGTAGCGCTCCAGCATCCGCCCGGCCGCGTGTGTGGCGCGGTCGGCAAGCGTGCGCATGGTCTCCTGGCCGAAGATTGCGCCCTCGAAGTAGACCTCGACCTCGGCGGCGCCGGCTCGCAGCTCTCCCACGATCGCCGAGCCACGGGCGATATCGGCAGTCGCCTGAAAGCCGCCGCTCGGCACGTAGAGGACTATCTCGCGCATCTGCGCCTACACCTCCCCGTCGACTTCGCGCCCCTCGGCGATCAGCTCGTCGGCCACCGCCTGCCAATCCTCGCGCGTGGCCGTGCCGAGGACCTCGGCGATGAAGGAAGGCAGGCTCTCGGCGATGACCGAGGGGTGGTAGCGACCGGCGACGACGTGGTCGAAGAGCAGTTCGTTCACCGGGTCGGCGAGGGCGTCGTCCTCCAACGCCCGCTTCAGGAAGGCGCGGAGCACGGCGACGTCGATTCGGTTGCCCTGCTCGCTCACCTGCTCCTCGCGCACGGGGGTCCGGGCCTGCTGTAGCGAGCGGTGGCGCACTTGACGCCGCCTGCGGCAGCGCCGAACGGTCCTGCCGACGCTGGTCGCTCTCATCGTGGCCTCCTCTCGGAATCGACGGCTTCGCCGTCGGCGATCGGGATCGCCCAATCGCGGGTCGGGTCGAGCCACTCAGGCGCCCAGCGCATAAAGACGCAGCCTGCTAGAGGGCTTTTGTATTCGTGGTGGCGAAGCGCGTAGTGCCAGTGACCGGCGAGCCAGAGCAGGGCGCCGATCGCGAGGACAAGAATTCCGCTCGCGTTGTGCTGGAGCGCCACCCCAAGGCCGCCGACAAGCACCAGGAGCAGGCCACCGATTCGGAGCAGTAGCCCTCCAAGCAGCCAGAGCACCAGCAGGCCGCCGAGGATCGCTGCGCCGAAGCTGAGGCCATTCATGCCGCGATCGCCTCCCGCTTGGCCCCAGATCGCCGTCGGCTCGCATCGCCATTCAGCCGCACAATGTCCGAGCCGCCCAGGCGCTCGACCCCGGCCTCCGCCAGCTCCCATACGCCACGCGGGGAATCCGCCCTCAGGCAGCCCGCCGCCAGCAGCTTCGAGCGCGCCTTGTCGAAGCGCGCCTCCCAGCGCGGTTCTCCGCTCGGCAGCGGCTGCCGATCGAGATCGCTGAGCAAGCGGGCCACCTCGGTGGCTACGGCGCTTCGAACCTCCCCGCGCCGCGCGGCCCCACCGCGCTCCTTGAGGGCACGCAAGATCGGCAGCTCATAGGCGGCGCAGCCGAGGACACGCAGCGGCTCCTGCGGCGCCGGGACCGCGGCGACCCGTTCCCCGTTGACCAGCGCCTTCAGCCGCGCCCGCTCGCCCGGCTCGCGGCTCATCAGGTGGGAGTAGACACGCAGCGTGAAGGCCGGGTCGGTGTGGCCGATCTGCCTCATCACCGAGATCGGGTCCTCGCCGCAGGCGATCAGGACCGAGGCAAAGGTGTGGCGCAGCTTGTGCGGGGTGAGGCCCTTCGGCAGGGGAACCCGGCCGCGCCGCTCAAGCAGCTGGCTGGCGCGCTTGAAGACCTGATTCACCACCCTGGTGCGCAGGTTGTCCTTGTCGCGGCGACCGCCGGTCCCGGTCGGGAAGACGAGGTCATCGACGCCGGTTCGGTAAGCCTGCGCCTTGTGGGCGGCGAGGATGTCGCGCAGGATCGGCAGCATCCGGATCTCCCGCAGGCCGGCCCGGGTCTTCGAGCGGCCGACGAAGAGGCGGCCGTTGGCGAGGTCTACGTCGCGCCAGAGCATGTGGCCCAGCTCGATCGCGCGCGGGCCGGCGAGGACGAGGGTGGCGACGACCGCCCGGCGTTCGCTCAGCTTCAGCGACAAGTCCCGGTCGAGCTCAGCGGCTGCGTCGAGCAGCGCTTCGATCTGCTCGGCCGTATCGAGGTGAACCGGCGGCTTGGGCGACTCCTTCAGCCGGCGCCGCCTACCCATCGCCGGGTTCTCGGCGATGTACTTGTATTCGAGCGCGACCGAGAGCACCCACTGCAGGACGTCGATCGATTTGTTGATCGTGGAAGGTGCGAGCGGCTTCAGGATTCGGTTCTGCGCGTCGCGCAGCGGCTTGCGGCGCTCGATCGCCCGCTGGCGCGCTTCGCCTTCGCTCACCTTGTGGTGGCGGTAGGCATCGACCGCCTGGACGTCGATCTCGATCAGCGGCCAATCGCCGAAGAACGGCAGGAGGTGCATCAGCCCCCACCGCTCGTAGCCGTGCTGGCTCTCGCTGACCTGGCCCTTGCGCGAGGCAACGAGGCGACGGGCGAAGGGGCCGAAGATCGGCGCCGCGCTGTCCTCGTCTTCCTCATGGGTCTCGCCGCGCTGCTTTTTCGGGCGCACCCAGATGCCGAGCCGGACTTCGGCGAGGATGTCGGCCAGCGCCTCCTCGGCGCGCTTGCGGTCCCAGCCGTCGCGCTCGAAGCCGAGCGTCAGGTATTCACGCTGGCCGTTGACCCAAAAGCGAAGGGCGTAGCCGCGCCCACGCTTCCAGGTCCGCTCCAGCACCTGCCCTCCGGTCTTGCTCGCCATCAGTCGCCGGACCTTCGGGTGGCGCTCGCCTCGCTACGGCGGATCGAAGAGTCGCGGTCCGCACGCCGCGACCCGGAAGAATGGGGCGCGTTCGGGCAGGTTGCCCATCCGCAAGTCCCACCCCGCTCGAGCTGCGTATTCGTGCAACCGCAGATCGGTATGTCTTCGACAATCGTCCCGTTGGCGAGCGTTCGTCGATTCCTGTTCTTCGTCGTCTCTGCCGCCATCACTGCCCTCCTCGCGTTCCGGCGTCGGGCGGAGGGTGGGCGGCGAGATGGCCTGGCGGGGCTAGGCTTCTCATTGCGCCGGAGGCCCTCCTTCGGCGCCGGGCCGGGGGGCGCTTCTACGTCGCCCCGGCCGTTTTCTTGCTTGCCGACCGAACATAGCTCTGCTTCGCCTGGAAAGCGAGTCAGAACCGCAATCGCCGCGCATCCCCGCGAATCGCCGCGCATTTGCGCGGCCGCCGGGGTGCCCCGGCGGCTCGCCCAGCTGCTCGGCCACCTCGTCGGGGTCGAAGCGCAAGCGTGGCCTGCTGCCGGCGCCGATCCGGCGCGCGCCGAGGCGCTCCGCCTGTTCGTAGACCCAGCGCCGGCTGACGCCCCAGCGCTCGGCGACCGCCTCGGCGGAGATCAGGCCGCGCTCGGGCGGCTCGGGCTTTCGGTCGGCCAGCAGCTCGGCCGTGCGAAGGGCAATCGCCTCGACCGACTCCGGCGCGAGCCGCACCTCGCCCTTGCCGCTCGCCGGCGGATCGGCGCTCACCGTCGCCTCCCTAAAGGGGCGCGGCTCACCTTCGGCCTCCCCGGCGCCCTATTCGAGTGGTGGGTGATTCGCGCGGCGGCGATCTCAGCGTAGGCGGGCTCGAGCTCGATGCCGAGGAACCGACGGCCCTCTAATGCCGCCGCCGCGCCGGTCGTGCCCGAGCCCGCGGTCGGGTCGAGCACGAGGCCCCCGGGCGGGCAAAGCAGCCGCACCAACCAGCGCATCAGCTCGAGCGGCTTCACGGTCGGGTGGGGGTTGCGGACCTGAGCCGGCTTCTTGCCGCCCTTCTGGGCGTTGGGGAAGAGGTCGAGCGCGCGCCGGGGAAGGTTCTCGCAGCCCGCGTCGCGCTCGGCGCGGCTCGCCTTCGGGCAGTAGAGGAAGCGACTCGGCGCAAGCCGCGAGCGACCTTCCCCGGCGCAGGCGTCGGCGGCGAGGACGGGACAGCCCGGCGCGCAGCGCTTCTCGGTGCAGCCCCGGTCGTGGCCGAGGATGACGTTGGCCGGGTGGCGACCCTCGACTTTGCAGTCCTCGGCGTTCAGCGCGCCGGTCCCGTGGCGGGAAATCGTCTCCTCGGTCGTGCCGTCCAGCTCCCGGCGGGCCAGCACGATCGGCTCGAAGGCGGGCTTCAGCGTCGTCGCCCGCCCGCCGGGGTAGTGGCGCGACTTCGACATGCCCTCGGCGTAGAGCCACATCAGCGTGTCGCGGACTTCGAGTCCCGCGTCCTCGACGCCGCAGGCGAGCCGGTGGTATGTCCGCGGCGAGCCGAAGGCGGCGAGGAAGGCGCCGGGCTTCATCACCCGCCGGCACTCCGTGGCCCAGATGCGACACCAGACCTCGAACGCCTCGTTGGGTCCCACCCGGTCGTGCCCGGCCTTGGCCGCGGCCTCGCGGATCGCGGCGGAGTCCCAGCGCTCGTGCTGGAAGCCGATCCCGTAGGGCGGGTCGGTGAGGACCGCATCGACGCTTCCGGGCTCGAGGGTGCCCAGCACCTCCATGCAGTCGCCTTCGAGCAGGCGCACAGCGCCCCGCGAGCCGGCGGCCTTGCGGCGGCTCCCACGCAGCGCCCGCCGGCTCGCCTTCGCTGCCGGGCTCATTCGGACTTCTCCTGGACCGCGTTCCCGAGCCAGTCGACCGGCCGGCCCGGATCGCGCACCTCGCGGAAGACCGGCGCGTAGGGACCGTCGCGCCGCAAATCGTCCAGCAGGCAGATCGAGATCGCGACCTCGGGCGTGCGCGAGAACAGCGGGTCGGCAGCCAGGAGCACGCTCGCGGTGGAGCGCCGTCGCGAGAGCGCCCGCCGCGTGGCGCCGGTGAGAACGCAGTGGACCTGCGGGAAGACCGGGTAGCGCCCCCGCCACAGCGGCTCTCTCGCCTTGGCCTCCTTTGCCCGATACAGCTCGGCGTAGCGGGCCAGCTCCGCGGCGAGCCGGTCGACGGAGAGCGTCGCCCGGTCGACCTCGAGGAAGCGCTGCTCGATCGCGATCTCGGGGCCGTCCGCTCGCAGGTAGGTGAAGACGGCGTCGGCGACGAGCGAGCGCTTTCGCTTGCCGCGCCCGCGCGAGATCGGATGGAAGACCTCGTGGCGCCAGGCGAGCGGGCCGAAATCGTCGCCGCGCTGCGCCGCTGCCGCCAAGAAGCAGATCGCCGCCTCGTTGACGGCGAGCGTGTGGGCGGCGAGCGGCCCGGCGGCGATCTCGGCCCCGGCCGGCGGGGTGCCCTCCAGCGCTCCGGCTTCCCGCGCCAGCCGCGTGCCCCGCTCGGTCGCGTGCCAGAGGCGGCGGCGCGCGTGGTCGGCCTCGACGTAGTCGGCAAGGCCTGCCGCCCGCAACCGTACGAGCAGTCGCTGCGCCCAGCGCAGGCTTCCGGAGTGGATCGCGCCGACCTGGGGGGTCGACAGCACGCGATGCCCAGCGAGAGAGGCGAGCACCTCGACCGCCTTCGCGGGCAGCGGCGGGACGGCCGACTCACCCATCGCGCTCGTCCTCCTCCTCCGGCGCGCGGGAAGCCTGCTCAGGCCCGCTGGCCGATTCGCCGCCCGCCTCGCCGCCTTCACTCTTCTCTTCCAGCGCCGCCAGGATGCGGTCGTCGAGGCCGTCGAGGTGCGCGGCGACCTCCTCTGCCGATCGCGGTGGCGCCGAGCTGCCAGGGTCGGGGTTCTCGGCTGCCGGCTCCCCGAGGACGTCCTCGACCCGCACCCCGCCCAGGGCGAAGGGGGCGCTGAGGCGGCCCTTGTGAGTGACCTGGGCGATGAAGTGGAAGCGCTCCAGCTTGGTCAGCGCCTCGGGGTTCACCCGCCTTCCCCACTCCTTCGTGACGAGCCCCGCGGCGTGGGAGTTGAGCGTCGAGGCGAGCAGGTGCGAGCGGTTGGTCAGAAGCGCGTTCAAGGTCGCCCCGCTCAGCCGCTCGGGGTTCTGGTTGAGGAGAACCGCCCGCAGCCCGAACTTGGCGCTCTGCTCCAGGAGCGCGGCGAGGTTGCCCGAGGCCGCACCGTCATAGCTCTGCACCTCGTCGAGGAAGACCCAGAACGGCTTGCGCTCGGCGGGCGGGAGATCGGCCCGCCCGCGCGCCGCGTGCAGCAGGTCGAAGAGCAGCAGGTTGGCCACCAGCCGGTCGCGGGTGCCGCCGGTGCCCGGGCAGGCGAGGACGATCTTGCCCTTGTCCATCGCCTCGCGCACCCGGTAGGTGCTCCGGCTCTGGCCGAGCAGCGCCCTGATCGACGGAGCGCGACGCAGGCGGTCGACCATGTTGGTGACCGGGGTGATCGCCTCGGATGCGAGCAGCGGGAAGCGGTCGGTCCAGAAGCGCCGGTCGGCGCGTGGCAGGAAAGGCAGCACCGCAGCCCGCCACTCGGCGTCGCTCAGCAGCGTCGGGATCTGGAAGATCGTCGGCGCCAGCTCGCCGTCGAGCTTCTGGGCGATCGTCGCCAGCGCCGCGGCGGCCTGCGTGGTCAGGTTGATCGCCCGCGTGGAGCGCTCGCCCCACTCCAGCGCCGAGGCGAAGGCGTCGACGACCGCCTCGACCCTCGCCTCGCTCTCCACCGCGTCACCGCCGAACTCGAAGAGGTTCCAGCCCGGCTGACCGGCCGGCGAGCTGCCGGGGCCGAGGTCGATCCGCACCACCCGCTCCCGAACCCCGGCGAGGTAGGGCTCGATCCGCTCCAGGCCGTCGCCGTGGGGATCGAGGAAGAGGCCGCCGTGCCCCCTCCTGACGATGTGGGCGAACTGGGCGATCGCCGCCTCGGTCTTGCCGTAGCGCGAGCGGCCGGCGATGTAGGTGAAGAAGGTGTCCGATGCCTGAACGGCGACGACCTGCTCGCCCGACTCGGTGTTGACCCTCCCCAGCGGGATCAGGTCGGCTTTGCGCTTGTCGAAGGCCGGCAGGTCGGGCGGCGGGGCGAGCAGGGCGCCCGAGCGCAGGACGTCGCGCTCGCCGCAATGGATCGTCGGCGGCTTGAGAAAGCCCGAGAGCTCGCGCGCCGTGAGGATCGTCTTGCGGGCGGGCCGGTGAAGGCCGGTGGCGAAGCGTCGGTCAAAGCGCCCGCGCCGCAGCGGCACGTCGGAGCCGAGGAACGCGATACCGGGGATCGGCAGGCCCGAGGCCTTCAGGTAGTTGCGCTCGGCAAGCGGCCGGAAGGCGGCGAGCAGGCCCGACATCGCCGCTTCGGCGCGCCCCTTGCTCGGCGCCTCTGAGCGCAGAAGGACCTGCGCCTCGAAGAGCTCGCCGGAGTCGCGTAGCTTCGCGTCGACGGCCTGCACCGCCCCGCGGCGCTCGACCTGCTCCTGTGGGTCCGGCCTCGTGCGACGGCGCTGTTCGCCGTTGAGGATCGCCGCCCAGTCGCGGCGCTCGCCGTGGATGCGACGCGCCTCCCGGCGCAGCCTCCGTCGCAGACGCGCGGCGCGGAAGCCGCTCGCCGGCAGCAGGTCGACGCAGACGCTCGCGTCCTCTCCCTTGGAATGAAGTCGGCCGATCGCCGCGGCGAAGGGCTGCAGCGGGTCGGGCTTCGGAGAGAGCCGGGCCAGCGGCTCGACGCTCGGGCGGGCCAGCACCAGCTCGGTGCGCAGCGCCGTTCGCTTGGCCTTCTCGTTTCCGGCTTTGCCCTCCTCGCCGCCCTCGCTCTCCTCCGCGCCTCCACCCAGCGCCTCCTCGGCGGGGCGCTCCTCGACGCCCTCGAAGGCGCCGAGCGCGGTGCGAAGCGCCTCACCCGCACGCTCGGGGACCTCGATCAGGTAGACGAGCCGCTGCTCGGCATCGGCGGCGAGCCGGATGCGGATCGCCGAGGCGCGGCGGTCAACCCAGCCGCCGACCCTGCGCTCGCTGGCCGCGAGCTGGGCGGCGAAGCGCTGCACGGCATCAGGTTCGGCGTCGAACTCGTCCGCGGGCACGATCGCGACGGCACGGCGCGAGCGGAGCGTGCGGCGGGTTGCGAAGAAGCGATGCGTAGCCAGCGCGGAGGCGATAGCGATTGCGCCGAGAGCGAGGGGCGCGAGCGAGAGGATCGAGGCGAGGAGCTGATCGACGCGGATGTTCGAGATGAATCGCCAGAGCGCGTAGGCACAGGCGAGGGCGAGGATCGCGAGCATCGGACGAGGATCGGAGCGATCGCCGCCCATCATGCACCGACTTTTGGGTGACGGAGGGATGTCGGCAAAACTCGATCGCCGCAAACCGCGGCGGGGTCGGGAATTCCGGCGCTCGCGGCCCTCGGCCGCATGACCGGACGGGTGACCGGACGGTCGACGCGACGGGCGACCGCCGCGCGACAGCTCAAACACAGGCCGAGGGCGGCGTTCGTGGGCCTCACGCTTCCTCCCTCGCCGCCTCGCGCAGCCGCCGCCGCGCCATGCGGGCGTAGTCGCCGCTCAGCTCGATCCCGAGGAAGTTGCGGCGGTGGCGAGCGGCGACGACGCCGGCCGTCGCTGCCCCGGCAAAGGGATCGAGCACCGTGCAGCGCCCGCCGGGGTCGTCGTGGGAGCAGCTCGCCTCCCAGCCGACCGTCCGGCGCCTCACCTCGACGCGCCAATGCCCGAAGCCGGTCGCCTGCAGCGCCCGGCCGGAGCGAAGTTTGTCGGCTCGGGTCCAGCTGCCCTTGATCTCGGTCTCGCCGTCGAGCAGCCGCCGCGCGTCGACGATCCGCCGCCAGGGCGCTCCGCAGGTGCGACACGCGGTCGGCGAGGTTCCGCCGAGCAGGCAGGGCTCGACCAGGGCCTCGGGGAAGGTCGCGAAGTGCGCCCCCTTGAAGCACTGGGTCGGCACCGTCCAGACGCTTCGTCGGTTGCGCCCCGCGCCTCCGACCCACTCGAAGTCCTGGCCACGCGCCGCCTCGACGCCCCCGTAGCTGAGGCGCTCGGGGCGCTTGAACCCGTTGCCCGAGCGGCGGGCCTGGTCTCCTTCGCGGACCGCCTCGGCGTCGTAGAAGTAGCGGCGGGACTTGCTGAGCAGGAAGACGAACTCGTGCGCTCGCGTCGGGCGATCGGTGACCGACTCGGGCATCGCGTTCGGCTTGGCCCAGACGATGTCGGAGCGAAGCCACCAGCCATCGGCCTGCAGGGCGAAGGCGACCCGCCAGGGGATGCCGACGAGATCCTTCGGCTTCAGGCCCGGGGGTGGAACCGGCTTCTTCTTCGAGTAGTCGAGGCCCTGCTCGGCCAGCCGCTTGCTGACCCTGAAGACCCCGTCGACGCCATCGCCGGCGGCGCGGCGCCTGGTGGTCTTGGAGTTGTAGGTCGCTCCGCTCGGACCCGCTCCGGCGTAGCTGTCGCCGAGGACGAGCCACAGCGTGCCGTCCTCGCGCAGCACCCGGCGCACCTCCCGCATGACCGCGATGAGGTGCTCGACGTAGAGATTGGGGTCGGGCTCCAGCCCGAGGCAGCCTTTCCAGGCGCCGCAACGCCGGCAGAGGCGCCCACGCTGGCCCGAGTCCCAGCGATGGCGGCAACCCGGCTCGCCGCCCCAGACCCTCGGCGCCACCCCGTAATCGCGCAGGCCCCAGTAAGGCGGACTGGTGATGCAGGTCTGGGCGAACCCGGCAGGTAGGCCGGCCAGGACATCGAGGGCGTCGCCACGAAGTACGCGGGCGCTCGGCTCCCCGCTCGCGGGCGGGGGCGCGTCGCCCTTTCGCTGGGCCACCGGCCGTTCAGCCACGGCGCTCGCCTCCCGCCTCGAGCGTCGGGCGCATCGCCTCGGCCGCGACGCGGGCGGCGAGCGGCGGAGGCACGGCGTTGCCGATCTGCGTGAAGCGCTGGGTGCGCGAGCCCTGCCACGGGTAGTCGTGGCGGAAGCCCTGAAGGATCCCGGCCTGCTCGACAGTGATCCGGACGGGCCGGCCGCGGACGATCTCCGCGCGCCGCCCGCAGCGAGGCCAGCTGCCGGGAGCGGTGATCCGCGGGTCGCCGAGCAGGGTGGTCGCGGGCCGGCGTCGCGTCCAGGCGGGCAAGGACTCGATGCGCCACCCGCGCGAGCCGGAGGCCACGGCGTCGGACGGGCAGTCGAGCGAGCGGCCGGGGCGCGCGCGGTCGCGCCTGAGCCGCCCCGGCTCGCGCCGCCGGCCGAGCGCCTCGGCCATGCTCCGCCAGCGCGGGAGGTGAGCCTCGTCCTCGCGCGGCCCGTGGCGGCGGGGGTCGAAGGAGCGGTGGGTCGGCGCCGGCAGCTCGACCGCACCGTCGAGGGAGGCGATCAAGAAGGCGCGCTTTCGGACCTGGGGCACGCCGAAGCGCTCGGCCGAGAGCACCCCGACCGCGCATCGGTATCCGTGCTCGCCGAGGAGATCGGCAAACGCCGACCACAGCTCGACGACCGCCGGGACCTGCTCGAACGCCAGCCACAGCGGACGCAGAGCCAGCGCCCAGCGCAGCGGCTCGACGGTGAGCAGCGAGCGCTTGTCCTCGCAGCGCGCCCGATGCCCACCGCGTGCGTCGACGCCCTCGCTCAGCTCGCGGGCGCAGGCGAGGACCCTCGGCTTGTCGAGCGCGCCGAGGCCCTTCCCCGCCCTCGAGTAGGCCTGGCAGGGCGGCGAAGCGACCAGTCCCCAGGTTCCAGAGAAGTCGCCGGCATCGAGGGCGGCGACGTCGGCGAGGAGTCGCTCGTGGCCGGCGGCCTCGGCGGTCGCGCAGGCGAGCGGCTCGGAGTCGATCCCCCTCGCCTCGTAGCCGAGGAGGCGAAGGCCCTCGCCCCATCCGCCCGGACCCGCGAAGAGGTCGAGGACCGGACAGGCCATCCCGCGGGATCGCGCCATCAGCTCATCGCCTCCCCCGCGCCTTCCTCGTATTCGACGATCCGCCGCCCGATCCACTCCGCGATCTGCGGCAGGAGGGCGTTGCCGAGGGCGGCAAGGCGGTCCACCCGAGCGGGAACCCCATCAGCCACTCGACCCACGTCGGGTTCAGCGCCCCAGCCCTCCGAGGCGGGGAGCCGCCGTCGAGGTCGGCCTTCCTCACCGCCTCGCGCAGGGTGCGCTGCGCCTTCGCGCCGGAGGGCCGCCGGCCGCTGCGGATCGTCTCGTCGGGGCTGATCCGACCTCCCTTGCCGTCCGCCGCGTTCGGGGTCGGCCAAAGCTCCTCGCGCGCCACCGCGGTCGGCAGGTCGTCTCCGCCGCTGCCGGGGCGCCCCGCCCGGGCGAAGTCCGGCCCGCTCGGGGTCGCCTTCGGCGTCGGCCAGAGCCGCGACTGCACCGCGCCCGAGAGCGTCTGGCGGCCGCGGCGGTTCTCCGGTCCCGGCGGGGAGGCGTAGCCCTTGCGCGCGTCGGTCTCGGTCGGCGTCGGGAAGCTCTCCCGCTCGGCCCGGAGCACCGCCCTGCCGAGCTCGTTGCCGCTCGGGCCCGGGTTCCGCCGCTGGCCGCGCTTGGGCATCCCGTGCGGGGTAGGCCACGAGCCAGACGCGCCTTCGCAGGTGCGGTGCCCCGAACTCGCGAGCGGATAGGCACGCCCACTCCGCGTCATACCCTGCCTCGGCCAGGTCGCCGAGAACTCGGCCGACCGGCGCGCGGTCCCAGCGCTTGCCTTTCCCGGTGAGCAGGGCGGGGACGTTCTCCACGAGGACGTAGCGGGGTCGTAGCTCGCGAACGATCCGGGCGAACTCGGCCCAAAGACCCGAGCGGGCGCCGTCGAGCCCCGCTCCCCGTCCGGCGGGGCTGAGGTCTTGGCAGGGGAAGCCGCCGCAGAGGAGGTCGACCGGGGGGAGGTTTTGCGTGCCGACTGCGCGGACGTCCTCGAAGCGCTCGGCTTCGGGGAAATGCCGCCCGAGGACCGCTCGGCAGTAGGGGTCGAGCTCGACTTGCCAGGCGACCCGCATCCCCGCCCTTTCGAGGCCGAGGTCGAAGCCGCCGATGCCCGCGAAGAGCGACCCGACATTCACCCTTCGCCTCCCGCGGCCTTCGCCGCCGCCGCTTCCATGCACGAGCATGCGCCCCACTGGCCTCGCTCGAAGTCGCCCGCGTCGCATTCGAGGCGTCGTCGGAAGCTGCGCAACGTCAACGGGCGGGTGACACCGCCGCGGCGATCGCGCAGGATCGCCACGTCCTTGCCCAGCAGGCGGCGCAGCTCCTGCTCGCGGCGCTCGTGGTAGCGGTAGCGATCGGGGTGGCGTTTGAGCAGAAGGGCGAAGGAGGCCTGACCGCCCTTGACGCAGAAGCCGCCGCAGTTGTTGTGCCGGAAGCCTTCGCCGTAGAGGCGTGGCGCCCGCAGGCCGTGGGCACCCATCCAGTCGAGGACTTCCTCTTTGTCGAGATAGGGCTTCTCGCAGAGCGGCGCCTCGACCCGCCAGGGCTCCCAGTGGCGCTGCGCGCGCTCGAGGCGGTGGATCTCCGACCAGTCGTAGCCGATCACGGCGACCGTCTCGGCGGGGTCGCGATGCTCCTCCAGCCAGCGGCGCATGAAGCGGCGCTTCAGCACCGCCGAGCAGGGATCGGCTCGCGTGTTGCCGAGGTAGCGCACCTCGGCGAACACCTGGTGGGGGTCGCGGCCCTCGGCGATCCACTCCAGCGCCGGGCACCACTCGCTCGCTTCGGCGCCCAGGGCAAGGAGGTGGCGACGGCGGTGGCGGCCTTCCTCGAGGGAGGGGATCGCCACGGTGCGCGCGAGGAGGCCCGGCGGGACGGTCCGGCCGGTCAGGTTCGCGGCCGCCCCCAGCACGAAGCGGTAGAGGTCGTCGTCCTCGATCAGCGTGTCGGCGAAGAGCAGCGTGAGCCCCTCGCGCCCGTGGCGGTCGACGGTGCGCCGCGCCGCCCCCCAGGAGCCGGCGCCGCCGCTCAGCATCACGACCCGCTTTCGGGGGTCCGCGCTCACGTCGCCCTCTCCCAGCAGAGCCGCTCGCGAGACTCCCGCTCGGCGCGCGGCCTCGACGGGCGGTCCCATGACTGTCGCCGAACCTCGCCGATCACCCGAAAGCCGCTCGCCTTGACGCTCGCGCCGGTCTCGGTGCGCAGCGTGTAGGTGATCGCGCGCCGGTAGCCCATCGCCCGGGCCGCCCGCCAGCAGGCGCCGTAGAGGAGCGAGCAGACGTTCCGCGGGGCGCCCTTGGCGACGCAGACGCGCAGCACCTCGATCGTCAGCCCGTCGTCGCGATGCCGGGCAACGGGTCGGCCGGCGATCGCCACCCCCACCAGCTCGTCTCCGAGCGCGGCGCCGACGCTGAACTTGTGCCCGCGGACCGCCCCGGAGTGGCGGTGAAAGCGCGCCACGAAGGCGTTTGCCTCGCGCAGCGTCGTCGGCACGAGGAGCGGCGTCGCGCCAGGAGCCCGGCCGGCCAACGCGCGCGGAGGACGGCTCGCGAGGGATCGCTCAGCCACGATGTCCTCCTCTGGCCTGAAAGCGAGGGAGGTAGGAGCGCCCGTCGTCGCGGTAGCGGCGCAGGAACGCCTGCCAGCCACGGCGGGCAGCGGCGATCGTCGGGGCGCTGACGGCGAGCACAGCGCGGGCGCCCTGCGCCCCGACCAAGCGGACGGTGAGACGGCCGCGCCGGTAGGGGACGTGCTGCAGGGCGCGGTGGGTGCGCAGGGCCGTCGCGGCGCGCTTGGCTGCGACGCTGCCCTGCTCGTCTTGGGGGTCCTGCCGGCGTCGGCGAACCGTCCGCGGGGCAGCCGGCGCGGCCTTCGGTGGAGCGACGGCCAGGGGACGCGCGGGCTGGGACCGCGGTGACACCGACCGTCCGCCGCCGGTCGCCGCCGAGGGCCCCGACTCGCTCGCCCCGAGGACGAAGAGGGCGGCGAACCCGAGCAGGATCGCGCTGGCGAAAACGACCACCGCGCGGGCTGCCAACGGGTCGAGCGGGCGGTCGAGCAGGAAGCGAAGCCGGTCGATCATCGGACCGCCCCTTCGGCCGATCTACCCACACCGGGCGGCTGCGCGTAGCCGAAGACCGGCGCCGGCTCCCCGGCTTCGACGGCGCGCGAGGGCAGGAACGGGCCGACTCGGGCGACGCGATCGGAGTAGTTGCCGTCGATCGTCGTGATCTGCCCGCCGGGAAAGACTCGCTCGACGATCGCGACATGGGCGCTCGCCTGCGGGCCGGAGCCGAAGAGGACCGCGTCGCCCGGCGCCGGAGTCGCGGTCGGAGGAAGGACGCGAGCGCCGTTGGGCTCGGCCTGGGAGAAGGGCGATTCTCCGGGCGCCGCTCCGCCCGGGAGCGAGCCCGCTTCGTGGGCCTTCGCCCATTCGTAGATCGAGCCCGAGTAGGCGTAGGGCGCGGTGCCACCTTTCAGCGGCACGCCCGCCTTCTCCCAGACCCAGGCGACGAAGAGCGAGCACCATTCCTCGCAGGGGCCGTAGGGGTTGCAGTTCGATCCTGGCGGGCTCTCTTCGCGCCCGAGCTGGCTCTCGGCGATGCGGACGATCTCGTTGTCGCTGGTGCTCCCCGTCGAGGAGGGCGCGCCGCAGGTGCTGCCGCCTTCGCTTGCGCCTTCGGCGGGTTGGGCCGCCCTGGGATCTTCGGGCGGTGGCGACCCCTTGCCCCGGAACCCGTAGGAGACCGCCCGGGCCATCACTTCGTCGGCGTAGTTGGCGGTCGAGTCCGCGCAGGCGCCGTAGTAGCTGCAGGCGGCCTGGCGATAGGCGGCGTAGGAACCACCGGCCGGCGGGGCGCCGAGGTCTTGGCGCAGGATGCGGGCGGCGGTGAATATCGCGTCGGCGGGGTCGAAGATGCTGGCGCCGCCCCCGTCGGCGTCGACTTTGAAGCGTTCCCAGATCGTCGGCCCCGATCCGGGGCTGCAGGCCGACCCGCGCACGTAGGCGATCTGCATCGGCCCCGCGCAGCCCGAGGCGTTGACTTCGTGGCAGGCGCCCTGGCCGCACTCCTGGGTGCCGATCGAGGCGAGGAAGGTCCAGTCGATGTCCATCCGCCGCCCCGCTTCCTGATAGATGCGCAAGCGCTTAGGCGGGATCTGCTCTACGGCCGCGCGGGTCGCCGGGGCCGCGGCTACCGTGCCCCCGCCTCCCGCCAGACAGGCGAGTTCGCCGCCGAGGATCGCCATCACCGTTCCGGCGAGCGTCGCCGTGACGATCGCGGCGAGGCCACAGGCGCAGACGGCCAGCAGCGAAAGGCGCGAGCGCCGGCCGCTCACCGCGGGCCGCCTTTCCGCCGCCGGGGTGGCCGCGGGCGCTCTCTCTCGGGCCTGCTCGGGGGCGACTCCGCGGGTTTCTCGCCCGGCTCTTTGCGGGTCAGCCGCTCGCGCTCCGAGCGCAGCTCCTCGCCGAGGCTGCCGCGCGAGCCCTGCGGCTGCTCTTTGCGCACCGGCTCGGCCCCGTGCGGCGACGGCTGTTTCGCTTTGCGCTCACCGGGACGCTCGGCGGTCGGCTTCTCCCCGGTCGCTTTGCCCTTCGCTTTGCGAGCCTTGGGCTCGGGCTTCTCGGAACGATCGGGGGCCGTGCGCCCTCTCGCCTCGCTGGCCGACGCCGCACCGCGCTCGGTGCGGCGGGGAGCGTTCGTAGGGCTCGGATGTGAGCGCTCGCCTCGCGAAGCGCCGCCCTCCGCGCCCGCTCGCGCCCGCTCGCTGCGGGTGGGCGCACCGCGGCCGGGCGCGCCTGCATCGACCTGCGCGCCGGGCCCGGCGTCGGAGCGGGGCGCGTCCGAGCCTTTGGCGCTGTCCGACCCACCGCCACGGGAACCGAAGACGCCGCCGAGCGCACGACCCGGCGCCCGCACCGCCGAGCGCGCCCCTCGCCGCAAGGGTCGCGCGACCCGCCCGCCGACCCGCGCCCCCGCATACAGGGCGAGCAGCCGCACGCTCGCCTCGCGTCCCGGCGCTCCCGGCCCGGTCGCGATCCCGATCAGGCTCTCGGTCAGCGAGCGGCGCTGGACGAAGACGGCCCAGAAGAAGAGCGACTGCAGGCCGAAGGACATCAGCCAGCCGAGCTCGGCGGTCGCGCTCGCCAGCGCCCCGCTCACCGCCAGCAGCGTCGCCAACACCAGCGAGTAGGCGGCCTTGCGCAGCAGGTAGCCGGCCAGTTTCTCCAGCCAGCCTTTGAAGAAGGCGTGCCCGCGGCCGGGGATCGCCGCGGCGACCAGCGCCACCGGCGCGAAAGCCAAGAGCAGGAGCAGCAGTACCTGGGCGAGGACGATCCCGACCGCGAGGGAGCCGAGCAGCAGAAACGCGCCGAGCTCGCCGACGAAGAGGAGGAGCGCCAGGCCGAGGCGCTGGAACTGCCCGCCCGCCTCCATCGCGTCGGTCGCCGGCTTGTCGGCGACCCCGAGCCGGTAGCCGCGCCGTTCGGGGTCGGCTTCGGGCAGCTTGGAGGAGTCGCCGTGGTTCAGCGCGTCGTACTCGGCCCCCCGTTCGTCGCTGGCGAGCGCGAAGCGCAGGAAGTGCGAGGCGTACTTGTTCGCGTTGTTGACGCAGACCTTGCCGTCGGCGGTGACCTCGGTCCCGCTCGCCAGGCGACGCGCGAGGGCGGCGTCGCGGCCGGGGTTCGAGGAGAGCGGGCGGACCGGCGCCGATTCGGGATCGGAGCCGCTCGATCCGGTGCCGGCGACCGCACAGTGTTCGAGGCCGCCGAACTCCAGCACGACCCAGGGCTTGAAGACGAGCAGGTCGAAGAGCTGGTTGGCGGCGCCTTCCTTCGCCTGCCCGGCCCCCGAGGGCGTCCCGCTCTCGGAGATCGAGAGGAAGGCCTCCGACATCCGGTTCGTCAGCTTCGAGGCGGCGCCGATCGTGGCGCCGGGCTGCGCGACGAAAAACAGCGCCAGGACGACATAGAGGAGCGAGAGGGCGAGCGCGCCGGCCGTCTCGGAGTGGCGGCGCTGCACCAGCGAGCGCCACATCGCCCACAGCCCGGCGACGGTGATCGCGAGAACGAGCCAGGGCGCGCCGAAGACGTTTGAGTAGATCGAGTGGATCGCCTGCGAGACAGGCCCGAGCGCTCCCGCCCCGCCGGTCGCCGCCGATCCGTTTAGGAGGTCGAGGCTGAAGGCGAAGCTGAAGAGGGTGATCAGCAGGTTCGCCAGGAAGCTCGTCAGCAGCCAGAGGACCGAGGCGAGGAAGTAGGCGATCATCGCCGGCACGCCGGAGACGTCGACGCCGCCGGTCAGCGACGCCGAGACCGCGTCGAAGTGCTCGTCGAGCGCGTAGTGGCTGAGCGGGAAGCGGCCGAAGAGCCCGCCCGAGCCGAGCGGCGAGGCCGGGGCGACGTTGCCCCAGACGTCGGTCGCGGCGGCGGCAAGCGGGTGCGCGGCCCCGACGATCGCCACGGCCAGGCCGAGCCCCAGCAGCACCGCCCGCCGGCGAGCGCCGATGCGACGGGCCGCCCTCACTCGGCGGCCGCCTTCGGCGTGCTGTCGAGCGCCGCGAGGAGCTCGGGAAAGACGAGGTCGAACTGCACCTCGCCCACGCGACCGTCGAGGTCGCGCATCAGGCAGAGGCCCTGGCGGTATTCGGTCAGCCGCGGAGCCAGCGCCCCCTCGGAGTCCAGGCCGACCTGCGCCAGCCCCGCCCGCGCCTCCGCCTCGGTCTCCTGGCCGAAGAGCAGGTAGACGCCGAACAGCTCGGAGAGCTCCCCGAGGTCAGCCAGGCGCTGGGTCGCCACCAGCACGGTCGCGTTGAAGGCGCGCCCGAGCCGGATCACCCGGTTCAGCAGGGCGCGGCCCTGCGCCGAGCTGAGGAAGAACCACGCCTCGTCCAGCAGCACGATCTTGTGTCGTTGGCGGTTCGTGCTGACGAGGCGCAGAGCTTTCGCCGCGACCAGGGAGAGCGTCGCCACCGACACTCGCTCGGCGCGGGTGTAGGTCTCGCGGGAGGCGCCGGGGTCGGGCAGCGAGAGGCCGGGCGTTCGGATCGTGATCACCGGCGCCGAGGGGGCGTCCTCGCCCGCCTCTCCCATGCCATCCGCCGCGAAGCCCAGGCGCGCGAGGCCAAAGTCCGAGAGCACCTCCAGCGCGTCGCCCGCCTCGCGCGCCGCGTCGACGTCGCCCCCGCGAAGGCGCTCGACGACGTACATCAGGCTCCGCTCGCCCGCCCGCACCGCATCGCGCACCGCCCGGTCGATCGCGTTCTCCCAGGCCGGCGGCGGGTCGCGCAGCAGCTCGATCAGGTAGCTCGCCGCCAGCTCCTCGCGCAGCTCGGGCAGCCCGATCTGAAGCGGGTCGAGTTTGCCGCGGTGCTCTGAGTCGCCCGAGAGCTCCAGCACCTCCACCTCGCCCTCCAGCTCGGGGACCCGGTCGAGGCCGTGGTCGGGCTTGGGGTCGAAGTCGACCACCAGGCTGCCGCGCCGCTGGGCGGCGTAGGCGATCGTCTGCGCGGCGAGCGTCTTGCCAGAGCCGAGCGTGCCGGCGAGCAGCACGCCCGAGGGCCGCGCGGTCCGCGGCGCCTCGGTCGGGTCGAGGCGTACCGGGCGGCCTTGGGGCGTGTGGCCGACGTAGATGCCGTCGGGGGAGCCGACCTCCGAGCTGGCGGTGGCGACCATCGCGCCGAACTGCTCGACGGTCATCTGCTGGGCGTAGTCGGGCACCTGCCCGCCGCCCGGCTGGGGCAGGTGGTCGCAGAAGAGCGCGTGCTGCAGGCCTCGCGGGCGGTGCAGCGCCACCTCGCCGAAGCGCTCGCGCAGCGTCGTCACCCGCCGCTCCAGCTCGGCGCGGTCGGGTGCGCCAACCGCGAGCGAGAGCGAGGCGCGCAGCATCGGCGGGTGCGCTGAGGACTGCAGGATCGCCTCGTACTCGCGCGCCAGCTCGCGGTCCTCCTCGGCGAGGACCCCCGGGCCGCTCGCGCCCTCGAGCTGCTCGCGGTAGGCGTGCTCGACGTCGAGGATGCGCTTTCGCACCTGCCCGAGCGCCTCGCGGTTGCCGATCCACTGCGCGTAGAGCACGGCGTCGACCGGGAAGCCGGCGCCTTCGGCCGGCCCGAAGAGAAGCTCCGCGGCGCCGGGGAACTCGGCTTCCTCGGCCAGCGAGGCCGCGCAGAGGAAGGCCTGACAGGAGGTCCCCTCCTCGGCCTCGACGACGAGCGACGGAGGCTTGCCCGGCTCCTCGGTCGCGGGAGCGTTGGCGCAGCTCCAGAGGTCGCGCTCCAGCGGCTCATACGCCGCCGAGCCGTCCGGCGCCACGACGACCAGCGCGTCGGGCTCCCAATGGCGGTCGAGCGCCGGCTCGGCCACCCCGCGGCAAGCGGCGCGGCGGAGCAGCCACTGCAGCTCCCGCGTCGAGGCGCGCCGCAGGGCGATCGCGCCGGCAAGGCGCTCGAAGGTGCGCTGCTCGACCGCCGCCAGCGCCTCCAGCTCGGCGCCGGAGATCGGCGAGGGGCGGCCGACGCCGGCCAGCTCCTCGACCCGGCGCCTGACGCGCCCGAAGGAGCGAAGCGCGCCCGGCCCGCCCTCGCCCTCGGTGAGCGAAACCGCGAGGTAGACCTCGGGCAGGTGGGAGCCGAGGTCTCCCAGTCGCGCCTCGTGGCCTTGCAGGTAGCGGCGCCAGGCCTCAGGGTCGCCGTGCTCGGGGTCGAGCAACTCGGCGAGCTCGTCGGGATAGCGCTCGGCCCCGAAGGAGCGCTGGACCCGCCAGATCGCGAAGTCGGCGCCCGCCAGGTGGGCGAGGCGCTCCAGGCGGTGCAGCAGCGCCCACTTCTGCGAGGTCGGCAGGAACGGGTAGGCGACGGTGTCGGCGCGGTAGAGGGCCGCGGCCTCGCCGCCCGGCCCGATCAGGACGTTGCGGCGCGCGTAGCGCAACGGGAACCGGGTCACGGGCGCACCTCCAGCGCCTCCCCTTTGGCGAGCGCGATACGCCGGGTGGTCTCCGCGCCACAAGAGTCGAGCGCGGCCGGGCGGGCCAGACGCCGCTTCCTTCTCCGGCGCACCGCGACCGGCGCCGCGAAGAAGACGAGCGCCGGGCCGCGCACCCGCGCGCGGCGCAGGACCGCCGTGCGCTCGTCGGCCTCAACCCACAGCCGTCCCCCGAGGACGCGGGCGATGCCCGTGAGCGGCATGGCGCGGCCGAGCGAGCGCCGCGAGGGCGCCAGTCGCACCGCCAGCCAGGAGAGCGCGAAGCGGTCGGCGCGGCGACCGTCCGGGGTCGCCTGGGTGCCGAGCGTGGCGACGGCGGCGGGGACGACGATCAGCTGCAGCGGCCAGTCGATGAGGCCGAGCGCCAAGCCTGCAAGCCAGCTGGTCGCCAGCGCACCGATCGCCGCGAGCGCCGCGCCCTCGCGCCCGCCGACGCCGAAGCCGGCGATCCCGGCGGCGCAGGCGATGCACAGCTCGACGCTCGCCGAGCCGGCGCCGAGCGCGATGACGGCGACGAGCGTGCCGACGGCGTAGGCCAGCCAGCGCAGCGGCACCCCGCCGGGGACCGGCAGCGTGCGGCCCTCGATCTGGTAGATCCGCCGCTCCGGGCGGAAGATGCGCTGGTAGGAGCGGATCGGCTCGAAGCTCTCGCTCACGGCAAGATCCGCTGTCCGATCGCCCGCGCGGCTTCGGCGACCTGGTCGGGGCTGAAGACCAGCCAGCCGACCAGCACCGCCGCGCAGAAGAACATCGCCAGGTCGATGAACTTGCGGTTCAGCAGGAAGACCAGGCCGACGATCGCGATGACGCCGCCGTAGATCTCCCCGGCGTAGTGGCGCAGAGTCGAGCCGATGTTGTGGCCGACGTCGTTGCCCGAAGCGGCGAGCGCGTCCGGCACCAGCCAGAGCCCGAGCACCGCGACCGCGAGCAGGACCGCGAAGACCGTCAGGCGGCGCATCACGAGAGCGCCCCCTCGACGCCGTCCACGTACCAGCGACCGCGCCGCACCACCTCGATCCGGTAGGCCAGCCGCAGGGTGGCGCCGCCCGACTCGCGCACCCGCGCAGTGGCGATCGCCGTCCGTCGCGGGCCTTCTGAGTCGCCTTCCTGCTTCACCGCGCCGACGGCGAGGAGCCGCAGGGCGCCGCCGAGCGGCGTCACCCGGGCACCGGGCGCCAAGAGGTAAGAGAGATCGCCAGGCTCGCTCGCCGACAGGTAGGCCGGCAGGAAGCGCCGCACCAGGTCGGCGATCGCTGCGCCGGAAGAACCGGCGAGCGGCCCCGGCTGCGTGGGGCTCTGCGCGACCCCGGGCGGCCCGGTGACGACCGCGGGCGCTCCCAGTGCCGCCACCTCGCCCGCTCCTTCGCGGACGATCGGGACGGCGAGGTAGAGCGTGCGGCCGCCGCCGAGCTCGCAAGCCACCGTGACGATGGCTCGTCCTCCTCCGAGATCGCGGGCGCCCGCGACCTCGGCCTGCTCGACGGGGACATCCGTCCCCGTCGCGCCGGGCGTCGTTTCATCGCCGACGCCCGGCGCCAGCAGCGGAGTCAGCTCGCGAGACGAGCCGCTCAGGTAGGTGCGCGCGAAGCGCACCGCGAACGCGCCGCTCGCCGGATCGGCGGCGGCGCCGTGCTGGGACGCCGATCCAGCGACCCGCCTCGACGGCCCCGCGAGCACCGCGGCGCCGCCCTTGGCGAGCAGGAGCGCCACCAGGGTCCAGAGCGCCACACGGCCAACCGACCGCAGCGCCGCCCCGAGGGTCCGACGCTCCACGCCGCGCCCCACACGAGTTCTGACTCCGACTGCCACTTCTGAGACCACCTCCTCTGTTGTGTTTGGGCTGCCGGTTGGCCGCCCTCACCACTAAGGAGGGTTTTGGGGCAAAAGTGGACTCACGGATACACGCATATGCGCGTAAGGTTGTTTGTCTGCACCGCCCCCGTTACGGTGTCACTGGACGCGACGTGACCGGTGTCGACGGTCCGGCTACTTCGTGACCGTGCTATTCGGTGTCAGAGGCGCCGGCGAGCTGGTCGATCAGCCACCAGCCGGTCCAGTCGGCCAGCTCGTAATGCACGCACATACCCTCGCGCCTGCGCCTGACGATCCCCGCCCGATAGAGGACCGAGAGCTGCCTGGAGACGGTCTGCTGGGTCACCCGAACGCATGCGGCAAGTCCTCCCACGGTGACGCTCCCACCCTCCTTGAGCGCCTCGATCAACCGAATCCTCGTCGGCTCGGCGAGTATGCGCAGCGTCTCGGCGATCGACTCGACCTCCTCCTCGGAGAGCGGCCCCGCCGTCGCCGTCTGGGTGTCTTTCGGGTTGAGTGTGTCCACATCCGTACTCATTGGCTCTCACTCCTATAGAGGGGTGAGCGGAGAAAGTGGACCCCAAGATGAGAAACGTAAGCGAGTACGCCAACAGCGAACGGTCAGGCGGGGAACTCGCTCTCCCCCGCCTGACCGTTCGTCGGCATCGAGCGTCAGGCTGAGACGGGCGTCAACGCAATCTGAGCTTCGTGCCTGCCATCAGGACATTCGGGTCGCCGGTTCCTATGCGACTCGCGTTCAGACGCCAGAGCCGATGCACCTCGTTCGCGATCGCGCCGTTCGAGGCGCCATCGGGCAGGATCGCTTCGGCGATCGACCACAGGCACTCCCCGGCCTGGACGACGTGGAACCGCTGTCCCGCCAGGTGTCGCGAGGGCGCTTCCGGCTCTGCCGGCGTCGCGGCCGGTCGCGGCACGGCCGGCGCGGGCGCTTCAGGCGCCGGAGCCGGGGGCGGGGCTTGGCTCGTGGTCTGCGCGCCCCGCGTGTATTCGCGTACGGGCGGAGCCTTGGACGCGCTCAACGGCTGGTTTTCAACCGGAGTACCGGAGGCCGGCGGCGCCGGTTCGTAGGTCGGCGCAGCTTCATAGGTTGGGCCTCCGGGATTCGTCCCTTCCACCGGAGGTTGCGGTTCGCCTTCTCCCGTCGCGCCCACGACGGCGCCGGTCACTTCTTCGCCGACCGGTGGCAGTTCCGCTTCGGCTTCGGGTTCGACTTCCACCGGCGGGCCTTCGCCTTCGTCTTCGGCGCCGCCGGCTTCTTCTTCGGGGGCCAGTTCGGGCAGTTCTTCCAGCGCCGTTTCTTCGCCGCCGGGTTCGAATTCGGGAGCTTCTTCGACTTCTGGCGCGGCGCCCGGCGCGCCGCCGCCTTCGCCTTCGGAGTCAGCTTCCGCCGCGAAGGCCGCGCCGGGGGAGATGCCGCCGAGCGCGAGCATCGCGCACAGGGCCAGCGCGAGCGCCCGCCGACCGACCGAGTGGCTGGCGCCGGGGCCGTGGCGGGAGACGGATCTCAGCAGTTCATCGAGCCTTGCCATCGCTTCCTCCCTCGCTTGTCGAGGTCTGGGTTCAATTCACGGGGTCCGCCACGCAGCGAAATGCCTTCGCCCCGGCGGCGGTGTCGGAGGTGACGCCGACGTTGCCGGTGTTGTCGAGGATGTAGAGGACTTGGAGACGTTCTTCGGGGGTCTTGGGCGGGTAGACGTTGCTGGTCAGCTCGCCGCCCGAGGCTAGGGTGATGCCGTAGGCGCCGATCGCGGTCATCAACTCCTCATGAGTTGGCAGCCGACGTCCGGGGTGAGCTTTGTTGTCGGTTATCTCGCAGGCCGCAGCCGCACTTGAATAAGGAGCCGGAGGGCGAGCCTGGGTTTCGACGCATACGTCGGAGACGGGTACCGTGCCCTGCGGACAGCGGACCAACAGGCGTTCGGCGGTAACGCCGTCGAGCCGCGCGGCGTTCCGCGCCCGCGGCACCGTGCGCAGGCTGCGCTCCTTGATCGCCCGCCCACCGACCGAGTTGGCCTTGAACAGGCGCCCGGTCAGCGAGTGCTTGCGGATGTCGCGGCCGGTGATCTTGAAGGCGGCGTAGGAGCTGCCGCCGAGGGCGACGAACAGGGCCAGGGTGGCGACGACATTGGCGTAGGTGAGTCGGTCGCGCAGTGCTCTCAGCATGGGACTCCCTCCTGAAATGGACGGTCGTGGCGTCTGTCTACCCGGTAGAGCATGGTCGTCCTCTCACCCGTACGCCCAGCGGACCGCCGCCGCCCGCCTGCAGCGGAAAGCCGGCCTCCTCCGGAAGACGCACGCGGAAGCGGAAACGCTGGCCGCCGCAGGTGCGCTGGAAGCGGTAGGGGATGCGCCAGTTGCCCTTCGCGTCGGTGCGCGTCGTGCGGAAGGTCTGCCATTCGCCGGAGAGCAGCACCTGCAGCTCGACCAGCTTGCCGCGCGCCGGGAGCGGTCGGCCGGCGACTCGCCCGCTGAAGGTGACCGACCGCCCATTCAGGACGTGCTTCGGCGCAATCTTGAAGCTCGATCTGGCCTTGACCAGCAGCGTCACGACGTCTTCCACCGGCAGCGTCGTCGCGGTGCCGGGATAGACGAAGCGCAGCCGGCTCGAGGCCCGTGCCCGCAGGGCGAGCGAGAAGTGACCTTCGGGACCCGTGGTCAACGTGGCGGCCAGCGCTTCGCTGCCTTCGGGGGAGCGCGAGTAGACGCGCACCGGAGCGGCGGCGATCGGCTTGCCTTCGCGGTCGAGGAGTCTGCCCGCGAAGCGCATCTGCCGTCCGAACTCGACCTTGGCCTCCGGCTTCAGCGCCCGCACGGTCCGGCTCACCTTGTGGGACTTGCCGTGGCGGTGGACGGTCCGGCGCACCCGCCGCTTTCCGACCACGCCCGCCTTGATCGAGGTCGTGACTCGCAGTGGCAGCATCACCCGCATCGGCTGGCCGTCGAGCCGCTGATCGGTGCTCGCCTCGTTGCCGGCCACATCGTGGGCGGTGGCGTGGAGTTCGTATTCGCCGGGCGGCAGCGCCGCATCATCGATCCGCGTCACCAGGTGGCTGCCTTCCTGGCTGGTCGGCAGCTCCTGCCAGACGCCGGAGCCGGCGCGGCTGATCTCGATTTCCCCGCCGCCGAGACCCGAGAGGGGATCGGTGACGAGGACCGAGACGCGCGTGGGGTCGTCGGCGCGAGCGCCCTCGAAGCCGAGCGTCGGCGGTTCGGGGTCGTAGCGCAGCTTGACCGGCACCGAGGCGTTGGCGGGCTGCTGGTTTCCGGCGGCGTCTTCGCGCCACAGCGAAAGTTCCCATTCCCCGGGCGCGGGCACGGCGAGGCCTTCGATCGCGGCCACCTGGGGTTCTGCGCGAGTCCCGGTCACGCATTCGCCCCCTCCTGCCAGGCAGAGCCGGTAGTGGGCGGCGATGATCGGCGCCCGGTCGGGTTCGGGCGGGTCTTCCCAGGCGAGGTCGAAGTCGTTTCGGTTTCGCCACGCTTCTCCGCCTCCGACCCCCACCGGCACCGCGCCCGGCGGCGTGTTGTCGATCCGCACGGTCGCCGAGGGCGAGTCGGCGGTGTTGCCCGCCGTGTCTTCCGCGGTGACGTGCATTTCCTGGGTGCCTTCGGGAAGCTGGCGAGTATCGACTTCAATCTGTCCGGGGCCGTTCGGACATGGAACACGCTGGGAGTAGTCGCATGGACGCGGGCCGGCCTTACGCACCAAGCCTCCGATCCAGCCCTGCGCACTCTTGACCCCGACGTTGTCAGAGGCTTCGTAGCCGATGCTCTGCATCCCGCTCACCCATTCGCCCCGTGCCAGCGGACCGTCGGCGAGGATCGAGACTGCCGGGCCGAGAGAATCGGAGACCGTCGCTTCGGCGGTGAACGTCTGGAAGTAGTTGAGGCCACGAGCCGAGCAGAACTGGTGTGAGGAGGCGCCGACGCAGACGACCCGCTGGACGATCCGGGTCGCGCCGCCGAGGTCGTAGCTGCGCGGACGGGGCCAGCTCGAGGCCTGCGCGTGCGCTGCGCCGGGGCAGTGGTGGTTGGCGCGGACGTTCTTGATCGCGACCGAGGAGCCGTCCGGGCGCAGGGCGTAGAGCTGCAGCGCGTAGCGGCAGTCCCGCCGGTGCGCGTGACCTGACCAGCGCAGCCGCGAGAACGAGGTGCCCGAGGGCGCGTCGAGGACGAATGCCGATTGCGCTCCGTGGGCCACCCGGCCTCCGCGCGTCACGTTGGCGGTCACCAGCCCGCGCAGCCCCGGCCCCAGGGGATTGCACGCACGCCTCCAGCGCATGCCGCGAGTCGCAAAGTTTTCGAAGGCGCCGCTGGCGAAGTTGCCGGCGTCGGCCTGGCAGGCGTCGATCGTGAATTCGCCCGCCTCGGCCCGCCTCGGATATGCAAAACCAACCAAGGCGATCGCAAGCCCGACCAGCAGCACGAGTGCCGTCCGGCTCGCTGGTCTCCGCGCCCGCCGCATCACGGCCCTCCGAACTGTGGCCCGCTGCCCGAGACGGGAGCGGGTCTTTCTTGCGGAGCCGATTCGGAGCCCTTGGATTCGGAAGATGCTTCGCTCGTTTCCACGTAGTCGGGCGAGGCCGGTTCGAAGGTCTGTTCGGGCGGCGGCGGGGGCGCCGGTTCGGGAGTGGTCGTCGGTTCGGTTTCGACTGGCGGCGCTTCGGCTTCTTCGGTGGTGGCAGGCGGCGGTTCTTCGCTGACCGGAGGCGGGGTCGCCGAGGCCGGTTCTTCGGGTTCGGGCGGCGGCGAGGGCTTGGGCTTGCTTTCCTGCGTGCCGCCGATCAGCCCAGCGGCCGCGCCCAGCGGGTTCACGCCCTGCTGGGCGCAGTAGGTGGCACCGCTGCCGAGCGTCACGCAGCCCGCGACCACGGCCGCGACGGCACCCGGGTGCGCCCCGGCGAGCGGGGTCGGGTCGACAGCCCGGTAGTAGGCGGTCGCGGCGTGCTGCTTGAGCTGGGTTCCGCCGTCGACGACCTGCTGCTTGAGCGTGGAGACCGCCTCGGTCGTGCGATGCGCCAGCCGCGCGAGCATCCCCGGGCTGGCTCCTTCGGCCGCAGCGGGAAGCGGCAGCAGCGCGCCGACCTTCTCGCGCCACACGCTCAGCCGCTCGCTGAAGAGCTCACAGCGCCGGCATTGGTCAAGGTGCAGTCGGGCGTGGGCGGCTTCGGCGGAGGTGGCGAGCCCGCAGGCAAAGCGCATGACCAAAGGCTCGCCGCGCTCGCAGCCGCCACCGGCGCGCTCGGCGAGCGCGTCGCGTGCCTTGCTGACGATGTCGAGCAGGTCGCGCTTGACGATCCGCTCGGAGATGCCGAGGCGCGCGGCGATCTCGGGGCGCTTGAAGCCCGCCCCGTACAGCGCCAAGACCTCGCGCTGGCGCTCTGAGAGCGAGGAGGAGACCTCCTCGACCAGTTCGGACAGGTCGGCTCTGCTCTCGTGGGAGAGCGCCCGCTCCTCGGGGCCGGGGTCGGGCGCTTCGATCTCCTGCAGCGTCAGCGCGCCCGGGTCCATCGGGCACTCGTGGAACCTGTGCAGTGGCGCTTCCTTGCCGAGGAGGCGATGGGCGGTGGTGCGAATCCAGGTGTAGACCTGGGCGGGAGTGGAGATGCCCTCCGCCCGGTCGAAGAAGCGCTTGCAGGCGGTCTGTATCGCGTCCTCGACCTCCTCCTCCGTGCGTCCCGGGTTCTTCGCGGCCAATTGCGCGCGCAGTTGCTCCCCATGCTCGCCCTGCAGGACACCGGCGAACAGCTCCTCGACGTCGCCGATCTCGGCTTCGGTCTTGGTGCGAGCAAGGCCCATCACTACTAAAGAGGGAATTCGCGAGAAAGTGGACCCCTCGCGTGATGGCGCTGTGCTTGCCACGGACGCCTCCGGGTGACCTGGAGCCTCGACTACCGGACTCCGATTACTCTAGCGCCATACCCACTTTTGTGTAGTTCAATCAAGCTACGAGCCAGCGGCGAAACTCCCGCCCGCGTGGCCTACCGCGACCAGCGAGCGCAGCAATGAACTGCTCGCGCGACCCCGGATCGCCGTCGTGGGCCTCACGGGATCGCCTGCGCGGGTGTGAAGAGCGCGGGGTCGGCTCGCCCCGCGCCGCTCATCCCATCAACGAGCCCAGCCGCCGCAGCTCCTCCAGATGCGCCTCAGAGAGTTTGCGAATCAGGCGCTCGCCCGCCGTGGTCAGCCACACGTGGATGACGCGATGATCAGCGCCGTCGCGGCTGCGCTCCACGTAGCCGGCCCGCTCGGCCCGGTCGACGAGCTCGACGACGCTGTGATGATGAGAGGAGAGATACTCGGCGACCTCGCCGATCGTCGGACCGCTCCGCCCAGGGTGGCCCTTGACCGCGAGCAGCAGCTGGTGCTGGGCGGGAGTGAGGCCCGCCGCTCGTGCCTGCTCCTCACTCCAGCGCAGGAAACGTCGCAGGTCGGCGCGGAAGCCGAGCAACTTGGCGTAGTCGGCCTGTTTCATGCGGGCCATCTCAACCGACCCTCTCTCTTACTCCGTTGCGACGCCCGAAGCCGATCAGGTCCAGCGGTCGCAACACCCGTTCGCTGTGGCGGTCCTCGTGCAGGTCGCGGAGGCGCCCCTGCAGGAGCTGCTCGAGGTTGACCGAGCCGAGCACGCAGCTGGGATCGGAGCGCTGCAGCACCGGCAGCTCGGTGTATCCGGACTCGGCCATCACGTAGGCGACATGGCGAAGCGTGTCATCGGCGTAGACGGCGGGTGGCGTATGCGCGCCGGGCGGCGCGAGGGAGCCTCCGCTCATCACGTCCCCTACGAACAGGACCTCGAGCGGGTCAACGCTGTATTCGCGGGTCAGGTGCAGGCCGCGGCGGGCGATCTTCTCGGTCAGGACCGAGCGGCGCAGGATGAGCACCGAGACGACGAAGGCAACCGTCGAGCCGATCAGGAGCGGCAGCAGCGCTTCGTAGCGATGGGTCAGCTCGAGCGCGAAAACGACGCCGGTGAGCGGCGAGCGCATCACGCCTCCAAGTACACCCGCCAGCCCGATCAGGGGCCAGAAGCCGGCGGCGACGTGGGGGAATATCTCGGCCTCCAGGCCACCGAGCGCGCCGCCGATCATCAGCATCGGCGCCAACACCCCGCCCGAGGTTCCCGAACCCAGCGAGAGCGACCAGATCAGCGTCTTCACGACTAGGATGCCGACGATCAAATCGAGGGCGATCGAGCCGTTCAGCTCGGCGTCGACCACGTTATAGCCGACGCCGAGGGCCTGGGGGACGACCAGGCCGCCGAGGCCGACGATCAGCCCTCCGATCGCCGGCCACCACATCCAGTGGATCGGCAGGCGATGGAACGTGTCCTCGGAAAGGTAGACGAGGCTGGTTGCGACAAGAGCGAGCAGGCCGGCGAGGGCTCCTGCCACGACGCAGAGCCCGTAGATGCCGGCGTCGAGGTGGAGCGCTCCCGTGGGCGTCGGGAAGATCGCGCCGGAGCCCAGCAGGGGAACGCGCACAATCGTTGCCACCGCGACCGCGCTGACAACCGGAACGAAGCTGCGCGGGCGCCACTCGAAGAGCAGCAGCTCTACGGCGAGCAATACCGAGGCGAGCGGGGCGTTGAAGGTCGCCGCCATCCCGGCCGCCGCCCCGGCGACGAGCAGCGTCTTTCGCTCATCGGCAGTGAGGTGGAGCAGCTGCGCGGAGATCGAGCCGAAGGCGCCGCCGGTCATGATGATTGGCCCCTCGGCTCCGAACGGGCCGCCGGTGCCGATCGCAACCGCCGAGGCGAGCGGCTTCAGAAGTGCAACCCGCGGTTGCACCTTACTGCCGGAGATGAGGATCGACTCGATCGCCTCGGGAATGCCGTGGCCGCGGATCTTCTCTGAGCCAAAGCGTGCCAGCAGGCCGATCACCAAACCGCCGCAGACCGGCGCCAGCAAGATCAACAGCGGCGCGTGGTGTCCTTCGCCGGGCGCCACCAGAGCGGTGCCATATCGCTGGTAGAAGACCGCGTTGGTGATCAGACCGATCAGGCGCAAGAGACACCAGGCCACGCCGGCGCTGAGTGCCCCGATCGGCAGCGCGAGGGCGGCGATCACGAGGGTCCGTCGAGTAGTCGTGAAGTCGCCGAGATGGCTGAGGTCGGTTCGATCCGGGCCGCTCATCGTGTTCAAACATATCGGCTCACGATCTAATTTAGTGCGGCCACCGGGAAGCACCGCCTCGGCGACGTCGTCTTGCCTTGCGGCAACGGAGGGCAGGCAATCTATGAGGACACCTCAGCAGCGCAATCCCCAACTCGGCTAGGTTCCTCGCATGCAGCAGGGAGAGGTGCCGCGCATCGCCCCCGGCACGCGCCGGGATCTCGGTTTTGTCAACGCGGCGATCGTCAAGCTCAGTGGCCTCGCCGTTCGCGGCAAGCCACCGAATATCTTCGCGACCCTTGCTCGCAACCGGCGGCTCTTCCGCCGCTGGCTCTGGTTCGCGGGTGGGCTGATGCCGGGCGGCAAGCTGCCGCGCCGGGACACCGAGCTGGTGGTCCTGCGCGTTGCCCACAACACCGGCAGCGAATACGAGTGGGCGCAGCATGAGCGGATCGCCCAGCGTGCCGGCCTGGGCGAGGCGGAGGTCTCCCGTGTGCGCGAGGGGCCCGGTGCGCAGGGATGGTCCGAGCGCCAGGCGGCGTTGCTCGCCGCCGCTGACGCGATGCACGCCGACGGCTCGATCGGCGATGAGCTCTGGGCTCGCCTCGACGCCCAGCTCGACGAGCCGCGGCTGATTGAGCTCTGCATGCTGATCGGTCACTACGAGATGCTCGCGATGACGCTCAACACGCTCCGCGTGCAAGCCGACTTCCCCGCCCGCCTATGACGGCAGGCCCGGCCGCAGCTCATCTCCCGCTGCGCGAGGCTGCCCATCTGGGGAGCCTCGACCGAGACCGATGAAAGGAGATCTGCGCGACAAGCGCTGCCTGATCACGGGAGCGGCGAGTGGGATCGGCAGGGCGACGGCAATCGCCGCGGCGCGGCGAGGCGCCGTTCTCTTTCTCACCGACATCCAGGATGAGGCCCTCGAGCGAGTCGCTGAGGAGATCCGCGGCTCCGGCGGCGCGGTCGCCTATGCGAAGGCGATCGACGTGACCGAGCAGGCGGCCGTCACCACGATGGCGGCGGAGATCCACAGCGCGCACGGCAGCCTGGACGTGGTGATGAACATCGCGGGCGTCTCCACCTGGGGGACGATCGAGCGCCTCGATCAAAGCGATTGGCGGAAAATGGTCGAGGTCAACCTGATGGGGCCGATCGTGGTGCTGGAAGCATTCGTGCCGCCGATGATCGCGGCGCGGCGCGGCGGCTATCTCGTCAACGTCTCCTCTGCCGCCGGCCTCTTCGGCCTGCCTTGGCACGGCGCCTACAGCGCCTCCAAGTACGGCCTGCGGGGGGTCTCGGAGGTGCTGCGCACCGACCTGCGCCGGCACGGAATCGGCGTCAGCCTCGTCTGCCCTGGAGCGGTGCGCACGCCGCTGGTCGGCACGGTCGAAATCCGTGGCGTCGATCGCGAAGCGCCGGTGATGCGCAAGTTGATCGAGCGCTTCGAGCGCCACGCGGTCAGACCCGAGCACGTCGCCGAGAGGATCTTCGCCGCGATCAAGCGCAACCGCTACCTGGTCTTCACCTCCACCGACATCCACGCCCTCTACCTGGTGCAGCGCTACGTGCCGCCGCTCTACTGGATGGTGATGCGCGTCATGGAGGGCCAGCTGACCAAGGCCGCTCGCCGCTCCCGACGCTGAGAGGGTGTCGATGTCGCGTCTTCTCTTTTGCGTCGTTCTGAGACGACCTGAATAGATACCTGCTCTGTCTCGAACCCTTGGCTTGAGCGTCTATTCAGAATCTGATCGCGGTCGATGCTCCAGATAGGCCAGGAGAGCCGGATCGCTCGAGCGCAGTTGGTCAACGGGCTCGCCGGTGCAGGCACAGAGGTCGACGACTGCGTCCTCCTTGGTCAGGCTCTTCGTCCGCCAGATCGCTCCGCTCTCCTCCCACTTGGTCAAGGTGTCGAGTGGCGAGACGTCCACTCCGAAGACCATACCGGCCCCGAAATACCTGAATCCCGGTCAGGTTTTGCTATTTTCACATTCTGACTGTGTTTAGCCCGCTCAACCGGCAGGAGGATTGACTTCATGGAGGTTTCCGCGCCCAGGAACGACGCTACTGGAGCCCTCGACGGGCTCGATGTCGACTACGGAAAGCGGCAGCACGGCAAGGGCGCCCCGGGCTCACGCGAGAACCCGGAGGTCTACGAGAACATCCCCGGGCACGTGATTCCGATCCTCGCCGGCGAGTTCGACGACTTCAGCTTGGAATCCAGCGGCTTCCTCGCCGGCGAGCAGGGCGAGGACACCTTCATCCCCTTCCGCCTCAAACAGGGCGTCTACGGACAGCGCCAGGCCGACGTACAGATGATCCGCGTCAAGCTACCCTTCGGCGGTGTCTCGCCGGACCAGCTCGATGCCTTCGCCGAGGTGATCGAGCGCTGGGTGCCGCTGCGCAAGGGCCACATCACGACCCGCCAGAACATCCAGATGCACCACGTGCCGCTGGCCGACGCGACGAAGCTGATCCGCCAGCTCGGCGAGGCCGGCCTCTCCTCGCGCGAGGGCTGCGGCAACACCGTCCGCAACGTCACCGCCGATCCCTACGCCGGCGTCGCCGCCGACGAGGTCTTCGACCCCACCCCCTACGCAGGCGCCTACGTCCGATACTTCGTTCGCCACCCGGTCACCCAGGCGATGCCGCGCAAGTGGAAGACCGCCTTCTCCTCTTCACGGGCCGACCGCGCGATCGTCCCGATTCACGACATCGGCTTCCTGCCGGTAATCCGCGACGCGACGCTGGGCGGCGGCGAGCGCGGCTTCGAGGTCTGGGTTGGTGGCGGCACCGCGATCATGCCCCGCCTCGCCCACAAGATCTTCGACTTCGTCGGCGCCGACGACGGCGAGTACCTGCGGGTGACCGAGGCGATTGTGCGCATCTTCGACCGCCAGGACTGGCTGCGCAAGAACCGGGCGCGGGCGCGGATCAAGGTCCTGCTCGACAAAATCGGGCCGGAGGCGTTTCGCGAGCTGGTCGACGAGGAGCTCGCCGGCGAGTGGGTCCACGAGTGCGATTACGCCGCCGAGCTGGAGCGGCTGCGCTTCGCCGACGACGAGGAAGCGCGGGCGCCCGGCGTCCCCGCCGGCCTCAGCTCGCCCAACGGCGACCGGCCCGAGTTCGACCTCTTCCGCGAGCGCAACGTCACCGCCCAGCGCCAGGCGGGCTTCTTCGCCATCGCGGTCAAGGTCACCCGCGGCGATCTCACCCCCGAGCAGTTCCGCGGCCTGGCCGCGCTGATGCGTGAGTTCTGCGGCGGCAATGCCCGCACCACGGTCGAGCAGAACATCATCCTGCGCTGGGTGCGGGACGAGGCGCTGTATGAGCTCTGGAACCGGCTGCGCGAGCTCGGCCTGGCCGATTCCGGCGCCTTTGAAATCGACGACGTGATCAGCTGTCCCGGCACCGACAGCTGCAAGATGGGCATCACCGCCTCGATGGGGCTGAATGAAGCGATCCAGGCCCGGCTCGAGCGGATGCAGATCGTCGACTCGCTGACCCGCCGGGTGCAGATCAAGATGAGCGGCTGCCCCAACGGCTGCGGCCAGCACCACATCGGCACGATCGGCTTCTACGGCGCCTCGCTCAAGGTCGGCGAACGCCAGATGCCCGCTTACATCCCCCACATCGGCGGCCGCGCCGCCGACGGCGAGGTCGTCTTCGGCAAGCGCCTGAAGACGCGCCTGCCAGCCAAGCGCGTGCCCGATGCTGTCGAGCGCTGGCTGCGGATGTACGAGGCGGAGCGGGCCGAAGGCGAGGACTTCGAGCGCTTCGCCGAGCGCGTCGGCAACGAGCGCTTCGAAGCCGAGGTCAAGGAGCTGACGCTGCCGGCCGAGTTCAGCCTCGAGACGATGGAGCAGTTCATCGACTGGAACCGCTCCAGCCCCTACGAAGTGATTCGCGGCGAGGGAGAGTGCGCGATCTAGAGCATTCGCTCCAGCTTCTTCGGCTCAGAGCCAGATGTATGCGTTTGATAATCGACCATCGAACGCTGACCCACGGTCTCAGATGGGCCGACGGCCGGAAGACGTGCGGGATGCGAGCCTCAGTGTGCGGACGACGGCGCGCACCAAGCCGGTCGCGACGACGGCCCAGACGGCAACCGCCACCCAGACCCAGACGTCGGCGAAGTGGGTGATCGCCGGCGCCGGGACGATCGAGCCAACGACAAAGCTGCAGGCGGCGTACATCCCGACCGGGAAGACCGTCGACCAGCGGCGTACACCGTAGCGCCGGCGCGGCCAGCGCAGCTCGGCGGCGAGGAGTATCGGTAGCCAGACGAGCGCCGCGACCCAGAGTCCAAGTGAGATCCCCTTGAGCGCGCCGAGCGCACCGCCCGGAGGTTCCAGGCTTTCGTAGGCGAGCGCGATCCGCCCCGCCACAACGGTGGAGATCGCCAGGGCGCCGCCGGTGACCCAGTGGTCGCCGCCGCCGCTGGCGAGCTGCCGGAAATCGAAGTGGCGCAGCACCCGCGGGTAGAAGCCGAGGCCGAGGAGGAACGGCAACAGCGAGGCAGCGAGCAGCCACTCGGCCCGATAGGCCAGCGCCAGCGCCGCAGCGAGGAGCGCGAGGGACTCGGTGCCGACGGTGAGGATGAAGGAGGCGCCGACCGTCGGCGTCCTCCAGTTGCGCAGGACCGGCCCCACCAGCCCGAGCCAGACGAGCAGGGCGACGACGAGCAGGAGGCTGCCGGCCCAGTTCCAGCCGAGCAGCGTCAGACGGGTGCCCAGGACCCCGGTGCCGGCGACGGCGGTGAAGGCGGCGGGCGTGCGCAGGTCCTCTCGAAAACGGGCGCGGTCGCGCAGGGCGCGGGCCGGAAGCATGATTGCGAGAACCACCCAAGCCGCCAGGTCAAGCGCTAGCAGGAGCCGGGAGAGCTGCTCGTGGCCGTCCAGCGCGAGGCCGATCGAGACGATCCCGGTACCCATCACGACCGCGCCGGACGCCGGCGGCACCGCGGCCAAGAGCAAGTCGACGCCACCGGGCGCGACGCGTCGGCTGGACATCAGCGAGCGGCGTAACGGCGCCGGTAAAGGATGTAGGGACGGCCGACGTACTGCAGCGGGATGCTCCAGGCATGGACCAAGCGGCTGAACGGGAACGCCGCCCAGAAGCCCCAGGCGATGATCGCGTGCAGCTGGTAGACGAGCGGCGCGCCCTTCACCGCGTTGACATCCGGGTCGAGGTAGAACAGCGAGCGCCACCAGTCCCCGATCGTGTCGCGGTAGTTGTACGGGTCGCCGGTGAACAGGGTGTGGGCGAAGGTCATCCAGCAGCCGAGCAGGATCAGCACCGTGAGCAGGAGGTAGGTCAGCATGTCCATCCGGCTGGTGGAGCGGCGGACCCGGGGGCTGGTGGAGCGGCGGTAGAGCAACCCGAGGAAGCCGACCAGCGTTATCAGCCCGGCGGTACCGCCGGCGACTCCGGCGAACCAACGGTAGAAGCCCTCGGAGATCCCGATCGAGGCGGTCAGCGAGGGTGGGATGCAGAGTCCGATCACGTGGCCGCCGATCGCGGCCAGCGCGCCGTAGTGGAAAGCTGGGCTGGCCCATCCCAGCACCCGGCGGTCGAGCAGCTGGGTGGAGCGGCTGGTCCAGGCGAACTGGTCGGCGCGGTAGCGCCACACGTGGCCGACCGCGAAGGTCGTGATTGCGACGAACGGCAGGATGATCCAGAGCAGGATCTCGGCGGCGCTCACCGTCTCGCCTCCGCGCCGGGCATCACCTCGGGCGGTGCGAACGGCTCCAGCCCGACCAGCTCCTGCGGTGGGCCGGCGGCGGCGATCCCGGCCGCCCGCGCCCGCTCCCCCGCCGAAGCCGGGCCGAGGGTCTCGCAGACGGCGTCTAGCAGCTCCGCGTAGGGGCTGGCGAGGTCGCGCAGACTGAGCCGCACCAGCTCCAGCGCTGCCCGGTTCTCGCGCAGGACGATCTCGCCGCGGCCCTGCGGCGCTGTGGCCGCGAACTCGAGCATCACCGGCAGGTAGTCGGGCAGCTCGGTGCCCTCCAGCGGCAGCCCGGCGGCACGGTAGAGCCGCTTCAGCCGCACCAGAGCGCTGCCCCGCTCGCGCTTGTCGCCGTCGGAGTAGAAGGTGAGGTAGAGGCCGGAGCGCTTGTTGAGGTCGATCGCCTCTACGTAGTGCTGGGCGGCCACGACCGGCTCGGTGCGATCCCTCCAGGCGAGGAAGCGTTCCAGCGCCGCCCGGGCCGGCGACCGCGGCAGCGTCGCGACCGCGGCGCCGATCTCCTCCCGGGCCGCCAGCAGCTCCTCGCCGGGGTACTGGAGCAGCAGCGAGCAGAGTTCGTAGACTCGCGCCGCGGCCTCGCCCCGCCGCGCCCGCGGCGCCATCAGCTCGCCCCCCCGTCGCGGCGCCGGCCCCCGGCCATCTTGACCAGGTCGAGGTCGACCGGGTCGGGATCCCGTTCGAGCATGAACCCCTCGGTGCCGGCTTCGGGGTCGGGCGTGATCGCGCCGCAGTTGCCGGGGCCGCCCTCGAAGTCCAGGCCGCAGGCACCCTGCTGTTCCATCAGCCGCTCGCCTAGCTCGGCGTGGGCCTGCGGGATCACGTAGCGGTCGTCGTAGTCGGCGATCGCCAACAGCCGGTACATGTCCTCGACGTCCTCGACGCTCATCCCGACCGCGGCGGGCATCTCCTCGTCGTGCTCGCCGAGCACGTCGCGCTTGCGCATGTGGCCGCGCATCGCCGCCAGCCGCCGAAGCACGCTGCGAATCCGCTCGCCGTCGCCGGCCGCGAGCAGGTTGGCGAGGTAGTCGACCGGGATCCGCATCGACTCGATCGCCGGGAAGACCTGGTCGGGATCGGCCTCATAGCCGTCGGTCTCAAGCGAGTTGACGATCGGCGAGAGCGGCGGCACATACCAGACCATCGGCAACGTTCGGTACTCGGGGTGCAGCGGCAGCGCCACTTCGTAGCGGTGGGCGAGCGCGTAGACGGGCGAGCGGCGGGCGGCGTCGATCCAGTCGTCGGGAATGCCGTCGGCACTCGCCTGCGCCCGCACCGCCGGGTCCTCCGGGTCGAGGAAGACGTCGCGCTGGGCATCGAGCAGGTCGTGCTCGTCGGGCACCGAGGCAGCCGCCTCGACGCGGTCGGCGTCGTAGAGGACAAGGCCGATGTAGCGGATCCGCCCGACGCAGGTCTCCGAGCAGATCGTCGGCAGGCCGGCCTCGATCCGCGGGTAGCAGAGCGTGCACTTCTCGGCCTTGCCGGTCTTGTGGTTGAAGTAGACCTTCTTGTAGGGGCAGCCGGAGACGCAGAAGCGCCAGCCGCGGCACTTCTCCTGGTCGACGAGCACGATCCCGTCCTCCTCGCGCTTGTACATCGCGCCGGAGGGGCAGGAGGCGACGCAGGAGGGATTCAGGCAGTGCTCGCAGATCCGCGGTAGGTAGAACATGAAGGCCTGCTCGTAGGTCGCCTTGACCTGCTCCTGGATCCCCTCGGTCAGCGGGTCCATGTGGATGCGCTCCGGCGCGCCTGCGAGGTTGTCGTCCCAGTTGGGCCCCCACTCGATCTCCTCGAGCGGCTTGCCGGTCAGCTGCGAGCGGGCGCGGGCAACCGGATCGTGCTCGGAGAGCGGCGCCGTGATCAGCTTCTCGTAGTCGTAGGTCCAGGGCTCGTAGTAGTCGTCGATCTCGGGCAGGTCGGGATTCGAGAAGATCGAGAGCAGCTTCTTGATTCTGCCTCCCGCCTTCAGCCGCAGCCTGCCCTTGCGGTCGAGCTCCCAGCCCCCCTTCCAGTGCTCCTGGTCCTCCCAGCGCTTGGGGTAGCCGATCCCGGGCTTGGTCTCGACGTCGTTGAACCACATGTACTCAGCGCCGGGCCGGTTGGTCCAGACCTGCTTGCAGGTGACCGAGCAGGTGTGGCAGCCGATGCACTTGTCGAGGTTCATCACCATCCCGACCTGGGCCTTGATCTTCACTCGAACACCACCTCCGCCTCGCGCTTTCGCAGCACCGTGACCTCGTCGCGCTGTGATCCGGTCGGGCCGTAGTAGTTGAAGCCGAAGCTGAGCTGCGCGTAGGCGCCGATGAAGTGGGTCGGCTTCATCACGATCCGGGTCAGCGAGTTGTCGGTGCCACCGCGCTTGCCTTCCAGCTCGGTCAGCGGCACGTTCAGGTGGCGGTCCTTGGCGTGGTACATCAGGCAGGTCCCCTCGGGGATCCGGTGGGAGACCGCCGCCCGGCAGGAGACGACGCCGTTGCGGTTATAGGCCTCGACCCAATCGTTGTCGTGGATGTCGAGCGCCTCGGCGTCCTCGCGGCTGATCCAGAGCGTGCCGCCGCCGCGGAAGAGGGTCAGCATGTGCAGGTTGTCCTGGTACTCGGAGTGGATCGACCACTTCGAGTGCGGGGTGAGGTAGCGCAGGGTCAGCTCGCGGCGCTCGCTGTCGCCATCCTCGCGCTGGTCGCCGAAGATCGCCCGGTGGGCAAGCGGCGGGCGGTAGACCGGCAGTCCTTCGCCCAGCTCCAGCATCCAGGCGTGGTCGAGGTAGAAGTGCATGCGGCCCGAGAGCGTGTGCCACGGCTTCTCGCGCTCGACGTTCATCGTGAACGGCGCGTAGCGGCGCCCGTGGGCCTCGATCCCCGACCACTCCGGCGAGGTGATCACGGTGCGCGGCTGCACCCGCGCGTCGGCCAGCTCGATGCGGTCGCCGGCGCGGGGGCCGGCGAGGTCGGCGAGCTCGACGCCCGTGGTGTGCTCGAGCGAGCGGAAGCCCTCGACCGCAAGGCGGCCGTTGGTCGTCCCCGAAAGCGCCAGGATCGCCTCGCAGGCGTGCTCGACCCGCTCCAGCGAGGGGCGCCCGTCGGCGACTCCGCCGCGCACGATGCCGTTGCGGGCGCCGAGGTCGGCGACCTCCTCATCGGCGACCCAGCTCGCCCCCTTGACCGCCGTGCCCTGCTCCTCGACCAGGGGGCCCAGCGCCTTCCACTTCTCGGCCACCTGAGGGTAGTCACGCTCGACGACGATCAGCTTCGGCATCGTCTTCCCCGGCTCGGGCTCGCACTCGCCGGCACGCCAGTCGCGAACCTCGCCCAGGGGCTGGGAGATCTCATCGGCGCTGTCGTGCAGCAACGGCGCCGCGACCAGGTCGCGGCGGGTGCCGAGGTGCTTGGCGGCCAGCTCAGAGAAGCGCTCTGCGATGCGTCGAAAGGAGTCCCAATCGGTCTTCGCCTCCCAGGGCGGCGGCACCGCCTGGTTGAAGGTGTGGACGAAGGGGTGCAGGTCGGTGCTCGAGAGGTCGACCTTCTCGTACCAGGTGGCCGCCGGCAGCACGACGTCGGAGAAGAGCGCGTTGCTGGTCATGCGGAAGTCGATCGTGCTCAACAGGTCGAGCTTGCCCTCCGGCGCCTCCTCGCGCCAGGCGACCTCCTGTGGGCGCAGCTCCGGCGGGCTCTCCTCGGCGCGCACCGCGTTGTCGGTCGTGCCCAGCAGGTGCTTGAGAAAGTACTCGTGGCCCTTGCCCGAGGAGCCGAGGAGGTTGGCGCGCCAGACGGTCATCACCTTGGGCTGGTTGGCGGGCGCGTCGGGGTCCTCACAGGCGAAGCGCAGCCGCCCCTCGCGCAGCTCGCGGACGACGTAGTCGGCCGGCTCCATGCCAGCGCGCTCGGCCTCCTCGACCAGCTCCAGGCTGGAGCGGTCGAAGCTCGGGTAGGAGGGCAGCCAGCCGAGCCGGGCGCCGAGCGCGTTGACATCGGCGACGTGGCGCCCCTCGAACAGGCCGCGCCCCAGCGGCGAGGCGAGGTCCTCGGGGCGCTGGCGCTCGTAGCGCCACTGGTCGGTGGCGAGGTAGAAGAACGGCGTCCCCGACTGGTGGCGCGGCGGGCGGGTCCAGTCCAGGGCGAAGGCGAGCGTCTGCCAGCCGGCCAGCGGGCGGACCTTCTCCTGGCCGACGTAATGGGCCCAGCCGCCGCCGTTGACTCCCTCGCAGCCGCAGAGCTGGACCAGCGCGAGGAAGGTGCGGTAGACCTGGTCGGAATGGAACCAGTGGTTGGTGCCGGCGCCCATCGCGATCATCGAGCGCCCCTCGGTGACCTCGGCGTTGCGGGCGAACTCGCGCGCCACCCGCGCGACCAGCTTGCCGTCGACGCCGGTGATCGGCTCCTGCCAGGCGGGGGTGCAGGGCTGGGGGTCGTCGTAGCCGCTGGGCCACTCGCCGGGCAGGCCCTCGCGCCCGACGCCGTAGTGGGCGAGGCTGAGGTCGAGCACGGTGGTGACCAGGTGATCGCCGACGCGGATCGCCGGCACGCCGCGGCGCACCGAACCGCCCCCTTCCCCCTCGCCGACGTCGAAGCGGGGCAGGTCGACCGCGACGCGCTCGCCCGCCCGGTCGATCAGGGTCAGCGCCGGCTCGATGCCGTCCAGCTTCAGGTTCCACTTCCCCGGCTCGCCGTAGCGATGGCCGACCGAGCCCTTGGGCACTGCGGGCTCTCCCGTGCGCTCATCGAGCAGGACCGGCTTCCACTCGGCGTTCTCCTCCTCGCCACCGGCGCCCTCGAGGTCGGAGGCCCGGAGTAGCCGGTCGGGCACGTAGGCGCCGTCGCGCTCGCGCAGGGTGACCAGCAGCGGCAGGTCGGTGAAGCGCCGCGCGTAGTCTCGGAAGTAGGGCACCTCGCGCTCTACGTAGAACTCCTTGAGGATCACGTGGCCCATCGCCATCGCCATCGCCCCGTCTGAGCCCGGCTCGGCCGCCAGCCAGTGGTCGGCGAACTTGGTGTGCTCGGCGTAGTCGGGCGAGACGACGACGACCTTCTGGCCGCGGTAGCGAGCCTCGGTCATGAAGTGGGCGTCGGGGGTGCGGGTGGTCGGCAGGTTCGTGCCCCAGATCAGCAGGTAGCCGGCGTTCCACCAGTCGCCGGACTCCGGCACGTCGGTCTGGTCTCCGAAGGACTGCGGCGAGGAGGGCGGCAGGTCGGCGTACCAGTCATAGAAGGAGAGGATCGTGCCGCCGATCAGCGAGAGGAACCGCGTGCCTGCGGCGTAGGAAGCCATTGACATCGCCGGGATCGGCGAGAAGCCGACCACCCGGTCGGGCCCGTGGCGCTTGATCGTGTGCACGTGGGCGGCGGCGATCATCTCCGCCGCCTCCTCCCAGGAGGCACGCACGAAGCCGCCCTTGCCCCGCTGGCGCTTGTAGAGGCGGGATTTCTCGGGGTCTTCGACGATCTCCGCCCAAGCCTCGACCGGGTCTCCGAGCCGCTTGCGCGCCTCGCGGAACATCGCCAGCAGGCTGCCGCGCACATAGGGGTACTTGACCCGCAGCGGCGAGTAGGTGTACCAGGAGAATGAGGCGCCGCGGGGGCAGCCGCGGGGCTCGTAGTCGGGCATCTCGGGGCCGGTCGAGGGGTAGTCGACCGCCTGCGACTCCCAGGTGATCAGCCCATCCTTGACGTAGACGTTCCACGAGCAGGAGCCGGTGCAATTGACGCCGTGGGTCGAGCGCACCACCTTGTCGTGCGCCCAACGGCCTCGGTAGGAGCGCTCCCAGTCGCGGTCTTTGGCGACGAGCTGACTCCAGTGCTCCTCGGAAATCGGGCCGCGCCGCAGGAAGCGGTGAGCCTCAAGGAGCGGATTGGAGCGACCTGACAAGGCGATGACCATTCGTATCACAGCGAGAGCAGTACTTGCCCTATTTACACATAGGAAGTGGACGAACACTTCGGGCAGGCTAGGATGGCCGGGGAGCATTCCTCAGCTGCCAGGCAGTGCCTCCAAACACCGAACCACGGGAAGGAGCGATCGTGCAGAGCTGGGACCTCGACGGGCTGGACTTGAAGCCACGATTGCCGGAGATACTCTCCTCCAGCGAGGACGCGCGGGCCATCGTCCTCGACCTCGCCGCCGGCGAGAGCCTCTCCGAGCATGAGGTGCACGAGCGAGCCTGGCTGTTCGTCCTCGACGGCGAGGTCGAGGTCGGCACCAGTGCCGGCACGGCCGCCTCAGGAGGCCGCGGCCTCCTGGTCGAGTTCGAGCCCCGCGAGCGACACGAGGTCACGGCATCGAGCGACGCCCGCTTGCTGTTGCTGCTCACCCCGTGGCCGGGCGATGGCCACCCGGGGGCAATGGAGATCCGCGAGAAGCTCTACACCCGCCGCCACGCCGCCAAGCGCTCAAGTTAGCCGAGCGGCGCCCGCGCCGGGCCCGTGGCACCGGGCCGGCCGCTAGAACGATGAGGAGAGGATCGCCGCAGGTGAACTGATCGGCATGCTCGACCTCTGGCCGGCAGGGGAGGGGTTTGGGTCGTGTCGTTGACGTCGCCGGCGGCGAGCCGCTCGTAGGTCTCGAAGATCAGCTGGTGTCGGCGGGCGGGCGGCCCACTGCCGACGTCGAGCTCTTGGTCGGAAGTGGATATGAATCGTCTCCCTCCGGTCGCTGTCTTTCTCTCCGATGCCAGCGGTGCGCGGCCTCGGCCACCCAGGCCTGACAGCAAAGCGGCGCGGGAGACGATCGCTGGCGCCCGGGACGGGGAGATCTTGCGTTCGGCTCGCCAGGGCTCATGGAAAGATATTTTACACACGGTAACTGTGTAATGTCGACGCGCGAGACTCGCGGGTCACGCCCGCTGCTCAGTCAGTGCGAGGTCGGCTGCTCGCGCAACAGGGCGATCGCGTGGGGCAGGGCGGCGGCGATCGCCGCTCCCGCCTGCTCGACGCCAGCCGGGCTGCCCGGCAGGTTGACAATCAGAGTCGCGCCGCGGATCCCGGCGACGGCGCGCGAGAGCATCCAGTGGGGCGTGTGCTTGTGCGAGGCAGCGCGCATCGCCTCGGCCAGCCCAGGGGCCTCGCGCTCGATCAGCGCCCTGGTCGCCTCCGGGGTGACATCGGTCGGCGAGAAGCCGGTGCCACCGGTGGTCAGGACCAGCTCGCAGCGCTCCTCGTCGGCCCAGTGACGCAACCGCTCTTCGATCCTGACGCGCTCGTCGGGAATGAGATCGCGGCCGGCGATGTCCGCACCGAGGCTCTCGGCGAACGCGGCCAGCCGCACGCCGCTCTCGTCCTCGCCCTCGTCGGCGGCCTTCGATGTGCTGATGGTGAGGATCGCAGCGCGCACGGCGCCTCAGCTCGCCTTGGCCTCGTCCAGGCGCCAGTCCGAGCGCCCGCCGCTCTTCTCGAGGAGGACGATCTGCTCCACCTCGACCCCCCGCTCCACACCCTTGACCATGTCATAGACGGTCAGGGCGGCGACGCTGACCGCACTCATCGCCTCCATCTCGACCCCGGTCTGGGCGGTGGTACGCGCCTCGGCGATCAGCTCGACCAGGCCGGAATCCTCATCGACCGAGGCCTCGACGTCGACGAAGCTGAGAGCGATCGGGTGGGCGAGCGGGATAAGCGCCGCGGTCTGCTTGGCCGCCTGGATCCCGGCGAAGCGGGCCACGCCCAGCACCTCGCCCTTCGGCCCCTCTCCCGCGGCCACCGCCCGCGCCGTCGCGACTGACATCCGCACCCGCGCTCGCGCCCGGGCGCGCCGCTCGCTGACGGGCTTGCCGCCGACGTCGACCATCCGTGCCCGGCCGTCCTCGCCAAGGTGAGTGAGGCGCTCCTCGTTCATCGCGCCTCGCCCTTGGCTGGAGCGGCGTCAAGCGGAGGCGGCGTGCCCTCGACCCAGCGTGCGCCGCCGTCCCCGTCGACCTCGCGCTTCCAGATGGGCGCCTCGGCCTTGACTCGGTCGATCGCCTCGCGGGCGCCGGCAAAGGCTTCCTCCCGATGCGCGGCGGAGACGGCGACGATCACCGATGCCTCGCCCAGCGCCACCGGGCCGACACGGTGCTCGGCGGCGGCGGCGAGCAGGCCGTGGCGCTCGACGCAATCGGCGAGGATCGCGGCAATGCGGGCCTCGGCCATCTCGGCGTAGGCCTCGTACTCGAGCCGCGCGATCTCGCGCGTCACCCCCTGGAAGCTGACGATCGCCCCGGCGCCGGGGTCGCCCACCAGGCCCGAGAGGCCGGCCAGCGAGAGCGGTTCCTCGGTGACGCGGACGTGGGGGCCAGCGCCGCCGCTGATCGGTGGTACCAATGCGAGCTCATCCTCTATCGACAGCGGCGTATCCACGGCGGCGTAGCCGCGGTTGACGGCGAGGCGCATCGGCATCCGGGCGAACAGCTCTGCCAGGGAATCGCGGCTCGCCAGCTGCTCGATCGCATCAGCGACCGTCGCTCCCTCCTCGAGCTCCAGCTCGATCAAGTCGCAACCTGCTCGTTCTCGCAGGATCGCGAAGAGGCGCACCCGGACGATCATCGAGGCCATGCTAGCCGCGGTCGATGAACTCGACCTCCACCCGCTCCCCGGCGCCCAGAGCGGTGGCCTCAGCTGGAATCAGGGCGAGGCATTCGGCGCCCAGCATCGAGGATAGGATGTGGGAGCCCTGCGCGCCGGTGGGATCGGCGTGCCAGCCGTCTTCGCACAGCTCCAGGCGGCAGCGGATCGCGTGAGTGCGGCCCGGTTGCTTCTTGTAGTCGCGAGTGAGCTTCGCGACCGTGCGCCGACGAGCGGGCCCGGCGCCGGCGAGCGCCGCCAGCGCCGGGCGCACCAGCAGCAGGAAGGTGACCGCCGCCGAGACCGGGTTGCCGGGCAGTCCGAAGACGAGGGTCTTGCCGTGGGTCCCGAACCAGGTGGGGCGCCCCGGCTTCAGCGCAATCCCCCAGAAGACCCGTTGGGCCCCGAGCTCGGTGAGCGCCTCCTTGACGTGGTCGTGCTCTCCGACCGATACGCCGCCGCTGATCACGACGACGTCGGCGCCGAGCGCCGGCGCGATCGCGGCGCGAGTCCCCTCGAGCTCGTCGGGGACCCGACCCGTTCCGCAGACCTCGGCCCCCGCCCGCTCGGCCAAGGCGGAGAGGGTGTAGCCGTTGGAGTTACGCACCCCGCCGGGTCTCATCTCCTCGCCCGGCTCGAGCAGCTCGTCGCCACTGGCGAGGACGTGCACGCGGGGGCACCTGTGGCAGGGAACCGACTCGAGGCCGAGGGAGGCGATCACCCCGAGCTCGGCGGGACCGATCGGGGTGCCGGCCGCGAGCACCTTCTCGCCCACCCCGATGTCCTCGCCACAGCGGCGAATGTCCCGCCCCGCCTCGATCTCGCCCGCGACCAGAACACGCTCGCCGTACAGCCCGGCGTCCTCGACGCGGAGAACCGAGTCGGCGCCGGCCGGGAGCATCGCCCCGGTCGAGATACGGATCGCCTCCCCCGCACCGACCCCGCACCGCGCCGGCATGCCGGCACGCGACTCGTCGATGATCTCGAGAGCCGCGGGCGCTCCGGGGCTGGCGCCTTTGGTGTCCCGCGAGCGCACCGCGAAGCCGTCCATCGCCGAGTTGTCGAAGCCGGGGACGGGTTCGACGCTGGCGAGGTCCTCCGCCAACACCCTGCCCAGCGCCGCGCCGAGGGCCAGGCACCCGGCGGGCAGGGCACGGGCCCGGTCGAGGACGGCGGCGCGCGCCTCCTCGAGCCCGATCAGCTCCGGGGGGCTCACCGGCTCAGCCTCCCTCAAGGCGGGCGCTCCGGCGGGTGCCGAGGTTACGCGCGAGGCTGCGCAGCATCCCGACGAAGGTCGCCAGCCAGGCCGCCAGGGCGAGGCCGAGGAAGACCTGCGGGAGGGGATCGAGGAACCCGAGCTTCAGCGCTTCCGTCATCCGGTAGGTGGCGACCGCGTACATCCCCAGCGGGAAGACCGCCCCCCAGTAGAGCGGGTCGTATTCGAGCGGCAGGCGGCGGTAGCCATAGCGCCAGATCGCCAGGATCGCGATGATCGGGATCCACCAGGTGCCCGTCGCCCAGTAGAAGACGGTGAAGCCCTCGAGGAAGGGCCGCAGCGAGTGCAGGAACGGGGCGTCGGCGCTGACCGTGCTGTTGAGGATCAGCAGAGAGCCGGCCAGGGTTGAGATCGCCATCGCCCCCATGTTGATCCAGTAGGGCGGCGCCAGGTCGTCGGGCTCGAAGGGGAAGAAGGTGTAGCGGTAGAAGATCAGCGAGATGATCCAGATGTAGAGCATCCCACCCCAGAGCCACATCGAGAGGGCGACGAAGTTGGCGTGCAGGCGCAGCGGCTGGCCCCAGTGGGCGGCGAGCAGTGCGGTCAGCACCGCGATCGCCTGGGTGGCGACGACCGCGAGCAGCCAGGTGCCGCTGATCCCCTGCGCCAGCGAGGGCTTCTCGCGCTTGATCGTCAGCGCCGTGAAGACGGTGTAGGTGAGCGTCAGCCAGAGCACGGCGGCGAGCGCCAGCAGACCGATCGCGATCGCGAACTCGTGGCCGATCACGATCACCTGGGCGCCGAGCACGCCGGTCCCGGCGACCACGGTGAGGAAGCCGAGTCCACGCTCGTGGCTGGTCAGGTCCTCGAGGACCCGCCGCGGGTAGACGCGCAGGCGCAGCAGGCTGAGTGCCCAGATGACCACATAGGCGACGCAGTTCAGTGCGAAGAGCGCGATCGCCACCGGCTTCAGCCCCATCAGGTAGCAGCCAATCGAGACGATGCCCGTGGCCATGACCAGGGCGAAGTAGGAGGGAGAGAGGTCCTCTAGGTCGGCCACGGCGCCTCGAGGGGCGATATTAGGAGGGCCGCACTGCATAGCCATCCGTAACTCACCCGCACCAGCGCGTCCGCGGCCCTGAGCAGGCGCGGGCGGAGGCCCGTTCCGTCGCGCACCGTCTCGCTGACAGACTGGGGTGGTGACCGACACAAAGCATGGAGTCGACTGCGACGTGAACGCGATCGGGGCCGTGATCGCCGGCGGGCATGGCAGCCGAATCGGCGGCCAAAAGGCGACGGTCGAGCTCGCCGGGCGACCGCTGATCTCCTATCCTCTCGCGGCGATCGAGGCGGCGGGGCTGCAGCCGCTGGTCGTCGCCAAGCTCGATTCCGAGCTCCCGTCGCTGTCCTGCCCGGTGATCCGCGAGAGCCACGATCCCCGGCACCCGCTCTGCGGGATCCTCGCCGCGCTTGAGCATGCCCAGGGCCGAGCGGTGGTGGCGGTCGGCTGCGACATGCCGCTGGTCCCCTCGGGGCTGCTGTCCTGGTTCGCGGCAAGGCCCGAGCCCCTGGTCGCGCCCAGCCTCGACGGCCGTATCCTGCCCTTCCCTACGCGCTATCACCCCTCGTTGCGACCAGACCTCGAGCGGGCGCTGGTCGAGGAGCGCTCGATGTCTCACGCGCTTGCCTCGCTCTCGCCCCGGCCGCTGGCCGGCGCGGAGCTGCTGTGTTTCGGCGACCCCGAGCGACTCTTCTTCAACGTCAACACGAGAGCGGATCTCCTCCGCGCCGAGGCGCTTCTCGCCTAACTCGATTCCAGGCGCTCGGCTAGGTCGGCCAGCTCGGATATCGGCCTGCCGGTCTTGCCCGCAAGCCAGGTGGCGATTGGGGCCGCCTGACGCTCAGAGGAGTGTGCTGCTTCGGCCGCCAGCCTCAGCACCTCCTCGAACTCGCTCTCGCTCGGCGCCTCGACGCCCGCCTCCGCGGCGAACCGCTCGACCCACTCCCTGCTCGTCATCGGATTCCCTTCTGTGTCGGTTCCACACCCGCTCCCACTCAGCCACCGATCGCGCTCATCGTCCGAGCCGGCTGGCGAAAGCCAGGCTCGTTTACTCGGTGCTTCAGCTCCTTGCGCCAGACCGCAGCGCGGATCAAGCTCTCCAACTCGGCATCGCTTGCCCCCTCGCGCAGCGGCCCGCGCAGGTCAGTCTCGTGCAGCGAGAATAGGCAGGTGCGCATTTTGCCCTCCGAGGTGAGGCGTACGCGGTTGCAGTCGGCGCAGAACGGTTCGCTGACCGGATTGACGAAGCCGATCTCCCCGCGCCCGTCGGCGAAGCGGAAGACGCGAGCGGTCGCCGCGGGCTCGCGCGGCAGCTCGCGCAGCGGGTGCAGCGCCTCGATCATCCCTCGCAGCTCTTCGCCGGCCAGCACCGACTCCGGCCGCCAAGCGCGGTCGGCGTCGAGCGGCATGAACTCGATGAAGCGCACCTGAAGGGACGTCGAGCGCGCGAAGTGGCAGAAGCGCTCGACCTCGGCCTCGGTGAAGCCGCGCATCGCGATCGCATTGACCTTCACCGGCCAGACCTGCGGGTAGGCGGCGATCGTCTCCAGGCCGCGCAGCACCTGGTCGAGGGCGTCGCGCCTGGTCAGCTGAAAGAATCGGTCGCGCTGCAGGGAGTCGATCGAGACGTTCACGCGCCCGATGCCGGCACGGACCAGCGCCTCGGCGTGGCGCTCCAGCAGGTAGCCGTTGGTCGTCAGGGAGAGATCGCGGATTCCCTCGATCGCCGCCAGCATCGCGACCAGACTCGGGAAGCCGCGGCGGACCAGCGGCTCGCCGCCGGTCAGGCGCACGTCCTCGATCCCCAGCCCGACGAAGACCCGAACCAACCGCTCGATCTCCTCGAATCGCAGGATCTCCTCGTGGTCGACCCAGGGCACGCCCTCGGCGGGCATGCAGTACTGGCAGCGGAAGTTGCAGCGGTCGGTGACCGAGACTCGCAGGTCAGAGATCGTCCGCCCGTGCCCATCGCGCAGGCGGCCCTCAGGTGCCATCGGGCACCGCCCTCCCCCGCGTCCTGACCAGCGGCATCACGAGCCCCCCGCAGAGCAGGGCGAAGCAGACCAGGAAGACGAAGCCGAGCACGAAATCGCCGGTCGCGTCCTTGACGACGCCCATCACCAGCGGCGGGAAGAAGCCGCCGAGACCCCCCGCGGCGCCGACGATCCCGGTCGCCGCGCCGACCGCATCCGGGAACTCGCCCGGCACCATCTTGAAGACGGCGCCGCTGCCGAGGCCGAGGAAGCCGGCCATCGTCAGGCAGAAGATCGTCACCGGCACGATTGTGGGGCCCGCCGCCTGCCAGGCAAGCCCGGCGGCGTCGAGCCCGACGCCGAGAAAGGACGCGAGCAGCACCCGTCCGGGCCCGATCCGGTCCGACATCCAGCCCCCCAGCGGGCGCGCCGCGGTGGCGATCACCGTGAAGCCGCCCGCCCGCAGGCCGGCGCCGGTCAGCGAATAGTCGAACCAGTCCTTGAGCAGCTTCGGCAGGAAGATCGCCATCGCGACGAAACCACCGAAGGTGACGAAGTAGAAGAGCGCCAGCCGCCACAGCCGCCAGCCCGAGCGCAGCACCTCGCCGTAGCGGACCGGCGCCCGCTCGCCGGGCGCATCGCGGGCGAGCCGCAGCCAGACCAGCGCGTACGCGGCGATCGCCACGCCGAACACGATCCCGGCAAGTGCCTGGCTCGAAGTGTCGCGGAGCGCCGGGATCGAGAAGGCGGCGATCGCAGTGCCGATGTTGCCCATCCCGTAGACGCCGAGCGCGAAGCCCTGCCTCTCCGGCTCAAACCAGCCGGCGACGAAGGGAACGCCGACCGCGAAGGAGGCGCCGGCGGCGCCGAGCAGGAAGCCGGCGCCGAGCAGCGCCGCGTAGCTGGAGGCGAAGCCGACCAGGATCGCGGCGCCAGCCGAGTAGAAGAGCATCGCGGCGAAGAGCACGCGCCCTCCGATGCGATCGGTGACCAGTCCGAGAGGGATCCGCAACAGCGATCCGAGCACGACCGGGATCGAGACCATCAATGCCGTCTCGGTGCTGGAGAGGCCGAGTTCGTCCTGCAGCTTGGGCGCCAACGGGGCCAGCATCCCCCAGGCCGAGAAGCAAAGCGCGAAGGCGAGAGTAGCCAGGACTAGGTTGCGATTTTGCTTGCGCGCCATCGCCGATCACCCTACCCGCGTCGCGCTCGGTCGCCGGGTCGCGAGCGCTGAGGAAGGGGGCCGATGGCGTACGGCAGCCCGGTGCCCGCGGCGGCGATTGACAGCACCAAACAGCTGCAGCTGAGCGAGATCGCCCGTTCCCTCGTCGCCGGCTCGATCTGGAGGGAGTGCTCGAAATGACGCTCGACGCCGCACGCGAGATGAGCGGCGAGGGCCTGCTCGGCGAGCTGATTGGGGCCATCGAGCCGCTGCGCCTGGTAGAGATCGGCGAGCATCCCACCCCTGCAGCCTTCCTCCCTGCCCCCGCCGATGCACAGCTTCCTCGGCGTGCCGATCAGGGATCCGCGACGGGGAATGGGCAACCTCGCCAGCTCGCGCGCTCGCGTTTTCGACGGGTCCCGTCAATGCACTCCTACTCGGGTGGATTGGTGAGCGCCACCACCGCCCCCTGCGCCGCCTCGATCAGCTGCGCGGCGCTCGGTGAGCCGCTCGCGAGTCAGCGGCATCGGAGACCCGCCGCCTGCTGCGCGGCGCACGGGAGTCGGTGATCAGCTGCGACGCGCTTTGCGATGCGATCGAACGCCAGAGCGAGGCAGTCGCCGGGTCGGCGCTCGCCGAGCGCGAGCGAGCGCTCGCCGCTCACAACTGCCGAGACACTCCCTTGCTTAGCTGACGGGCGGGCGGGCAGCCCTGTGAAATCCTTGACCGCAGAGATGAGCGCCGACATGAGCATGGGCGAAGCGGCGCGGGCCATCGGGGTCAGTGCCGACACCCTGCGCCGCTGGGACCGCGAGGGCAAGCTGCGCGTCACCCGCGACAAGCGCAACCACCGGCGTGTCCCGCGCAGCGAGGTCGAGCGCCTGCGCGGCGCCCCGCAGCGCCACTCCACCGGTGACCGCCTCTCCCCCAGGAACCGCTTCCCCGGCGTCGTTCGCTCGATCGAGGTCGGCGACGTCATGGCGCTGGTCGAGATCGAGGCCGGTCCGCACCTGATCACGGCTGCGATCACCCGCGACTCGGTGGAGGAGCTGAAGCTGAAGCCCGGGGCCAGCGCGACGGCGCTGGTCAAGGCGACCTCGGTGATGGTCACTCGGGAGCGCTGAGTTCCGCGGCGAGCGATACCAGCCTCGTCGCCGTCGCCTTCCAGGCAGCCGTTGCACGATCGCCCGGGCGCAGGCCCAGCGCCGCAGCCGAGGAGCCCGTGATCTCAAGGCTGAGGGCCTGAGGGGTGTGCAGCCCGATCCGTACACGATTGCCGACGGCGGTGATCGAATCGATCGTCCCGGCGACCCGGTTCAGAGCCGAATCCCGGCCGGGCGGGCCCGGCGGCTCGAGCGCGATCTCCCAGGGGTAGACGCAGACCGCGACCGGCCCAACTGCCCGATCGACGCTGCGCACGACCCAATCTCCTTCATCGAGCTTCACCGTCGCGAGACCATTCTGGCCGGCGGATGCGACGCCGCGCAGGACGGACGCGCCGGCAAAGTCGGCGACGAATGCCGAACAGGGCCTGGCTGAAATCCCTGCCGCGGAACCCGCCTGCACCACGGAGCCACGGTCGATGACCGCGATGGTGTCGCCGAGCAGGGCAGCCTCGTCGAAGGAGTGGGTGACCAGCACGATGGGGATCTCGAGACCCCCGAGCACGCCGTGCAGCTCGCGCAACGCCGAGCGCCGGGTGGCCGCGTCCAGCGCCGAGAGGGGCTCGTCCAAGAGCAGGGCTCGCGGGCCGGATGCCAGGGCGCGAGCGAGCGCCATTCGCTGGCGCTCGCCACCGGAGAGCTCGGCGGGCCGGGCATCGGCCAGGGACGCGATCCCGAAGCGGCCCAACAACTCGGTCGCTCGGCCCCTGCACTGGGCTCGCGGTACCTCTCGCATCCCGTAGGCGACGTTGCGCCAGGCACTCATCCGGGAAAAGAGGGCGTAGTCCTGGAACACGTAGCCACAACGACGTCGCTCGGGCGGGAGGTCCTTCGATGCGGCGGTATCCAGCCAGACCTCGTCCGACAGCTCAACCCGTCCAGCCGACGGCCTAAGGAGGCCGGCGATGACGCGCAGGAGGCTGGACTTCCCGGCTCCCGAGGGGCCGACCACGGCCAGCCGCTCGCCGGACGGGACTCTCAGCTCCAAATCCAGTTCAAACTCGCGCAGAGGTGCGACCGCCCGCACACTCAACCCGGCCTTCTCGCTCATAGGAAGCGCCCCGCCCTCTCTTCGACCGGACGCTCGCCGCCGATCAACTTGACGGAGATCAAAAGGGCCGCTGAGACGACTATCAACACAGCCGAGAGGGCCAGCGCTCCGACGAATCCGTCGGGTGCGCTGAATTCGGCGAAGATCGCCAGGGGAGCGGTCTGGGTGACCCCCTGCAGCGAGCCGGCGAACATCAGCGTCGCTCCGAACTCGCCGAGCGCCCGTCCCCAGGCCAGCGCCACTCCCGAGCTGAGACCGGGCCCGGCGACAGGGACGGCGACGGTCATGAACGAGCGAAAGGGGCTCGCGCCGAGCGTTCGGGAGGCTTCCAGCTGACCCTTGTCGACCGCCGCGAACGCCGAGATCGCCTGTCTCAGAAAGAACGGGGCCGCGACGAAGACCAGGGCCACGACCACCCCGGCGGTCTGGAAAACCAGTTCGACGCCGGCGTCGGCGACGAGCGAGCCGGCGAGCCCTCGGGGACCAAAGGCGGCAAGCAGGGCGATCCCGGCGACAGCCGGAGGAACGACCAGGGGTAGCTCGATCAGCGTCAGCACCGCCGCGCGGCCGCGGAAATCCCGCATCGCCAGGAAATAGGCGGCGGGGGTCCCCACGAGGACGATGATCACGATCGCGAGCAGCGACGTGCGGAGGCTCAGCCAGAGCGCCTCGCGGGCGCTTTCTTCGCCGAGGGCCTCGACGAGCCGGGCAGGGCTGGCGTTGGTGAAGATCGCGACGATTGGGACGACCAAGAAGGCGAGAGCGAGGAGAGTCGCGAGCGCCGCCGCCAACCCGAACCAGTTGCGGTACGTCATGGCGGCGGCAAGAACCCCGCGCGGCGAAGATCGGCTGCGCCCCCTCCATTCAGCAGACCTGAGAGATAGCGGCCCGCGAGCTTCCGCTCGCCGCTTCCCTTCGCCACCGCAGCGGCATAGGCAACCGTGGGACGGAGGTCGGCCGGCAGCCGGATCGACCTTAGGCCACCCCCCGCCGCCTTGACATCCGTCGCATAGACGAAGCCCGCATCCGCCGCCCCCTGGTCGAGCTTGGCGACGATGGAGCTCACCTCCGGCTCTTCGGAGCGCACGTTCGCGAGGATCCCCTCCCTCTCTTTTTCCGGCAGCTCCCGCAGAATTTCGCGAGAGTAGGAGCCGACCGGCACGCTTGGATCGCCAATCGCGATCTTCGTCCCAGGCCGGGCCAGCTCGGCGAGCCTGGAGATCTCGCTGTGCGACGGCACGGCTACCACCAGTTCGTTTGCCGCGAATACGACAGGTCTCGCGACCAGGCCCTCCCGGTAGAGCTCGTCGGGGTAAGTCGTGTCGGCCGAGGCGAAGACGTCCGGCCCGGCTCCCTGGCGGATCTGGGCCGCCAGGGTGTCCGACCCCGCGAACGACGAGCGCACCTCGGCACCCTTGAACGAGTCTCCGTACGCCGTCAGCGAGCCCCGCAGTGACGAGGCCGCGAAAACCGTCAGCTGCGACTGGCCTCCCGCACCACACCCCGGGACCGTTGCGCAAAGGACCACCGACAGGGAAACAACGATCAACGCTCGCCCTCTGGAACTTTTGCCTATGCAATATGCGTGTTTTTGCCAGCTCACCCTGGAGTGACACCTATGTATAGCGCCTTTTTCTTCTTAGCTGCCGCCTCCCGCAGCAAATGCGCCGTTATGCCCGCCTCTTAGGGCGGACCAGAGGATCGCGACGGGCGGGAGGACCAGAACGAGGGCGAGGAAGCGATGGGCGTAAGCGGCCTTCAAGAGCGGGCGATCGCGGCATCAGATGTCCGAGCGTCGTGGAAAGCGATGACGACAACTCGATCCTCGGACTCGATGTAGATATAGACGACGATCAGCCAGCCCCACGGACCGATCACCGCCCGGCAATCTCGCCAGACGCCAGATAGCTGCTTGCCGGCGCGGGGGAACTCTTCCAGCGTGAGCAGCGAACGCGACAAACGTTTCCGCGTATCGGCTGGAAGCTGGCGAGTCTCGATCAGGCTGCGAAGCTCATCACGCGCCTGGCACGTGACCTCGATAGCCGGCATTTGATTAGAGCTCGGAGAGCGGCACGGTCTCGCCGCGACGCGCCTGCTCGATCGACTCCTGCGCCCGCTCCCAGGCCCCCGGGATACCGTCGAGGATCTCAGTGATCCGGGAGGCGTCTGGATCGGCTTCGTCGAGAGCGCTGGAAAGAAGCGAGCGTGCCAGGGTGCCCTCCTGAACATGCGTACGCTCCGCCAGGCTTGTCAGCTTCCTCGCGTAGTCCGGCTCGAGAGTGACGTTGATTCGCCGGTTCCGCTCAGCCATAGGCGTAGGGTACACGCAAGGACACATGGCGTACACAACTTGGGATCGCGTTAGCCTGGAGCCACGACGCACCACAAGCGCAAGCGACCCAAGCACCGCCGCAGCGCCTGCATCCTCTCTGTGGACTTCTCGCCCGGAGGAGATACGCGCACCACGGCTTTGACCTCACTGAGCAGGAGACAGGGCAGGAAGCGGCTAGCGCACCGCAACCTCAATCAGTCGCCACCCAAACGGGCTGTGGGTTCGGCTAGAAAAGGGCTCCTCTCGACCCGCGACCTTCGGGTTTTGCCGAAAAAAACCCGAAGGTCGGCTCGCGCAACCGCCTCAAAGGAGCATTCTCGGTTCAAATTCGTGCGTAGAGCTTCGAAAAACGTAGGAACTCCAGCATGCAGAATGCGCAAATATTCCTCGAAATGGTACCCGCCCAATCTCTGAGCACTGAGGTCGAACGGAAAAAGCCCTGCAAATAAGGGCCTTCTCTATAGCGGGGGCAGGATTCGAACCTGCGACCTTCGGGTTATGAGCCCGCGCCAAAAGCCCGACTGACTAGGTGGGGCACGGTTTCAAGCGGTTTCCGTGAGATCGAGATCGGCTGGGATCGGCTGGAGTCTGTGGGGCTTCTTGCCCCATTTCTTGCCCCATGGGGGCACAGCCGGACGCCAAGCTTACGACGCCGAAATGAATGCGATCGCGACGTGTTCAAGGTTTAGGAGGGCGATGTGGCTGGTCCCGTGGGAATTTCTCCGTGCCGCCTTCCTCGTTCCGATGCAGGTGAGCCTCCTGCGCCGAGTCCGGTGATCAGGCCTCGTCGGTCGCCTGCTCGGGTCCACCGAAGCCGATCTCGGCGCTCTCGCGGACCGGGCGGCGAGGTCGAGTCGGCGCCTGGTCGGGCGGGGTGTCCTTGCCGGTCTTGGAGAGGTGGTAGACGAAGGCGGCGATCGCGGCAGCGAGAACGAGACTGACGGGGCCAGTGCCGAGGGCGAGGCCACCGCGGGCATGGGAGACGCCGAGCCAGTCGGCGACGGAGGCGCCGAGGGGCCGGGTGACGACATAGGCGAACCAGAAGGAGAAGATCGGGTTCCAGCCGAGACGGAAGTAACCGAGCGCCGGCACCGCGATGATCGCGGCGAAGAGCAGGATCGAGCCGAAGTAGCCAATCCCCAGGGTGACCGCGGTGAGGTCGCCGGCAGCGGTGCCGAGGGCGAAGGTCACCAGGACCGCTGCCCAGTAGAAGAGCTCGCGTCGCGGCGTCGTGATGCTGTGAATCGAGAGCGTGCCCTCGAACCGGTACCAGGTGCGGAAGACCAAGGCGAGCACCACGGCGTAGAAGATCGTCGAGGCGATATAGGGGACGCCGAGACCGACGTGGAGGACATCGGCGGCCATCGTCCCGAAGACGCCGACCATCGCCACCGCCAGCCAGTAGGCCCAGGGGACGTAGCGATCCTTGACGAACTGCAGGTAGAGGGCAACGCAGAAGGCGATGCCGCCGAGAACGACGGCTATCTCGGGCACCAGCGAGTGGACGAGGAAGTCGGAGGTCGACTCCCCCATTGCCGTGGTCAGCGCCTTGACGATCCAGAAGTAGGCGGTGACTTCCGGCACCTTGGACAGCATCTGGCGGTTGCCCTCTATGCGTTGTCTCAGATCCATATGCGGTGGACGAGACCGCGCCGCGGCAACCTAAGGAGAGCTACTTAAGGACAGATGAGAGTGCGATCAGAGCGCGAGGGCGAGGCGACCCTCACTGCTCCCTCAGCACCGCCCCCAGAGGCAGTCGTCGCAGGGCGCGCGTGGCGATCGCGAAGGCAATCGTCGCGCCCGCGACGGCGCCGAGCGCCAATAGGCCGAGAAAGCCCCACGGCACCGCGAGGTGGTCCGGCGGCGGATCGAAGACGTGCTGGAGCATCGCCACCAGCATCTCCGCCATCAGCCAGCCGAGGGCGGCCGCGAGCACCCCTGCCGCCAGGAGGACCGCGACAGCCTCGGAGCGCACGAAGGCGCCGATGTCGCGCAGGGAGGCGCCGATCGCGGCCATCGTTGCGAACTCGTGACGGCGCTCGTTGACCGCGAGGCTGACGAAGAGCGCCATCGCCGCCGCCGCGAGGATGATCGAGAACGCCTGCTCGAGGCGGCTGATGCCGGTCAGGTCGACGGTCGTGATCGAGCTCACCGTCTGCACCGCCTGCTGGCGGATGTCCTTCACCGTGACCCCGAAGCCCTTGGTCGCCGCGGCGACCCTCTTGGCCACCGTCGCGGGGTCTTCGGAGGTCTTGGCGAAGACGACGTTCGGGCCACCGGCGCGGTCGGCGCGCTGGAGATAGGAGAGGTTGGCGACCATGAAGGAGTCCCGCGGCGCCGAGGGGAACTCCTGCACGGTGCCGACGACGTGGAAGGGCACAATCTTGAACTTGCCGGTGCGGTGGTCGAGTACGCGCAGCCGCAGCAGGTCGCCTTCTTTCAGTGAGTAGTCGGTAATGGTCTCTTTGGAGACGAGGATGCCGTCGGGCCGTTCTGCGAGCCGGCTCATCGTCGTGTTCGCCCCCGCGCCGAGGAAGTAGGAGTCGCGCAGCGTGGTTGCCTTGCCGATCGTGGCCGGTTCGACGCCGAAGGTGTCCTGCAGGTCGGGGCCGACGTAGGCGTAGGAGTGGTCGACCGGCGAGGTGGCGGCGACGCCGGGGACCGATTCGATCCGTTGCGCCAGTCCCTGCTTCGCGGTTACCCCCGGCGGCGCCGTAGCGGTGATGTCGGCGCCGAGCGTCAGCTGCGCGTCGACGGCGGCCTGCTGGTTGTAGGTGGCTGCGAAGATGCTCATGCTGACCCCGAAGGCGAGCAGCAGGCCGACGAAGACGAGACCGCGGTTGATCGCCGCTCCCCGCCGTGAGGCGCTGGCGAGGAGGAAGCGGCGCCGGCCCGCGCCGGCACCGGCGCCGAGCGATCCCAGGCGCTTCGCGATCCAGCCGAAGAGGCGCCCGCGCAGGCGGACCAGGAGCAGGGTGGCGCCGATCCACAACAGCGCCGGGGCGAAGAACATGTAGATCGAGAGCGAGAGGGTCGGGTTCGAGTCGGGGTTGACCACGGCCGAGAAGCCGGTGCTCGCCGTCAGCCAGTAGATCAGGCCGCTCAGCGCCAGCGCAAGGAAGTCCAGATATAGGCGCTGCCACAGCGGCCTTCGCGGACGGCCCGCCCCCCGGCGCCCGGCGGCGACGGTCTCCCCCAGCGACCGCAGCCCCGTCGCCAGCCTGGCCGCGAGTCCCCCGGCGATCGCCAGCGCGATGCAGACAGCGACGACGACCAGCGCTCGCGCCACCGTCAGGCCGACCGAGCCGTTGATCAGGAGGCTGACTGCCGCGAAGGAGATCCCGGCGCCGAGAGCCCCGGCGAGGAGCCCGACGATCCCGGCTTCCACGCCCGCCATCGCCACGAGCTGGCGCGGGCTGGCGCCGCGGGCGCGCAGCAGGGCAAGTTCGCGGCGGTCGCGGTCGACGGTGCCGAGCGCGGCAAAGTAGGCGAGGCCGAGCGCCAGGAGCGCTCCCGGAACGGCGAGCATGATGAACAGCGCCTCCGCGTACAGAGCATCGCCGGCGGCCGCTTCGAGCGCTTCGGAGAGGTTGTCGACGAACTGGACCTTGCCGGGCAGGCTGCTTTCGATCGAGTTGCGGATCTGGCCGGCGCGCTTGAAGGCCTCGCTCGGCGTCCCGGTGAGGCTGGCGCGGTCGAGCTGGGCCTGCACCTGCCACTGCACGCCGGCGACGGTCCCCGGCACCGCCGCCGCGCCGGGGCTCGAGGGGTTGACGCTCGGCAGGACGCCGGCGACCCGGCGGGCGAAGGTGGCGAGCGGGAGGATCGCGATGTTGGCCGGGGGCTGCGCCGGCGCCGGGCCGACCAGGGGATTCAGCGGCTGGAAGAGAACGTCGGGCGCGGTGACGAGCGCGACGCCTCCGACCCGGAACGCCCGTGCCTGACCGCCGCCGAGGCGGAGCCGCACCGTGTCGCCGATCCGGGCCCGCAGCGTCGCCGCCAGCTGCTGGTCGAGGACGATCTCGCCCGGCCGCAGGCCGCCGCGCAGGAAACGAAAGGTGTCGATGTGGCGCAGGTAGTCGGGCGGGACGGCGAGGATCGCCCCGGCGCCGGCGTCGGTAACGCCGGCCGCTCCGGAGTGACCAACTCCGGCAAAGGGCGCGGTCGCGACCGGCGATGCCTGGGCGACGTCGGGCTGGCGGCCGACGGCGGCGGCCACCGCCCGCGCCTTCGGGTAGCTCGCCACCGGGCCCTGCAGGTCGAGCGGGACGCTGCGGGTCGCCGAGGCGGTCATCGTCCGCAGCGAGTGGCCGATGAACAGGAGCATCGCGCCGAGCAGGGCGACCGCGAGGGCGAGGACGACCGCCTGGACGGCACTCTGGCCCGGCCGGCGAGCGAGGCGAGCGAGGCCCAGCTGGAAGGCGGTGCTCACGGCACCTCTCCTTCGACGACCCTGCCGTCGAGGAGGCGGACTTCCCGCTGGCAGCGCGCCGCGGTAGCACGGTCGTGCGTGGCGATGACGAGGGCGAACCCGAAGCGCTCGTGGAGGGCGCCGAGCAGGTCGAGGACGCGGGTCGCGGTGTCGGAATCGAGGTGCCCCGTCGGCTCATCGCAGAGCAGGAGCGCCGGCGACTCGGCCAGTGCCCTGGCGAGCGCGACCCGCTGCGCCTCGCCACCGGAGAGCTCGGCGGGCAGGGCCTTGGCCTTGGCGGCGAGACCGACGAGGTCAAGCAGCTCGCTCGGCTCGTGGCGCGCCGGACGGCCCGCCCGCTCGGCCACCCAGGCCGCGAAGGCGACGTTCTCCAAGGCCGTGAAGGTGGGCAGGAGGTTGGAGCCCTGGAAGACGTAGGCGATCCCGCCGGCCCTTGCGCTTCCTCGCGCTGCCGCATCGAGCGAGCTGAGCGGCTTGCCCTGCCAGAAGACCTCGCCCTCGGTCGGCACCAGCAGTCCGCCGATCAGCTGCAGCAAGGTCGTCTTGCCGGACCCTGAGGGGCCGCGGAGAGCCACCGTCTCGCCGGCGCCGATCGCGAGGTCGACCTCCTCCAGGGCAGTCACCTCAGCCCCGACCCGCCCATAGCGGACCGAGACGGCCGCGCAGCGGGAGAGCTCGGCGACGGCGGTCGCGGTCGTGCTCATCGCACCCGGGTCCCGTCCCGCATCTCGATCACCTGGTCGGCGGCGCCCGCGACGACGTGCGAGTGGGTGACCACCAGGACCGCGCAGCCATGCTCACCCGGGAGTCGGCGCAAGGCGGAGAGGACGACCTGCTGGTTTGAGGCATCGAGCTCGCCGGTCGGCTCGTCGGCGAGGATCAAGGGCGCGCGGCGGGCGATCGCGGCGGCGATCGCGACCCGCTGCTGCTCACCCCCCGAGAGAGCGCTGGCGCGATGACCGAGGCGCTCGCCGAGGCCGAGCTCGGTGAGGGCGAGGTCGGCATCGGAAGCCGGTATCTCCTGCTCGGCAAGGCGGAGCGCCATCAAAACGTTCTCGCGGGCGCTCAGCGTCGGCCACAGGTTGCCGCTCTGAAAGACCACCCCGACGCCTCGCGCGCGGTACCGGGCGAGCTCGGCCTCAGTCTGGGTGACGAGCGAGGTCCCGAAGCTGCGCACCTCTCCGGCGGAGACCCGGTCGAGGCCGGCAGCCAGCGCCAACAGCGTGCTCTTCCCGCAGCCCGAGGGACCGAGGATCGCGATCATCTGCCCCGCCTGCAGCTCGAGGTCGATGCCGCGCAGCGCGACGGTCTCCACATCGCCCGAGCGGTAGATCTTGAAGACGTCGTGCATCTCCAGGGCCGGCCACCGGGTCGGCTCCTGCGCCGCTTCGGGCTCGCGATAGAGGCTTTCTAAAGCCACGCGAAGCTTTCGCTGATCAGGCGGTAGGCGTCGACGTTGTCGACCCCTTGGGGCGTGCTGAGTTCGAGCACGGCCACCTTGCCGCCCTTTCCGAATTCGTAGACGTCGACGCTGAGCGGCAGGCGCTTGCCGGTGACCGGGTCCGGCGCGCTCTGCCGGGTCACCGTCGTCTTTTCGCCGGGCTTGTTCTTGGCGGTGCCGGGCTTGACGGCGATGTGGATTTCGTTCGCCTTTTCCTTGAAGGTGACGTCGTTGCCCTGCCCGTTGCGCGCCCAGCCCTCGGGATAGCGGATCGAGTAGCCGGCGCTGGGGTTCTTGAAGACGAGGAAGGTCTGGTTGTCGGGGATGTCCCCGGTCGCCGCCGATTCGGCCTCGCTCGGCGCTTCGCCGTTTTGGCCCGCCCCTTCTTCGCCGCTCCGGCCTTCCGACTTGGCCGCTCCGGATTCAGCAGTGGCGCCGGTGGTGGTTTCGTCGGTCAGGCCCGAACCGCCGCTATTGCTGCCGCAGGCCGTCAGCAGTAGGCCTGCGGCAAGCACCCCGGTGATCACGGTGACAACGACCCTCAGCTTCACGGTTTCCTCCTTCGCCGAAATTTCCACTCTCGGCCTCAAGGTGTAGGGGGTGCAGATGAGTCTGCGGTGAGAGCAGGAGAAGGCTTGCTCAGGACCAGCGGCTCGACCTCGGCAACATGAGGCGGACCTCTGCTCCGCCCTCCCAGTTGCCGACGTAGACCTCGCCTCCGTGAGCGCGCATCACCGTCCTGACGATCGCGAGGCCGAGCCCGCTGCCGCCGTCGCGACGGCTGGAGCTGGCGCGGCTGAAGCGCTCGAAGGCGCGCGGCAGGAACTCGGTCGGGAACCCGGGGCCGCGATCGCGCACGCGGATTTCGATGCCCTCGTCCCCGGCACCGACCTCCAGCGAGATGGTGCCATTCCCGTAGCGCAGGGAGTTATCGACGACGTTGCCGATTGCCTGATCGAGGCGCAGGCGGTCGCCGCGGACTGCCAGGGCCGGGCCTACGACGTCGATCTCGCGCCCGCTCTCTGCCGCCCTGCGCTCAAACCGCTGCCTGACTCCTTCGAGGAGCTCGGTCAACTCGACCCGCGCCAGGCGCAAAGGCAGCTCGCCGCGCTCGGTCTGAGCGATCGTCAACAGGTCCTCGGAGAGCTGCGTGAGCCGGTCGGTCTCCTCGGCTGCGGAGGCGATCGCCGCCCGCAACTCCTCCGGGGAGCGCCCTTCGGCCAACGCCAGCTCCAGCTCGGTCCGCAGGATGGCGAGCGGGGTGCGCAGCTCGTGGCTGGCGTCGGCGACGAACGCCCGCTCGTGCGCGAGCGCCTCACCCAGCCGCTCGAGCATCTCGTTCAGCGTCACCCCCAGACGGGCGACCTCGTCGTGGGTCGGCGGAACCGGCAGGCGCTGGTCGGGCTCGGCCGCCGAGATCTCGCTCGCCCGCGTGCGCATCGCCTCGACTGGGTGAAGCGCGGCCGCCGCGACGCCGTAGGCGGCGAGCGCCGCAATGACCAAGGCCACCGGGCCACCCAGCAGGAGCAATTGAACGAGATCGGTGAGGGAATCGTCGCGCGCCTCGGTCGAGGTGCCGACTACGACGACCCGCTTGTGGCCGTGGGCCGTCACCGGCGTCGCCAGCAATCGGGAGGACTCCTCTAGCCCCGGCAAGGGACCGCGGTTGACGATCAGCGGCCCGCGCAGCGCTGCCGCAAGCTCACCCGGCCTCAGCAGGACCTCGTTGCCGACCGCGGCGGAGGAATCGGCGACGCTGCCGTCGGCTTCGAGCACCTCGGCGAAGCTCTCGGTCCGCCCGACCAGGTTCCCGCGACCCTCGCTGAGGCCGGAGTCCGCCTCCTTGACCAGGGCGACCACGTCGGCCGCGCGCGAGCGCAGCCCGGCGTTGATCGTGTTGTCGAGCTCGGCGCGGAAGCGCAGGAAGACGAACAGACCGATCGCCCCGAGGACCAGCGCCATCACCGCGGTGAAGGCAAGGGTGACGCGGAGGCGGATCGAGAGGCGGCTCAGGGGAAGGCGGCTCAGCGGCCTCCATCCTTTCGGAGGCGGTATCCGGCGCCGCGAACCGTCTCCAGCGAAGCGACGTCGAAGGGGTGGTCGATCTTGCGGCGCAGGTAACGGATGTAGACCTCGATCACGTTGGAGCGATGCTCGAAGTCGTACTCCCATGCCTGCTCCAGGAGCTGGGCGCGAGAGAGGACGACCCCGGGGTTGCGCATGAACACGCTCAGAAGCGTGAACTCCTTGGTCGAGAGCTCGATCTCGCTCTCGCCGCGCCAGACCTGGCGGGTGGCGGGATCGAGCTTCAGCTCGCCCACCTCGACCACCGTCGGGCGCTCGGCTTGGCCACGGCGGACCAGAGCCCGCAGCCGCGCCAGCAGCTCGACGAAGGAGAACGGCTTGGTCAGGTAGTCGTCGGCGCCGCCGTCGAGGCCGGCGACCCGATCGACGAGGGCGCCGCGGGCGGTCAGCATCAGGACCGGCGTCCAGATGCCCTCGACCCGCAGCTGCCGGCAGGTCTCGAAGCCGTCGATCCCCGGCAGCACGACGTCGAGGACGATCGCGTCGTAGCCGGTCGAGCGGGCCATGGCCAGCGCGTCCTCTCCGGTCCCCGCGATGTCGACCGTCAGCCCTTCCTCACTGAGGCCGCGGCGGATCAGCGCCGCCATCTTCACCTCGTCCTCGACCACCAAGACGTGCATGGCAAGACGATGCCCGCAGAAGATGAAGAGAAGATGAGAAGCGGCTGGGCTGGATCAGCCGCCGCCGTAGGCGACGACCAGGTCGGTGACCACTCCGACGAAGAAACCGAAGGCGACCAGCCAGAGCCCGAGCTCGCGATGTCCGTAGCGGCGCATCCCGCTCCGAATCTCGCCGATGACGTAGAGAATCGCGCCGCCCGCGATCGCGTAGAAAGCTAGTTCGAGCGGTTCGGAGGTGACGCTGTAGCCGAGCATCGCGCCGAGGAAGGTCGGCGCCCCACCGATCAGCCCGACCAGCCCGAGCCACCGCCAAGAAGGCCGTACATCCCCGAGCGGCCCGACGATGCCGAACCCCTCCGTCGCGTTATGGAGGGCGAAGCCGATGATCAGCACGGTGGCAAGGCTGATGTCGCCAGCACTGGCCGACACGCCGATGGCAAGGCCCTCGGCGAAGTTGTGGAGCCCGATCGCGACCGCGATCGTCATCCCGATCCGCAGGGCGCGGGCACGCGCCGCCGAATCCCGGTGGGCGATCTGCTCAACGGTGAGCACGTCGACCGCGCCGCCGGAGATCGGCGGCAACGGCCTCATCGAGCGCAGCCGCCGCTCGATCGTCGCCAGCCCCGCCGAGCCGAGCGCAAAGCCGACGCCGAGCAGCGCCGCCAGGAAAAGAGCGTGGCCGAGGCTGGTGGAGTCGTCCTTGAAGCCCGCGACGGCGCCCTCGACGATCCCGAAGGCGTGCTCCATGACGTCGACGAAGATGAAGGCGAGAACGCCGACCGAGAACATCGCCAGCGCAACCCGGGCGCGATCCCCGAGCAGCTGCAGGCGGCCGAACGGGAGGCCGAGGTAAATGGTGAAGCCCGCCAGGGCTCCGAGAAGTGCGGTTTCGGCAAAAGACATTAGGGCACCCTAAGAGTACCCGACATCTCCTCAGCCGGCTCGGTAGGAGACCAGCTCCAGTTTCTCGACCGGGCCCTTGACGGCGATCTCGCGGACGGTGCCGACCCCTCGCACGTAGTACTTGTTGTCAACGGTGGCCGGCTCCAGCGGCGTCCACTCCTTCGTCCGCAGCGCCTTGCGGGCGGAGACGAAGGGGACCGAGACGCTCGCCTCCAGGTCGAGCACCCGGAAGTGGTCTTCGGCTTCGCCTTTGAGGAACTCCTGTCGGCCCACCAGGCCGACCCTCGGGTGGCCCGGGATCAGAACGCCGGGCCGGGCGCCTGCGACCCCGGCTTCGAAGGAGCCTTCGGTGCTCGTCGTCTTGCCCTGCGCGTTCAGCTCTTCGGTTTCCTCGCCGAAGTACCAGACGTTGCCGTGGCGGTCCTGCGCGTAGAAGTCGTCGGTCACCTCCTCGGGCCTGCCTTTGACCGAGACGAAGTCGCGGACGACGGTGGTGACGACGCCGAGGATCTTCTTCGTCCGATGGGTGGCGGTGACGACGTCGGTCGTCTTCGTCCCTTCCTTGAGGCCCCTGTAGCGCCAGGTGCTTCCCGGCTTCAACGGGAACCAGGGATTGGTCACCTCCCGGACGAAGTCACCGGGGCTGATCGTCGCCGGCCAGCCTGGCCCGGCGCCCGAGGGGATCGACCCCGCGGCCGGGGCTGCGGCGCCGGCGCTCGTTGCGGCTGCCGTCCCGCAGATCAGGCTTCCGCATACCGCCAGCGCCAGGATCGCCTTCCTGAGGAAGAGACGGTCGATCGACTTCATGCTGTCCTCCTCGTCTCGTGGGTGCCGGCCCACCTGAGTGGTTTAGCGCTCCTACTGCGCCGGTGCAACCTCCAGGGTCGAGTACCCGAGCTCGGCGATCCGATGTGGCAGGTCGACATGGAGCCAGTGCGAGATGTGGCTGGGGGGCGTCTCGACGATGATCTCGCCGTAGGGTCGGGCCTCGAGCTCTTCGACGACGTCGTCATAGGCGTTCGGGCTGTTCGCGACGCGCCCCGATACCCCACTGCCGGCCGGTCCCTGGAGCTGCGACAGCGCCCTCGCCAGCAGCTCCTCCCCCTCGGCGGT
>DASTAY010000057.1:0-93880 GCA_035712345.1 Solirubrobacterales bacterium
AGCGGCTCCAGCTCGGCCCAAAGGCCGTCGTCTACCTCAAAGCGCGATGGCACCTCCGACACCTCCGAGAGTCGACCACATGTGCCGGAGGTGTTCACCGCTCAGGCGGCAGGTCCTTCTTTCTGAAACCGGTTCTAAGCCTGTGTCGCGATCGGGCCTATCAGCGCGACAATGACCCTGCCTCACAGCTGAGCCAACAGCCGGCGCATGCGTTCGACGCGTTCGAAGCGGGCCCAGGTCTCAGAACGGCAGCGTGTCGACCACCTCTGCGAGGCTCGGGGCGCTCTTGTCGCGCTCGCTGAGGAGCGGGTCCTCGACGGGCCACTCCACTCCCACATCCGGGTCGTCCCAGGCGATGCCCGCCTCGGTGGCCGGGTCGTAGGGGCTGGAGAGGAGGTAGGCGACGTCGGCGACGTCGCTGAGGACGGCGAAGCCGTGGCCGAAGCCGGCGGGGACGAAGAGCTGGCGGTGGGCCTCGTCGTCGAGCTCGTGGCCCTCCCACTGGCCGTATGTGGCCGAGCCGGTGCGCAGGTCGACGGCGACGTCGAAGATCCTGCCGCGCGCGCAGCGGACCAGCTTCGCCTGGCCGGGCTCGGTCTGGAAGTGGATGCCGCGCAGCGTCCCCCGCGAGGAGCGCGAGTGGTTGTGCTGGACGAACTCGACCTCCACGCCGTGCTCGGCCCAAGCGTCGCGGCGGTAGGTCTCGACCATGAAGCCGCGCGCGTCCCCGTGCACCTCGGGCTCGAGCAGGACGACGCCGTCGAGCTTCGTCTCCAGCCGCCGCGGCATCAGCCGAGCGCTTTGCCGTACTGCTTCTCGTAGTACTCCCGGTACTCGCCGGAGCGGATCGGCCCCCACCACTCCTCGTTCTCGCGGTACCACCGCACGGTCCGCTCGAGGCCCTCGGCGAAGTGGACCTGCGCCTCCCAGCCGAGCTCGGCCTTCAGCTTCTGCGAGGAGAGCGAGTAGCGGCGGTCGTGGCCGGGGCGGTCGGTGACGTACTCGATCTGCGACTCCTCGGCGCCGCTCAGCTCGATCACCCGCTTGACGACCTCGATGTTCTCGCACTCGTCCGGACCGCCGACGTTGTAGGCCTCGCCGGGACGGCCCTTCAGCAGAACCGTGTGGATGCCGCGGCAGAAGTCCTCGACGTAGAGCCAGTTGCGCACCTGCCGCCCGTCCCCGTAGACCGGCAGCGAGTCGCCGTGGATCGCGTTCAGCACCATCAGCGGAATCAGCTTCTCCGGGTACTGGCGCGGGCCGTAGTTATTGGAGCCGCGCACGATCGATGCGGCGATGCCGTAGGTGTGGACGTGGGCGGAGACGAGCAGGTCGCCGGCGGCCTTGGTCGCCGAGTAGGGCGAGGAGGGGTCGAGGGGCGAGGTCTCGGTGAAGGAGCCGGAGTCGATCGAGCCGTAGACCTCGTCGGTGGAGACCTGCAGGTAGCGCTCGACCCCCAGCTCGCGGGCCGCGTCGAGCAGGGCGCCGGTGCCGATCACGTGCGTGCGGGCAAAGGCGTCCTGGTCGTCGATCGAGCGGTCGACGTGGGACTCGGCGGCGAAGTTGACGACGGCGTCGCAACCCTCCATCGCCTCGCGCACGATCGCCGGGTCCTCGATCCCGCCGACGACGAGCTCCGTCCCCTCGGGCAGGTTCTCGCGCCGCCCCGCGTAGGTGAGCTTGTCGAGCACCCGCACCTCGTGCTCCTCGCTGACGAGGCGCACGTAGGTCGAGCCGATGAAGCCGGCGGCGCCGGTGACGAGGAGCCTCACTCGGGCGCCTCGCTCTCGGCGCGCCGCTGGGACAGGTACGCGGCAAGGCCGTCCCGCCAGGGAGGCAGCTCGATCGCGTGCTCGCGCTGGCTGGCGAGCGCCGAGTAGGCGGGGCGGGGCGCCGGGCGGCCCAGCATCTCGGTCGTCGCCGACATCACTTTGCACTCGACGTTCGCCTGCTCGAAGATCTCGCGCGCGAATTCGTACCAAGAGCAGGCGCCCCCGGCGGCCATGTGATGGATGCCGTACTCGACGCCCTCGATCAGGCGGACGATGCCGTAGGCGAGGTGCCAGGTGTAGGTCGGCGAGCCGACTTGGTCGCGGACAACCAGGACCTCGCCGTGGTCGGCGGCGAAGCGCAGCATCGTCTCGACGAAGTTGGGGCCGCCGACGCCGAACAGCCAGGCCGAACGGACGACGAAGTGGCGCTTGTTGGCCGCCCGCGTCGCCTCCTCTCCGGCCAGCTTGCTGCGCCCGTAGGCCGAGAGCGGCGCGGTCTGGTCGGTCTCGACGTAGGGCGCGCCCTTGCTGCCGTCGAAGACGTAGTCGCTGCCGACGTAGACGACCGAGGCGCCGACCGCCGCGGCGGCCGCGGCGACGTTCCCCGCGCTGGCGCCGTTGATGCGCGTCGCCTCCTCCTCCTGCTCCTCAGCCCCGTCGACGTCGGTCCAGGCGGCGCAATTGATCACCACGTCCGGTCGCTCGCCCTCGATCTTGGCGCTCGCGCCAGCCGCATCGGAGATGTCGAGCTCGTTGTGGCCGAAGCCGACGACCTGATGGCCGGCGTTGCCGGCGGCGAGCATCACGTCGCGCCCGAGCATCCCGGCGGCGCCGGTTACGAGCAGCTTCATAGTCGGCCACCCATCAGACGATCTCGATCTCGCACTTGTCGCCGACCAGCATGCGGAGGGTCTTGGGCATGCCCTCGCTGCGGATCAGCTTCACTTCGCGGCCGAGCAGGCTCGCCTCCATGCGGGTGCCGAGATCCTCGACCACCGAGCCCGCGAGGACGATCGAGTGCTCGATTTCGGAGCGACAGATGCGCACGTCCTCGCCGATCGAGGTGTAGGGGCCGACGTAGGCCCCCTCGATCCGGGCGCCGGCGCCGATCACGGCCGGGCCGCGCACGGTCGAGCCGCTCAGCTTCGCCCCCGCCTCGACCACGACCCGCCCCTCGACCCTGCAGTCCTCGCCGACCTCGCCGTCGATCCGCGTCTCGATCTCCTCCAGGACGAGGCGGTTGGCCTCGAGCATGTCGGCGAGCTGGCCGGTGTCCTTCCACCAGCCTCTGACCACCTCCGAGTGGACCGCGTGGCCGTCCTCGATCAGGCTCTGGATCGCCTCGGTGATCTCCAGCTCGCCGCGCCAGGAGGGCTCCAGCGCCCGCGCCGCCTCGAAGATCGCCGGCTGGAAGAGGTAGACGCCGACCAAGGCGAGGTTGGAGGGCGGGTCCTTCGGCTTCTCGACCAGGCGCACGACGCGCTCGCCGTCGAGCTCGGCGACGCCGTAATGCTCGGGCTCCTCGACCGGCGTGAGCAGGATCAGCGCGTCGGGCTCGGCCTCGCGAAAGGTCGCGACCAGGCCGCGCAGGCCGTCGGCCAGCAAATTGTCGCCGAGGTACATGACGAAGGGGGCGCCGCCGATGAACTCCTCCGCGGTCAGCACCGCATGAGCCAGCCCGGCCGGCTCGTCCTGGACGATGTAGGTGATCTTGGCGCCGAACTGCGAGCCGTCGCCGGCCGCGGCGCGAATCTCGTCCCCCGTCTCCGGCGCGATGATGATCCCGATCTCCTCCACCCCCGCCTCGACCAGCGCCTCGATCCCGTAGAAGAGCACGGGCTTGTTCGCCACCGGCACCAGCTGCTTGGCCGAGGTGTGCGTGATCGGACGCAGACGAGTGCCGGCGCCGCCGGAGAGGATCAGTCCCTTCAGAGGCTCCATCGCAGGCCGCAACCCTAGACGATCTACGATAGGCCGCTGATGAGCGTCGGGGCGCAGACCAACGATGAGCTGAGCGAGGTCGAGGCGAGGCATCGGGCCGAGCTCGATGCCCAGCGCGAGGAGTTCCACCGTGAGCTCAGCCGCCGCGCCTTCCGCATCGGCGAGCTCGAACAGGAGATGATCGAAGTCGCGCAGACCTACGAGACATCGCTCAGCTGGCGGCTGACCAGGCCGGTGCGGGCGGCGAGGACGCTGCTGGGCAAGCTGCGGGGCTGAGCGAGATGCCGAGAGACGCCCGCTCGCTCAAATCGCTGCTGCCGCCACGCCTGTTCGCCCTCCTGCGGCGCCTGCGCGACCTCGCCCGGCGCGGGCGACAGGCCGTGCACGTCAAGCGGCCGCGAGCGCGGCGCGAAGCCGCCCTGCAGGAAGTCGAGGCGCTGCCCTCCCGCCCCGTCATCTCGCTGGCGATGCCGACCTACAAGTCCGACCTGCGCTACCTGCGCCAGGCGATCGACTCGGTGCGCGCCCAGCACTACCCCGCCTGGGAGCTCTGCATCGTCGACGACGGCTCCGGCCGCCCCGAGCTGAACGCGGCGATCCAGCGCTACGCCGACGCCGACACGCGGATCAAGTTCGAGCCGGCGACGGAGAACCGCGGCATCTCGGCCGCTACCAACGCGGCGCTGGCGATGTGCGAGGGCGAGTTCGTCGGCTTCCTCGACCACGACGACAAGCTCACCCCCGACGCGCTGCTGCGCGTCGCCCAGGCGCTGAGCGCCGACCCCGGGCTCGACGTCGTCTACTCGGACTCCGACAAGCTGACCGCGCACGGGGTCCGCGCCGATCCCTTCCTCAAGCCCGACTTCTCGCCCGTCTACCTGCTCGGCGCGATGTACATCGGCCACCTGCTCGTCGTGCGCCGCTCGCTCGCCGAGGCGGCCGGCGGCTTCGACCCCGCCTTCGACACGATCCAGGACTTCGAGTTCTTCCTGCGGGTCAGCGAGCGCACGGAGCGAATCCACCACATCCCGCAGACGCTCTACCACTGGCGTGCGATCCCGGGCAGCATCGCGGCCGGCACCGACCAGAAGGACGACGTCGCCGAGCTGCAGGCGCGGGCGGTCAGCAACCACCTCGAGCGCCGCGGCGTCGCCGCCAGGGCGGTCCCGCACCCGGCGATCCCCCACCGCGCGGTCCTCGCGCCCGCCAACGGCTCCCCGCCGAGCGCCAAGGTCAGCGTCGTGGTCGCGGCGGGTGGCGGCGAGGGCGGCCTGCGCCGGCTGCTCGACTCGCTCTTCGCGCTGACCTCCTATCCCGACTTCGAGACGATCGTGGTCGGCCGCGGCGAGGACGCCCCCGCCTGGCTGCCAGGCGAGGCGACCTGGCTGCCCGGCACGCCGGGCGCCTTCCGCCGCGGGCACGCCAACAACCTCGGCGCCGCCGCGGCGGGCGGCGAGCAGCTGCTCTTCCTCGACGAAGACGTCGAGGTCGTCGAGCCCGACTGGATCGAGCGGCTCGTCCTTCACGCCGACCTGCCGAACGTGGGCGCCGTCGGCCCGCTGCTCGCCCGCCCCGACGGCCTCGTCGACCAGGCCGGCGTGGCGATCGGCCTGCGCGACCCGGCCAGCCCGATGCTGAGCGGCTTCCCCGCCGACGGCGACGGCTACTACGGCTCGCTGCCCTGCGCCCGCGAGGTCTCGGCGCTGGGCGCGGAGTGCCTGCTCGTGCGCAAAGCGGAGTTCGACGCCGAGGGCGGCTTCAACGAGTTCTACGGCTGCCAGCACGAGGACCACGACCTCTGCCAGCGCCTCGCCAGGCGCGGCCTCAAGTCGGTCTACGCGCCGCGGCCCCGGCTGGTCAACCACCGCACCCCGGCCGGGCGGCGCGCCGTCACCGACGCCGTGGACCGCGCCCTCTTCGTCGATTGCTGGTATGACGAGCTGATGCGGGGCGATCCCTACTTCAACCCCGGCTTCGCCCAGCAGCTCGCCGATTACGTGCCGGTGAGCTGGCGCGAACGGGTCTACCGGGCGACGGCGCCGCTGGGACGCCGCTGACCCTCGATGCGCCTGCTCTACGTCTACTTCGGCCCGTTCGACGTCAACAGCGGGATCCAGGCCTACCACTTCGGCAACGAGCTGACCGACCTCGGCTGGGAGGTGACGGTCGCCGGTCGCGGCGACCCGGCCCGCGCCAGGGCCGTCGGCGAGCCGCGCTTCGAGTGCATCTCCCACGACGACCTCGGCCGCAAGCTGGAGCAGATGCGCCGCGACCCCAAGGAGACGATCGTGGTCGGCTGGACCCCGCGCGAGCCCGTGCGCCGGATGACGATGGAGGCGGTGCGGCAGCTCGACGTCCCCTACGTCATCCACCTCGAGGACAACGAGGAGCTCCTGATCGAATCGGCGACCGGGCGCTCGCTGGCCGAACTGCAGCGCCTGCCGCTGCGCCAGCAGGACAGCCTCGCCCCGCCCGACCTGATCCACCCCACCCACCACCGCGAGTTCCTCGACGGCGCCGCCGGGATCACGGTGATCACGGAGGCGCTCGACGAGTTCAACCGGGCGGGGCGGCCGCACGCGCTCGCCCGCCCCGGGATCGACCTCGAGCGCTTCCGGCCCGACCTCGAGCCGCATCCCCGCGAGCGGCTCGGCCTCGGCCCAGAGGACTTCGTCCTCGTCTACCACGGCACCATCCATTACGCCAACCAGCACGAGATGCTGAGCCTCTACCTGGCGGTGAAGCTGCTGCAGCGGCGCGGCCACCCGGTGCGCCTCGTCCGCCTTGGGCACTCCGAATTCGGCGGGCCCGACCCGCGCGCCTTCCGAGCCCTCGGCGACGGCGTGATCGAGCTGGGGCCGACCGCCTGGCGCGAGATCCCCGCTTACCTGGCGATGGCCGACGCCTACGTGCAGCCCGGCCCGCCCGACGACTTCAACCGCTACCGCCTGCCCTCGAAGCTGCCGGAGTTCCTGGCGATGGGGCGGCCGGTTATCTTGCCCCACTGCAACATCGGCAATGACCTCACGCACGGGGAGGATGCCCTCCTCTTGGAGCAGGGAAACGCAATGGAGATCGTCGTCCGCATCGAAGAGCTGCTCGCCGACCGTGAGCTGCGCACCCGCCTCGGCGCGGGCGCGCGTCGCTTCGCCGCCGAGCAGCTGAGCTGGCGGGCAAACGCCGAAGGCGTGGCGGACTTCCTGCGCAAATGCTCGGCCGCCGGGCGGCCGGTGGGTTCCTCGGCGTGAGCGCGGCGTCCCAGGCGCAGCGCCTGCGGGCGGCCGCGGCGCGCTCGCCGCTGCTGCGCAAGCTGGCCGGCAAGGCGGCGCTGTACGCCCCCTCGGGGGCGACCCCCGGCGCCAACGCCTCGGCCTGGACGATCGCCGACAGCGCCCTCTGGCCGATCGCCGAGCGCTACGCCGGCGGCTTCCTCCTTCCCCCGATCTCCTACGGCACCGTGCGCGACTTCGCGGATTCCGCCGACCACCTCACCGGCCTCGCCGGCGCCAGCTTCGACATGAAGGACCTGCAGCGCTGCTGGGCGATCAAGGCGATCCTCGGCAACGTCGAGCGCGGCTCGCGGATCCTCGAGATCGGCGCCGGCGAGCCGCTGGTCGCCGGCATGCTCTCGCGGCTCGGCTACGACGTCACCGTGGTCGACGACTACATGGGCGGCGGCAACGGCCCGCGCGAGTTCAAGCGCTTCCAGGCCGCCTACCCCGACGTGCATTTCGTCCGTGAGCTGTTCCCGCCGAACGAGGAAGTCGGCGACGACTTCGGCGCGGTCTTCTCGATCTCGGTGCTCGAGCACGTGCCGCTGGAGCAGGTCGCCCACGTGGTCGAAGCGGGCCATGAGCTGGTGAAGAAGCGCGGTGGCTGCTCGATCCACGCCGTCGACCACGTGCTCGCCGGCTGGGGCGCGGAGGAGCATCGCGAGAAACTCGACGCGATCGTCGTCGCCCTCGGTCTTTCCGGCGAGGAGCTGGCGACCCAGATAACGGCGATGGAAGGCGACCCCGAGACCTACTTCGTCTCCGCCGAGGCGCACAACCGCTGGCGCGGCGACCTCCCCTACGACCAGTACGCGATGCGCCGCATCGGCTCGGTCAACCTGTTCCGGCCGGCCTAGGCGCCGGCGCCGTAGAGGTTTGGTCCGCTATGCGGACCAAACCTCTACGGCACGCACCCTGCTAACCGGCGAAGTTGGCCCGCGGGACGATTTCGGGGTCGCCGCCGGTCCATTCGGTGAAGCGGTACCAGGCGGGCTTGGCTTCGCGATTGTCGGTCAGCAGACCGGCCGAGTCGCAAAACTGGCAGAGGCGCCCGGTATCGGCCCAGGTGAACCACCAGACGCCGGCGACGTTCCAGGAGCGCCGGTGGCCGGCGAGCATCGAGAAGGCCTGGTCGAGCTCGCGCGCCTGCCCGTAGAGGCCGCGCTCCCAGCGGGTCTGGTAGCTGTCGGAGCCCCAGCCCAGCTCGGTCACGTAGAGCGGCGTGGCGGCGTCGCCATGGCGGCGCATGATGCGGCGCAGGTTGCGGATCTGCGGGCGCATCGCGCTCGCGTCGGCGACATATGGGTGCAGCGCCACGCCGTCGAAGAAGCGCTTTACGTTCCCCGCCCGGTAGACGCGGTTGAGGAAGTCGCCGGAAGCGACGTTCGGCGGGATCTGCAGGGGGCGGCCGAAGAGGCCGCCGAGGATCACCTTGGCGGCCGGGTCGGCCCGATGGATCGCGCGGCCGGCGACGCGCATGACGCGGGCGAACCGCGTCGGGTCGGCCTCGCCGAAGGTGACGATGTTCTCCTCGTTCCAGATCTCCCAGTCGCGGATCGGCTCCGGGTTCAGCTCCGGGTGTTCGCGCCAGAACTGCCCGTCCGGCCCGTAGCGCTGCACCGCCCGGCGCAGGAACGAGCCCCAGGCCCGCCGCGCCCAGCCGCTGCGCACCGGTTCGATCCGCTGTTGGCCGGCCACCCAGGAGGGGGTCCCCCAGACGAACGGGAAGACCCGCATCCCGTATTCGGCCGCCAGTTCGACCGAGTGGTCGAAGCCCGACCAGTCGGGAGCGACCAGATAGGGGCTGTGGCTCTCGACGCTGGGCCAGCCGAGCGGCAGCCGCAGGCTCTTCACGCCGGCCTCCTGCATCAGGCTGTAGTCGCCGGCGCCGGCGGGGGTCTGCGGCGAGATGCCGATCGTGAAACCGGGGGGGTCCAGCGCCGCGCCGGCCGCCGGCGGCAGCGCGAGACAGGCCGCGAGGGCCGCCACCGCGAGTATCGACTTGCGCGTCAAGGCACTACTCCAACTCCCCTGGGCCTCAAAGTAGCGCCGAGGTTAGACCAGCGACCTAAAGCTGCTCGGCGATCCGCGGCGCCTCGCGGTTGAAGACCCAGACGCCGGCGACGCAGACGCCGATATAGATCAGGGCGGCCGCGATCAGGGGGACGGGGCCATTCGCGATAGTCAAGGGGCTATAGGCATGGGGATCGATCATCCAAACTCGCGCTTGCTGAAAGATCGGAGTCAGCGGATTGGCCAAGATGACCTGCTTGAGCCCCCCGGGGACGATCTTCATCGGATAGATGATCGGCGTGCCGTAGTTGAGTGCGGTCGCCACGACCACCCAGATGATCGCCACGTCGCGGAAGCGCACGTTGAGAGCCGAGAGCAGCATCGCCAGGGCCGCAGTGAAAACGCCCAGCGGGAGAAGAATCAGCGGGAAAAGCAGCCAGGTCCACATCGGCGTGACGCCGAAGCCGAGCATGAAAGCGAAGACGACGATCATGTTGAGCCCGAGGGTGAAAAGGGCGGTGAGGACCACGGCGAGCGGAATGACTAGGCGCGGGAACTGGGTCTTGCGGACGATCCCCTCCTGACCGACGACCGAGGCGACGGCGCCTCCCGTGCCTTCCTGGAAGAAGCCGAAGAGGACGATGTTGAAGAGCAGCAGGACCGGATAGTGCGGGACCTGACTGCCGATTCTGAAAATTTTCGTGAAGACCAGCAGCAACACGGCGAAGAGCAGCAGCGGTCGCATCAACGACCAGACGTAGCCGAGCACGGTGCCGAAGAAGGTTCGCTTGAACTCCGTCACAGACATCAGCCAGAGCAGCTCGAAGAAACGGTGACGGCCGCCGCCGAGCGCCGAAGGCCCGCTGACCTCGCGCAGCTCCAGATTCGCCGGCTTGACGCTCACCGCTGACCCTCCACAGAGATTCCGTCCCCGACGGCCGCGCCATCCTTGACCGAAGCGGCGATGTGGTGATCCAGAGCAACCACGCCCGCGCCCTCTTTCCCGTAGACGACGAAATCGAGCACGTGCGGCGAGTGCAGGACGAGATTGGCGAGGTTGTGCTCGCGGTGGACCCAGCACTTGGTCACGTAACGACCGGGTTCCAGCCGGTTCTCGATCTCGCCGCCGAGGCGGATCCGTTGGCCCGGCTCGACCGCGTCGGGCGCTCCCTCGGGCAGGGAGATTCCGAAGCCGGTCACCTCGACCCCGTCGGCGTTGTCGAAGGCGAAACCGAAGCTGGGACCGTCGACGTGCCGGTGCGCTTCGAAGATCGCGCCGAAGCGCAGCTCGGCGCCCTTCTCGACGTTGGTGATCCGCTCGCCCCCGCCATCCTCCAGCCAGACGTCGAGCAGGGTGATGTCGGCCATCCCTCCCATGTCGGCGTCGCCCTCGCCCGGCGCCTGCTCGAAGTTGAGCCGCAGGTAGCTGCGCGCCACCTCGTCGGCGGGGCCCATCGCGCGGATGCCGCCGTCGTGCAGCAGCATCGCCCGGTGGCAGTACTGCTCGACGGCGCTCATGTCGTGGGTGACGAAAACGACCGTGCGCGACGAGTCGCGGATCTCGTAGAAGACGTCGGCGCACTTCTGCTGGAAGGAGGCGTCCCCCACCGCCAGCACCTCGTCGATCAGGAGGATCTCGGCGTCGGACTGGATCATCATCGAGAAGGCAAGGCGGACGAGCATCCCGGACGAGTAGTTCTTCAGTTTGAGGTCGACGAACTCCTCCAGCTCGGCGAACTCGAGCACCGCGCCGAGGCGGCTGCGCGCGTCGCGTCGCGTCAGCCCCATCATCACCCCGTTCAGCTCGACGTTCTCGCGCGCGGTCAGCTCGTTGTTGAAGCCGACGCCGAGCTCGATGAAGGGGGCTAGGCGGCCGGCCATGCGCACCCGGCCGGCGTCGGCGGCGTAGATGCTGGCGAGGATCTTCAGCAGCGTGCTCTTGCCCGAGCCGTTGCGGCCGACGATGCCGAAGAACTCGCCACGCTCGACCTCGAAGGAGAGGTCGCGCAGGGCGTGAAGCTCGCGGTAGCCGGGCTGCGAGAAGGTGGTCAACCGCTCCTTCAGCGAGTCGACCCGCTGGGTGGGGATGCGGAAGGTCTTCTCGACGCCGCTGACCTCGATCGCGACTTGGGGAGGGGCATGGGTCGTCAAGAGGGGCAGATAGGTTACCCGGCGTGAGCGGGGCGATCCGAGCGAAGAACCCGGCTACGCTGCTGCTCGCGGTGGCGATGACTGCGTCCGGGCTGCTGTTCGTCGTCCTCGGCTCGCGGCTGAGCTTCTTCCTCGACGATTGGGTCTTCATCCTCTACCGCCGGGATTTCAGCCTCGACGCCTTCCTCGGCCCGGACAACGAACACCTGGTCGCCGGCCCTGTGGCGATGTGGAAGCTGCTGCTCTCCGGCTTCGGAATGGGCTCGGCGCTGCCGTTCCACCTCGTTTTGACCGCGATGTTCCTGCTCGGCGCCTGGTTCCTCTTCGTCTGGATCCGGCGTCGGCTCGGTGCCTGGCCCGCCCTGCTCGCGACCCTGCCGATCCTCTTCCTCGGCGCCGCCTACGAAGACCTCTTCTGGTTCTCCTCGATCACCTTCCTCGGCTCGATGGCCTGCGGGCTGGGAATGCTGGTCGCGCTCGACCGGCGCGACGCGACCGGCGACCGGCTCGCCTGCGCCTGGCTGGTCGGCTCGATGCTCTTCTCCAGTCTCTGGCTTGCCTTCCTCGTCGGCGCCGCGGTCGACGTGGCGCTGCGTCGCCGCGACCGCGACTGGCGCCGGCGCGCCTACGTGATCGTGGTGCCGGTCATCCTGTATGCGATCTGGTGGCTCGGCTGGGCCGACAGCAGCGAAAGCTCGGTCACCCTGCACAACATCGCTCTGGCGCCGCGCTTTGCCTTCGAATCGATGGCCGCCACCCTCGGGGCGCTGACCGGCTTCGCGACCAGCGTAGAAGGCGCGCCCTCGCCCCCGGGGCTCGACTGGGGTCGCCCGCTTACCGTTGTGCTCGGCGGTCTCGCCGTCTGGCACCTCTACCGCCTCGAGCGCGTTCCGCGCTCGCTCTGGGTGGTGCTGGCGATCGCGATCGCCTTCTGGCTGTTCGGTGGGATCGCCGTGAAGCCGGGCCGGGTGCCCTGGGCGAGCCGCTACCAGTACCCGAGCGCGGCACTCGTCATCCTCGTTGCGGCGGGGATGCTGAGCGGGCTGAGGCTCGACCGTCGATTGCTGCCAGCAGCACTGATCGCGGTCGCCATCTCGCTCGCGGGCAACGTTCTCCTGATCAAGCAGTCCTATGACGCATACCTGAGCACCAGCCAGTTGATCAAGGGCAACCTGACCGCAATGGAGATCGCCCGCAACACCGTCGATCCGGCTTTCTTCCTCGAAGAAGAATTCGCCGACACCGGCTTCGATCACATCGATGCCGGCTCCTACTTCGCCGCGGTCGACGACTTCGGCTCGCCCGCCTACACGATCGCCGAACTGCAGAGCGCCGGCGAGCCCGCCCGCTTCGCGGCCGACAAGGTGCTGCTCAACGCCCTGCGGATCCAGCTTGAACCGATCCCACGCTCGGCTGTGCCCAGCAGCGGCTGTACGACGGTCGGCGACTCGGAACCGTTCACCGTCCCCGCCGGTGGGGTCGCGATCGCCGCCGGCGCACAGCCGGTGACGGACATCAGGATGACCCGCTTCGCCACGCCGGGCGAAAACGCCCCCCTACCGGTCGACTTTCAAGCCGAAGTGGGAGCCGGCGAAGCGACGAGGCTGGTGATCCCCCGCGATCTGGCGCCCGAAGTGCCCTGGAAGCTGCAGCTCGAAGGCGGGCCGGCGACCGTCTGCGCGCTCGAACGCTAGGCGCGCGCTCGCAGGCGATCAGCCCGCGGTCGCCATCCAGCGCTCGACGTTCTGCTCGTACATCTCCTGCAGGATCTCGTCGATGCCGTAGCGCGGCTGCCACTCGGGGTAATGCGCCTCGAAGTCGGAGACGTCGGAGATCCACCAGCGGTGGTCGCCGATGCGGTTCTCGTCGCTCAGCTGCCACTGCAGCTCGCGCCCGGCGATCCGTTCGCAGACCTCTATCGCCTCGAGCATCGAGCAGTTGCTGCGCCGGCCGCCGCCCATGTTGTAGACGGCGCCGGGGCGCGGGTTGCGCTGGAAGGCCTGGAAGCAGGCGACGAGGTCGGCGCTGTGGATGTTGTCGCGAACCTGCTTGCCGCCGTAGCCGAAGACCGTGTAGGGCGTGCCGGTGACGGTGCACTTCATCAGGTAGGCGAGGAAGCCGTGCAGCTGCGCGCCGGCGTGCTGGGGACCGGTCAGGCAGCCGCCGCGGAAGCAGACGGTCGGCATGTCGAAGTAGCGGCCGTACTCCTGCACCAGCAGGTCGGCGGCCGCCTTGGAGACCCCGAAGAGCGAGTGCGTGGAGCGATCGATCGACATCGAGGTGTCGATGCCCTTGTGGAACGGATGGGACTCGGGCAGCTCCAGCCGCTTCTCCAGCTCTTCCAGCGGCAGGAAGTTCGGCGTGTCGCCGTAGACCTTGTTGGTCGAGCAGAAGACGAAGGGAGCGTCGGGGGCGTGCTCGCGCGCGGCCTCGAGCAGGTTGAGCGTGCCCAGCGCGTTGACGCCGAAGTCGGTCTGCGGCTCGCGCGCGGCCCAGTCGTGCGAGGGTTGCGCCGCCGTGTGGATCACGGCCTCCAGCGAGCCCGCGAGCTCGGCGAAAGCCTTGCCGACGCCCTCGGCGTCGCGGATGTCGAGGTCGAGCGAGCGGAACTCGGGATATCCCTCGCGCAGCTCCTCGGTCACGTGCGCCGTCGAGGCCTCCTCGCCGAAGAAGCGGGCGCGCATGTCGTTCTCGATCCCGACCACGTCCCAGCCATCGGCGATGAAGCGGCGGACGGACTCCGAGCCGATCAGGCCGCCGGAGCCGGTGACTATCGCGGTAGGCATGGCCGCGCAGGTTAACGAGGCCGTCACTTCGAAGCGGAGCAATGCTCCAACGAGCGCCGTAGAGGTTTGGACCGCTATGCGAACCAAACCTCTACGGCGCTGGGGGGATCGGGCGGCGTTTCGTAGAGTGCGCGGCCTATGAGGGTCCTGATCACCGGCGGAGCCGGGTTCGTCGGCGCGAACCTGGGCGTCGAGCTTGCCGCCCGCCATCCCGGTTGGGAGCTGGTCGCGCTCGACAACCTGATGCGCCGCGGCTCCGAGCTGAACCTGCCGCGCCTGCGCGAGGCGGGGGTCGAGTTCGTCCATGGCGACGTGCGTGAGCGCGGGGACCTGGCCGCGGCGGGCGGCTTCGACGCGATGGTCGAGTGCTCGGCCGAGCCGTCGGTGATGGCGGGCCTGTCGGACCCCTCCTACCTCGTGCAGACCAACCTGCTGGGCGCTTTCAACTGCCTCGAGCGCGCCCGCGAGGAGGACGCCTTCGTCGTCTTCCTCTCGACCAGCCGCGTCTACCCCGTCGCGCCGCAGCTCAAGCTGGCCCTGGAGGAGACCGAGACCCGCTTCGAGCTCGCCGCCGAGCAGCCCGTGCCCGGCGCCGGGCGGCAGGGCATCTCCGAGGACTTCCCGCTGGGCGGCGCGCGCACCTTCTACGGCGCGACCAAGCTTGCCGCCGAGCACCTGATCGAGGAGTACACCGAGACCTTCGGCCTGCGCGCGGTCGTCGACCGCTGCGGCGTGATCGCCGGCCCCTGGCAGATGGGCAAGGTCGACCAGGGCGTCTTCTCCTGGTGGCTGCTCAGCCACCACTTCGGCCGGCCGCTCACCTACATCGGCTTCGGCGGCGCCGGCAAGCAGGTGCGCGACCTGCTGCACGTCGCTGACCTGATCGACCTGGTCGAGGAGCAGCTCGGCGACCCCGAGGGCTGGAGCGGCGCGGTCGCCAACGTCGGCGGCGGCCGCGAGTGCAGCCTCTCGCTGCTGGAGACGACCGAGCTCTGCCGCGAGCTGACCGGCAACGAGATCGAGATCGGCGTCGAGGCAGAGACCCGACCCGGTGACGTGCCGGTCTACCTCTCGGACTGCTCGCGCCTGCACGCCCGCACCGGGTGGCGGCCGCAGCGCGGCCCGCGCGAGACGCTCGCCGACCTGCTCGAGTGGGCCCGCGCCAACGAAGGCGCCGTGAGCGAGGCGCTGGGCTTCCAGAGGATGAGCGGTTGAAGCTCTCCGTAGTCATCCCGGCACACAACGAGGAGGGGTCGATCGACAAGACGCTCGGTCCGCTCGTCGCGACGCTGGAAACGGAGGGGATCGAGCACGAGGTGATCGTCGTCGACGACTCCAGCACGGACGGGACGGCCGCAGCGGTCGAGGCGTTCGCCGCCAGTCATCCGCAGGTGCGCTGCCTGCCCTCCCCCTACCGCAACGGCTTCGGCTTCGCCGTGCGCGCCGGGCTGGAGGCATTCGAGGGCGACGCTGTGGCGATCGTGATGGCCGACGGCTCCGACAGCCCGCGCGACCTCGTCGCCTACCAGCGATTGCTGGAGGAGGGCTACGAGTGCGCCTTCGGCTCGCGCTTCATGCACGGCTCGACCGTGACCGACTACCCGCGCTCGAAGCTGATCATGAACCGGATCGTCAACTGGGGCATCCGGGTGCTCTTCCGGCACGGCTACAACGACACGACCAACGCCTTCAAGGCATACAGGCGCGAGGTGATCGAGAACGCCCAGCCGTTCCTCTCCCATCACTTCAACCTCACGGTCGAGCTGCCGTTGAAGGCGGTCGTGCGCGGCTACAGCTACGGCATCGTGCCGATCTCCTGGACCAACCGCACCAGCGGCACGTCGAAGCTGAAGCTGAACGAGATGGGCAGCCGCTACCTGTTCATCGTCCTCTACGTCTTCCTCGAGCACCACCTCAGCCACGGCGACTACAAACGGGGCGAGCCTTGATCGGCAGGGCGCTTGGCGCTCCGCGCATCCCGCGCGTCGCCTGGACGGTGCTCGGCGTGGCGATGCTCTGCTCCGCCGGGCTGATCCTCTACGCCTCCCACGGCCAGGGCTTCGCGATCGACGAACTCTTCTATTACGGCCGCGTCGCCAGCGTGAAGGGCCAGCTCCACCACTACTCGCCCTTCAGCCCGGAATACCTGCTCGCCCCGTTCAACGGCCACCTGCCGCTCGGCGGGCGCTTCGTCTACGAGCTCGTCTTCGCGACGATCGGCGCCCACTACACCGTCTTCGTCCTGATCAACATCGCTTCCCTGTGGGCGGTCGCGGCGCTCGTCTTCGAGCTGGCGCGGCGGCGGGTGGGCAACGCCGCCGCGCTGGCGCCCTGCATCGTCCTGCTCTTCCTCGGCTTCGCCCGCGAGCAGCTGCTCTGGCCGCTCGACTTCAACACGGCGGCCTCGCTGGCGGCGGGCCTCGGCGCGGTGCTGGCGATCCAGCGCGAGGACCGTCGCGGCGACGTCCTCGCCTGCGCCCTGCTCGTGCTCTCGGTCGCGATGATCGAGCTCGGGCTCGCCTTCGCCCTGGGGATCGCCCTCTGGCTGGTCGTCTCGCAGAGGCGACCACAGGGGACCTGGGACTCCGCCTGGCTGCGCGACGTCCTGCGCCGCGCCTGGGTCGTCGCCATCCCGGTCGTCCTCTACGCGGCCTGGTACGTCTGGGCACGCAAGTTCGGCCAGAGCGAAACCCACTCCGGCAACCTGCACCTGATCCCGGAAACGTTCATGCACGGCGCCGCGGCCGCGATGGGCTCGCTTACCGGCGCGAACCCGATCGTCGCCGGCACCTACATCGGCAGCGTCACCTGGTTCGGCCGGGCGCTGGCCGTCGCCGCGGGGGTGGCTCTGCTGGTGCGCCTCTGGGGACGCTCGCTGCCGCGCACGATCTGGATCTGGCTGCTCGTGCTCGGCGTCTACTGGCTGCTGCTGGCTGTCGCGGCCCGGCCGGCCGAAGGCTCCCGCTACATCCTCGTCGCCGCGGTGCTGATCGTGCTGATCGCCGCTGACACCGCGCGCCGGCGCCTGCCCAACCCCGCGGCGATCGCGCTGCTGGTGCTCGCCGCCGTCGCGCTGCCGGCGAACGTCGTCCAGCTGACCAAGGGCCGCGGCAACGACACCCTGCACCACGACCCGCCGGTGAGCAGCACCGAGTTCGCGATGCTCGAACTGGCGCGCGCCCATGTCGACCCCGAATACGTCGTCACCGCCGACCCACGCGTGGCCGAAGTCGACGGCGGCCTCTACATCGGCATCCCCGCCGGCGCCTACCTCGACGCAGCGGCGGACAACGGCTCGATCGCCTACTCGCTGGACGAAGTGCGCGAAAGCGACGAAACCCTGCGCCTTATCGCCGACGCCTCCCTGGTCGGCGCCCTCGGCGTCAGCGCCGAATCGGGGCCGCCGCCCGCCCGTAATGCCCACTGCCGCACGATCGAGGTCGCCCCCGGTGCCGAATCCGCAACCTTCACCACTCGGGCCGGAACGACCTTCCTACGGCCCTCGGGCAACGAACAAACCGGCCTCTGGCTGGCCCGCTTCGCCGACCCCAGGGGCGTGGGCATCGACTACATGTCATCTAAGCACTGGACCAAGCTCACGATCCCAGCCGATTCCGCCGCCGACCCCTGGCGCGTCACGGTCGACCACAGCGTCACCGCCTGCCTACCCACCGGATAAAGGCCATCCCGGTAGGGGTGAAACGTCTTGTACTTTTTTGTCGAAGGCTTCGGGCGACAGCTGATCCCGATTCTCAAAAAAGTTAAGTGGAACCCCTACCGGGATGGCCTCCCTCTCAACCACCGGGTGGGCAGACGCGCACCGGCCCGTCGACCGTGACCCACCAGCGATCCGGGGCGGAGTCGGTGGGGATGCGCAGGTTGCCCCATTCGCCGGGTTGCAGCTTGCCGATCGAGACCGAGGCGCCGCCGGTGCCGAAGCGGCCGAGGCCGACGTGCACGGGGCTCCCGGAGCGGGAGCCAAGAAGGACGCCGCCGGGTTCGAGGAAGAAGAAGACCGGGTGGCCCGGCTTGCCGTCCAAGGAGCTGGGACAGGACGAGGGGTCGGCTGGAGCTTCGGTGGGCTTCAGCTTCAGTTCCAAAGCGCCGATCAGCGTCGCGTCGGCGAGGTGGCGCAGGTTGACGCTCGCGTGGCGGATCTGTTCGAGCGAGAAGCCGATCGGCCCAAATTCGTCTGCCGCCTGGTAGTAGGTGTAGGCGGAGAGCGGCACGAAGACGGCGCCGCCGGCGTCGCTGACGCTGGGGTCGGTGGCCGGGAAGTAGTCGCTGTGCACGTGCGGGCGCGCCAGTTCGAGCATCGCGTACTCGGTGCGGGTGTTGTCGGCGTCCGTCACCGAGGAGGCGCGCTCGTCGTAGAACTTGGCGATGTTGGGCGGGATCGCGAAGGCGACGACGCCAGCGGCGACGATCAATCCCGCCGTCGCGATCCTCCTCCCGCGCAGGGCCGAGCCCGCGATCAGGAAGACCGCGACGACGCCGACGAAGAGATAGCGGGTCGAGTCCGGCGGACGGTCGGCCATCGTGATCATCAGCCAGTAGGTGAGCACGGCGGCCAGCGCAATCCAGAGCCCCATCGGCACCTTGCCCTGCCGGATCCGGTAGATCAGGCCGACCACGGCGAAGCCGGCGAGCACGCTCGCCCAGGGGGTGATCGTGGTTACGTTGGGCGAGATTTCGGGCCCGGTCGGGTTGACGCCGAAGATCGATCCCATCACCGCCGCCAGCGCATTGGTGAGGTCCATCGGGATCAGCTTGACGTTGACCAGTTCCACCTCCGACTGGCCGAACTTGCGCGCCCAGACGTACCAGATGGCGAAGAGGACGAGCGGGGTGAGGAAGATCCAGGCGCGGCGCCAACGGTCGTCGCGGCGCAGCACGGCGACCGCCACGGCGACGGTGAAGGCGAGCCCGACCTCGACCGTGGCGACGGCGAGGACCAGCAGCGCGCAGGTGGCGATGTCGCCGCGCCGGTCGTCGCGTTCCAGCGTCAGCAGCGCCCCCAGGCCGAAGGCCAGCGCGCCGATCGTGTGGATGTTGAACGGCCACAGGAACGAACCCTCGCCATAGCCGAAGAAGAGCAGCAGGATGCAGGGAATCAGCGCCGCATAGGGACGCACCCGGCGCCGCAGGAGGATGAAGGTGAGCAGCACGCAGACGAAGGCCGCGAAGACCTCGATCGCGCGGAAGACCGTGTAGTCGGCGCCGACGGTGACGAAGAGGCCGCGATAGAGCAGTTTGCCGAGCAGCTGCAGGTGGCCGTTGTGGGGGATGAAGAAGTATTCGATCCCGCCGGCCTGGTGGACGGCGCCGTTGTCGACGATCAGCCTGGCGTAGTAGAAGATGTCGTCGCCCGAGAAGGTCAGGTCCTTGCCGGCGATCATCAGCCAGGTGGCGGAGATGCACATCGCCACCCCCAGCAGGATCCAGGCGAGCAGTCGCTCGTCGGCGTTGCGGATGCGGTCCATCAACTTCCTTTCTTTGGCAGCAGCAGGCTGAAGTTGCCGGAGCCTTCGACTTCTTCGAAGTCTTCGAAGATGTAGTGGACGAGCGGCGTGTCGGGCGCTGGCCTCGCGCCGAGCCAGGCGCCAGCGACGGTTTCGTTGCGGAAGGCGCAGGGGCGCGGCGAGGAGCGCACCTGTGCGAGCACCCGGTTCTGCCCCGCTTCGTCGAGAGCCGTGATCCAGGCGCCGGGCGCGTACGGCTTGGGCGCTTCGATCCCCGTCCAGAGGTAGAGGCTGTCGATGTCCGGATAGCCGACGAAGCTGGTGCAGCGGTTGCGCTCGATGAAATCGACGACGCCTTCGTATTCTTCGACTTCTTCAGGCGTCAGGCGCACCTGGCCGGCGCCCGGGAAGGGAAGCGGCGTCCTTTCGCGGTACGAGATCGTGTTGGAGATCGCCGGCAGGAAAACCTGGCCCAGCGCCAGCATCCCCGCCAGGGCGGCGGTGGCGACCGCGGCGGCGGCGCCGAAGCGGGCGAGCCCGAGCTCCCCGCGGGTGGCGCTCCAGGCGCGCAGCGAGGCGAGCGCATCGGCGAGGCAGAGCGCCCCGACCGGGACGAACATCAACGAGGCGATACCGACCTGGGCGCCGGGGACCGGGTAGGCGCCGAGCACCCCGGCGACGGCGACGGCCGGCAGCAGCACCCGCAGGAAGCGCTTGAAGGGAGGCTCGGGGGCGCCCAACGGCGGCACCGCCGCGACCCAGGCCAGCAGCATCGGCAGCACGTCGACGTTGGCGCTGGGGTTGAGTCCGAACGGCGCCTGCTTGGCGATCGTGAACCAGATCGCCAGCCCTGCGGCGGCGCGCAGCAGGCCCGGCCAGAGCGAGGGCTTGCCCGAGGCCCAGGAGCGCAGCTTCGTCACCAGCACGGCGGCGGCGAGCGCCGCGACGCCCCAGTCGATCGCCTGGCCCGGGGTTTCGAAGGGCCCCGGGTCGACGTTGCGCACGTTGAGCGGCTGCTTGATCAGGCCGTCGTAGAGGTCGGAGAAGCTGGTCCCGTCGAGCAGGATCGCGGCCAGGATGGCGACAATCGCCACCACGCCGCCGGCGAGCGCGGCGAGGAGCCAGCCCGTGAGCGCCCCCTGCTCCTCCCCGCGCCGCGGCCGGCCCGGCCAGGCGGCGGCGACGATCGCGCCCCCGCCGAGCAGCTCCAGCGCGATGAAGGAGCGCACCCAGCTTTCGCGCAGGTCGGAGAACATCACCACGGTCGGGATCGCGAGGAAGGCGACGACGAGGAGCCAGCGCAACCACGGGCGGCGGTCGATCGACTCGACCGTCAGGGCGGCGGCGAGCACGACCGCGGCGATCGCGTAGGCGCCGAAGTTGATCTTGGTCATCAGCGCCGCCGCCAGCAGCGTCCCGGCGAGGGCGCCGAGCCGCGCCGGGCGCGCTCCCGGACCATGGACCGCGACGAGGACGAAGCCGGAGAGCAGCAGCACGAGCAGCCCGTGCGGATGCATCGGCTCGGGGAAGAGCGCGTAGAGCACGGCGAAGGCGACGACCATCCCGGCCAGGCCGAGGGTGAGCCGACCGGTCAGACGCTGGCAGGCGAGGCCGAGGACGAAGCTGGTCGCGATCCAGACGAGGATCACCACGGTACGGCTGCCGTCGGTGGTGAAGGCGTGCCCGCTGAGCGACGCGAGGCCGCCGAAGAACTCGAAGAAGAAGGGCCCGTAGGGCGAGAAGATGTCGGTGTAGAGGGGGTGGCCGTGGGCGAAGGCGTTGAGCGTGACGAGCACCGTGCCCTCGTCGTCGTAGTTCGCGAAGCCGGCGAAGATCGCGCCGTAGGCGGCGACGGCGGCGCCGAGGGCGACGAGCGCGTAGAAGACGATCGCGCGCACGGTCGGGTCGGCGGCGGTTTCCGCCCAGACCGAGCTGCCCCGCTGGCGGGGCGGTTGGCCCTGCGCGCCGCTCATCGAGAGGATTTCCCGTCCCAGCGCAGCAGCGGCACGCGCCAGGCCGCCTCGGCGACGATCGAGCGGTCCATCTTCGAAGTGCCGGCCCGGCGGTCGCGGAAGACGATCGGCACCTCGACGACGCTGAAGCCTCGCTGGATCGCGCGGTAGGTCATCTCGATCTGGAAGGCGTAGCCGCGCGAGCGGATCGAGTCGAGGTCGAGCGCCTCCAGCACCTCGCGGCGGAAGCACTTGAAGCCGCCCGTGAGGTCGTGGACGGCGACGCCGAGCACGAACCGGGCGTAGGCGCTGCCGCCGCGGCTGATCGCCCGCCGCAACGGGCTCCAGTCGGAGACCCCGCCGCCCTCGACATAGCGCGAGCCGATCGCCAGGTCGGCGCGCCCGCCCGCCTCGAGCAGGCGGGGCAGGTAGGCAGGATCGTGGGAGAAGTCGGAGTCCATCTCCAGGACCAGCCCGGCGCCCCCGGCCAGCGCGTGCCGGAAGCCGGCGATGTAGGCGGGGCCCAGGCCTTCCTTCTGCGGCCGGTGCAGAACCCTCACCGCCTCGTGCTCGGCGGCGAGGCGATCGGCGATCTCACCCGTGCCGTCGGGCGAGTTGTCGTCGACGACCAACACCCGGGCCGAGTCGGGCAGCTTGGCCAGCACCGCCGTGACGAGAGCCTCGATGTTGCCCGCCTCGTTGTAGGTCGGCAGGACGAGCCAGGCCGGCCCCTGTGGTGCGCGCTGCGGCATCGGCGGGATGCTATTTGCTGCGCCTACGGGCGCGGGCGGCCGCCGGTGATGTTGACCAGGGCACGCCAGGCCGGCTTGGCCAGGTAGCGATTCGATTCGCGGAAGAGCCCGACCGAGTCGCAGAAGTTGCAGTAGTAGCGCGAGTCCTTCCAGGTGAACCAGTAGGCGGCCTTGAGGTTGAGCCGGTGGCGGTTGCGCAGCATGTAGCTGTAGGCGGCGCGCAGTTCTCGCGCCTGGCCATGCCAGCCCTGCTCGAAGGCGACGACGTTGGGGTCGTACTGGGAGCCCCAGCCCATCTCGGTGATGTAGAGGCCGGCGCGCGGGTCGTGGTTGGCCAGCACCACTGCGCGCATCTGTTCGACCATCCGTTCGAGGTCTTCGACATGGAAGGCATAGGGATGCAGGGCGACCGCGTCGAAGTAGTGCTTGATGCCGGGCACTTCGTAGAGCTTTTCGAGGAAGACATCGGAGTCCATGCCGCGCTTGCCGCCCTGATCCGGTTCGCCGAAGAGGCCGGAGAGCAGCACCTGGGCGCGCGGGTCGGCCGACTTGACCGCCCGGAAGCTGATCTTCAGCAGGCGCGCGTAGCGGGTCGGCGAGACCGGGTAGGCGAAGTAGAAGAAGTTGGCCTCGTTCCAGATCTGCCAGACGTGGATCGGCTTCCAGCGGCGCAGGACGATGCCATCCCCGATGTCGATGCCCGGCGGGTGTTCGGTCCAGAATTCGCCCCCCGGCCCGTAGCGGCTGACGACCGCCCTGACGAAACTCATCCAACCGCGCCGAGCGCGGGCGCTGTCGATCGGCAGGGTGGTCGTCTTGTGGCCGATCCAGCGCGGCACTCCGGCGAGAAACGGCAGGACCGTGAGACCCTGGTTGACGGCGGTCGCGACTTCGCGGTCGGTCCCTTCCCAGTTGAGCGGGCCGCGCCTGGTCGGCTGGATGCTTTCCCAGCCGATCGGCAGGCGGATGCTGCCGATCCGGGCTGCGCGCATGTATTCAGCGTCTTCTTCGTCGATGACCGCTTGCGGGACGATGCCGAAGAACGTGCGAGGGGCCGCCTGGGCGACGCCGGCGGTCGAGAGCGACGTATCCGCGACTGTGCAGGCGACGACGGCGATGGCCGCGAGGGCGATGGCGATCGATGCTCTTCTCATCCTCTTTCTCATCTCTCGGCAGAAACCTGGACAGAGGCCGAAGTCGCGGTTCTCCGGCGGCGTCGGCGGTAGCGCGCCGCGGGACTCTACGCCCTACGATCGACGGCAATGTGAACGCCCTGTACCGCATGCCCGGGACGGAGCTCCATATTTGGCGCGCGCGTCTCGGCGATGGCGTCTGGCCCCCGGCGGACGGGCTGCCCGAGGACGAGCGAGAACGCGCCGGGAGCATCCTGCGAGCGGCGGCGCGACGGCGCTGGGTGGCCTCGCGCTGGGCGCTCCGCGACGTGCTTGGGCGCTACTTGGGCGAGAGACCGGCGGAGATCGGCCTGCGCCTCGCCGGGCGCGGCAAGCCGCTGCTCACCGACTCCACGCGCCCCCTCCGCTTCAACCTCAGCCACTCGCGCGAGCTGGCGCTGATCGCGGTCGCCGAGGGCCGGGAGGTGGGAGTCGACGTGGAGAGCCTCGGCTCGCGGCCGGCCGAGTTCTACGCCGCGTGGACGCGGCGCGAGGCGATCGCCAAGTGCCACGGGGTGGGCCTCGGCGCGCCGCCGCCCGACGGGCCCGTTGCCTGCGCGAGCTTCGATGCGGGCGAGGGCTACGCCGCAGCGGTCGCCGTCGCCGGCCACGGGGTCCCACCGCTTCGCCACTTCGATGCCCAGGCTTCCCTGGCGAGCTGTCCGCCCTGAGCCGCAGACGCGGGGGGCTCGCTCAGTAGGTCCCGCCCAGCTTGCGGTGATCCCAGGTCGCGACGCGCAGCGACCGGAAGTGGATCGCGACGCGCTTGGGCGCCTGTGCTTCCAGGGCTGCTTTGGCGTCCCCCTCGACCGAGTCGATGCCCTCCGCGTAGCGCACGGTGAGCTCCTCGGCGAAGCCGATCACGGTCTCGAAGTCGCGGTGGATCCGCGCCTCGGCCTCGATCATCGCGCCGCGCAGCTCGCCGTACTCGCGACCGGTCTCGACCAGCACGGTGGCGCGCGGGTCGCGCTCCAGATTGCGCACCTTCTGCGACTTGGCGTAGGTCCAGATCCAGATCTCCCCCTCGCGCGGCACGAACCAGAGCGGCATCGAGTGCGGGAAGCCGCGCGGCCCGTTAGACGAGACGACCGCGACCCGCTCGGCGTCGAGCAGCTCGAGCAGCTCCGCGTCGCTGAGCTGGATCTGGTCGCGCCGGCTCATCGCGGCTGACTCTACGCCTCGCCGCCAACTGCGACCCCGCCGCCGCGCAGCGCGTAGTCGTCACACGATTTTTCGATTCTGCGCGCCATCCGTGCGTCCCGGCGACCTAGCGTCCCGGCCATGCATTTTCCTCTCGCGACTCCCCGGGTATCCCGACCGGCGGTGACTGCTAACGTACGTACGTCATTTCCCAACATACGTACGTACGCTTCCACTGGAGGACCGATGGCGCTCACCGCCTCGAAACTGCGAGCCAACGTCTATCGCCTGCTTGACGAGGTCCTCGAGACCGGCAAGCCGCTGGAGATAGAGCGCAACGGCAGGCTCCTGGTCATCGCACCCAAGGAGCCCTCGGCGAGGGGTTCGATCTGGGATCGCCTGCCGCGCCGCGAGGGCTTCATAGTCGGCGATCCCGACGAGCTGATTCACATCGACTGGTCCTCGGAGTGGAACCCTGATCCAAATTGACACCCATATCGTCGGCTGGCTCTACGAGGGTGAGGAGCGGCGGATACCGAAGGCGATCCAAAAGCGACTGGAGACGGAGCCGATCGCCGTCTCGCCCGTCGTCGAACTGGAGCTGACCTACCTCTATGAAGTCGGGCGAGTGACCGAGCCCGCCTCAGCGCCCCTCGCCGCCCTGGGGCGGAGCCTGCGCCTGGAGGTCCTCGACGCATCGCTTGCCGATCTGGTCCGGGCGGCGACTCCCCTCTCCTGGACGCGCGACCCCTTCGACCGCCTCATCGCCGCGCACGCGATCGTTACCGGCGCGCCGCTCGTCACCGCCGACCAGGCGATCCTCGAGAACCTGCCGCTCGCGATCTGGGACTAGTCGCGCGGAGGCGCGCCCCTAGGGCAGCGTCAGCTGCTGGCCCACGCGCCCGCCGGGAATTGCCACCAGCAGCTGCGCCGTCGGGCTGGTCGCGCCCTGGGTGAGCCTGCGCCCCGCCGGGCCCAGGCCGACGCGGAAGGTGTGCGACTGGCCGCCGGTGAGACGGAAGCCGCGCCTCACGATCGCGCGGCGCACCTTGGTGGTCCTGACGCGGCGGCGCCCCCGGCGGTGGACGACGATGCGCTTCGGCACCCCCGCGCGGATGACGATCTGACCAGGGCACTGGGTCCCGACCGGCCATTCGCAGCGCAGGCTGAGATGGACGGTGTTGCCCGCGACCTTCGTCCGCAACAGCGAGATCGGCACCGGCACGCCGACGTTCCGACAGCCGAGCAGCTTGTCGGAGCCGGCGCCGATGTCGAGCGCGTAGACGCAGATCCGCTGCCTGCCGCTGCCGACGACGGCGAAGCTGGCTTCGAAGGCGTGCGCCGCTCCGGCCCGCGGGTACAGCGCGGCGAGGTCGGCCCGTTCCCGGTCGGCGATCGGCCCGAGTTCGTAGCGCGTCGCGCCTTCGCCGGCCTCGCCGCCCAGGTAGGCGCGAATCGCGACCTGCTTGTGAGGCGCGTTGGGGTCGAAGGCCCAACCGGAGACCGTCACCTGGCCGGGCGCCGGGGAGCTGACCGCGTCGAAGCTGCCGCGCGGGTCGTCGCCGCTGGAGGCTTCCGCCCCAGCGGTGGCGCCTTCGACGTAGTTGTTGTCGACGTTGATCGTCACACCGCCGTAGGTCTCGTCGTGACCGCCGCGATACTGGTGGATGCGCTGGTGGTCGGCCCAAGCGGAGGCGGGGACATAGGAGTCCAGGGCATTGGCGTGGCCGTTCCAGTTGGCGATCCAGAGGTCGTCCGGAAGCTGGTAGATGCCGCCGAGGCGACCGGCGAGGTCGGCGATGCCGGAGGCGCTGCTGCTGTAGACGCCGGAGTCGTAGCCGAGCGCGTGCAGGCGGGCGGTCCAGGCTTCGAGGAAGGAGAGCGTCGCGCCGCTGGCGCTCGCCGTGGGCGTGTAGCTCTCCATGTCGAAGTAGAGCGGGCTGCCTTCGGCGATACCGACGATGCGCGCCTCGTCGACCGCATCGGTGGCGGCCTGGGAGCCCTGCAGAGAGGCGGTGCCCGAGCTGAGCTTGGCGCAGGAGTTGCAGCTCGAGGTCGGCGCCTGCAGGCCGACGTAGGTGGGGATCAGATGCCAGCCCGCCGCCGCCTGTTCCGCGACCCAGCTCGCGGTCAGGTTGGGCTGCGCGCAGCCGCGGTTGGCGCCGCCGATGTAGACGCCAATCGCGCGGTAGGGCGAGGAGCCCCAGGCCGACATGGCGCTCCGCGAGGGCGCCGCGCAGGCGTCGAAGCCGCGGCCGGTGTATTCGGAGGCGGCTGAGACGCGGGCGGGCGGGATGCGGGATGCGCGGGCGGCGGCCTGGCGGGTGCCGGCCTGCGCACCGGGAACGACGAGGATCGCCCGTCGCCGTCCCATCGCCTCCGCCGGACAGTGCTGAGCGGCCCCGGGCGTCCCCAGGTAAACGGCCTTGCGATCCAGCCGCACGCAGGCGTGGGGACGGCCGGCCAGTCGGATCACCGGCCAGGCGTCGGGAGCGGTGACAGTCTCACCGCGGAAATGGATCGTCTTGGCGCCGGCGCCGGCCGGAAGCACGGCGGCCAGCACGAGCATGACCAGGAGCGCGCGCCGCATCTCTCACCCCAACAATGTCAATCGCCGAACGTTTCGGCCGGCTTCAGAGAACCGCGCAACAGATGTGTCGCCTTACGCGCCCCCGTGGGCTCATGGCGTACCGCTCAGGCGGGGACGAGGCTCAACTCGCTCCAGGGCCCGGCGCCGGTCATCGGCTGGGTCCGGCCGTACGACCAGTCCGCCTGGAGGTCGTCGTAGTGGGGGCTCGCCGGATGGCCGGACTGGCCGGTGAACATCTGCCAGCGCGAGCGCTCCGGCGCGGTCGGGTCGGCGACCATGCGCCAGCCCGGCGCCCAAATCGCCTTGTATGGGTCGTTGGGGTCATAGCCGATCTGGCTGATCGTCTCCTGGCCCCCTCCGGCCCTGACCCGGCGATTGAGCAGGCGCCGAAGCAACGGATTGGCCTCTCCCAGTGGGTGCGGGAACTCCAATTCGTGGACACGGCCCCAGCGCCAGCCCTCCGGGTCGGGGCCGAAGCGATCGGTCAGGTCGTCGAGCCCACCCGCCAGCGCCTCCAGCACCAGCTCGTCCCAGGGACGCCCGATCAGCTCCTCGTCGGCCTCCTCCCAGAGCTTCATCAGGTGCGAGTGCCAGCGCCAGAACGGCGTGACGTGTGGGAGGAAGCCGTTGTCGGCCCGATCGAGCCAGCGCTCGCAGAGGTCGCGGTCGCCGATCGTCGCGCGGGCGACCTCGCGCGCCAAGCGCAGCAGGAACGCCTCGTATACAGCCGCCGCGATCGAGTCGGCGTCGAGTCGGCCGTCCCAGCTGCGCAGGCGCTCGACCGCGCTCAGCTCGCGCTGCCCGCGCGGCGCCAGCCGGCCGAGCCGCCGCGCCGCCTCTAGGCCCGGGATCGAGAAATTGTCCGACTGCATCGCCTCGAAGCCCGCGATGTCGTGCTCGTCGCTCGCCCGCAGGAGCTGCTCGATCCGCCTCGCGCGGAAGCCGTCGAGCCAATCGCTGGTGATGTGGTGGGGATAGTCGTCGCCGACGATGCGATTGTTGGCGGTGACGAGGAAGCCGCACTCGGGGTCGATCGTCTCGGGCAGCTCGGCGTAGGGGATCGCGCCCTCCCACTCGAACTCGCCGTTCCATCCGGGCTTGGGCAGGTCTGGACAATCGCCCTTGCGCAGCGGCACGCGACCGACCAGCTTGTAGCCGATCGAGCCGTGGCGGTCGGCCCAGATCATGTTCATCGGCGGGCTGCTGTAGCCGGCCATCATCTCGACCAGCTCCGGCCCCGACTCGATCTCGATCTGGTCGAAGAAGCCGGCGAAGACGGTCGGCTCGTCCAGTGCCTTCCAGCGCAACGAGAGCGGCTCGGCATCGTCCGCGCCGAGCGCTTCGTTGACGATCGGTCCGTGATGGGTGAGCCGCACTTCGAGCACGTCCGGCGCCTCGCGCCCCTTGACCGCGATCTCCTCGCGGAAGACCTCCAGCGGCCGCCACTCGCCCTCGAACAGGTAGCGGTCGCCGTCGATCCGCTCGATGAAGAGGTCCTGGGTGTCGGCGAGGGTGTTGGTGAACGTCCAGCAGACGTCATTGCCCTGGCCGATCGACACCCCGGGGATGCCGGGCAGCGAGGCGCCGCGGAGGAAGCGCTCGCCGAGGCTGAGGTCGACCTGGTACCAGAGCCCGGGCATGCTCGGGAAGACGTGGGGGTCCCCTGCGATCAGCGGCGACCCGCTTGCGGTCAGCCTGCCGGCCACGGCCCAGTTGTTGGAGCCGCTTGCCTCGACCGAGAGCCCGATCGCCCGGCGCACCGCATCGATCTGCTCGGTCAACGCCAAACCGTCGCCGGACCACTCTTCCCCGGTGACGATCGGGTTGTCGGCCGGATAGCTCGGATCGAGCCTGGCGGCCCGCTCGACGCCAAGCTCACGCGCCATGTCGGCGCGCAGCAGCTCCCGCTCCCAATTGGCCGAGAAGGCGAAGGCGAGCAGCTTGCCGAGGGCGAGGATGTCGACCGGCCGCCAGGGCATGAACTCGAGCCGCAGCAGTCGCATCTCGAAGGGCGGCGCCTTGGCGCTCGCCGCGGCGGCGTTGACGCCCTGGCAGAAGCGCTCGAGCAGGGCGAGCAGGTCGGGGTCGAGAGTCGCCAGCTCGCGCTCTGCCGTGCGTCGCATCCCCAGCGTCCGCATCAGCCGGTCGGCCGGCAGCCCCTCCTCGCCGGCGAACTCCGATAGCCGTCCGCTCGCCACCCGCCGGTAGAAGTCCATCTGCCAGAGGCGGTCCTGACCGTGGCAGAAGCCCTGCGCGAACCAGAGGTCGTCGGCGCTCTGCGCGGCGACGTGCGGGACGCCCCAACGGTCCCGCCGCACCTGCACCGGTCCCTTCAACCCGTCCAACTCGATCGTCCCCTTCTGCTTCGGCAAGGGACGTCGCGCCAGCCAGTGCCACAAGGCGGCGGTCCCGGCCGCAACCAGACCGGTTCCGACCGCTCCAGCCACTGCCCCCGCCCGCGCTGCCTTCCCGGGATTCATCGCAACCAACGATACTGGCTGCCTGGCCAGTTTCACTTTCCGGCGCCGTTACCCCCCATGAGGTGGGAAAGGCGCACCGGAACGCAGGCGCTACTCCCAGAGGTCGCCGGGCAGGCGCCCTTCGGCGTCGAGCTTCTGCAGATGAGCCTCCATCACGAGAGCGGCGGCCGGGCGGAGCTCGGCGGGGACGTCGGACCATGCCTCGGCGAGCAGCGCCTGCTTGGAGCGCTCGCCGCGCTCGAGGGCGGCGAGCAGGCGGCGCTCGCGCATCTCGCGGTGCTCGAGGTACTCGGCCAGCTTCGCCGCCGGGTCGGTGACCCAAGGGCCGTGGCCGGGGCAGATCAGCTCGATCTCCTGCGCCTGGAGCAGGCGCAGCGAGCTCATGTAGGCGGCGAGCGAGCCGCCATCGGGTGGGACGAAGGTCGAGCCCTCGCCGAGCACGAGGTCGCCGCTGAAGCAGACACCGTCCTCCGTGAGGAAGCAGACGTGGTCGGCGGCGTGGCCGGGCGTGGCGAGGGCGCGCAGCCGCCCGTGCTCCTCGCCGTCGCCGGGCAGCACGACCGCCGGCGGGTCGCTTGCCGCGACCCCTTCCACCAGCCGCTCCGCCCCCGCCACGTGGTCGCCATGACTGTGGGTGAGCAGGACGACGCCGATCCCACCGCGCTCCTCGGCGGCAGCGCGCACGGCATCGAGGTGGCCGGCGTCATCCGGCCCCGGATCGATCGCCACACAGGGATCGGACCCGTACAGGTAGGTATTCGTCCCTTCCAGCGTCATCGGCCCGGGGTTCGGGGCGACGATTCTCAGGATCTCAGAGTGTCCCGGCGCCTGGGTCACGCGGCGCTGGCCGCGACCTCGGCCGCGATCGCCTCGCGCGCCTCGTCCGGTTCGAGCACGACCAGGTCGCCGGCGCCGCGGAGGATCTCGCGCACCAGCCAGGAGGCGCCGGCATAGGGAAGCTCGACGACGACCGCGCCGTCGGCGAGCTCCTCGACCACCGTGCGCTCCTCGCGCAGCCAGCGCGCCCGCTCGGGCGAGACCCAGACCCGGGCGACCTGGGCCGTCGGGACCTCGCCGTCGGTCATCCAGCCCTCGACCCCGGCAAGCTCTTCGACCTCGAGCCGCGGCTCGTACGTCTCATCCGCGGGGGTCGCCTCCTTGACCCGGTCGAGCTTGAAGTGGCGGATGCCCTCTTTGGTCAGGTCGTAGCACTCGACGTACCAGCCCTCGCGCCCGTTCTCCAGGCGGTAGGGCTCGACCCGGCGCTTGGTGAACTGATCCTCGTTCTCCTTGTAGTACTGGATCTCGAGCACACGGCGGCCGGCGATCGCCTCGTTGACGACGCGTGCGACCTCGGTGTCGCCGCCGCTGCCGGCGGCGATCTCCAACCCCTCCTCGGAGGGGTCGTGGCCGAGCGCCTTGACGATCTTCTCGCGGGCGCTCTGCAGGCCGCCCTGCGGCAGGTGGTCGCCGAAGAGGTCGATCGCCGCGACCAGCGCCTTCGCCTCCAGCGGCAGCAGGCGGGCCGGGCGGGCGAAGTTGTCGCCGTAGGGCTCGGAGTCGACCTCGATCTCGTCGCCGATCACTTCCGCGTAGAGGACGTAGGTGCCGCCGCCGAAGTTGACGACGTTGAGCAGGTCGATGTCCTCCTGCAGCTCCTCGCCTGTCAGTTCGAGCCGCTGCCGCAGATCCGACACCTGCAGCCGCTCGCCTTTCTTGGCCGAGTCGATCAGCATGCCGGCGAGGGTGACCAGGCGGGCGAAGCGCTCGGGCCGGATCGCCGCCTCGCCGCGACCGTTGCCGCGCGGACGCGGCGTCGCCTCGCGCAACGGGCGATCGACGACCTCGGCCGGCTCGAAGTCGCTGCGGTGGCGGTCGTGCAGCAGGTCGAGCCGCTCGCGCGCTTCGCCGCGCAGCTCATCGGGCTCCAGCACCTCGGCGTTCTGGCGCCAGCGCAGCACCCAGGCGATCAGCTCGCGCGGCGAGGCGTAGTCGGTCTCGAAGACCGAGCCCTTGCCCGGCGCGTCGTCCGCCTTGCGCGCCGGGCGCAGCTCGCCGTAAGCGCCGAAGTCGCGCTCGATCAGCCAGGCGATGCGGTCGCGGATGAAGATCTTCGCGGTGCCGCGAATCTCGCCCAGCTGCCAGTCGGCGCGCTGGCCGTAGTCGCGGCGGTCGAAGCTCTCCGGCGGCGAGAAGTCGTGCTCGGCCTTCGACGCATAGCCGACCTTGCCCTGGATCCGCGAGAGGCGGAAGACGCGCACCGCGTCGCGCTCGTGGGAGTGGCCGATCAAATAGAACTGGCCGGAGCGGAAGACGAGGTGGTAGGGATCGACCTTGCGCTTCTCCGTCTCGTCGCGCTCCATCGTGTAGTAGGTGAACTCGATCGTCTTGCGGCGCGAGATCGCGGTCTCGATCTTGGAGAGGCGCTGGGAGAGGTCCCGGCCGCCCGCCGACGCAGTCATTGCCATCTCGACCGGCGCCCGTTCGCCCTCGCTGATCGGGTTCGGGTGGCCCCAGGCGACCTGCTGCAGGGCGAGGCGCAGCGGCTCGGCGTAGGCGAATTCCCCCTGCGTGAGCAGCGAGAGGGCCGTGCTCAACGAGGCCAGCTCGTCGTCGGAGAAGCGGATCGGGTCGAGGTAGAAGTTCTCCGGCGGCAGCGAGTAGAGCTCTGCCTCGAAGAAGCCCTCGCCCGGTTTCTCGACCCCGAGCTGGATGCCGAGGCTCTCCAGCTCGGCCCGGTCGGCGTAGAAGCGGCGCGCGAAGGCGTCGTCGTTCATGTCGCTGTACCCCTCCACCTCGCGCTTGATCTCCAGCGCCGAGACCGGCCTGCCCTGCGCCATCAGGAAGGAGATCAGCGAGAGCTGGCGGATCAGCTTCTCGGTGTCCTTTGCCACGAGCCCAGAATAGTGACGGGGACTGGCCGAGCCCCCCGCCGAAGCCGTCCTATTCCCGCATTTTGCGGTGCGGCTGGACGCTCAGGCGGCGGCGTCAGGCCGCCTGGCGAGCGCCGAAGTAGGCCGAGCCGGAGAGAGCGCGGTCGAATCGGGACCAGGACTCGCCGTCGGGGAGCTCGCGCTCGAGCCGGTCGAAGCTGCCGAGGCGGCCGCCGAGATTGTCGATCATGTGGACGAGGACGGCCTCGCGAGTGGCGGGCACGACCGGCGAGCCGTGCTCGAGTGAGCCGTGATGGCTGAGGATGATGTGCAGGACGGCCTGGGCGAGGCCGGGATCGAAGCCGGGAATCTCCTCGATCTCGCGGCGCACCGTGTAGTAGCCGAGCGGGATCTCGCCCTGCAGCCGGCCGGCGTCGGTGAGGTCGATCGCCAGCGGGTCGTCGTTGTAGGCGATGGTCTTGCCGATGTCGTGCAGGAGGGCGCCGGCGACTGCGACCTCGCGGTCGATGCCGGGGAAGAAGTTGGCCGCGGCGCTGACCGCCTGGGCGACCGAGACCGTGTGCTCGAGCAGGCCGTGGCGGTAGGCCTGGTGGTAGACCTTCGCCGCCGGCGCATCGCGGAAGCGCTCCCAGATCGCCGAGCGCTCGCCGAAGAAGCGCTCGAGCAGCTCACGCAGCTGCGGCTCGCGCACCGTCTCCAGCAGCTGGCGCAGCTCGCGCTCGAGCTCGACAAAGGAGACCTCAGACTCGGGGGCGAGGTCATCGGGGTCATAGGAGCCGGGTGCGGCCTCGGCAAGCGAAGAGAGCTTGACCTTCGCCCCCCAGCGTTCGCTCTGCTCGAAGACGCCGCCGACCTCGACCGCGGTTCCGGGCGCGGCGAGCGCGTAGAGCGCCTCGGCGTCCTCCCAGGCGACCGCCTCGGCGCTGCCGCCGGAGTCGCAGAGGACCAGCCGCAACCAGGGCTCGCCGTTGCGCTTGCGTCGCAGCTCGCGCTCGCGCACCGCGTACACGCCCTTGACCCGCTGGCCGTCCTCGAGCTCGCGCAGCGGCACGCGGCGCGGCGCCGGGGATGGCTGCTCGGGAGCCTGCGGCGCGGCGCCGCCGGAGGTGTCGATCAGCGCCTCCTGGAACATCTGTGGATCGAGTTGGTCCATCTCGAATCAAGGTAGTCCCGACCGCGGACGGTTCGTCGCCACCGATACGCCGTAGAGGTTCGGTGCGCTATGCGAACCAAACCTCTACGGCCTACAACACGCCGCCGAGCCAGTGGCCGAGCGCGACCGCGGCGAAGCCGGCGAGGAGCGATAGGCCGAGGTTGAGCCAGACGAGATGGATATGTCCTGCGTCGGCGAGGCGATGCGAGTCGAGGATCCAGGTGGAGAAGGTGGTGAAGGAGCCGATCCCGCCGCCGGCGACGATCACCAGCGCCTGTCCTTCCAGCGCCGCGCCCGCGACCAGGCCGAGCGCCAGCGCGCCGGCGATGTTGACCGCGAGGATGCCGTGGGGAAAGGGGTGATTCGTGCGCGCCGTGACCGCTGTGTCGATCAGGTAGCGGGCCGCGGCGGCGAGGCCGCCGAGCAGGCCGACGGCGACCCAGAGGGGCGCGCTCACTCGCGGCCCTCTGGCGACTTACCGACCCATGCAGGGGGGTAAGTCGCCGGGCGGCGCTCGAGCGCGATCCCGATCCGCAGGAAGCAGTAGCCGGCGAGGAGAGTGGCGCCTATGTACGCGGCGGCGAGGCCGAGGTGGCCGCCGTCGACCATCTCGAACAGCTCGAGCTGCAGGGTCGAGAAGGTGGTCAGGGTGCCGCAGATCCCGGTGGCGAGGAAGGGATGCGCAAGGCTGTCCTCGGGATGGTCGCGCAGGCGGGCGAAGAAGTAGCCGAGCAGCAGCGCGCCGGCCATGTTGACCGCGAAGGTCGCCCAGGGCCAGCCGTCGGGGCCGTGCGGCGCGAGCTCGGCCAGCCCGACCCTCGCGAGAGCCCCGAGCACCCCGCCCACGTAGATCGCGGCAAGGCGGCGAAGGTCGAATCGAGTCGGCACGTACGGGTCTCCTATCGGCGTCGATGGACGTGGGTAGGGACCGTCAGCGGCTTGAAATCCCGCGCTTATGAGGGAGCGAGCCCCATCGCTCGCGTCGATTGTAGCCGTCCGAGATCGAGCGAGGGCCTTCATTGACGTTTGTCAATGAATTGGATACGGTCCCCCCGTGGCTCTCGCCGCGCTCCCCGTGATCGATTGCTGCACGCCGCTCGCCGGCTCCTCGCTCTCCGCCGAGCGGGGGGCCGAGCTGGAGATCGTGCTCAAGGCGCTCGCCGACAGGCACCGGCTGCGGATCGTCAACCTGCTGCTTCGGGCTGGCGGCGAGCCGGTCTGCGTCTGTGAGGTGCAACCGCTCCTGGGGCTCTCGCAAGGAACCGTCAGCCATCACCTCAAGCTGCTGGTCGAGGCCGGGATCGCCGCGCGCGAGACGCGCGGCACCTACAGCTACTTCACCCTCGTCCCGGGCGCCCTGGATGCAGTCCGGGGCGTCTTCTCCGTGCCGAGGCGCGTCGCGCTCCCCGGCGGCGACCGCGACTCGATCGCCTGCTGCTGATGGACGGCCGCGCCTGATGGCCCGCGCGCTCTTCGTCTGCCTGCACAACGCGGGGCGCTCGCAGATGAGCCAGGCGTTGTTCGAGCGCGCCGCGGCGGGCCGCCACGAGGCCCGCTCGGCGGGGACGACGCCCGGCGACCGCGTCCACCCCGAGGTGGTCGAGGCGATGGCCGAGCTCGGCATCGACCTCGCCGCTCGCACCCCCCGCAGGCTCAGCGACGAGGATGCCCGGTGGACTGACGTCGTGGTGACGATGGGCTGCGGCGACGAGTGCCCCCGCATCCCGGGCAGGCGCTATATCGACTGGGACCTCCCGGACCCCCAGGGCCGCCCGCTCGAGGAGGTCCGCGCCAGCCGCGACGAGATCGAGCGACGGACTGCGCAGCTGGCCGACGAGCTGGACGACGCCTGATCTTCCGCGTCCCGCCCCTCCTACCGCCCCTCCCCCGAGCGCCGTAGAGGTTTGGTCCGGATAGCGATCCAAACCTCTACGGCGCTCGGCAGCGGGAGCATCCGTATGGCAGAGTGCGGCGCGATGAGGCTCTGCCGGTTCGAGACCGACGGCGGCTCTGCCGCGCTGGGGATCGTCGAGGGCGAGGAGGTCGTCGACCTCTCCGCTGTCGACGTGCCACGGGAACCAGCGGCGGCGCTGGACGCGATCGGACAAGACGGCCTTGCGAAGGCGGCCGCAGATGCGCCGCGCCATCCGCTTCCCGAGGTCCGGCTCCGCGCCCCCGCTGCGCCCCGCAAGTACCTGGCGATCGCGCTCAACTACCGCGACCACATCGCCGAGATGGGGATGGAGGCGCCCGAGGTACCGGTCTTCTTCAACAAGCAGGTGACCTGCGTCGTCGGCCCCGGCGCCGCGGTCCACATGCCGAAGGTCTCGACCTTCCTCGACTACGAGGCCGAGCTGGCGGTCGTGATCGGCAGGCACTGCCGGCACGTCCCCGCCGAGCGCGCCCACGAAGCGATCGCCGGCTACACCTGCGCCAACGACATCAGCGTGCGCGACTGGCAGGGGAAGGCGCAGACCATGCAGATCGGCAAGTCCTTCGACACGCACGGGCCGCTCGGCCCTTGGCTCGTCACCGCCGATGAGCTCGGCGATCCGAACGACCTGGCGATCCGCTGCTACGTCGAGGACGAGCTGCGCCAGGACGCGCGCACCAGCGAGATGGTCTTCGACTGCTTCCAGCAGGTCTCCCACCTCTCGGAAGCGTTCACGCTCGAGCCCGGCGACGTGATCGCCACCGGCACGCCGGCCGGCGTCGGCCTCGGCCGCCAGCCGGTGCGCGACAACCTGCTGCACGTCGGTGAGACCGTGCGGGTCGAAATCGAGGGCATCGGCGAGCTGGTCAACCGCGTGGTCGAGGAGCCCGACGGCTTCGTCGCCGGCGCTGAGCCGTGCTGACGGACAGGGTGAGGAGCTGGCGGGACGACGGTGCGATCGAGGAGGTGGTCGGTCGCAAGCTCTTCGTGCGCCGCCGCGGCGGGGGCGAGGAGACGTTGCTGCTCTTCCTGCACGGCTTCCCGTCCAGCTCGTATGACTGGCGCGCCCTGTTCGAGCTGCGCCCGCCCGGCGAGGCGACGCTGTGCTTCGACTTCCTCGGCTTCGGCCTCTCCGAGAAGCCGCGCGACCACGAGTACACGCTCGCCTGGCAGGCCGACGCCGCCGAAGAGCTGGTGCGGCGTGCGGGCGCACGCAGCGTCTTCGTCGTCGGCCACGACATGGGCACCTCGGTCGCGACCGAGCTGATGGCGCGCGACCTGCGCGGCGAGCTCGGCTTCGCGATGACCGGCGCGCTGCTGTTCAACGGCAGCATGCTGCTGCACCTGGCGAAGCCGACGCTCGGTCAGCACCTGCTGCGCAGCCGGCTCGGCCCGCTCTTCGCCCGTCTCACCAACGAGCGCGGCTTCCGCGCTCAGTTCGCGCGCATCTTCTCCCCCGAGCACCCGCTCGGCGAGGAGGAGGCGGCCGACCAGTGGTCGCTGCTCGCCCACGACGGCGGCGCGCGGATCGCCCACAGGACGATCGCCTACATGGCCGAGCGCGAACGCTTCACCGAGCGCTGGCACGGCGCGCTGCGCGACTGGCCGGGGGCGCTGACCCTGGCCTGGGGCATGCGCGACCCGGTCGCGCGCGCCGAGGTGCTGCGCGGCCTGCAGGAGCTGCGACCCGGCGTCGAGACGATCGAGCTGCCCGACGCCGGCCACTACCCGCAGGTCGAGCAGCCGGAGCTGATCTCGGCGGCGCTCGACGCCGCGCTCTCCCACACGCTCAAAGCACGGGCTTGACGTCGAGCACCGGCGTCCCGTCGAGCGCCTCGAGGTCCCGCACGCGCACCCTCGCCCCCTCGATCGCGACGACCGTCACCGGGTGCAAACCGATCGGGTTGGGACGGTCGGGCGAGCGCGTCGCGAACACGCCCTGGAGCGGATTGGCGGGATCGCCGCGCGGATGGACTTCGAGCACCTCGCGGTCGGAGCGGTCGAGCCAGGTGAGGACGATTACCTCGTCCCCCACCTCGATGCCGGCGAGCGCGTCGAGCACGCCCGGCTCGAAGACGATCGTCGCCTCGGGCGCGCCCTCGTCGCCCTGCTTGGGCGCCGTCGCCCGATCGGTGAGCGGCGACTCGACCCGGCCGACCGGACGCAGCACGTAACGGGAGTCGCTCACGCGGGTGCGTCGCCGGCGAGGCCGTGGGGGTGCAGGTGCTCTTCGGCCATCCGCTTGAGGCCGACGCGGTCGATCTTCCCGGTCGGGTTGAGCGGCATCTCGTCGAGGAAGACCACCTCCTCCGGCGCCTTGTAGCCGACGCGCTCGCGGCAGTGGACGATCAGGTCGGCGCTCGACGGGCGCTCCGCCTCCGGCCGCAGGGTTACGTAGGCGCGCACGTTCTCGCCGTGGACCGCGTCGTGGACGCCGACGACGCCCGCCAGCGCGATCGCGGGGTGTTCGGTCAGCGCGCTCTCGACCTCGAGCGGGCTGATGTTGGAGCCGTCGTGGACGATCACCTGCTTCTTGCGGCCGAAGAACCAGAGGTAGCCGTCCTCGTCGGCGTGGGCGAGGTCGCCGGAGTCGAGCCATTCTTCCGCGTCGAGCACCGCGGCGGTCGCCTCCGGCGCCTCCCAGTAGCCGACCATGCGGCTGCGCGTCTTGATCCAGACGCGGCCGACCGCGCCCGGCTCGAGCGGGCCGCCCTCATTGCCGCGCAACGCGATGCTGAAGCCGCCGACCGGAGGTCCGATCGAGCCCTGCTTGATCGGACCCGAGGGTGGGTTGAGCGTGGCGATGCCGACCTCGGTCATGCCGTAGCCCTCGTCGATCGGGAAGCCGGCGAGGGCGGCGAACTCGGTCAGCAGCTCAGTGGAGACCTTGTCGGCGCCGGCGCGACAGATGCGCAGGCAGGAGAAGTCCTCCGGAGTCAGCTCGTGGTCGCGGATCAGCGCCGAGAGCGCCGCCGGGATCATCGCCAGCACGCTCGGCCGCTGCTCGCGCAGCAGCGGCAGCATCTCGTGAGCGTCGTAGCTGCGGGCGACGACGACCCGGCCGCCGACCGAGAGCGTCGCGAGCGTCCAGAGGAAGGAGCCGACGTGCGACATCGAGGAGCCCGGCAGGAAGGTGTCCGCGGCGCTCAGTTCGAAGGCGGAGATCGCGCTGGCCATCATCCAGCGCAGCGTCTCGTGCGAGTGGGTGACGCCCTTGGCCGGCCCGGTACTGCCGGAGGTGAAGAAGATCGCAGCCGGATCGTCCGGCACGGGCGTGGGCTGGCCGGCGGCGGGCTCGCCCGTGAGCAGTTCCTCGAAGCGGTGGCCGGGCCCGTCCCCCTCGCCCCCGTAGGAGATCGTGCCGAGCGACAACCCGCCGGCGAGCTTGCTGGCGGCAAGGTCCTCGGCCCGCTCGGCGTGGGCGAGCAGCGCCGAGGCGCCGCTGACCTCGAGCGCATGGTCGATCTCACGAAAGGTGTAGCGGTAGTTGAGCGGCGTCGCGACCAGGCCCGCCTTGAAGCAGGCGAGGTAGTGGATGGCGAGGCCGATCCGGTTCGGCATCAACGAGGCGATCCGGTCGCCCGGCTCCAACCCGAGCCGCAGGTAGGCACCGGCCAGTCGCAGACTCGCGTCCTCCAACTCCCACCAGGTCATCGACTCTTCGGCCGAGACCATCGCGACATCGTCGGGACCGGCCGCCAGCCCGGCGGCCAGCAGCTCGTACAGCGGCGCCGCCGGCGCCTCCAACTGTGCACCGTCGATCAGCATCGCCGATGATGCTACGCGGCTATGGCGAGGGTGGGAATCGAACCCACGACACCACGATTTTCAGGGGACTGGGCAAATCGGGAGGAACGCTGCGATTTGCAGGGCGAGGGCCATCCGCGCCTCTTGAGCCGATCCCCGTGCTTTCGGGGGGTTTCCGAGTGCCTTTGGGTCACGCGCAGGAGGCCCGTGACCCAATCACAGGAGAGACCGGACCACATTGCGGCTCGCCCCCAGGTTGCTCGACTCACGACTCGCTCGTCGCGAGTTTGTGGAAGTCGTCGTAGATGGCCCGAGCCGACTCGCTCTCGCGGTTGAGTTCAATGCAAGGCATGTCATCACTATCGGTACGTGCTAGGTACGTCGCCGTCACCAACCGCCGCTCGTTGCCAACGACCATGTACGGAATCGGGCCGTCATCTTCGAGCTTCGTGATCCGAAGCCGCGCGCGATGCTTTGCGTCCAGCGAGGTCTCGAACTCGCGCAGCACGGGGACGCTGTGCGCAATCCGACGCCTGTAGTCCTTTCCAGTTGCGGCCTTGAGAATCGGAAGCTGGGGGCTTTCGGAACCAAGCATCACGAGCGTAACCCTTCCGCCGGCCGCGAGGATTCGCCGCAGGTGACTCACAAACATCTCCTTGCGGCTCTCGTCGCACCACTTCCCCATCGTGTGCCCTGCGACGTAGAACTCTTGCTCTGCCTCGGCGAGGATCGCGAACCACTCACCGAATTTGAGCTCGCACTTGCGTCGTGGTGCCTTGGTGCCAGCTAGGGCGTCATCTTGCAGGGCGATCGGGGACGTTTCGGCCCAGATTATTCGCGCCAAGCCCACGAGTGCCGTAGCGACAATCGAGCCGAGGATGCCGATACTCAGACCAAAGCTGAGTCCAAGCATTCCGTGTCCGTGGCTGACGAAAGATAAGATCAGCAGGATGGCGGCGACAATCAGCCCGGAATAGCATGCGGAGACGCGCAGGAAGCGGGTCGTCGGGCGGGTCCGCTGAGCGTTTGAACGTTCGATGAACTCCGTCATCGTTGGCTCAGAAGAGGGAGGGTTCTCCGGCTGCTAAAGAGGAATCCACGTCAAGCTCCTGAAACGGCACATCGTCCAGTTCGATCAGCATTGCCGAATGATCGCTGAGATTCCCCTCCCGCGTTTCGTGCAGGTACTCGCATCGGACGAGGTTGTCGCGAAGGTCCTCAGTGATGAAGGTATGGTCGAAGCGGAAACCTTGGCCTTCGCTGTCTGCCCAGCTAACCTCAACTCGGTCGGGATGGAGGACGCGATAGCCGTCGAGCCAACCCAGGTTCGGCAGCTCCTCGTAGAGTTCGTACTCCCACTCCCGAAACACGCGGTCCACACCACGCTGGCTGCGCTCGACGATATTGAGATCGCCGATCAGCACCGTCGAGCACGACTTGCGCTCTTCGAGTGCAGTGAGGAGCTCGGTGAGAAAGCGTCGCTTGCGGGCGACCTTCGTGGGAGAGTCATCGCGCGAGGGTACGTAGACGCCGATCATCTCAATCTTCCCCACCGATACGGCCTCCGCGCGCTCCCGAAGGTAGGAGACGGGCGGGGGATGCTCCTCGCCAATCGCCACACGGGCACAGATCATCACTCCCCGCTCGCCATCACGCGGCACTGGGGCGCGCACCGCCCAGCCCGCCGCTCGTAGTCGCTCCGCCAGCAGCGCGCTGCCGCTTGCGGCGCCCACCTCGGTGAGGACAAAAATCTGCTCAGAGCGCCCGCCAAGCCAGTCGAGCTGGCGCTCGGCACGCGGAACTGAAGGGCAGCAGACGTTCAGGGTGAGGATGCTGAGTTGCGCATCAGACATTGGCGGAATATCGCCTCTTCTGGATCACATTGGCGACCTCCGCGCCAAGCGCGTCGGCGTTGCTGTTGGTAGTGTCATACATCTGAGCAGCAAGGCCGTACCGTGCCTCAAGCAGGCGGTCTGCCTCCTCGTAGAGCTCGAGCTCGCGCTCTGCTCCGGCGGATCGCTCCAAACGGCGTCTGGGGTCAAAGGGCCGCAAGGAAAGCCGCTCGCGGATCACCTCCGGTTCGGCAGACAAGCGAACTCGCATGTCTGGTCGCCGTATCCCCGAATTGATCGCGAGGATGAAATCGACCTCGACGCCATCGAGGCGCTGGAGGACAAGCGATGACTCGATGTAGCGATCGCAGAGAACGACCTCGCCGGCCGCGAGGTGCGAGGCGATCTCCCCTTCGACCTGCTGGTGGCGATCTCCGGCCACCAGACAGGCGAGAGCGCGTCCATACACGTCGTCCTCCGAATCGCGTGCTAGCTGGCCCATGACGCCGACCGAGGGCTGTTGCGTCTCGTGGACCGCGACCCTCCTGTCGCGCAGAGTCGCTGCAACCGCGCGAGTGAGGTGCGTCTTGCCGGATCCGTTTGGCCCATCAATCGTGACCAGCATCCCCGGCTGGTTTCCGCAATCGGCAAAGAGAGCCCCGCTCAAACCGTAGTCTCCATGGGACCTGGACACTGCTCTTGGTCGCGTTCACCAACAATGCCGCCGGCGGCGATCACCGCCGCCGGGCAACCGCGTCCGCATTCGGTGGCCATCGCACAAGACCCACAGGCCGGATCTTGCCGTGCCTTCACCCTTTGCTCCAGGGGAAAGGAATCGAGTCGCTCGGCAATATCGGCATCCGTGAAGACATTGCCGACGATGAACTCGGAAGGGTCGTGGCGAGAAGTGGGCGCTCGTGCGGCGAAGACGAGATAGGGACATACAGTGAGCTCACCGCCTGCGAAGACGTACACAATCCGCCCCGCCTCGCAGTTGGAGAGAGGCGCTCCGTCATTCGGGAAGCGTATCCGCACCATCTCCAGTTCGTCTTCAAACGGCGCGGTGGCGGTTGCCAGAGAGCGCATGAACTCCTCCGACGCGCCGAGCTTCTGCACTCCCCCGACGCCTCGACCCATAGGCGATAGAGGGTTCATCAGCACGTACTCCGCACCACAGCGGCGCGCAAAGCGGCAGAGCTTCTCGTACTCGTCGACCATCGCAAGTCGGTTCGGCGTCACCAGCACGCCCTTCAGAAGGCCTCGCTCGCCGAGTCGCCGCATCGTTTCCAACGTCTGCTCGAAGGACTCGGGAGACCCGCGGAACCTGCCATGACTCTCACGCGAAAACCCGTCGAGGCTGACGTTGAGGCTAACCCCACCGATCGAGCAAAGCTCGTCGATCTGGTCCTCGCTGATCAACGTCGCGTTGGTGCAGATCGTTACCTGCATCTCCCTCCGGGCTAGGGCAACCACCTCAAGGAGGTCAGGATGAGCGAAAGGCTCACCGCCAGTCAAAGTCAAACGGCGGACACGCGCCTGTGCCAGTCGGGGTAGCAGCGTTGACTCGATCGCGGCGAACTCCATGTCGAGACCTTCGCGTCGAGCCGAGACAAAACAGTGCGCGCAGTGGAGGTTGCAGCGCTCGGTGATCTGGACCAGCGCCTTGCGCTCCTCGCCGTCGGTTGAGCTGCGGAAGTAGCAGGCCGAAGCCACGCCCGCTGGAGCTATCCGTCGCCGATTCCCCCGGGAGGTCGTCCGCTTTGCAGGGTCGAGTTGTCGTGCGTGGAAGTTCACGCCAGGTTTACCCCGCATTGCCCTCGTTCGACTCCAACCAATGAGCTACTCGACTCTGACCACAAAGCCGCGGACCCGGCGCAACGCACGCAGCAGGATGGGCCAAGCCCGCACCCAATCGTCTGCCGTAGGCCACGAGACAAGCGTCATTACCTTCAACATATCCGTCGCAGCAGAGGAGCGCGCGGCACGAATCCTGCGTTGGTTGCGCCGGCGACGTGACGACGTGATCGTCCTCAGCGAGACCAACGGCGGTCCCGGCACGGAGTTGCTCTATGAGGAGCTCGGAAGCGATGGTTACTCGCTCTTCGCGGGTCCACAGCCCGGGGAGCGGGGGGTCTTGATCGCCACGCGGCTTCCGGTCGCAGAAGAGATTGCGGAACTCTCGGTTACGGTTCCCTGCCGCGCCCAAGGCATAGTCCTCGACGGGCCTCAGCAGTTGCCGATCATCGGCGTCTACGTTCCGTCTCGGGATCGCAGTGCCGAAAAGATCGAGCGCAAGGAACGATTCATCGCCTCGCTGCTCGACAGTGTTAGGTGCCTCCCGGCCGAGCGGCGCCAGCGGCTGCTGCTGCTCGGGGATTACAACGTCGTAGCCCGCAGTCATGAGCCCTCCTTGCCTGGGTTCTTCCCATACGAGTACGACTTCCACGACGAGTTGGCCCGCCTCGGCCTCCACCCCGCTCACGAGTTGAAGCCCTACGGGCGATCTCAACCTCATAGCTGGATCGGACGCACTGGCATCGGCTACCTCTACGACTATGCTCACCTCGGCTCCGCGATCGGCTCGGCGCTGTGCCGCTGCCAGTACCTGCACGGGCCACGGGAGCAGCGGCTCTCGGATCACGCCGCACTTGCCCTGCGCCTGCGCCTCAACTAGCCCTGCACGCTTCATCGGCTATTCCAGTACCACGGCCTCGACAAGCGCCGCCTCGTCTTGTGAAAGGGCCGATAGATCAATCCGCCGCTTTAGCTCGGCGCGCACCACCGGGCGCGCAGATGCCTGTTCCTTTGCAATGTTGATCGCCGAGCCCCAGCGGTCCTGGGGCCGGGCGATATCGGTCAACTCGAAGGCAGAGACGATCCCGAGCAGCGCCGGATTCAATTCTGCTTTCTTCGCGACGTCGCTCATTTCCCACTTGAAGCGACGGCGCTGACGGTCGATGTCGCCGTGGCAGCGGCGCCTAATCTCAGCAAAGAGATTCTCGGCCTCTGGCACGAGCAGCTCGCGGGCAAACGCATTGGCCTCATCCTCTTGTGGGTCGCCTTCGACCTTCCCCGGCTCGTCTACCTCCACCACTGCACTTCCGTTCACGTGGCCGCGAGCTAGGTGGCCAATCTCGTGAGCGAGAGTGAAGAGCCAGTAAACCTCAAGGTCAAGTTCTCCGGAGAGCTTTAGGACGATCACCGGACGCCCTTCGACGTACCAGCTCGCTGCCTCGAATCCAGGCCCCGACATGGGTAGGACAACGATTCCGCGCTCCCATGCCCAGCGAGTCAGACTGCCGAGGGTGACCTCTCCCGCTTCTGCCAGCACCATAGAACGGAGCGCGAGGGGCTCAGACGGGATGTCCTCGATCCTCTGCTCGTAATTTCGTACGGCGAGCTCCGAGAGCGTGAGCGCCAGACGTTCGATCGGCGTCGCCCTTTCCCGGTCCTTGACGCGGGTCTTAAAGGCCACCTGGATGCCGAGTGGCGCGGACACGGGTGCCCCGCGCAGCAGCGCCGCCGGCTCCCAGCGAAAGCCTCTTGCAACAACCTCTCCGACACGGCGCACGCCAACGTGAGCCCTAATCTGTTCGAGCAACTCTCGGGGCGCCCCGGAGACACTCGCCATCTGCCGTACCGACATCTCAGGTGCGTCCGGCCCACTGATGTCTGGAAACGAGCCGCCGATCGCGCGCAACACTGAGCGCACGGTCGACACTCGCAAATCCGTCTCTCCGCGCTCAATCTTTGCCAATCGAGACGGTGCGATCTGAGCCAACCGTGCTGCGTCTTTTTGCGAAAGGCCGTTGTTTTCGCGCAACGCCCGCAGACGCCGCCCTATGCGGCGCGATTCCTCAACGTCGCGCTCGCGCAGGAAGTCGGCGAACTTGGGGTCATCAAGGCGCCGGATCAGCATCCAGTCGATTTCGCGTTCTCCCTGGGGGCCTCGAGCGATCAGCGAGCCATTTTCGTCGACCTCAAACTCCGTGGTTAGATCAGCGCCAAGCGCATCGAGTTCGAGTTGCACCTCGTCGCCGTTTCCAAACCGCACGGTGATGGCACCGAGGCCAGGCTCTACGGCGACGATCTCGCCGTAGCCCTTTTCTTTCCAATGCTCAATCGCGCTCATCATTCAGCTCTTCCCACATCTCGATCATCCGATCCTGCTCGTCCAGCAATTTCTTCAACAAGTGCCTGGGCATCGGCGGACCCGGGTGCATCGGTTCGAGGGTGAAGAGATTGATCGTCCAGATGACGTCCTTTCCCCGTCGGATGTGAGCGTGAGGGAGATGATGCTGCCCGCCACGCTCGTCGCCGATATAGACGCTCAGGCCACGATGTCGAAACGCTCTTGCCATTCACTTAACGAATAAGTTAATCAGAAGGCGCGGACGGCAAGTTCAGGGCATCGGCCTGGGGCTGCATCTGCATCGACGCACCTGGCAACAGCGGACTGGACTTCGCTCACAACCGGACCGGGTATTGGTGGCCCGTCAGGTGCTGTCGATGCCAGCCCTGAACAGGACTTTGACCGCATTGCATACTGCCTGGCTCTTGGCGGCGAACTTGGCCAGCCCCCGGCCAGGCTGACTTCGCTACCCGTGCTATCCGCCCATCATCACGTTCGTCAGAACTTCTGCTGCAACGTTCTCGCCGATGCCCTGGACAGCGTCCAACACCTGTCGCAACTTGCCCTTCTCTTCCTCATCGGAGGTCAGCTCGATCTTGGCTTGAAGCGCTGCAACGAGTCGCTCGAGCGCCACCTCGCCATCGGCAGGCCAGCCAGCCAATAGCTTGAGCGCCTTCTCGGTTGGCACGACGGTCAGAGCACCGGGAGGCTGGTCGATACTTGCAGTGCCGTGGACGTACCCCCCACGCTCCAAGACCTCGAAGGATCGGCTGGTATCTGAATCCCCATCCTCACGTCCAAGGTGCCCGTTGACTTGCGTCTGCGATACATCTTCTCCCGCGTCTGCCCGGTCGTACAGCTCGACCACAGCTTCAAGCACCGGGAGGGTTGCATCCCAGGCCACCCTCGATCCTTCACTCCCTGACGAAATCGCGTTGTCGGAACGGGCGATGGATTCCAAGCGACGGGCCTCCCCCACATGATGGGTCCCCTCAGCGGTAGGGCGGAGTCGTCCAGACATCGCAACGCTACTCGGCGTCACATCGATCAGGCCAAGCTTCCACAGTTCCTCGATGTCACCGTGGTCAACACTCTCCCGTCCTTCAACCCCGGCATGCTGCATCGTCGTTCCAACCCCCATAGCAGTCGAGAAGTAGAACTCCTCCTTGACCTCTGCATAGCCGTCCACAATCTGACAGAGCAAGTTGTGCTGATCTTCCGTAATCCTGGTCAATTCTCGGTCTCCTGTTACCCGGAGCATTATCGGCCCAAAGCCTCGGTCGAGACCAAGGCCCGGGACTTCGGGAGGGAATGGCGAGGGCCGGAATCGAACCGGCGACACTGCGATTTTCAGTCGCATGCTCTACCAACTGAGCTACCTCGCCGCACGCCCTCTCATCGTATCGGCGGAACGGCCGACGCCTCGTCACGGGGCAGGTAGCCGGGCTCAGGGCTGATAGCCCGCCCAGCGTTCGGGAGCCAGCCCAAGGTCCGCCCGAGAATCGCCGAACATCTGCTCTGCTCGGCGCTTTCCTCGCGGGTTCGGCCTTGCGAAGGATTGACAAGCCGCCTAACGTCGCCTGAGGAAAAGACATAAAGCGGCCCCGGCGGCGCGGTAACGCCCCGGGGCCTGGCACCGAAGAGCAAGCCTTCGATGCGAGAGAGACGGTACCCGCAGTCGCCCGTTCAGGGCGACATCCTTGGCGACTCTTTCGGTGTCCGACCGGAAGGAGGGCGCCATGCCCAACGTCACCGCAACGATCGACCGCCACCAGCGCGACGGGTTGTATGAGCTGGTCCGCAACCACCTCGGCTCGGTAGGCGATCTCTGGAACGCGCTCGAGGACGAGGAGGACTTCGCCAAGGCCGAGCGGCTCGGCCGCCAGCTCGGCGAAGACCTCCGCCTGCTCGACGACATTGGCTGGCAAGACAATGACGACCGCGAGTCCTTCGAGCTGACGATGCCGCCGCACGAGCTGATGCAGGTCCTGAGGCGCCTGCACGGCGAAGCCGCGACGGTGCTCTCGGGATCGGGCACCGAGCGCGAATCCAAAGAGGCTGACGACGAGACCGACGCCCGCTTCCAGCTTGGCCTCGACGCCTGCGAGGAAGTGCTCGTCGGCATCGGCCGAGACGGTGAGCCGGAATGAACGCGGCCGAAGCCAAACGCAAGTCGCGCTCCTACGTCGTGAAGGAGGCGAGGTAGCGATGTGCGGTCGATGCGACAACCGGACCAGCCGCCGTCTCTTCCCCGAGCAGACGCCGCCCGGCCTCAACTACGCGGTCGTCACCGGCAAGCTGCTCGCCGATCCGAGGCAAGGCGGCGGCCCGGGCGGCACTCCGGTTCTCCTCACGGAGGTCGAGTTCCCGGTGGCCGACCCAGAGCACCCGCGACTGCTCTGGACCTACGCCACCTATGAGGTCGAGGTGCCGGGCGATGTCGGAGGTCGCCACGTCGAAGAGTTGAAGAAGGGCGCTCCGGTGCTGGTCGCGGGGAAGCTCAGCGAGCGATGCTCGCTGAAAGACGGGCGTGCGAGCTGCCGTGGTGCGATTCGTCGCCAACCTCATCCAGCCTGGCCCACCTCCTGAGCACCGCGACATTCTCGGAGCTGGACCATGAGCCGGCACCTGCCCACCACCGCTCCTCCGACCCCGGAGATGAAAGTCCTCTTCGGCAAGAATCTGGCCCGCTGCCGCGAGGGCGCGGATGTCTCCCAGGAAGAGCTGGGCTTCCGCGCCTCGATCCAAGAGCTACCGCCCGGCGCAGATCGCCAGGAGGCTCGGCGTCGCCAAGTCAACCGTCAGCTTCCACATGCGCAAGCTCCGCGCGAACGTCGGCCGCGGCTACATCGGACGCCGGGTGATCTGCGAGGTCCTCGGCCGGGGCGGCGTGCGAGCGGGTGAGCTGTGCGCGTTGAAGATCGGCCAGGTCCGGCTTCACGACCGCGACGGCGCCCGTTTCCACGTCCCCGACGCGAAGACGGAAACCGGCATCCGCGACGTGCAGATGAGCCCCGACCTGGTCGAGGCGGTGGTCGAGCACCTGGACCGGCTGCGCCGCATCGGCGCCCCCACGGGGCCCGAGGACTACCTGATCCTCAACACCCGCGGCGGGCAGATCAACCGCCAGCTCGTCGCCAAAGGTCGTCCGCGAGGCGGCGGCGCTGGCGAGCGAGCGGCTCACGGCGCGCGGCCTCCCCCCGCTCCCTCGCATCACGCCGCACAGCCTGCGCCGCACCTACATCTCGATCGCGCTGCTCGCCAACAACTTCGACGTGAAGTGGGTGATGGGCCAGGTCGGCCACGCCGACTCGAAGATGACGATGGACGTCTACGCCCAGCTAGAGCAGCGCGTCGACCGCAGCCACGGGGAGAGCTTCGACCGGCTGGTGCGGAAGGCACGCGAGCAAACTGCTGGCCTGCCGCTCGACGTGAACCTCGATCCGAGCGGATCGGATGAATCGAAACCCGCGTCCGATCCGTCTCGCGATAAGTCCGCAGTGCCACGAAATCTGGCGGAACTCCCCAGCCCCGAGGGGGCCGACTGGTGAACCCTGCATCAACTCAGGACTCGTTCCATATCCTCCGTGTGTGATCGAAAAACTCAAGCAAGCATCACCACGGCGTGTTGCAGCGATTGCGGCGTTCGTGATTGTGCTCGGGGTGGCGGTCTGGATGATGGCTGCGGGAACGTTCTTGGCCGGCTTGGCGTTGCTGATCGCTGCGACGGGATTGCTGCTTGAGTTGTTACAACAGTTTCTTCCGAACCGCCCGAAGCTACACGTCGGGCCTCGTGGAGGAGCCAGCGAGCTTCATGCCCGCCCCGAGAAGCCAGTGCGTCCCCTGGACAGGGAGGCAATCGCCGGAGCTCAGGGCGATCTTTGCCGAAAGGAAATGCCGCGAATGCCGGCGCCCAGCTTTCCACCGGGGAGTCCGCTGATAGCTCCCCTTGCGGGATTTCAGGCTAGTCAGCGCTTGACAGATGCGATCACTGGAATTTCAGACGATCACCTGCGCAAGTTTCTCAGCAAGGTTGCCAATTACGAAGCGGGTCTTGAGGACTGGCTCGACCGGCTCGATGCTGCTCGCGCCGAGCAGGCGCGCGTATTCGAGAGCGAGCTTCGGATCAGTGAGCTAGGCCAAGCTGCTGCCGATCATGTTCACCTGCGGCTGCGCTTCCCCGAAGGGTTCGACCTTGACGGAGAGCCACCCGAGGTCGGTCCGCCGCCGATTCCACCAACGCTGCATCCCCGGATGACTGCGGATGCACTCGGGCGGATCAGGGCTGATATGCCTGTGCGACCGGTGGGAATCCGGCTCCCCGGCACCGACAAGCCGACGTACTCGATTGAGGGCGGCAAGGTGAAGGTGGACTGGGACCTTGGTCGCCTGAACCAGTCCGATCATCGTGATGTCCCTGCCTTCCGTCTCAAAGCGGCGCCACCGGGAACCTATGAGATCGAATGGGAGGCTACGTCGGCAGGATTGAGCAAGCCAATGCGCGGAACCGTAAAGATCCGAATCGAGAAGGCAGCGGTTGGAGATGCAGTCGAAGACTTGAAGGACGCTGAAGCCGAGCACCGTGCCTACGAACTGGGCTGAGCCTTGGCACCGTCAGCGCTCGCCAAATCTGGCGCTTGCTCACTCCAGTGCGTGCGCCACGTAGGTGGCCGCATGGACTACCTTGCTTTCACTGGACGGCGGACCCTGAGTTATCACGTAGATGACACGTTCCTTGAGTTCCCAGTAGATGATGTCTTGGAATTCGCCTTCCCCGGACGCACCGCGTGATTCGACAGCGCGGGCTCCCAAGTTCGACGGCGTAGTGGGATGAATACCTGACGCAATAGCCGACGACCGCTCACCGGTTAGTTCTTCGGCCCTAATGCTCGCCGGCTCCGGTTCAGTCCAAACGATCTGTAGGTAGTCCGGACCCGATTCAGCATTGAACTGGCAACTCAAGCTGCTGGTCATTCCTCCGAATACAACCATCGGCTCTTCCATCAACTGTGACGCTTGCTCGACCGTGATTGGGCATTTGGGAGGCGAGAAGGTCAGGTGGCTCGGCAGTTCGACTTCTTCTTCGCTCGATATGGTTGACGCTGGTTGCGGCTGTTCGTTCGTGCTCGCTTCCGTAGTTGCCGAGTTGTTATCTGACTGGGAACTCCCACAGGCGGAGATACCCACGCCGAGGGTTAGAAGTACACATAGACATTTGAACACTCCCACCGCGCGCGTCCGTGACATGACTCAACTCCTTATAGCTGATCCCTAGTGTTCTCCGGAACACCCAAACGAAAAGCCGAGCTCTTCACCTTCCTGAACTTGCGTGTCCGGCGAAATAATTGTGGGTTTGCCACCTCTGAAGCCGCAGTAATCAATTGGCACCGAATCCTTGGCCTGTAGCCAGATGCGCGCGTAGCCTTCTTCGATGGCTTCGGCAAATTCTTCTTCGCTGACGCCTGGAACCAGTTGTTCCAGGGTGTCCTGGCCCATGGTGCTGATGACCATTTCGGCAGCGGTCCCGTCCCAAGCCGCATATGCGTCCCCATGAAGCCCGCCATTTGCGCGGAGTGCCGAAACCGCAGCACTCAACCCTTCGCTGCTATCCCCTTCCCGATTTTCATCGCCGCTAACCGGTGCCGTCGTCTGCCCAGCGTCGTTACCTGACGAAGCGGGGGAGCCAGAGCTGTTCCCGCTTCCACAGGCGGAAAGCCCGACTACGCTCAGCAATCCAAGTGTCAACAGCCCGACCTTCAGCCATCTCCAACTCAGCACTGTGACACTCACCGCCACACCCTCATCCGAGCAGGCCGCCCACCCACGAGAAAGCTGGCTGGCGGTACACGACGCGCGTTACATACGAGCGTCGGTGCCTGTGAGGCGGCCGTGTGTCCGTGTATGTCGTTCGCATCCGCGTGAAAACCTTGTATCCCCCCTCGCGCCGAGGCCGATAGAGCGTGACTCGCACAGGAAAAGGGGTTCTGAGACCGGTCGCACAGCTCGGCAGGCAGTTATCTCCCCATTCGGCACCAGTCGCGGCCGCCTTGTGCCTAGTCCATTTCCGCCAGTGCAGCCGACCCCGCTTCGGGTGATGGCTGGCGTGTCCCAAACCGGCGAGATATCCCGAGTCGTCACCCGTGAAGGTGATTACGGCTGGCTCAATGCGTAGATACGACGCGGTGCTTGGATTGTAGATAGGCACGCGGGGAATTTCCACCGCAGATGACGCGGCCGGAATGACAAACCCGAAGCCAGCCATTGCCATCGCAACGGTCCACAAACCGAACTGCCACCACATACCGAGTGGCCTCCACATGCGCGGTAAGCTATCGCGTCGATGAGTACCGCGGCAAGCTTTCGGCGACAACGCGGCGTATGTAGAAACCTCAAATCGCGCTCGCACTCGGAGTGGCCGTAGTCCCGCGCGTCGTCGTTTCATGACTCAGTGGTGCCGTCCGTGGCGGTGTCGACGCCGTGGGTGGCGATGACGGTGCCTTTTCAATGCGACCTTCACCGGCTTGGTCGGTCGGCTTTCGCCAGCGTCGTTGCCCGCGGTGACGAAAAAGCGGTACCTATGACCGGGCTTCAACCCGGCTACCGCGGCGCTGAATCCGCCGTGCCTTCCTTTGCGTGCGGCTGCTTCGGCAGGGAATCGGTTAAGCACCCGATGGTGGCGTCCCAACACCGTGAACCACTCGGCGGCCTGGCCTTTGCCTGCTTGCCAGCTCAGGGTGAGCTTGTGGCGATGTAGTACGGCCCGCAGCTTTCGCGGCCTCGCCGGTGCCCCAGACGGCGGAGTGCCAACCACGTGCATTTGGTTCTTGCCTTTTTCATGCGCATGCTGCAGCAGTCGAAGACCTTGGCCCAAGGCACCCCTCGCGCTAACAGCCTCGCGGTCGTCCTTTAGCCAACGTGCGGATTCCAATCCCGGCGGAACAGATCTTATCCCGGGCGCACGGGTGGAGGGGGTAATAGGTCGTCATTTCCACCACAGAGGAACAGCGCGAAGCAGCCTTTACCCAGAGCTTGCCGATAATCGTAATGCGGCCCTTGGCTCGCGACGTGCATTCGAGTCCTCCTCTCCCTCCCTTAATGCGCTCGCACTCTCCACGTGACGTCGTCTTACCAGGACCAATGACCTTCGGATGCCGCGTAAATCGAAGAATTCCAGGTCTTCCTGGTGAGCCGTGTAGACGGAATCTCCCCAACGAGAAACTGACCTGACCGCCGTGCGACGGGGCTGAGCAGCTTGCCCGGAAGTCGATTACGCTCGGTGCTCTGGCCGTAGATGCACTACCACTCCAGCAGTTCGCTTCAAGGCGAACGTGCTTCTCCGCGTTCCTCCCCATGTGAGATTCCGGTCTCGGCGTGGGTGCCTCGATCGGTGCCCGCTCCGTGCGAGCTACCTGCGGGCTGGCCGGTTGGGAACCCGCGTTGCTATTGCAGGCCGAAAACATCGCAGCGACGAACGCCAGAGTTAGACTACACCACATCTGTTTTCTAACCACCCTTGACAAATTCGATGCCCATTGCAGATATAACCCCATCAGGATAGCTCTTTCCCTTGAATGGAAGCAACGGGGTAAACGTCATCCTTGGGCACCACGTTGAATTACCGCTAATCGAGTGGCATGGCTTTCCCGGTGCAGGACTGTGGGCCGAAATCTGACCAACGGCCTTCTGCGTCGCCGGATCCCACACGGGACCCCCACTATCGCCGTTCGCCGCAGGGCCGTTGACATAGATCTCCGTAGTGAATCGTCCTTCTCGCTTATATCTCACGCGATGAATGGCCATGCCGCAGTTCGTGCCACCCCTCACACCCGACCAGCAGTAGTTACGGTGTAGCCGCACACGCTCCATGCCGAGCATCGGGAGCAGGCCTCGCGGGTCGCCGAAAAAGACCCGGCTGGACACAAGCCCTGGATCGATCCTTATGGCCTCGCTATCGGTATGACTCTGGCCGTCCGCCGAACCCCATACGCGTCGGCGCACGGTCCCAACCGTTGCGATCGGAGACGGTTCGCGCGAAGCCCGTCGGATAACTTCGGCCTCTTTCGGAAAACAGTGACCAGCGGTCAAGTTGAACCACGCATAGGTTGGGATACCTCCATGTTCCCCGACCTGTGCGCGTGCACTGAAGCTTGCCGTGCATTCCTCGGTATTCGTCTGGATTGAATCACCGCCGTCAACCGGACCGCTTATGTGATAGCGACTGTATGCCGTGGGAGTGATTGGGAATTCGTCCGCCACCACGCTGATAGGCGCGTTAGCCCCAAATCGATTGGCCAACGCTTCCCGCACTTCCCCAGGATTTGATGCCGTTACTTCGACTATGTCAGATTCCGCACTAACGCTCACGGTACTAGTCGCGTTGAACAACGATTCATCGCTCATAATCGCACTGACCACTGATTCTTCAGTAGCTTCGAGGCTTCCAATCGCATTTTCTGGCGGGGTTGGGTATTCATAGACTTGAGCGGCACCGATCAGTCCGGCACCTTGCTTGAGTGCGGTGACTTGCGAGGCCTGGTTTTCCGTAAAGCCGACGTAGATCTTTCCGCCTTCGCGGTTATTGACGTACATCCCGCCGTAAGTGCTTAGCGCGTGTTCTTCGCCCCACTCAGGAATGACTTCCGATGCCTGATCTATATACCGTTCGCGGTATTCCATTTCCGCAACTTCGGGCGAGCGCATGGGTACGCCCCACTTTTCGACCGCCAACACCGCAGCTGGTCTTTGCAATTCCCATTCGTAAAGCAGTTCCAAGATCAGCGCATTCATTTGCGATTCGGTGTAGCTGTGTTCGCGGTCTAGGCCGAATTCTTCGCGGAACTCCTTGATGCTGTCGAACGATGGCTTCTCCGGCGCTTCGGGATCGCTTGGCGGCTGCTGAGGGATCGTCACGAAGAAGCGTTCTGCCGTTGAGTGGCCGAGGAAGTCGGTGACGACCACGTCTAGGTTGAGCTGTCCGGCAGGATGTTCCGCGGCGTTGGTGATCCATTCGAGGGTGACGTGTTCGCAGTTATGTTCCGGAGGTTCGGCGTTGTCTTCACAGGTCTTTTCAGCCACGACCGCATTGCCGTTCACAAGAATCTGGACCGAGGCGATCTCGTGGGGCGATGAGCCAGTCACGAACAGGGTGTGGTCTTTGTTTTCGATCGGCGCAGTGCTGTTTCGGTTTGCCCAGAGGCTGCCGCTGATTGAGTCGATCGCGGGAGGGACTTCCGTATAGGACCACTTGAAGACCGAGCCATCTTCCCCAATGCTGTAGGTAACTTCGGGGTTGCCCCCACCCCATACCCGCGTTTCGCGTGGTTCTGCGCCATACCAGAAGTGGGTCGTCTTTGGTGAGCCGCCCGCAGCGTTGACGGTGACTTCGGTGACCCTCGACGTGGAGTCGTAGACGATGGATGCCCAGGTGCCGTTGGGCAGTTCGATGTGGTTCAGTCGGCCGCTTGAGTCGTATCCGTACTTGGTTTCGCCTTCTGGATCTTGCTCGGTCATCAACTTTCCGGATTCGTAGCCATAGCTCGTCGTGCCGGCTGCTTCGCCGCTAGCGCTTGAGGCGAGGCCTTCCGTAAGGGTGAGGTCGAGCGAAGGGTTTTCGCCGCTCGCCGGTTCCGTCATCGCCATTTCGTTCAGTTCGCCACCGGAGCCGGAATAGCCGTAGGTAACCGAAGGGGCTGGGCTGTAGGGACTCGAGCCGCCGGCTTCTTCGCCGACCCGCCACTCCTGCACCCGGTTGTTGCCGGTGTCGGAGACCCACAGATGGCCCTGGGCGTCGGAGGTGATGCCCATCGGCCAGCCGAAGCTGAACTGGCCGGCGCCGGAGCCGGCGGTGCCGAACTGGCCGACGTATTCGCCGCTTTGCGTGAACTCTTGGACGCGCTCGTTGTTCTGATCGCCTATCCAAACATCGCCCTTGGCGTCGACCTCGACCACATCGGGGCGCTTGAACTGGGCGTTGCCGGTGCCTTCTGCCCCGAACTGACGGATGAACCCGCCGGATTCGGTGAAGACCTCGACTCGCTGATTGCCCCAGTCGGCGACCCAGACGCTGCCGTCGGGGGCGGTCGCGATGCCGGTCGGTTCGATCATCTGTCCTTCGGCGGAGCCGCGCGAGCTGACGACCTTGATGAATTCGCCCGCTTCGTTGAACTCCTGCAGGCGCCCGTGGTAGGTGTCGCCGACCCAGATGTTCCCCTGGGAGTCGATCGCCAGGCATTCGGGCCCGGAGAACTGACCGTTGCCGGTGCCTGAGGAACCAAAGGCTTTGAGGAATTCGCCAGAGGGGCTGAACTCCTCAAGGCGGTTATTGGAGGCGTCGGTCACCCAGAGATTGCCGTTGGCTGCGATCGCCACGTCGGTGGGGCGCCCGAACTGGCCGTTGCCGGTGCCTGAAGAGCCGAAGGAGCTCAGGTATTCGCCCGCCGCGTTGAACTTCTCGACGCGATGGTTGTTCTCGTCGGCCACCCAGAGGTTGCCGCTGGTATCGACCGCGATGCCGGCGGGGTGGGCGAACTGGCCGCCCCCGGTGCCCGAGGAGCCAAAGGAAGAGAGGTAGGTGGGGTCGGCCGGCGGCGGAAGCGTTTCAGCTTCTGACTGGCTCGTGAACCGAGTTTCTTCTATCCGGCCATTTGCGTTGAAGACGGACGTTTCGTTCTTGATCTCACTGGAAACTTCATAGCCTCCGCTGGAGGTCTTGTCAATCGTCGCATGGAGCTTTGAGCTGAAGGTTTCCTGACTTTCGGACGTTGGAATGTTCACCGCGCTGGTGATTGCGCTGGTCTGCACCATCGTCGCCTTCTGCGGCGGCGATTCTCCTGCGTCAGGCTTCAGTTCTGGGGTCTGGGCAAGGCTCCAACCGTGCCCCCACTGACCGTCTTTTGCGCTCGGGAGCTGAGAGTTGTAGATTCGTTCGAGTTCGAGGCTGGCTCGCGAGGTCTGCACCTGGACATCGCGTTCGTGGTAGACCAGGTTCCCGTTCATCACGTTGACCGCGAGTTCGGGGCCATGTGATTCCCGTTCTTCGGAGTAGTCGTGCCCGTCGGGCAGCGGGAAGTGCTGGAGGACGTAATCTTCCTTCATCCCGGTCGCTGGGATGTATTCGAATTCGATTTTTCTTTCTGGCCTTACGACGTTTCCCGCTTGGTCTTCGGCGACGATCTTCAGCGTGTGCTTGCCTTCGCTCAGATCCGGCAGCTTCAGGCTGTAGTTCATCGTCATCGGGCAGCTGCCGGCGGGGCATGACTGGCTCTGGGTTGCCACCGGAGTATTCCCGTTGTCGAGGTAAAGCCTGATTTCCTTGACGCCCGAACGTAGTTCGCTTTCGGTTCCGTCTTTGGCTTCTATTTTGAGCTTGTAGGTGGGAAGGCTAAGTTCGTCTTCTCCCAAGGTCTGGTTTTTTTCGGTCGCGCCGGTCTCTTCGGTGACGTTGGCGAGCTGGCCACTCAGGTTGATGGTCGGTGAGGTGCCGTCGACGAGCAGGGTGTAGCTGCGGGGGTTGTATCCCTTGCCGGTGGGATCGAAGCCTTGCACGCTGACCGGGACTTCTCCTTCAAACGGAAAGCCCCCGCTTTCGTAGGTGATCTGGCCGCTTCTCGTATTTGCGCACCGATTCCCATAGAGACCCGTGCATGAGGGTTGGTTCCAATGCCATTCTTTGCTGCCGGGGGAAATCATCCGCACGCTCTGCACGCCGAGGCCTTCATCGGATGCGGTGACGCTGATGGTGCGCTGGGTCGCATCTTTCCTAATCCAGCCACTCGGCATGCCGCTCACCGAGTTGATCACCGGAGCATCGGAGTCATCGAGCCAAACTCCTGCTCCTCCCGCGTATAGGATGCGTTGGCAGGAAATCCAGACGCCCGGCGGGCCGCTGCCCTCTCCGAGGATCAGCGCCTGCCCGTAACCGTCGCCGGCGAGGTTGCCGTAGGTCTTGGCGTAGTCGATCCAGATCGGGCTCCAGGTTTCCGATCCGGGGTTCCACAGACCAGCGTAGTCGTGGGGTTGGTTGGAAAAACCGCAGCCGCCGTCGGCGCGGTTGAAGGGGATGAGCCAGATATGGGGGATGTAGACGTGTTCGTTGGCGGTGCTGTAGGACCACTGGCCGAACTGTTCGGGGCCGAAGTAGACCGGTTCGGCAATGGTGAGCAGGCCTGCGTGTGAGCCTTCCCAGCAGCAGATGTCGTGATGGAAGCCGGAGTTGTTGGAGGTCCACTGCCAGGCGCCGTTTGAGAGCGCGCCCCAGTTGTTGCCGCCGTACCAGTTCTGGCCCTGGTTGACCCAGTCCTCGACAATCGGGTCCAGCAGGATCGGGTATGCGTAGTCGCCGCGCGGTGGGCGATGTGGACGACGAGGGAGTTGCCTTCGACTTCCGATCTGATGGGCACGTCGGTGCCTTGGGCGTCTTCGGCCGAAGGCTTCGGGATCAGCGTGAGCCTTTCGCCTTCGCGCAGCACTTCGGCGCCGCCGCGTCCGTCTGAGCGCAGTTCGGCGCCGTCGGGCACTTCGATCTGGAAGCGCAGGTCTTCGGGGCTGTCTTCGGAGCGCAGCAGGTCATATAGCTCGAGGCCAAAGCTGGTGGCCGAGGCGAGGAGGTCGGTGTCGGGCAGAGCCGAGGGGTAGAAGAGGTTCTTGTCGCCGTAGCGGCGCGCGGGGCTGGCGGCGGCTCCAGCTTGCGAGATACGGAAGCCTTCCTTGCCCACATCCATGCCCTGCTCGGCGGAGCCGGGCAGGCGGAGGTCGGTGACTGCGTTGGTGGTTTTGAACCCCCCGGTGCTCGCTTCGAGCGAGAGATCGACTTTTGCGAGCTTGCCTTCTTCGTCTTCGGCGCGCACCGGCACGGTGGTTTCCAGCAGGGAGCCTCCGCCTTCGTCTTCGACGACGGCGCCCGAGTGGCCCAGGGTCCGGACGAGCTTGGCGTCGCTGAGGAAGCGGCTGGGGTCGCTGTTCAGGGCTTCGAGCTGGCGCGAGAACGCGGTTCTCAGCAGTTCTTCTGACTCCGACGGGGAGAAATCGGCGAAGCCGAGGCGAGATTCTTCGCGCTGCTTAACGGCTTCGGGAGTCTTGAGCCATTCTTCGCGTTCGCGTTCTTGGCGTTCGTATTCGCCTAGCGCCTTTGAGACTTCCTGGGCACCGGGGACCTGGGCGGCAGCGATTTCTTCTTCTTCGGGAGTAGGCGGCGTGAAGCCTGCAGGTTCTTCAGAGACCGCTGGCGCTGGTTCCGCGGCGAGCACCGGGGCAGCGGAGCAGACCACCAAGACCAAGCCGAAGACAACGATCCAGCGTGAGCGACCTGGGAGCGACCCCCTGCCCAACCCCATAGACGAAACCCTCCCTCCGAAGTGCATTGGGAACCGGCAGTTATTTATCACAGAACAAAGCTCGACTAGACCGACGGACTACCTAATTCGAAGTAAGACGAAAGCGTTTCGTAGCGAGCGCCGCAAGGGACCGTGGCTGTTTCGCCCGCCCCCGGCGAGTCTTTAACGTAATCCCAGACCGCTGACCACCAAGCAAAACGCTCTCTATTGAGCCCATTGGGTCACGATCGGGTCACGAAGATCCGAGTCGGCCTCTTGGACTCTGACCGTGGTCGTCGCAGGGGGCCCAGAAGGCCGTCGATTTGCAGCGAACTTCCGATCTAGCTCCGACTGAAGCCGAGCAGGCTGCTCATAGATTTTCAGTCGTGTGCTCTACCAACTGAGCTACCTCGCCTGGGATTGCGCCGATCGGGCTGCGCTGCGGGAAGGCTGGCGAGCGGCGGCTGACGGGGCTGCTTGGATTGGCGGGTGGCCTGGGCCCGTGCAGGAATCGTGCTTGGCGTCGTGATCGTCGGGCTGGTGGCGCTCTCCGGCGGGCATGACGATGACCCGCGGACGCCGGCTGGGCAGCCGGGGTTGCCGGCGCCACTCTTCGGCATGGCCGTGATCGGCGATGGCGGGCGGACCGCGGCCGTCGATGCCTATGGCGACGTGGTCGACCTGCGCGCGCCAGGGCCGGTGGGTCAACCGCTCGTCGCGGTCTCCTCGAAGCGTCAGGCCGCGGGGACCGTGCCGGTGAGCTCGGCGATCGTCGCGCGCGCACGGCTCGCCGACGGGCGCACCCCACCCTTTTGGCGCGCAAACTCCGTGCGGCAACACTATGTGCCGGGGACCAACGTGCTGCGGACCGTCGCCTGGTTCGGCGACGAACGGAAAGTCGTCGTGCGACGGACCGGTGGCCCGGGCGAGGTCGGGGCCGATCGGCGCTGGCTTGGGCGGGCGCACCTCCTGAATGCCGCCGCGCCGCGCTGGGCGAAGGCGATGTACCGGCGCTCGCTGCTGGTCCTGCGGGCGCTGACCGACCGGCGCAGCGGGGCGGTGGCGGCGGGCGCTCGCGACGGCTGGGCCTATGTCTGGCCGCGGGACGCCGCAACCGTGGCGATGGCCTTCGCCTCAGCCGGCTACGGGGCCGAGGCCCGGCGAGTGGCGCGCTTCCTCACGGGCCTCGGCCTCGATACAGCCGCGCGGTTCCGCGGAAGCGGCGCCCCGGTTTCGGGGCGCGCGGCGCAAGGCGATGCCGCCGGCTGGGTCGCGGCGGCGGTCGGGGCCACCGGACTCGAGGCGCCACGCATCCCACCGCCCGGTGCTCCGAACATGCCCGGTGACCGGTGGCAGTGGGGCGACCGGGCCGACTATCAGGAGGGCGAGGCCGGCGACTACCTCGGCAACGCGATCGCAGCCGGCGCGGATCTCGCCCCATTCGAGGCTGGGCCTCGGCTCGTGCGCATCGCAGGGGACGCCAGCTCAGGGCTCGACTCGGCGGCCGCCTGGGCGGTGCGCCCCTTCCCGCAACCGGCCCTCTACCCGGCCGTGCGCCGAACCCTGCTACGTCTCGTGGCGGCACGCGGTTCCCGCTTCGGCATCGTGCCTTCGCAGAACTGGCGGGGCGGGAACGATCCGTGGACGGCGCCGACCGCATGGACGGCCTGGGCCTTGGCGACCCTCGCACGGCACGACCGCGGACGACGAGCGCACCGCGATCGCCGAGCCGCACTCGGCCTGCTGGCGGACCTGCGCCGCGCGGCCACCCCGCTCGGCCTGCTGCCCGAGCGCGTCGACGCTGATACGGGCCTGCCGACCTCGACCACGCCGCTCGCCTGGTCGCACGCCTTCGCGATCCTCGCCCTGCGCACGCTGTGGCCGGGACGTGCCGGCGGTTAGAGACCCAATGGACCTCTAACCACCGCCACGTCCAGTGCCGATCGCGTCGAGGGCGGAGGCGACGGCCTGCTCCGCGGTGTCGGCGGGGACGATGCCGGGACCGTCCTGCATCGCCTCACGACCGGAGACGCTCCAGCTGCGCAGCGCGATCACGCTGCGGCCGAGGTTGCGGGCGAGAGCGATCTCCGAGAGCGTGCCCCACTCGCCGCCGATCGCGATCGTCGCCGCGCCGGAGGCGACGACGGCGAGGTTGCGGGCCTGGCCGATGCCGGTGGCGACGACCTGGGTGCAATAGGGGTTCGCGTCCGCGATCGAGACCCAGGGCAGGACGCCGATCACGTTGCCGCCTGCACCCGCCGCGCCCCTGGCGGTCGCTTCCATCACGCCCCCTAGCCCGCCGCAAACGACGGTCACGCCCGCCTCCGCCAGCAACCGCCCAACCTCCTCGGCCAGCCCCCAAGCCTCGGAAGCTTCAGCACAGCGCCCGGAGCCGATGACAGAGACCTGACGCGCGCTATGAGCGGAGGGGGTGGGGGTCAACCGAACCTCCCCGCTGTTGTGAGGGCGACCCCCACCCCCTCCGCTCACGAGGCCCTCATGCTCCTCATCAGCTCGAGTGCCCCCGCCTTGTGCAGCGGTTCGTTGAGGTTGCCGCACTTGGGGCTCTGCACGCAGGAGGGGCAGCCCGCCTCGCACGGGCACTCGGCGATCAGGCGCTCGGCGTCGCCGAGCAGGCGCTCGAACTGCTCGTAGCCGCGCAGGGTTATCCCCACCCCTCCCGGATGCCCGTCGTAGATGAAGATCGTCGCGCGGCCGGTTTGGAAGTGAACGTTGGTCGAAAGGCCGCCGATATCCCAGCGGTCGCACATCGCGATCAGCGGCAGCACCGCGATCTGGCCGTGCTCGGTCGCATGCAGGGCGCCGAGCAGGACGTCGGGCGGCAGCGCCCCGCTGAGCCGTTCCGGCAGCACGTACCAGAGCGCCTGGGTGACGAAGTGCTGCTCGGGCAGCTCGAGCGCGACGATGTCGATCGGCTCCTGCTCGGAGATCGAGACCCGCTGGAAGGCGATCACCTGCTCGCTGACCGAGACCTCGCCGAAGTGCAGCTCGACGCCGGAGGTGGTGCGCTGCTCCCGCAGTCGCTCGATGTAGATCTCGGTCTCCTTTTTCGGCCGCGTGTACCAGTCGCCGTCGAAGCGGTCGACGATCGCCCGCCGCCCCTCGACGTCGAGCTGCTCGACCTCATAGGAGCGTCCCAGGTGCAGGTAGATCGCGCCGGGGTGGATAGTGGTGAAGGCGCGCTCGGTCTCGACCAGGCCGAGCATCTCGCCGGAGTCGCGCTCGATCACCGCGACCGAGTCGGCCGAAGCCGAGCGCAAGGGGATCTTGGCGGCGACGAACTCGCTACGGACGGGCAGGATGCGCCCGCCCGCGCGCCTCAATTCGCCCGCCGAGACCAATCGCTCGGTCCGCTCGCGCCAGCCCTCGCCGAAGACCTCGTCGTCCGCTGAGCTGAGCGGCAGCTCATACGCCGCTGCAACCATGTGGCGCGAGGCGATCTGCTCACTCTCATGGTCGAGGATCGCCGCCTCGACCGGCCGCCCGACGAACTCGTCGGGGTGGCGGCAGAAGAACTGGTCGAGCGCGTCGGCGCCGGCGACGTAAAGCGCCAGCCCGCGCCGCAGCCGCCCGGCCCGGCCCCACATCTGGCGCAGACTGGCGACGGTGCCGGGGAAGGTGACGCAGATCGCCGCGTCGAGCTCGCCGACGTCGATGCCCAGCTCGAGCGCATCGGTGGCGACCACGGCGAGCAGGTCGCCGGCGGCCAGTCGCGCCTCGATCTCGCGCCGCTGCTGCGGCGTGTAGCCGCCTCGGTAGGGGGCGATCCGCGCCGCCAGCTCGGGCTTGCCGCGCCGCTGCAGCGATTCCCCGGCGAAGCGCTGGATCAGCTCGATCCCGCGCCGGCTTTTGAGGAAGCAGATCGTGCGCACGCCCTGGGAGACCAGCTCGGCGAGCAGATCCGCCGCCTCCGAGAGAGCCGAGCGGCGCGTCCCGCTCGCCTTGTCGATCAGCGGCGGATTCCACATCGCGATCTCACGGCCGGCCCGCGGCGCGCCGTCGTCGTCGACCAGCTCGAACGGCTCGCCGACCAACCGCTCTGCCAGCTCGACCGGGTTGGCGATCGTCGCCGAGGCGAGCAGGAAGCGTGGCTCGGCGCCGTAGGCGCGCGCCAGCCGTCGCAGCCGTCGCAGCACGTTGGCGACGTGGGAGCCGAAGACGCCGCGGTAGGTGTGCGCCTCGTCGACCACGACCCAACCGAGGTTGGCGAGGAAGTCCCCCCAGCTCTTGTGGTTGGGCAGCAGGCCGACGTGGAGCATGTCGGGGTTGGTGAGGACGAGGTTGTTGCGGCGCCGGATCGCCGGGCGCTCCTCGCGCGGCGTGTCGCCGTCGTAGATCGCCTCGCGCAGGCCGGGCGGGCGCAGCGCCGCCAGCTTGCGCGCCTGATCCTGCGCCAGCGCCTTGGTCGGGTAGAGGTAGAGCGCTCGCCGCTTCGAGTCGCGGGCGATTCCGTCGAGCACGGGCAGGTTGAAGGCGAGGCTCTTGCCCGAGGCGGTGCCACTGGTGATCACCAGGTTCGAGGCGCCGGCCGCCCTCAGGGCATCCCGCTGGTGCGAGTAGAGCCGCTCGATCCCGACCCGGCCGAGCGCCTCGACCAAGCCCCGGTCGAGCGAGCGCGGCATCGCCACCGGCTGCGCCGGACGCTCCGGCTCGCTGCTCTCGGCGACGATCCGCCCGTCGCGCCGCGCGGGGTCGATCGCAATCGACCAGGGCGTCTCCAGCAGGCTCTTAGCCATCCGCCTCTGCCCTACCTGGCGACTTAGTCGCATTATTTGCGACTAAGTCGCCAGAGACAATCCGACCCGCGACGCGTACCGCCTGCAAGGTGCTTCGGTCGTGGATGCGCAGGACGTCGGCGCCCTCGCGCACCGCCAGGGTCGCCGCAGCGACCGTCCCCCACTCGCGCTCGCCCGGAGGCAGCCGCCCCTCCCAGCTTCCCGCCAGCACCTCGCCGACGAAGTCCTTGCGAGACAGCGAGACGTAGAGCGCCGGGCCGAGCTCGCGCAGCTCGCCGAGGCGCCGCAGGATCTCCAGGTCCTGCTCGGTCGTGAGGTCGAAGTCGAGTCCGGGGTCGATCGCGATCTGCTCCTCCGAGACCCCAAGTCGCGAGGCCACCTCGACTCTCCCCCCGAACCACGACTTCAGGTGCTCCACCACGTTGTCGTACTCGCGCGGCGGTCGGTCGACCCGCGGCGGCCCCTCGATATGCATCAGCACGTAGCCACAGCCGCTGGCGGCGACCAGCTCGAACATCTCCTCGGAGCCGCCGGAGATGTCGTTGACCGCGACGGCGCCGGCCTCGAGCGCCCGCCGCGCCACCTCGACCGAGAAGGTGTCGGCTGAGATCGGCACGCCCGCCCCGGCCAGGCCCTCGATTGCCGGGATCAGCGCCCCCGCCTCGTCGTCGGCCCCGACCGGCGGCCCGCTGCGCGCCGCCACGGCCCCCACGTCGAGCATGTCGAAGCCGGCCTCGACCAGTCCCGACCCGTCCGCGACCGCCTGCTCCGGCGTGCCGCTGCGCGCCCCCTCGAACATCGAGTCGACGGTGACGTTGACGATCCCCGCCGCCAGCGGCTGCTCCAGCTCCAGGGTCCTGTCGGCCAACCGCCAAGGCACGTCGCTACCGTAGCGACCGCGCCGATGCCGCTGCGATGCGTCTACACCGATCTCGACGGGACCCTGCTCGGCAAGGGCAGCTCGCTGTACCGCGATGCCGACGGCAGCTTCTCCCTTGCCCAGTCGCGCGGGCTCGAAACCTGCCACCGGGCCGGGGTCGAGGTTGTGATCATGTCCGGCCGGCGCGAGCCCCAGGTCCACGAGGCGGCCCGCCTGATGGGACAGACCTCCTACATCTACGAGGCCGGCTGCGCCGTCGCGATCGACGGCGAGACGACGCTCCTGACCGGCCAGCTCGTGCCGGACGAGGAGGGAACCGTCTACGAGAAGCTCGAGCGCGCCGGCGTGCCCAAGTTGCTCTTCGAGCACTTCGAGGGGCGGCTCGAGTACCACTCGCCCTGGCACCACGGCCGCGTCCTCTCCCATCTCTTCCGCGGCAAGGTCGACGTCGCGGAGGCGAACGAGCTGCTCGCCGGCCACGGCCATGACGACCTGCGCCTGCTCGACAACGGCGCGATCGGCCGTGAGATGGCGTCGATCGACGGCCCCACCCACGCCTACCACCTGGTGCCGAAGACGGTCAGCAAGGCCGGGGCCGTCGCCGCCCACGCCCGCGCCCGCGGCTTCGAGCCAGCCGATTGCATCGCCGTCGGCGACTCGGTCGAGGATCTCGAGGTCGCCGCCGCGGTGGGCCGTTTCTTCGTCGTCGCCAATGGCCCCGAGCGCGACCCCGGCCTGCGCGCTGCGCTCGCCTCCTGGGACAACGTCACCGTCACCGAGGGCGCGATGGGCGACGGCTTCTACGAGGCGGTCGTCTCGACTCTGATGGAACGTCGCTGACCCAACGCCGTAGAGGTTTGGTCCGGTATGCGGCTCAAACCTCTACGGCGTTGGTGGGGCGCTGGGTAGTATCGGGCCGATGGAGAACGCGACCGTCGCCGAGCAGGAGTACCTGGAGATCATGTTCTGGATCGACGAGGCCGGGCTGCCGATGACCGGCGCCAACATCGCCCGCGCGATGCAGCTCTCGCCGCCGACGGTGCACGAGATGGTCGGCCGCCTGGTCGGCGACGGCTACGTTGAGCGCAACGCCGACAAATCGCTCGCCTTCACCGAGTCCGGCCGCGAGCACGCCAGCTACATCGTCCGCCGCCACCGCATGATCGAGCGCTTCCTCACCGACGTTCTCGGCATCCCCTGGGACGAGGTTCACGAGGAGGCGGAGCGGATCGAGCACGCGATGTCCCCTGTGCTGGAGGAGCGCATGCGAGCGGCGATCGGCGACGCGACCACCTGCCCGCACGGCCACCCGATCGTCGAGGGCGCGCGCGAGACCGGCTCGCTGCTGGCCGACGTCGAGGTCGGCGCCAAAATCTGCGTGCTGCGCTTCGAGAACGAGGCCGAGGAGCTGCTGCACTACCTCAAAGCGGCGGGCCTGGAGCCCGGCCTGGAGGGCACCGTGGAGAGCTCCGACGAGGGAGGCATCACAATCGCCTCCCCCGACGGCAAGCACCGCGTCTCGCGCAGCGTCGCCGAGACGGTCTCGGTCCGCGCCGACCCGGCGCCGCCCCCGCGCGCCGCGATCCCCGAGCAGCTGGTGCTCTCCAGCGACCGCTACGGCCGCTGAGACGGCTGCAAATCAGAACGCTCCGATGCCGAGCGGCGTGCCCACTCCGGTCGGGCCGTCGTAACCGGCGGCGGCCTTGCACATGACCGTCGAGCATCTGCCGTTGGAGCCGCTCGTCACGTCATGCAGGACGCTCGCGTCGCCGAGATGGCCGTAGAGGCCGGAGGCGGCGGGGAGGCCCGACGGCAGCCCGCCCGCGAGGGCGTAGACTCCGGCCACCAGCGGCGAGGAGAGGCTCGTGCCGCCGACCTGGAACCAACCGCTGCGGCCCTGGTACTTGACGGAGTCATAGACGGCGGCGCCCGTGCTCGGGTTCGCGTCGGCTGCGACGTCGGCCGTACCCCGCTTACCGCTGCAGGCGGTGAGGAAGCTCTGCCAAGGCTGCGCCGTCAAGTACTTGCTGCAGCCGCTGCCGGCGCCGCTCCAAACGGCCTCGCTGCCGTAACCGCCTGCGGAGTTGAGCGTCAGCGTCGTGCCACCGACGGTGATCACGTAGGGCGAGGCCGCCGGGTAGCCGAAGGAGCCGTAGCCGCTGTCGCCCGAAGAGACGGTGATCGCGACACCAGGGTGGTTGTAAGCGGTGTCGCCGACCTCGCTGGAGAACTCCGAGCCACCGTAGCTGTTGGAGATCTCGGTGGCGCCGAGCGCGGCCGCGGTGTTGACGGAGGCGGCGAGGTCGGCGAGGCTGCTCGAGTTGGCCTCGACGAGGAGGACCTTGCAGTTGGGACAGGTCGCGTGCGCGACCTCGACGTCGAGGGCGATCTCCAGGTCCCATCCGCTGTTCGTCTGGGGGAAGGGGCCAGCGGCGCTGCCGCTCTGGTTGACCTTTTCGAAGCACGGATTGGCGCTATTGCACAGCGGCAGGCCGAACTGCTGGCTGTAGGTGTTCAGATCGGCGGCGATGTTGGGGTCGTCGTAGGCATCGACGATCGCGATCGTCTGCCCGGCGGGCGCGGCGCTCGGCAGGCCGTAGGCGCTGTGGAACTGCACCGGACCGTAGCCCTTCGGCGTCGTGCTCGCCAGCGGCGCTCCCCTGCCGTCGGTGACGACGTGGGCGGCGCAGCGGCCGCTGCCCGAGACGGCCGGGCCTGGACACACAGGGCGCTGCGAGGCGCTTGCCGGCGCCACTGCAAGGCCGAATGACGCCGCCATGGCGATCACCGCCGAAACTGCCTCAACCCGAAACCCGCGCATCTCAATCCGCCTTCCTTCGAAGTGACCGCGGAATCCTAGACGGAATCAGCGCTGAGACGACTGCAAATCGGCGTCTGGCGGTGTCCTCGGTCGGCCGCCTGCGGGTCACGCACTACAAGTGCGCTCCCCTTGCCAGCCTCCCTGCGTCCTAGCCAGACTTGATTTTCGCCGTCTCAGGATGTCTCACGGTCTCCAATGCCCTCGCAATTCGCGAAATTCCCTCGGGGATCCGCTCCGGCGGCACGCTGGCGAAGGAGAGGCGGAGGCTGTTCTCGCCCCCCTCGATCATGAAGTCGGGCCCGGCGACGAAGGCGACGCCCTCGCCCTTGGCCTCGGCCAGCAGGGCGGGCGTGTCGGTCCCCTCGGCGAGGTCGAGCCAGAGGAAGTAGCCCCCCTCCGGGACGACGAACTCGGCCTCGGGAAGCTGCTCGCGCAGAGCGCCGACCAGGGCGTCGCAACGATCGCTCAGGGCGCCCTTGACGAACTCGATGTTGCGGTCCAGCGCGCCGGACTCGCAGAGCTCGAGCACGACCGACTCGGCCAGCATGTTGGGCGAGATGTAGGTCTCGTTGGCCCGCTTGGCCAGCGTCGCGATCGTCGCCGCAGGCCCGGCGAGGTAGCCGACCCTGACCCCCGGGCTGACCGTCTTCGAGAACGACGAGGCGTGCACGACCCGTTCTGCCGAGTCGATCGAGAGCATCGACTGGAGCGCCTCGCCTTCGAAGGGCAGCTCGCGGTAGGGATCGTCCTCGAAGATCAGGAAGTCGTGCTCGGCGGCGAGCTCGACCAGGCGCGTCCGCTTCGCCGCCGAGAGCGTGCAGCCGGCCGGGTTGTGGAAGTTGGGGATGATGTGGGCGAGCTTGACCGGCCCCCCGGCCAAGGCGGCTTCGAGCTGGGCGAGGTCGACGCCGTCGGCCTCGAGCGATACCGGCACGAGCTCGACCCCGAGCCGCTGCAGCATCAGCAGCGTGCGGTCGTAGGTCGGCTGCTCGACGATCACCCGGTCGCCGGGCTCGAGCAGGTGCTCGAACAGCATCCAGCCCGCCTCCAGGGAGCCGTTGGCGATCATCACCTGACCGGCGTCGAGCCCACCGTGCCGCTGGGCCACCCACTGGCAGAGTCCGGGGTGCCCGATCCCAGTCCCATAGGAAAGCGCCTTTTCCCAGTCCTCCGAGAGCGCCTTCGCAGCGGCGTCCCGCACCGCATCCCTGGGCAGGATGTCGGCGCTGGGAGCTCCCCTGGCAAATGAAATCGTGTCTTGCGCCATCACCAGCGAGCCTAGCAACGGGTTGCAGCAGACGATCTGATGGAGGGGCGGGGTGTCCCTCAGGCGCAGCGGCGTCCGTTTTTCGCCCCAATGCGATTCTCGGACGGCCGCAATTCTCCGGGGCGAAAAACCCAGCCAGCCAGAGGGACACCCCCTGTTCCTCCTCGCAACGCCTATCCGCGCAGGACTTCGACGGCGATCCTCGCCGTCTCGGTCGGGCTTTCGCCGACCCGCACGCCCTTGGCCTCGAGCGCTTCCTTCTTTGCCTGCGCGGTGCCGGAGGAGCCGGAGATGATCGCCCCGGCGTGGCCCATCTGCTTGCCGGGCGGCGCGGTGAAGCCGGCGATGTAGGCGACGACCGGCTTGGAGATCTCGGCGGCGATGAACTCGGCCGCCCGCTCCTCGGCGTCGCCGCCGATCTCGCCGACCATCACGATCAGCTCGGTATCCGGGTCGGCCTCGTACAGCTTCAGGATGTCGATGAAGTCCGAGCCGATGATCGGGTCGCCGCCGATGCCGACGATCGAGGAGTTGCCCTCGCCGGCCTGCTTCAGCTCGTTGCCGATCTGGTAGGTCAGCGTGCCCGACTTGGAGACGACGCCGATCTTGCCGGGGTCGAAGAACTGGGCGGGGATAATGCCGACGTTGGCCTTGCCGGGCGAGAGTACGCCCGGGCAGTTCGGCCCGATCAGCCGCACGCCGGCCTCCTTGGCCTTCCAGTAGGTCTTGAGCATGTCGAGCACCGGAATGCCCTCGGTGATCGCGATCACCGTGTCGACGCCGGACTCGATCGCCTCGTCGATCGCCGGCGCTGCGAAGCGGGCGGGGACGAAGATCATCGAGGTGTTGGCGCCGCGCTCCTCGACCGCCTCCTCGATCGAGTCGAAGATCGGCACCCCCTCGACGTCCTGGCCGGCCTTGCCGGGGGTGACGCCCGCGACCAGATCGGTGCCGTAAGCGCGGTTGCGCAGGCCGTGGAAGGAGCCCTCGCGGCCGGTCAGGCCGGAGACGACGAGCTTGGTCTTCTCGTCGATGACGATCGACATCAGCCGTTCCCCCCCGCCAGCTCGACCACTTTCTGCGCGGCGCCGAGCATCGTCGTCTCCTGGTGCAGGTTGGACAGGCCGGCATCGGCGAGGATCGCCAGGCCCTCCTCGGAGTTGGTGCCGTCGAGGCGGACGACCAGCGGCACCCCCAGGTCGAGCTGCGCCGAGGCCTCCACGATGCCCTTGGCGATCTCGTCGCAGCGGGTGATGCCGCCGAAGATGTTGAAGAGGATCGCGGTCACCTTCTCGTCGGAGGTGATCACCGTCAGCGCGTCGACGATCGCCTCGGCCTTGGAGCCGCCGCCGGCGTCGAGGAAGTTGGCCGGGGCGCCACCCGCCTGGGCGACGACGTCGAGGGTCGACATGCAGAGCCCGGCGCCGTTGGCGAGGATGCCGACGTTGCCGTCGAGCTTGACGTAGGTGAGGCCCTTCTCGCGCGCCATCGCCTCCTGCGGGTCCTCGATCGACTCGGCGTCGAGCTCGGCCAGCCCCTCGTGGCGGTAGAGCGCGTTGCCGTCGATCGTCACCTTCGCGTCGAGGGCGACGACCTGGCCCTCCTCGGTGAGGATGAGCGGGTTGACCTCGATCAGGGTCGCGTCCTCGTCCGCCGCGGTCTCGGCCAGCTTCGCGAGGATCTCGGCGGCATCGTCGAGCGCCTCCTCGGCCAGGCCGGCGCGCTCTACGATCGGGCGCGCCTCGGCTGCGGTGAAGGGCCGCGTGGGGTCGATGTGCTCTTTGACCAGTGCGTCAGGGTCCTCCGCGGCGACGGCCTCGATGTCCATGCCGCCCTTGGCGGAGACCATCGCCAACAGCTTCTTCTCACCGCGGTCGAGGATCACCGAGGCGTAGTACTCGGCGGCGATCGCCGAGCCGCCCTCGATCCAGACACGGTCGACCCGGAAAGGCCCCTCGCCGTGCGGGCCGACGATGTCCATGCCGAGGATCGCGTCGGCGTACTCGCGCGCCTCCCCGGCGTCCTTGGCGATCTTGATCCCACCGGCCTTGCCGCGGCCGCCGATCAGGACCTGGGCCTTGATTGCGCAGGGATAGCCGATCCGCTCCGCTGCGGCGACAGCGTCGTCCACGCCGGCGGCGACCTCGCCACTCGGCACGGCGATGCCGTGCGTGGAGAAAAGCTGCTTGCCCTGATACTCGAGGAGGTCCATGTCGAAGGCGCCCCTGCCAGGCGCGGCGGGCAGCCTATCCGAGATCACGAGGGCGACGCCGCGTCACGGTCCCTTCACATAAGATGCCGCGCTCCAATGGCCCTTCCCGCGCTCAAATCGATCAACTGGGTGACCACCGACTGCTACGGAACCCTGATCGATTGGGAGAAGGGCATCATCGAAGCATGCAAGAAAGAGGCCGCCAAGGATGGCTTCAGCTTCGACGAGGGCCCCTTCCTCGCTCGTTTCATGGAGGTGCAGGCCGAAATCATGGCCGGCTCCTACGAACTCTACGCCGAGGTGCTGCGCCGCACGATCGTCAAGGTCGCGCGTGAGGTCGGCTGGGAGATCGAGCCCTCGCGGGCGCAGTTCCTGCCCGACAGCGTCGCCTACTGGCTGCCTTTTCGGGAGGCCAACGCGGCGATGGACCGGCTCGGAAAACGCTACGAGATCGGGATCATCTCCAACATCGACGACAAGCTGCTCGGCATCTCCCGCCGCCACCTGCGCACCGAACTCGACCTCGTCGTCACCGCGCAGCAGGTGCGCAGCTACAAGCCCGACCCGGTCCACTTCAAAGAGTGCGCGCGCCGGATAGGCGGCAAAAAAGGCTGGGTCCACATCTGCTCGAGCTACACGACCGACGTCGCCCCGCTGCTGAAGATGAAAGTGCCGGTGATCTGGGTCAACCGCCACGGGGAGAAGCTCGAAGGCCGCAAAGCACCCAGCGCGACGGTCAAGAACTTCCGCGAAGCAGCGAAAAAGCTCGGCGCGTCCTAGCCGTCTTCTAGCGTTCCGCTTTCGCAACTTCGCCAGGGGACGGCGGTTTCGACCCGTGTGGGCGGCCCCGGGGCCTGGCAGCGCTTATTCGATGGACCGACTCAGCCACATCCGAACGTCTTCACGCAGCCGCCTGGCGCTGGCCGCGGCGCTGCTGGCCATCCTCTGCCTGCTTGCGCTGAGAGCCGGACACGCCGGCGCCGTGGAAAGCGAAGAACCGCCACTTGACCCCAATCCGGAACCGCCCAGCTTCGTCGTCATCCAGACCGACGACCAGACGCTCGACGAGCTCTACGCGACCTTTCGGCCCTACCCGGGCTCGCCGGAACTGCGGGCGATGCCGAACACGCTCGACCTGATCGCGAAGAAAGGCGAGACCTTCAACCGCTACTACGTCTCCTACCCGCTCTGCTGCCCATCGCGGGTCAGCATGATGACCGGCCGCTACGCCCACAACACCGGCGTCAAAGGCAACGTGCAGCCCAATGGCGGCTACTACGGCTTCTCCTTTCGCGGCGCCCATGAACACAACATCGCCACCTGGCTGCAGGGGGCTGGCTACCGCACGATCCACATCGGCAAGTTCCTCAACGGCTACGGCGACGAACCGTATAGCAGCGGCAGCGAAGAGCCGCCGGGTTGGGATGCGTGGCACACGATCCTCAAGTCGGACACGAACCACTACTTCTACGGCTACAGGCTCAACAACAACGGCGTGGTCAGCGAACCGTACGGCAACTCAGGCACCTGGGAACCGCGCGAATACACCGAACGCGACCCAGGGGGCTGCCCCTACGCGCCCGAAGAAGGGCGGCCCTGCCTCTACGCGACCGATGTCTTCGACTGGATGGCGCGAGAAGAAATCGAGGCCACGCCGCCGGAACAGCCGCTCTACCTGCAGCTCGACTACACGGCGCCCCATGGCGATTTCCGCAAGCCGGCCGGCCCGGAGCCGCCCCCCCGTTACTACAACTGGTTCAGGGGCGCGAAGCTGCCGCACAACCGCCTGGAAGGCTTCGACGAGGGCAACGTCAGCGACAAGCCGGCCTTCATCCGCGAAGCCGAACACCTGACGCCCGCCATCAAGCACACCTACAAGGTCTACTACGACAAGCAGCTCGAGTCGCTGCGCGGAATAGACGACGGCGTCAAGGAGATCATCGGCACCCTCGCCGAAACCGGCCGCCTGCAGAACACCTATGTCCTCTTCATCTCCGACAACGGCTTCTTCTTCGGCGAGCACCGCCTGATCGGCGGCAAGTTCCTCGCCTACGAGCCCGCCACCCACCTGCCGTTCCTGATCCGCGGGCCGGGCATCAAACCGAACACCTCGACCGGCGAGCTGACGGCCAATATCGACATCGCTCCGACGATCCTCGACCTTGCCGGAGTGGAACCTGACAAGAGCGTCGACGGCCGCTCCGTGGTCCCCTTCCTGCGCGACCCCGAACTGCGCACGCGTCGGCCGATCCTCTTCGAGTCCTTCGTGCAGACGAACGACGTCGAAGCCAACGGCGCGATCGCCTCGAGCGGCGAAGGGGATGGCGGAATCCCCGGCGGCGATGGCAGCACCGATCCCAAGGAGCCCGAGGCAGGGGTTTCGAGCGGCGGCGGCAACGCTCAAGCCTCGCTGCTGGCGCCGCCGCTGAACTACGAGGGAATCCGCCTAGGCCCGTACAAGTACATCGCCTGGCCGGACGGTGAGAAGGAGCTCTACAACATCAACAAGGACCCCAACGAGCTCAACAACATCGTCAAAGAGCCCAACTTCTACCCGATCCGCAACTTCCTCCACCGGCAGTTGCGACGCTTCGAGAACTGCGTCGGCCGCGAATGTCGCGAGGCGACCCCGCAGATCCCGCTGACCCGGATCGAATTCGACCGGCTGCGGGCAAAGCGCCAGAAGGAAATCCTGGAACACGAACGGGAACGGGAAAAGGAACGGCGCGAACGGGAACGGAATCACCCGGGCAAAGGGCACTGAGGCGGGGCGAGGGCGTGGGTGTCCCTCCTGCTTGCTGGGTTTTTCGCCGGAAGACTTTGCTGGCCGTCCGAGATGCGGTTGGGGCGAAAAACGGACGCCGCTGCGCTGGAGGGACACCCACGCCCTCGCCTGAGCAGCGCTAGCGATCCACGATTCCATTCCCGGAATCGCGCAGGCTGAGTAGCTACTCGATGACTGCGAGGACGTCGCCGCTGGAGACTGCTGCGCCTTCGGCGACGTTGAGGGCGGTTACCTTGCCGGAGCGGTGGGCGGCTATCTCGTTCTCCATCTTCATCGCCTCGATCACGCAGATCAGGTCGCCCTCGGCGACCTCGGCGCCCTGCTCGACCGCGACTTTGAGCACCGTGCCCTGCAAAGGCGAGGGCAGCGACTCGCTCGAGGCGCTGGCGCCGCCGCCCGACTTGCGCTCGCGTTTCGGCGGTTTCTTGCCGGCCGCGGCGGGTGCTGCGCCGCCGGCCGCAGCCTCGCCGATCACCTTGACGTCGAAGAGCTTGCCGGCGACCTCGACCTTGTAGTCGCGGGCGACGACCTCCGCGTCCTCGGCCGCCTCCGGCGCCCCGGCCTCCTCGGGCGCGGTCGTCTTCAACCACGCCTTGTCCTCCATCAGGTCGCGGCAGGTCTCCCCCTTCGCCCACTGCTCGGTGGCGAGGATCGCCTCATGGAAGGGAATCAGCGTGGTCAGGGCGCCGACCTCGTACTCGCCGAGCGCGCGCAGCATGCGCCTGGTCGCGTGCTCGCGGTCGACGTCCCAGACGATCAGCTTGGCGACCATCGGGTCGTACATCGGCGTCACCTCTGAGCCGGCTTCGACCCCCGAGTCGACGCGCACCCCCGGTCCGGCGGGCTCGCGGTAGGTCGAGATCGAGCCCGGCGCGGGCGCGAAGTTCTTGTGGGCGGCCTCGGCGTTGATCCGGCACTCGATCGCGTGGCCGCGCAGCTCGACGTCCTCCTGGGCGATCGTGAGCGGCTCTCCCGCGGCGACCAGGATCTGCTCGCGGACGATGTCGATCCCGGTCACCATCTCGGTCACGCAGTGCTCGACCTGGACCCGCGTGTTCATCTCGAGGAAGAAGTACTCCTCGCCGACCTGCATCCCCTCGACCGTGCCGGCGCCGCGATAGCCGACCGCCGCGGCGGCCTCGGTCGCGATCCTGCCGATCCGCTCGCGCATCTCCTCGTCCACCTGCGGGCCCGGCGCCTCCTCGATCACCTTCTGGTGGCGGCGCTGCAGCGAGCAATCGCGCTCGCCGAGGTGGATCACGTTGCCGTGCGTATCGGCCAGCACCTGGACCTCGACGTGACGCGGGTCATCGAGGTAACGCTCGACGTAGACGCGGTCGTCGGAGAAGAACTTCTCGCCTTCGCGGGCGGCGCCCTCGAAGGCGTCCTGCAGATCGTCGGGCGCCATCGCCACGCGGAAGCCCTTGCCGCCGCCCCCGCCGGCGGCCTTGCAGGCGACCGGGTAGCCGGCCTCCTCGGCCTGCGCGCGCGCCGCGTCGAGGTCCGCCGCGGGCTCGGTCGCGCCGGGGACGATCGGCACGCCCGCCGCAGCCATGATCTCGCGCGCACGGGTCTTCGAGCCCATCGATTCGATCGCCTCCGGCGGCGGGCCGATGAAGACGATCTCCGCCTCGGCGCAGGCGCGGGCGAAATCGGCGTTCTCGGCGAGGAACCCATAGCCCGGATGGATCGCCTCGGCGCCCGCCTGCTTGGCGGTCTCGATGATCTTGGCGATGTTCAGGTAGCTCTCGGCCGGCACCGCCGGGCCGATCAGGAAGGCCTCGTCGGCCTCGCGCACGTGCGGCGCATCGCGGTCGATCTCCGAATAAACGGCGACGGACCCGATGTCCATCTCCTTCAGCGTGCGGGCGACGCGGATGGCGATCTCGCCGCGGTTGGCTATGAGGACCTTCTGGAACACGGCGGCGCAGTCTATTCAGACGGCGGACGGAGGGCGCGGTCAGCCGTCTGCTCGAACCGCAGCCTCAGCCCTGGTCGAAAAGGGCGCACGCCGCGAGCGTCTCGCAGCGGCATTCGCCGGCCGCGACGAGCCAGCCGCGGGTCGCCTGCGCCCGCTCGATCGTCGCCTCGACCTCCGGCAGCTTGCGCGTCGCCAGCCGCCTCAGCTGCTCGTGGGCCGGCGCGCCCCCGTCGACCTCGCTCAGCAAGGCACCGATCTCCGCGAGCGAGAGGCCCGCCCGCTTGGCCGTCGAGATAATCCCGAGTCGTCCGATCACCCCGTGCTCGTATCGCCGTCGGCCCGCGACGCGTTCGGGCTGCGGCAGGAGCCCCCGGCGCTCGTAGAACCGGATCGCGGACACGCTGACGCCTGCCTTGCGGCCAACCTCACCGATGCTCAGTGTCGCTTCCGCCATGAACCCCTTGACCTGAACCCAGGTTGAGGCTCAACACTAGCGCCACACACGATCTGGAGGCCCAAGATGAGCGAAATCGCCCCCCACTACAGCAGCGCCCCCATCGCCTGCAACCTCTCCGCCGGCGACCTGCAAGAACGACTCGCGACCGTCGCGGACGTCGGCGCCAGGTTCCTGCTCGCGCGTGAGCAGGAGAATGGCCGCCACCTACTGCGCTTCCGCGCCGACCCCGAGGCGCGCCGCCGGCTCGAGGAGATCGTCGCCGCCGAGTCCGAGTGCTGCTCGTTCCTCGATCTGTCCCTGGGGGAGGACAAGGGCGAGATCCTCCTCTCGATCGCCTCTCCCGCAGAGGGTCAGGCGATCGCGGACGGGCTCGCGGACAGCTTCGTCGCCCCGAGCCCAGTGGACAGATCGACTTCGAGACGTAAACGCCTCGGGGTGCTTGCCGGCGCGGGAGGCCTCGCCCTTGCCGCCTGCTGCCTCGTGATGCCGATCGTGTTCGGGGTGGCCTTGGGCGCAGGGCTGGGCGGAGGCATCGACGCCATCGCCGTCGCGCTCATCGTCACGGGCGTCGCAATCCTGGTTCACCGCCGGCGCCGTACTGGAAGCGGGGCGCCGTGCTGCTGACGGGGAGCAGCGCGAAAGCGGCATCGGTCGGGCTGGCGGCGGTCGCTGCGCTGGCCGAGATCGCATGGCCTGTTCATTGCCGGCTCGATTGCCTGGGCGGTGGTGGTGGATGGATTTCAGCCCGACCGCTTCGATCTGGCCGGAGCGGCGACCTGCCTCGCAGGCGCCGCGACGATCATGTACGCGCCCCGCTAAGGGCAGCCGGCCGAGCAAACCGACTAGGCTGCCGCGCCGATGCTGATCGAGCTGCAGAGCCACTCGACCGTCTCGGACGGGCAGCTCCCCCCCGCGCAGGTGGTCGAAGAGGCGGCGAAGGCGGGCGTCACCACGCTGGCCCTGAGCGACCACGACGCGATCGCCGGCGTGCCCGAGGCAGCCGCGGCGGCGGAGAGGTTGGGGGTCGAGCTGGTGCCCGCGATCGAGATGTCGTGTGTGCACGAGTACGCCGAAGACCTGCACGTCTGCGGCTACTGGGTGGACCTCGGGACGATCGCCCCCGCCTGCGAGCGGGCGCAACACGAGCGGGTCTCGCGCGCCGGCGAGATCGTCGAGAAGCTGCGCGGCGAGGGCTTCGACCTGCACCTGGAGGACGCCGTCAGCGAGGCGGGCGACGCGCTCTCGATCGGGCGGCCGCACATCGCCCGGGCCGCGGGGGCGACCGGCGACCTGGGCCCCTTCTTCGAGGAGTACCTGGTTCCCGGCGCGAAGGCGTTCGTGCCGCGGCGCTGGCCGACCGCCGAGCAGGCGGTCGCGGTGATCAGGGAGGCGGGCGGAGTCCCCGTCGTCGCCCACCCCTACTGGGACATCTCCGAGCCGAGCGAGGTCGACGAGCTGATCCGGGCGCTCGACGTGGACGGCGTCGAGACCTTCTACCCCGCCCACGACAGGGAGCAGACGGCGCACCTGCTCGAGCTCTGCGACGAGCTCGGCTTGATCCCCACCGGCTCCTCGGACTATCACGGCCCCACCCACAAGACCTTCGCCCGCTTCGGCGCCTATGAGACCTTCGGCCTCGGCCAGCCGCGGATCCCGCCGCGGCCGTAGCCACCTCCGATCAACGCCGCTTTCGCCGCAGGACCACCACCCGTTCGATCGCCTCCGGTTCGCCGGCGTCGGGCTGGTAGCCGACCTGCACCCGGATGCGCCCCTTGCCGTGCCGCCTGAGGAAATGCATCAGCCGCACCTTCGGCTTGACCGGCAGGCGGACTATCCCCGCCGCCCGGGCACCCCGGACGAGCCGCCGCACCCCTCGGCCGTGCAGGATCAGGCGGCCCGCTCCGGGCGTACGCACGAATACGATGGCCCTCCCGCTGCGCCGATCGAGCGTCAGCCCGCTGAAGCGGATCCTCCCCGGCCCCGTCGTCGGCGCGTAGACCGGCGCTTCTTCGTAGACCGGCCCTTCCGCCGCACCGGCGGCCCCGGACGACGTCATCGCCAGCGCCGCTGAGACCAGCACGAATCCGATGCCCCACCTCACGACCCGCACCTTAGGGAATCGAGCGCCTCCGTCAAGAGCGGGCGCCCTCCAGCGCAGCGGCGTCACAGCTTCGCGGGCAATTCCAGTCTCGCCGGTCCGGCCATGACGGCACCTGCCGGCGGGTGGCGCGGATTTGGGGGACCACCCCGAGGACGCTTTAGCGACCGCAGGGGTGGTGGTTCCAAATCCGTGACAGGACCCGCCGGCCTGGCGACGCCTAAGCCGTGACCGGCGAGGCCGGGATCAGGTCCCGCGACTCGAGGTACTCGAGCAGCTTCTGCGCCGACTCCTCGGGCGTCTCGCTTTCGGTGTCGGCCACGAAATCCGGGTTCTCGGGAATCTCGTAGGGGTCCGACACGCCGGTGAATTCCTTGATCTCCCCGGCGAACGCCTTCGCGTAGAGGCCCTTGACGTCGCGCTCGGCGCAGGTGTCGACCGAAGCCTTGACGTAGACCTCGACGAAGCGCTCGCCCATCAGATCGCGCGCCTCGCCGCGGATCTCCGCGTAGGGGGAGATCGCCGCGGTGATCACCGGCACGCCGTTGCGGCTGAGCAGGTCGGCGACGAAGGCGATGCGGCGGATGTTCGTGTCCCGGTCCTCTTTGGAGAAGCCGAGGCCCTTGGAGAGGTTTTCGCGCACGACGTCGCCGTCGAGGATCTCCAGCTTCGAGCCGCGCTCGCGCAGGTGGCCCTCCAGCAGCCTGGAGATGGTCGTCTTGCCGGCACCCGAGAGCCCGGTGAACCAGAGGGTGAAGCCCTTCTCGTCAGCCATCGTTACGTCAGTCCTCCTTGTAAGCGTCGATGAGTATGTCGGCGACCTCGTTGCGCGAGAACTCCTGCGGCGGCCTTTCGCCGTTGCCGAGCATCTCGCGCACTTTGGTGCCGCTGAGGAACACGTGCGCGTCGGAGTCGTGCGGGCAGGTCTTGCCCGAGGCCATCCCCTCGCACTCGTTGCACCAGAAGCTGTGCTCGAAGAACAGCGGTTCGATGCCCAGCTCGGCGATGTCGATGTCGCCGAAGATCTTCTGCGAGTCGTAGGTGCCGTAGTAGTCGCCGACCCCCGCATGGTCGCGGCCGACGATGAAGTGGGTGGCGCCGTAGTTGCGGCGCACGATCGCGTGCAGGACCGCCTCGCGCGGGCCGGCGTAGTGCATCTTCGCCGGCTTCACGCCGAGCATCACCCGGTCGTTCGGGTAGTAGTTCTCCATCAGCACCTCGTAGCAGCGCATGCGCACGTCGGCGGGGATGTCGCCGGCCTTGGTCTTGCCGATCAGCGGCTGGATGAAGAGCCCGTCGCAGGTCTCGAGCGCCGCCTTGGTCAGGTACTCGTGGGCGCGGTGGATCGGGTTGCGGGTCTGGAAGGCGACGATCCGCTTCCAGCCGCGCTGCTCGAACTCGGCCTTGGTCTCCGCAGCCGTCTTGTAGCGACGCATGAAGGCGTCCTCGTGATCGGGCAGCGCGTCGACCTCGATCGGGCCGGCGATGCAGCGGTTGCCCTCCTCGTAGATCGCGGCGACGCCCGGGTGGGCCTCGTCGGTGGTGCCGTAGACCCGCTCTGCCTCGCTCTTCGCGTCGCGCTCCCAGATCTCCTCGACCCTGATCCGCCCCAGCGGCTTGCCTTCGTCGCTGGACAGCGCGATCGTGTCGCCGACCTCGCACTCGAGGTCGGTCGCCAGGGTGATCGGGATCGGCCAGTAATCGCCGGCGGCGGTGCGCATCTCGGCGCAGACCCGCTCCCAGTCGGCGGAGCCCTGGAAGCCGGTCAGCGGCGCGAAGCCGCCGTTGCCGATCATCTCGAAGTCCGCGGTGTGGCGCTCGTCAAGGGTCAGGGACAGCTCGGTAATCGTCTCGCTCATATCTCCTCAGCAACGTTCGGGGGAATGAAGGTCTTTCGGGGGGCGGACGTAAAGGCCGCTAGTTGATCCCGCACTCGGTCTTTTCGAGACCAGCCCAGCGCCCGGCGCGCGGCGAGCCTCCCGGCCCGACCGGCTTGGTGCAATGGGTGCAGCCGATCGAGGGGTAGCCTCGATCGTGCAGAGGGTTGTACGGGAGGTGATGCTCACGGATGTAGTTCCAGACGTCGCGCTCGGTCCAGTCCGCGATCGGGTTCAGCTTCCATAGCTCGAATCGCTTGTCCCAAGCGAACTTGGGGGTCTTGGCGCGACTCGTGGAGTCCTCACGGCGGACGCCGGCGAGCCAGCAGTCTACGGAAGAGAGGGCGCGCCGCATCGGCTCGACCTTGCGCAGGCCGCAGCAGGCGTCCGGGTCGCTCTTCCAGAGCTCGTCGCCGTATCGCTCGGCCTGCTCGTCCAGGGTCAGGTTGTGGAAGCGGTCGAACTCGACCCCGAGGTGCTCGGCGAGCTTGTCGCGGGTCTCGTACGTCTCCGGGAAGAGGACGTCGGTGTCGAGATAGAAGAAGCGGGCGTCGGAGTTGATCCGACTGGCCAGGTGTGCCGTGACCGCGCTCGTCTTCTGGAACGAGCAGGCGATGTAGTGGCTCTGGCCGAAGGCCTCGAACATCCACTCGATCGCCTCCGGGGCGGTCTTTGCCTCCAGCTCCGCGGCGATCGCCTCAACGTCGATCTCCGGGGTTGTCGCTGCGACCGGGCTCATATCGCGCACTCGCCCTCGCCCCGCTCCACCTTGTAGGGACTGGAGCGGTTCCAGTCGATGAACTGCTGCATCGTCTCGAGGCTGAACTCGGCCGGCATGGTCAGCTCCTTGACCTCTCCTTCGAAGCGGCCGGCGCCGATCCGCTCGGCGAAGGCGTTGAACTCCTCCCCCTCGTCGCGCTCGGCCTCGTACAGCTTGATCCAACGCTCGACCGCCTCGGGGACGCGCTTGGCGGGCAGCCGCGACTTCAGCCGCGTGCCGAAGATCACCTCGCCGCCCTCGTAGTTGCCGCCGATGTGCGGGATGTAAGCGGGCACCTGGCGGCCGCCGACTTTGAGCGAGGCGCCGTAGAAGCCGATGTTGGCGATGTGGTGCTGGCTGCAGCCGTTGGGGCAGCCGCTCATCTTGATGTGGATCTTGCGGGTCAGCTCGTCGTCGATCTGCATCTCCTCGACCCGCTGCTTGATCGCCCGGTTGAGGCCCATCGAGCTGGTGATGCCGAGTTTGCAGCTGTCGGTGCCGGGGCAGCTGACCACGTCGGTGATCTCGCGCGCGCCCGGCTCGGCCAGGCCGAGACCCTTCAATCGCCGCCAGACCTCGTAGAGCGCCTCGTCGCGCACCCAGCGCAGGACCAGGTTCTGCTGCACGGTGCTGCGCGCGTAGCCGCCGGTGAACTCGCGCATGATCGCGGCGAGGCCGCGAAACTGGTCGGGAGTGAGGTCGCCGCGCTCGACCTTGACCTCGACCGCGACGAAGCCGTCCTGGCGTTGCGGCTGCACGTTGCCCTGGAGGAAACGGTCGAGCTCGGAGCGATCGCCGTTGGGCGAGGCAGGCGCGGGGGACGCCTCCGGCGCCCGCTCCTCCTCGTCGTCGTCGAAGCGCAGGCGCTCGACGTCGAAGTCGCGCTCGTCGACCCAGTCGCCATCCAGCTCCGCGTCGACCTGCTCGCGGAAGGAGTCGATGCCGATCTTGTCGATCAGGACCTTGATCCGGGCGCGGGCGCGGTTGACGCGCAGCCACTCCTGGCGGTCGAAGATGCGCAGCACGGCCTCGGCGATCTTGATGTAGTCGCCGTTGTCGGCCTCGACGAACTCGTAGAGGGTGGGGGCGACGCGGGCCATGATCGAGGTGCCGCCGCCGACGCGGACCTCGAAGCCCTTGACCCCGTCCCTCTCGCGGGAGAGGAAGGCGATGTCGTGGATGCCGCTGATCGCCCGGTCCTCGTCGGAGCCGGTGAAGGAGGTCTTGATCTTGCGGGGCATCAGCTGCGTCGTCGGGTGACGGACGAAGTAGCGGACGTAGGCGCCGGCGTAGGGCGTGGGGTCGAAGACCTCGTCGGCCGCAACGCCGGCCCAGGGGTCGCCGGTGACGTTGCGCATCGTGTTGCCGCAGCCCTCGCGCGAGGAGAGACCCGCGCCGGAGAGCTCGCGAATCGCCTTGGCGGCGTCCGCCAGCGGCACGTGATGGATCTGGATGTTCTGGCGGGTCGTGATGTGACCTTTGTTCAGCGGCGCGTACTTCTCGACCACGCCGGCGAACGCCTCCATCTGCTCCGGGGTGACCCCGCCGAACGGCAGCTTCACCCGCATCATCTGCACGTCTGCCTGGCGCTGTCCGTAGACGCCCTGTTTCAAGCGGAAGCCGATGAACTGGTCTTCGGCCGTCTCGCCGGCGAGGAACTTACCGGCTTCGCTGTCGAAGTCGTCGAACTCGCGCTCGATGATCGGGATGATGTGCCCGGGGACGTTCTCGTAGGTCTCCGGGTTCTCCAGCGTGCCGGTGCGGCCCTTGCCGCACTGCTGCTTGTCCTGGTCTACGGCTATCTCCACGAAGTGGAAAATAGCAAAACCTGACAGGGATTAGGGTATTTAGCAGAAGGCTGAGCTGATTCAGCCCTGAGCGGCCTTCTTGCGGGCCTCGAGAATCGCCGCCGCCTCGCCGGACTCCGAGACGTAACCGCCCTGTGGCTCGAGCGGCAGCTCGGCCGCGGCCCAACCGACGATCCCCTCGCTCAGCTTCGCCGCGTCGAAGCCGGCGTCGGCGAGCGCGTCGGTCGCCATCGTCGAGCGGGTGCCGCCACGGCAGTAGAGGACGACCGGGCGATCGGGGTCGATCTCCCCGGTGCGCCCGGCCAGCTCGTCCAGCGGCAGGTGGGTGGCGCCGGCGATGTGACCGGCGTCCCACTCGTGGTCGGCGCGCACATCGACCAGCTGCGCGCCGTCCTCGATCAACTTCCGGGCCTCGTCGCGCGAGACCTCCCGCGTCTCGTCGCCCATCAGTCGACCTCGGTCCCCTCGACCAGGAAGGCGACCCGCACGTGGGCGCGGTACTCGTCGAGGTTCTCGCCCCGGATGCCGGTCGAGACGATGTCGACGGCGCGGATGTTGCGCAACGTGCCCTGCGCCTGGGCGAGCGCCTGTTTCGCCGCGTCGTCGGTCGACGTCTTGGAGCTGCCGACCAGCTCGATGATTTTCACGACTGCCATCGCGTCCCTCCTTCTAGGTGCCTCTGGACCATGCCCTTCGCGCCGACTCCCTCCGCCAGCGCCGCCCGTTGCCACGGGCTCACCGCTTCCTCTGCCGCAGCCTCGACCGGAGCGATGTCCGCCTCGAAGCGGGCGATCGCCGCGGCGATCGCGGTCGCCTCGTCTGCGCTCGGGCTCCGGTCCATGCAGAAAGCCTATCTACGCCTGGTTGGAGGCACTTCCTCCCGACGCCTCGGGCGTCCCCGCGGCGCGTCGTGCCATCGGGGTACTCATTTGTACATAAAGCAGTATGATTATGTACCAGGATGTATTCCCGTCTGGAGGCGCGGATGGCGAGCACAGAACCCCGGCGACAACCGATCCTCGAGGCGATGATCCGAGTCGTCGGACGCCGCGGCTATCAGGCGACCTCGGTCGCCGACGTCATCGCCGAGGCCCACGCCTCGCGCAGCACCTTCTATAAGTACTTCGCCGACAAGCGCGATGGGTTCCTGGGCGCCTATGAGCTGGTCCTCGAGCGGATCTTCGCCGCCGCCGAGGGTGCCGGCGGCGCGGAGCCGTGGCCCGAGGGGCCCAGGGACGCGCTCGCGGCGATAGTCGATCTCTTCGCCCGCGATCCGGCGCTGGCCCGCACCGCGGTGGTGGAGTTCGCGGCCGCAGGCGAACAGGCCCGGCGGCGGCACCGGGCGGCGCTCGACCGCCTCGCACGCCTGCTTGAAAAGGAGCGCCCCCCGAGCCGGCCATGCCTGCCGCCGAGCACCGCGCTGATGGCCGTCAGCGGCGTGGCCGGACTGATCGCCGACGAGATCCGAGCCGGTCGGGCTCATGACCTTCCTCGCTTCCTTCCCGAGCTCGAGTTCGCGATGCTCGTCCCCTTTCTCGGGCCGCGAGCCGCCGCCGGCTGGGAGCCGCGCGACGACGCTCAGCTGCGCTCGCCGGCGTCGAACTTGTAACCGACGCCGCGTACGGTGAGCACCAGCTCGGGGTTCTGGGGATCGCGCTCGACCTTCTGGCGGAGGTTGGAGATGTGCACGTCGCAGGCCCGCTCGTCGCCGTCGAACTCGGTCTGCCAGAGCTCCTCCATGATCAGTCGGCGGGGGAACACCTCACCGGCGCGGCCCACCAACAGGCGCAGCAGCTGGAACTCCGAGCGGGTCAGGTTGACGGGGACCTCGCGGACCATGGCGACGTGGCGCACGAGATCGATCGAGACCGGGCCGGCTTCGATCTTCACCGCCTCGGCGAGCGGCGCCCGGTCGAGCTCGCGACGGCGCAGCTGCGCGCGCACGCGGCCGAGCAGCTCGCGCACGGAGAAGGGCTTGGTCACGTAATCGTCGGCGCCGACCTCGAGCCCGACGACCTTGTCGACCTCGGCGTCCTTGGCGGTGAGCAGGATGATCGGCACGGCGCTGCGCGAGCGCACGTCGCGACAGATGTCGAGCCCGCTCGGCCCCGGCATCATGATGTCGAGGATCAGCAGGTCGTAGGGGATGCCGTCGCTGACCTGGGCGGCCGCCTCGTCGCCATCGGCGGCGGAGCTGACCTCGAAGCCCTCCTGGGCCAGCGCGTACCCGACCGAGTCCCTGACCGAGGGCTCGTCGTCGGCGACCAGGATGCGTCCGCTGCTCATGCGACCGGGGTGGGGCTGGGCTGTGCGACGGGCAGGCGGACCCAGAACGTGCTGCCCTCGCCCTCGACCGAGTGGGCGCCGATCTCGCCGCCCATGACGCTGACCATGCGCCTGGCGATCGCCAGGCCGAGGCCGAAGCCCTCCTGCTTGCGCGACTCGTCGCGGCGGTAGAAGCGCTCGAAGACGCGCTCTATCTCCGCCTCGGGGATCCCGGGCCCGGTGTCGATCACTTCCAGCATCACCTCGTTCTCTCCCTCATGGCGGCCGCGAACGGTAACGCGCCCGGGCAGCGGCGTGTGCTTGAAGGCGTTGGTGAGCAGGCCGACCAGCACCTGGCGCAGCAGCGTCGGGTCTCCCTTGGCGGCGAGCTCGGGCTCGACCTCGGTGCTCAGTTCGATGTGCGGCGGGGTCTCCACCGCGGCGAGCGTGTCTCGAACCGCGGCCGCGACATCGACCTCCTCGGTCTCCCCCGCGCCGATCGACTCGACCCGGGCCAGGGTGAGCAGGGACTTGGTCAGCCGGTTCATCCGCTCGGCGTCCTCGGCGAGGCGGCCGAGGAAGTGGTCGAGCGCGCCGGGATCGTCCTTGGCGCCCTCCTGCAGCACCTCGATCGCGCTGGAGATCCCCGCCAGCGGGTTGCGCAACTCGTGCGCGGCGTTGGAGATGAAGTCGGCTTCGGCAAGCTCGCGGCGCATCTCGTCGGTGCGATCGCGGGCGACGACCAGCACGGCGCGCTCTTTGGGCAGCGCCCGCGCGGTCATCGCGTAGGCGCGATCGCCCATCCGCAGCGCCGGGTGAGCGGCGAAGCCGACGTCGGTCGCCCGGCGCAGCTGCGAGCGCATCACCGACGGCGGCTGGCCGAGCGGGTCGAGCAGTTTGGCGGCGGCGCTGTTGGAGAAGCGCACGGCGCCCTTCTCGTCGACGACGATCACCGCATCGGTGAGCCCGTCGAAGATCGCTTTCAGCTTGTTGCGGTCGGCGGTGAGCACACCGAAGCTCTCCTTGAGCGAGGTGCGCATCGATTCGAGCGCCCGGGCGAGGTCGCCGATCTCGTCGCGGCCGCCGATGTCGAGGTGGGTGTCGAAGGAGCCGGCCGCCAGTTCGCCCGCGCCGCTCGAGAGGCGCTGCACACGACGCGAGATGCCGAGGGCGATGAAGAAGCCGGAGAGGATGCCGAGCGCGATCGCGCCGAGCACGGCCCGCGGCCGGTCGCCGAAGAGGTAGACGACCCCCGCCGTGAGCAGGGTCACAGCCGCAAATGCGCCGACCAGCCAGAACCTGATCCCGATCCTTCTCACAGCGGGCCACTACCTTCCATGAAGGTTTACTAACACAATGGTGGCTGCCCCGCATGGGAGAATTGATCGCATGAGGACGCTGGTCTTCATTCCCGCCTGGAACGAGGCGGACTCGGTCGCGGCTGTGATCGCCGGGGTGCGCGAGCGCCTGCCCGAGGCCGACCTGCTGGTCGTCGACGACGGCTCCACCGACGCGACCGCGGCGAGCGCGGCCGCGGCTGGGGCGACGGTCGCCTCGCTGCCCTTCAACCAGGGCCTGGGCGCGGCGCTGCAGACGGGCTACCTCTACGCGTTGCGAGAGGGCTATGACCTCTGCGCCCACCTCGACGCCGACGGCCAGCATCCGCCCGCCGAGGTCGCCCGTCTGCTGGAGGAGGTGCGCGCCGGCCGCGCCGACCTGGTGATCGGCTCGCGCTTCCACGCCGATGCCGCCGAACGCAGCGAGGACGAAGGCGCGGGCGAGGACTACCGGGCGACGATCTCGAGGCGGATCGGCATCAGCGTCTTCCGCTTCTTCCTCACCCTCGCCACGCGGCAGCGCTTCACCGACACGACCAGCGGCATGCGGGCGGCGAACCGGCGGGTGATGGAGCTGTTCAGCGAGAGCTACTCGCCCGACTTCGCCGAGATCGAGTCGCTGCAGCTGGCGGTGCGCCAGGGCCTGCGGGTCGAGGAGGTGCCGGTGCGGATGCTCGAGCGGGCCGGTGGATCCTCGTTCCTCACCCCGCTGCGCTCCGCCTTCTTCATCTTCAAGGGGATGATCGTGCTCCTGGTCGGCCAGTTCCGGCCGCGCAAGGTGGGGACGGAGCGATGAACGCCATGGTGCTTGCCGCGGCGCAGGATCCCAAGGTCCACCTGACCTCGCAGACCCGCGTCCTCGCGGCGGTGATCGCGGTCGCCTTCATGCTGATGATCCTCGAGCTGATCCGCCGCGACCGCCTGCAGGAGCGCTTCAGCGTCGTCTGGTTCGTCGCCGGCCTGGGGATGCTCGCCGGGGCGATCTTCCCCGGCCTGCTAGGCACCGTCGCCGACCTGATGGGCGTCCGCGACACCAACGTCGCCCTCTTCTCGATCATTCTCCTGCTGCTGCTCGGCATGGCGCTCAACTTCAGCGTGATCATGTCCCGCCAGGCCGCCCAGATAACCCGCCTGGCCCAGGAGCGGGCGCTGGAGAAGGCCCGGGAGCAGGCGGCACAAGCGGACAACGGGAACGCTTCGGCGAGGGAGCGCTCCGACCTCGAGGAAGAACGTACCGGGACTTGAACCGTCAGCGGCGTTTCGGCTGAGGGGGAAACTCATCTGGGTGCCTGACGCCGTAGTCGGCAATGCCGATCCCCATCGCGACCGCATAGGCGAAAATGGCTATCCCTCCTAGATTCGGCGGCGGGTCGACGAGATGAAGAACGAGCACTAGGGGAATGCCGCCCAGAATCAAGAGACTGCACCGGATCAGGAAGCCACGAGGCATGTCGTTCAGTGTAGCTCCAAAAGTGCGTCGATACAGACAATAGCTATCGCAAAGGCTGCGCCGGCGACAAATCCTGCTGCCGTCATCGTTCAATTTGCTCGTGCGACTCCCTCGTCAGTACAGCCCAGGCGCGCGTAGATCCGGCAACCACCCCGGACACACCCACGACCGTGCCCGCGATACTCGATACGAACTCCGTCAGGGCTGCAGGCGGAGTGGCGTTGAGCACGACAGCGGTCATGTCGCGACCGTAGGAGGCTCAAACGCCCGCGTGGCGCGCAAAGAGTCACAGTTCTGAAAACTTTCTAGGTCGGCTCGCGCGAGAGCCTGAACGAGAGCGCCTCGAGGGCAAGCTCCTCGGAGACGTTGAGGTCGAGGCGGCGGCGGGTGTCCTCGACGAGCTCGACCGCGCGGCGAGGGCCGTTCGCGTCGCCGCCGGCGGCCTGCGACTGGAGCTGCGCGGTGCGATCGCGGTTGTAAACCACGTCGGCGGCGCCCGCGGCGGTGGCGGCGAGGTCGCGAAACCAGGCGGCGGCCAGTCGCAGGCCGAGGTCGAGCAGCTCGGTGCGGCGGCGGCGGCCGGCGCGTTTGGCGGCGTCGGCGATGTCGCGGGCCGAGCGTTTGACGCCGGCCTCCTTTTCCTCTTCCAGCGCGTCGCGCGCGGCGGATTCGGCTTCTTCGCCCGCCGCCTCGGCGGTGCTCAGGATCGCGCTCCAGTCCATCGCGACCGCCTGCTCGCGCAGCGCCCGCCCCCGCTCGCTCAACAACGTGCCAGCCAGCTCGACGTCACCGCCCGAGAGTCGAGCCGCGGCGGCGATCTCGTCCGCGTCGCCGCCGGGGGCCGCGTCGCGGAGCATGGCCTCGACCGCCTCGGGGGGCAGCGGCGCGAAATCGACCGGCTGGCAGCGCGAGGCGATGGTCTCCAACAGCGCCGCCGGCTCGGAGCTGAGCAGGATCAGGTGGACGAACTCGGGCGGTTCCTCCAGCGTCTTCAGCAGGGCGTTCTGGCTCTCGTCCCGCATCGCCTCCGCCGCCTCGACCACGAAGACCCGCTTGCCGCCTTCGTAGGGCCGGTAGGCGGCGGCGCGGATGACCCGCTCCCGCACCTCCTCGACCATGTGCTGCGCCCCCTTCGGCGCCAGCCAGACGAGGTCGGGATGCGGCGAGGGATCGAGCAGCGCCCGGCGCCGCGCGTCCCCGGCGTCCTCAGCGGCACTCGCCAGAATCTCCGCGGCAAAAGCCCGCGCCGCCACTCGCTTGCCGGAACCTCGCGGGCCCCGGAAGAGGTACGCATGCGACGGTCCCGTCTTCAGCGCCGCGCTCAGCGCCAGCTGCACACGCGGCTGATGGACGGTGCTCTCGGCCAGGGCGCTCATCCATTCCTTCCGCGGGTGGCGTGGCGGCGGGGGTCCCCCATAGCGGAGGGCGCGCGGAGCGCGTCCGAGCACATGGGGGAGGCCGCCGCGACAGGACCCGCGGTCGACTGCATGGTCCCTAGCGTGATCTGACCACCTCCATCACCCGCGCATGGACCTCCTCGACGCTGCCCTTGGCGTCGACGACGACGACCCGGTCCGAGGCGATGATCGCGATCTCGTCGTACGCCTCGGCGACGGCGCGCTGCAGCTCCAGCCCCTCGGCCTCGAAGCGGTCCTCGCCCTCGGCGCGGGCAAGGCCGGCCTCCGGGTCGATCTTCAGGTAGATCGTCAGGTCGGGCCAGAGCCCATCGATCGCCTGGTCGACGAGCGAGAGCACGTGGCTCGTGCCGAGCCCGCGGGCGCCGCCCTGGTAGGCGACGCTGGAGTCGGCGAAGCGATCGGCGACGACGGTGCCGCCGCTCTCCAGGGCAGGTCGCACGACCCGCGCGAGCAGGTCGGCGCGCGCCGCGGAGAAGAGCAGCAGCTCGGCGAAGGAATCCAACTCCAGGGCGGGATCGGCGAGCAGCTCGCGGATCCGCTCCGCAGCGTCGGTACCCCCCGGCTCGCGGATCAGCGTCGTCCGCGGGCCGAGCGCCTCGGCGAGCAGCCTCGCCTGCGTGCTCTTCCCGGAGCCATCCACGCCCTCCAGGGAGACGAACGTCATTTGACGGTCGTTTTCGCCCTTTTCCGTTTGCGAGTCGCGGTATCGGCCTTGCTCGCCTTCTTGGCGGCCCTGCCGTTCTCTCCGTCCGGCGGTGGCTTCTTTTCCATCTCGGCCTTCGCCGCTTTCGCCGCTTCGCGCTCAGCGCGGCGTTTCTTCATCTCCTGCATCGACTCGCAATCGTCGTTGAGGCAGAGGTTCCAGGGCCGGCCGCGGAAGGGCACCACTTTGAGCCGCGGGGTCTCGCCGCAGATCGAGCAGCGTTCCTCGAGCCGGAAGACGTCGCCGCGCTGGGGCAACGGGAAGGTCTGGTCGCACGAGTCGGGGTCGTCGAGGACCCAGCCGCTGCAGCCGACGAAGCGTTTGCCCGATTTTTTCGCCCTGATGATGCGCAGCATGTTGGGCGAGCCGTCCTCCTTGGTCCGACCCGCTTCCTCGCAGACCTTGCAGGGGCCCAGGATGCGGTCCTCGTCCATCCCTTTCCAGATGACCTTGGCGAGCTCCTCGCGGCTGCCGTCGATCTCGGTCCAGGTCTTGTGCAGCAGGTCGCGGCTCTCGCCGACCACCTCGCCCTTGCTCATCTCGCCGCCGGCGATGCGGTCCATCTCCGCCTCCAGTTGGGCGGTCATCTCCGGCGTCGCCATCGCCGGCACGTAGTTCTTGAACGCCTCGTACAGCGCGATCCCCGTCTCGGAGGGGACCGGCGGGTTGCCGTAGACGTAGCCGCGGTCGAAGAGCTTCTGGATGATGTCGGCGCGGGTCGCTTTGGTGCCGAGCCCGCGCTCCTCCATCAGCTCGATCAACTTGGCCTGCGAGATACGTCCTGGCGGCTGGGTCTCCTTGTCGAGGATCCACGGCTCGCCGTCGAGGGCGAGCGTCTGCCCCTCCTTGAGGGCCGGGATCTCCTCGTCGGAGGAGCGGGCGTAGGTGTAGATGCCGGCGTAGCCGGGGTCGACGACGACCGAGCCGCGCACGAAGTAGGTCTCCGAGCCCGCCTCGATGTCCGCACGGGTCGACTCGGTGATCATCGGCGGGCTGAAGGTGGCGAGGAAGCGGCGCACGATCAGTTCGTAGACGCGCTTCTTGGAGCCGTCGAGAGCGCCGGGGTGGATCGCCTGGGTCGGGTAGATCGGCGGGTGGTCGGTGGTCTCTTTTTTGCCCCGGGTCGGTTTCAGCTCGCCGTCGAGCAGGCCCGAGGCGGCGGAGAACTCCTTGACCTTGACCAGCGAGGCGACCAGCTCGCGCAGCGGCAGCGAGGCCGGGTAGACCGTGTTGTCGGTGCGCGGGTAGGAGATGAAGCCGTCCATGTAGAGGTCCTCGGCGATTCGCATCGCGCTGGCGGGGGTGATGCCGAGGCGGCTGGAGGCATCGGTGCTGAAGGCGGTCGTGTTGTAGGGGGTCGGCGGCTTGCGCGTGTTCTTGCGCGCCGTCACCGATTTGACCGTGCCGGGCCCGGAGGTCCCGGCGAACGCCTTGTCGGCCTCGGCCTTCTCCCAGAATTTGTCAGTCGCGTGGTGCGTCTCGAAGCTGCCGTCGGGGTGCTCGAACTTGGCGAACAGTTCCCAGAAAGGTTTGGCGACGTGGGCGCGGCGCTCCATCTCGCGCTCGACGATCAGGCCCAGCGTCGGGCTCTGCACGCGGCCGACGGAGAGGAAGTTGGAGCCGAAGCGGCGGCTGGCGAGCGAGACGGCCCGGGTCAGGGTCGCGCCCCAGAGCAGGTCGATGTCTTGGCGGGCGGCGCCGGCGTTGGCCAGCGGGTAGGAGAGCTCGTCGAGATCATCGAAGGCGCGCTCGATCTCTTCCTTGGTCAGAGCCGAGTAGCGGGCGCGCTTGATCCGCAGGGTGCCGGCGTCGGCGTCCTCGCGCGAGCCCAACTCCGGGTTGGCCTCGATCATCTCCTGCAGCGCCTCGAGCCCGATCAGCTCGCCCTCGCGGTCGAAGTCGGTGGCGATCACGAGCTCGTCGGCCTCTTTGGCCATCTTGCGGATCGCTTTGACGACGTTTTTGTCGGTCGGCTGCTTGATCAGCTCGGCGTCGATCAGGTCGTGCAGGTCGGTCTTCTGCCAGTTCGAGTAGCCCTCGGGGAAGGCCGGGCCGAGCACGTGCCCCTTGAGGCCGACGGTCATCTGCTCGCCGCCGTCGTCGTCGGTCCAGGTGTAGAAGGGGACTTTGAAGGTTTTGTCAGAGGCGTTGGTGCCGCGGCTCAGCGCTTCGGCGATCTTCTTGGCGCTGTTGTTCTTCTCGGTGACGATCAGTCTCATGGGTCGGCGAGGGTAGCAGGGGTCGTCGGCCGCGCAAGAAGGCGTACAGGCGGCCAATCGCGCTCCCGGCACCCGCCGATGTGCTTAGGATCACCGGCCCATGAGGTGTCTGGTCACTGGCGGCGCGGGCTTCATCGGCTCGAATCTGGTCGACGCGCTGCTCGCGCGCGGCGACGGGGTCACGGTCGTCGACGACCTCTCGACCGGGCGCATGTCCAACCTCGAACCGGGCCTGGCGAACGGCGCCGAGCTGGTCGAAATGGACATCCGCGACCGCGACGGCCTGGTCGGCCTGGCAGGCGATAGACGGCCCGAGGCGATCTTCCATCTCGCCGCCCAGATCGACGTCCGCAAGTCCCTTGCCGACCCTTTCTTCGACGCGAGCGTCAACGTCGGCGGCACCGCCAACGTGCTGGAGGCGGCGCGGGCGTCGGAGTGCAGGCGCGTGGTCTCGATCTCGACCGGCGGCGCGATCTACGGCGAGGGGGAGGGACAGAAGATCCCGCTGCCCGAGAGCGCGCCGATCGCGCCGATGTCCGCCTACGGCCAGAGCAAGTTCGCGGCCGAGGGCTACCTCTCCCTCTACGAGCGGCTCTACGGCCTCTCCGGGGTGTCGCTGCGGCTGGGCAACGTCTACGGCCCGCGCCAGGACCCGCTCGGCGAGGCCGGCGTGATCGCGATCTTCTGCGGCCTGCTAAAGGAGGGGGGCCGCCCGACCGTGTTCGGCGACGGCAAGCAGACCCGCGACTACATATATGTGGGGGACGTGGTCTCCGCCGCCCTCGCCGCCGCCGGCTCCGAGGCGACCGGCGCGATCAACATCGGCACCGGCAAGGAGACCGACGTCCTCGAACTGATCGAGTCGCTGAAGGGCCTCTCCGGCAACGAGGGCTTCGATCCCGAATTCGCCCCGGAACGGGCCGGCGAGGTACAGCGAATCGCGATCGACGCCGGCCGCGCCGAGCAAGAGCTGGGCTGGCGAGCCGCGATGGACCTCGAACAGGGCCTCCGCGTCACGCTGGACAGCATCTGATCGCGGGTCACTAGTCTTTCTCCAATGCCAGCTCAGGCCTACGCCGGCAAGGAGTGCGTCTGCCAGTTCCGCAAGGGGATCTGCGATCAGTCCTGCGTGCGGGACATGCTGGAGACGCCCTTCTACATCGCCTGCCTGAAACTGACCGGCCGCAGGTGCCTGGTCGTCGGCGGCGGCGACATCGGCCTGGAGAAGGTCGAGGGGCTGCTGGCCTGCAGCGGCGACGTGACGCTGATCGCGCCGACCGCCCATCCCGAGCTGGAACAGCTGGCGCAGGAGGGCTCGATCCAGTGGCAGAAGCGGGCCTACGCCGGGCCGGAGGACCTCGAGGGGGTCTTCATGGTGATCGCCTGCACCGACGATTCCGAGGTCAACATCGGCATCTTCGACGACGCCGAGCAGCGGGCGATGCTGGTCAACATCGTCGATGTGCCGCCGCTCTGCAACTTCATCCTCCCGGCGATCGTCCGCACCGGGCCGCTGGCGATCGCGATCTCGACCGCCGGCGCCTCCCCCGCCCTCGCCAAGCGGATGAAGCGCGAGATCTCCGAGCTCTTCGGCGAGGAGTACGCGCGCCTGGCGGTGATCCTCAACGACGCCCGCGGCTGGGCGAAGGGGACGCTGCCGACCTACCAGGACCGCAAGGAGTTCTTCGAGGGGATCGTCAACGGCGACCCCGACCCGATCCAGCTGCTCCGTGAAGGCCAGGAGCCGGCGGTGCTGGCGATCGTCGAGTCCGCCAAAGAGCGGGCCGCCGCGGCGCTCGCCTAGGGGCGCCTTTCCGAACCAGAGGTTGGGAAAGGCGCCCTAGATCGTGCCGCAGGCGCCGCCGCGGACGCTGTCGAGCATCTCGCGGAGCTGCTCGGCCTGCGCGACGGTCAGCCTGGCGCTGAAGGCGGCGGCGAGCTCGGCGCGGGCGATCGGGCGCATCTCTTCGAGCAGCTCGACTCCGGCCGGGAGCAGCGTTGCGTAGCTGACCCGGCGGTCGGTCTCGCAGAAGGTCCGCTCCAGCAGGCCGGCCTTGATCAGCCGGTCGACCAGCTTGGTCAGGCCGCCGCGGGTGATCACCAGCGCCTCGGCCAGCTCCCCCATTTTCAGCCGCTGCTCCGGCGCCCGGTCGAGCGTCGCCAGCACTTCGAACCAGGGCAACGGCGGCAGCTCGGCGGCGACCAGGGCCTCCTGCAGACGGCCGGTCACCGCGGCGTGGGTCTGGGTCAGCGAGATCCAGGCCTCGCGGTGCGGATCGACCTCCGCGCCCGTGCCGTCCCTCTCCGCGACTGCGGTCTGCTCGCTCATCGAGGACATCTTCCCACAATTTGGTTGATCTG